>NZ_JAILYN010000019.1 GCF_019795155.1 Marinobacterium arenosum | reverse complement strand
AACGCGAGAGATGGCATCCACTGCCTGACTGAAATGCATAAAAAAATCCGGAACCCTTAACATGGATTCCGGATTTTCTCTTGCCTGATCAGCAAGTTAAAGAGCTTAACTGATCGGCATTAGGCCTAGGCCGGTTTTTTATTTCCTGTTTACCAAGCCGATCAGGCCTGGTAGGGATCGCGCAACACGATGGTTTCGTTGCGGTCCGGACCGGTGGAGACAATATCCACCGGCGCCTCGCACAACTCTTCCAGCCGCTTGATATAGGCCTGCGCCGCCGCCGGCAGCTGCTCGAGCGAGCGAACACCAACTGTCGACTCACTCCAGCCCGGCAGCTCCTCATATACCGGTTCGACCGCTTCGTAGTCCTCGCTGCCGCTCAGCGACTGTACCACGTTGCCGTCCTTATCCTTGTAGCCGACACACACCTTGATAGTTTCCAGGCCGTCCAGCACGTCCAGCTTGGTCAGGCAGAGACCGGAGATCGAGTTGATCTGGATCGCATGCTTCAGCGCTACCGCATCGAACCAGCCGCAACGACGGGCACGACCGGTAGTCGCGCCGAACTCGTGGCCACGCTCCGCCAGTCGGGCACCCACGTCACAACCCAGCTCGGTCGGGAACGGACCGCCACCGACACGGGTGGTGTACGCCTTGGTGATACCCAGCACATAGTCCAGGTAAAGCGGGCCGAAACCGCTACCGGTGGAGGTACCGCCAGCAGTGGTGTTGGAGGAGGTCACGTACGGGTAGGTACCGTGGTCGATATCCAGCAACGAGCCCTGTGCACCTTCGAACATGATGTTCTCGCCACGCTTGCGCAGGTCATGCAGGACCTCCGACACATCGGTCACCATCGGCCGCAGCTGCTCGGCCATCTCCAGCGCTTCGGCCAGCACCGCATCGAAGGACACCGGCTCCGCCTGGTAGTAGTTCTGCAGCATGAAGTTGTGATATTCCATCACCTCCTTCAGCTTGCGAGTGAACAGCTCGGTGTTCATCAGGTCACCCAGACGCAGACCGCGACGAGCCACCTTGTCCTCGTAGGCCGGCCCGATGCCGCGTCCGGTGGTGCCAATCTTGGCATCGCCACGGGCCGCTTCACGGGCCTGATCCAATGCCACGTGGTACGGCAGGATCAGCGGACAGGCCGGGCTCAGCCGCAGCCGCTCGCGCACCGGTACACCGGCATCTTCCAGCTCTTTGATCTCCTTGAGCAACGCTTCCGGGGACAGCACGACGCCGTTACCAATCAAACAGAGCACGTTTTCACGCAGAATGCCGGACGGGATCAGATGCAGTACCGTTTTCTGCCCTTCGATTACCAGCGTATGACCTGCGTTATGACCGCCCTGGAAACGGGCTACGGCCGCGGTCTGCTCAGTCAGCAGATCGACGATCTTGCCCTTACCTTCGTCACCCCACTGGGTTCCCAAAACGACGACGTTTCTACCCATTGTTGCCTTCTAGAGATTGATTAAGTTTATTTGACCGGCTTACCGCTTGGCGATAACCCATTGACCTTCGCGCAGCACCAGCTGGTGGCTGTACGCATCTTCCTGCGCCGCCCCCGGCAGCGCCTGGACCACCCGTTCGCCCTGCGCGCGCAGGTCACGGATAGCCCGTAACAAGGATTCATCCTCACCGGCTGGCGCCACCACGACCGGCGCCATCGACACCGGCTCGCGCGACAGCTCCGCCAACGTCTTCAGATCAGCACTGAAGCCGGTGGCCGGCCGGGCACGACCGAAGTCGCGACCGATCTCGTCGTAGCGACCGCCCTTGGCGACCGCCTGGCCGTGGGTCGGCACGTAAGCGGCAAACACCACGCCGGTGTGATAGTTGTAGCCCCGCAGCTCACTCAGATCGAAGTAGAGATCCAGCTGCGGATAGCGCGCCTGCAGGGTATCCGCCAGCCGCTGCAGATATTGCAGCGCCTCGGCCACCTGGGCCGGCGCCTCGGCAAATACCTGCTGGGCCCGCGCCAGCACCTCGACGCCGCCGATCATACGCGGCAATTCAGCCAGCCAGCCCCGCACCTGCGGACCGTCCAGCGTATCGACGAATTGGGCCAGCTCCGGTAGCGCCTTGCGCTCCAGGATATCGCGGTACTCCGCCTGCTGCGCGCCGTCCAGCGCGGCCGCCGCCATCAGGCCGCCAAAGATATCCACATGACCGAGATCCAGGCTCAGATCATGATCAGCCTTGACCTCCGCCAGGGTCTCCAGCATCAGCGAGATCACTTCCAGATCACTCTCGATGCCGGCATGACCGTAGATCTCGGCACCCACCTGGGTCGGATTGCGCGAAGCCAGCGGCTGGGCCGGATGGGTGTGCAGCACGGAGCCGCAGTAGCACAGCCGGTTAACCCCTTCGGTATGCATCCGGTGGGCATCGATCCGCGCCACCTGCGGGGTGATATCAGCCCGCACACCCAGCGTGCGGCCACTGAGCTGATCGGTCAGCTTGAAGGTATTCAGATCCAGGTCGCGACCAACACCGGTCAACAACGAGTCCAGATGCTCCATCAACGGCGGCATGACCAGTTCGTATCCCCAGCGGTGGTACAGATCCAGCATCCGGCGACGCAGCGCTTCTACATAATGCGCATCGGGCGCCAATACCTCTTTTACACCGTCCGGCAGCAACCAGCGATCTGCCAATGCCATGCGTTACCTCGTCGACCTAAATCAGCGTATCCAATATAACAGCAACACGCCCAGGCACATGCTGACGAAACCCAGCCAGCGCAACACCCGGTTACTCACCAGAGCCAGCTGCTGCACAAGTTGCCGCCAACGCTGCGGATAAAGGAACGGTATCACGCCCTCTATGATCAGCATCAACGCAAAACCCGCCGCCAGCGCCTGCCAGAATTGCTCACTCATGGTTCTGCTACAGGTTGCCTGCTCTCGCGTATTGCCACAAAAAAACCGGGTCGCAGCCCGGTTTTTGAGATTCTACCACGACTGCGGGCGAATGGAGCCCCGCAATCGTAAATTTTTTAACCAGCGCCGCCGCCCTTGGTGGCGGACTTGTCAAGGTACTTGAAGAAGTCGCTGTCCGGCTTCAACAGCAGCACATCGTTGCTCCGACCGAAGGAGTTCCGGTAGGCCTGCAGGCTGCGATGGAAGGAATAGAACTCCGGATTCTGGTTATAGGCATCGGCATAGATCTTGGCCGCCAGCGCATCGCCCTCACCGCGCGCCTGTTCGGCTTCACGGTAGGCCTCAGCCTTGATCACCGTCTGCTGACGGTCGGCATCGGCACGAATCCCCTCGGCCAACTCCTTACCACGCGAGCGCAGCTCACGGGCCAGACGCTCACGCTCGGTGCGCATCCGCTCGTAGACAGAGTTGGAGACCTCCGGTGGCAGGTCGATCCGCTTGATCCGGACATCCATCACCGCCACACCCAGTTCGGCCTGAGCGATCTTGCTGAGGTTGGCGATCACATCGGTCATCACCTCCTCGCGCTCACCGGACACCACCTCGGTCAGCGTACGCTCACCGAACTGGTTACGCAGCTCGCCTTCGACACGGGTCGACAGCAGCTCGGCGGCCCGGAATTCGTCGCCGGAGGTCGCGGTATAGTATTTCTGCACATCGGCGACCCGCCATTTGATGAAGGAGTCGACGATCAGTCGCTTCTTCTCCAGCGTCAGGTACGCCTGCGGCCGTGCGTCCAGCGTCAGCACCCGGCTGTCGAACTTGCGTACCACGTTGATGAACGGCACCTTGAAATGCAGCCCCGGCGCTACGTCGGCATTGACGATCTCACCGAACTTCAGCAGCACCGCTCGCTCGGTTTCCTTGACGATATAGACCGCCTTGGAACCGATCAGCACCACCAGCAGCGCGGCGATCAGGCCGTACAATGATCTTGGTTTCATTAGCGTCCCTCCCGACGAGTACTGAGCTGACGTTGACGGATCTGATCAATCACCTGATTGGTCACCTGGCGCAGACTGTCATCATCCAACCGCACCGCACCACGACTGCTGTCGCGGGCTACTTCGGCGTTCTGCACCAGCTTATCCAGCGGCAGGTACATCATGTTGTTGCCGCCCTCCAGGTCAACCAGCACTTTCGGACTGCCGGTCATCACCGACTCCATGGTATCGAGGTAGAGACGCTCACGGGTCACCTGCGGCGCCTTCTCGTATTCCTCCAGCAATGCTACGAAACGCTTGGATTCACCCTCGGCCTTGGCCACCACCTCTTCGCGGTAAGCGTTGGCTTCCTCCAGCATCCGCTGGGCGGCACCACGCGCCTCCGGCACGATGCTGTTGGCGTAGGATTCCGCCTCGTTCTTGACCCGCTGTTCGTCCTCACGCGCCTTGATCACGTCATCGAAGGCATCCTGCACCTGACTCGGCGCCTGGGCGTTCTTGATGTTGACCTTGGAGATCGACAAACCGGTGCCATAGGCCTCCATGTAGCCCTGCAGCAGTCCCTGCACATCAATCGCCAGGGTTTCACGCCCCTCGGTCAGAATCGAGTGCATCTCGGAAGAACCGACCACATGACGTAGCGCCGACTCGGCCGCCTGCGACAGGCTATCGTCAGGATCACGCACATTGAGACGGTAGGCCTTCGGGTCGGCGATCACATACTGCACCGTCAGCTCAACGTCGACAATGTTCTCGTCCTCGGTCAGCATCAGTGCGCCATGGTCCACCGCCCGCACCCGGGTAACGTTAACCTTGCTGACCTCATCGACCAGCGGAGGGTTCCACTGCAGACCCGGGTTGACCACTTCGTGGAACTTACCGAGCCGCAGCACCACGCCGCGCTCCTGCTGGTCGACGGTATAGAAACCCATACCGCCCCAGAACAGCAGGGCCAGCGCCAGTACAAGCCAGAAGAATCCTGCGCCACCGGTCGCCCCGGAACCGCCGCCGTCGCCGCCGAAACCACTACCGCGTTTCTTACCGGCGCCACCGAAGATGTCATTCATCTTGTCCTGCAGTTTACGCAAAGCATCGTCCAGATCCGGCGGTCCCTGATCATCGCCACGCTTACCGCCACGATTATTCCCGCCACGCCAGGGATCGTGGTTATCGCCGTTGCCGCCAGGCTCATTCCAAGCCATAGAATTCTCCGTACAAAAGCTTGATTCAATGCGAAAAATTTTAGGTAGCGCCCGCTAGCTGCGCAAGCACTAATATTCCGCATCCGTGTTCAGTGGACCGCAACCGCCATGTAACGTTCAGGATCCAACCCCAAACGGCTCAACAACTGCAGCATATCCTTACGTTGAAGCCGGACATCCAGTTTTATCTGCCCCAGCTCGTCAACCTGCTCACTCAACACCGCCCCCTGAGCATACAACTGGGCACGGAACTGCCCTTCACCGGGCTGCAAACAGAGCGTCTGATGAAAAATATCATCAGCCAGCAGCTCGCTGATCGCCTGTGCCAACAGATCCAATCCCGCACCGCTGACCGCCGACAACCACACCCGTACCGGCCGGCCATCATCGTCGCGATCGATACGCGGCGGTTGATCGCGCAGCAGGTCGAGCTTGTTGTACACCTGCAGGGTCGGCACCGAGTCGGCACCGATCTCCGCCAGCACCTCGTGCACCTGCTCGATATGACCCTGACGCTCCTCGTCATGACAGTCGATCACATGCAGCAACAGGGTCGCATCGACGGTTTCCTGCAATGTAGCGCGGAATGCCTCGACCAGCTTGTGCGGCAGGTGACGGATAAAACCGACGGTGTCGGCCAGGATCGCGCTGCCGACATCGGCCACGTCGATCCGTCGCAGGGTCGGGTCGAGCGTCGCGAACAACTGATCGGCAGCGTAGACTTCCGCGGCGGTAATCTTGTTGAACAGGGTCGACTTGCCGGCATTGGTGTAGCCGACCAGCGACAGCGTCGGGATCTCCGCCCGCCGCCGTGCCCGCCGCCCCTGGTCGCGCTGGCGGCGCACCCGTTCCAGCCGGCGTTGGATACTCTTGATCCGCGCCCGCAGCAAACGGCGGTCGGTTTCCAGCTGGGTTTCACCCGGCCCACGCAGGCCGATACCGCCCTTCTGTCGCTCCAGGTGGGTCCAGCCGCGCACCAGCCGGGTCGACATGTGCTCGAGCTGGGCCAGCTCCACCTGCAACTTACCTTCGTGGGTACGGGCCCGCTGAGCGAAGATATCGAGGATCAGACCGGTGCGGTCCAGCACCCGGCATTGGATCTCACGTTCGATATTGCGCTCCTGACCGGGGCTCAGGGCATGGTTGAAGATCACGATCTCCGCCTCATGCTGATGCACCAGCGCGCGCAGCTCCTCCAGCTTGCCGCTACCGAGAAAGAACTTGGGACTGGGCTGGTGGCGCGACCCCGTCAGGAATTCGACGGGGTCGGCACCGGCAGAAAGGGCGAGCTCTTCGAGCTCCTGAGGACTTTCCTGTTCGGCCTCATCGGCCATTTCAATATGAACGAGAATGGCGCGTTCACCAGACTCGGGACGTTCAAAGAACAATGACTACCTCAACCTGCCGGCTTTTCTTCAGCCTGTGGCAGTTTTACCGGGCGAGCCGGCACCACAGTGGAGATAGCGTGTTTGTAGACCATCTGGCTGACGGTGTTCTTCAGCAGGATCACGAACTGATCGAACGATTCGATCTGGCCCTGCAGTTTGATTCCGTTAACCAGAAAAATAGACACCGGGATACGTTCCTTACGCAGAACGTTCAGATAAGGGTCTTGTAAAGACTGCCCTTTTGACATTGCAAACTCCTTCCTGAAAAAGCTGTATTCGTTATTATTTTGCCCTGCAGCATCGACAACAACAGGCATTGGCGCGTTTTTGGCACGACAACCAAACGCCCGTTACAGTGCAGGGCAATATGGCATTATATAATGACTGGCTCTATTAATTTCAAGGCATTGTCTTGCAAATTTGAATCCTGGCTGTCAAGCCAGTGCAGATCGGGCCAGCTGCGCAGCCAGGTAACCTGCCGTTTGGCCAGCTGCCGGGTGGCGATTATGGCCTTGTCGACCATGGTGTCATGGTCCCACTCACCGGCGAAATACTGCCACACCTGGCGATAGCCGACGCAGCGGATCGACGGCATCTGCAGGTTCAGGTCACCCCGTTCCCACAGCGTACGCACCTCGTCGATGAAGCCCTGCGCCAACATCAGCTGGAAACGTTCGGCGATGCGACGGTGCAGTTCTGCACGTTCGGGCGGCATCACCGCCAGCGACACCACCGGGAACGGCAGTTTCTGCTGCTGCTGCTCGGCCCAGAGCTCGGTCAGCGTGCGGCCGGTCAGCCGATGCACCTCCAGCGCCCGCTGCAGCCGCTGCGAGTCGTTCGGTTTCAAGCGTGCCGCGGATTGCGGGTCGATTCGGCGCAACCGCTCATGCATCGCCGGCCAGCCGAGCCGTTGCGCCTCGGCCAGCAGCTCGGCACGCACCTGCTCATCGGCCGACGGCAGATTGGCCAGACCGTTCTGCAGCGCCTGGAAATAGAGCATGGTGCCGCCCGCCAGCAGCGGGATTCGCCCGGCGGCATGGATCTGATCGATCTCGCGCAACGCGTCGCGGCGGAAATCCGCCGCCGAATAGCTCTCGCTCGGGTCGAGCAGGTCGATCAGCCGGTGCGGGTAGCGTGCCAGGGTGTCGGCATCCGGCTTGGCGGTACCGATATCCATGCCGCGATAGACCATCGCCGAATCGACGCTGACGATCTCGCAACCGAGCCGGTCGTACAGATCCATCGCCAGCTGGGTTTTGCCCGAGGCGGTCGGCCCCATCAGAAAAATTACCGGTAACTGCGCCAACGCTTACTGCCCCCGCATAAACAACTTATCCAGCTCGGCCAGGCTGAGCTGGGTCCAGGTCGGCCGGCCATGGTTGCACTGGCCGCTGCGCTCGGTGCGCTCCATATCGCGCAGCAGCGCATTCATCTCCGGCAGCGTCAGCTGACGGTTGGCCCGCACCGCGCCGTGGCAGGCCATGGTCGCCAGCAGCTCATTGATGCTCTGCTCGATGCGGCTGCTGCTGCCGAACATCAGCATATCGCTGAGCACATCGCGGACCAGCTGCTCGACATCCGCCTTGGCCAGCGCCACCGGCAGCTGGCGTACCAGCAGAGTCTCCTCGCCAAGCCGGTCGAGCTTGAAACCGAGCCGTTCGAACACCGCCGCCTGCTCCTCGAAGCAGTCCGCCTCGCGGGCACTGACCGCCAGCGATACCGGCACCAGCAACGGCTGGCTGCGGATCACCTCGGTGTCGAACGCGGATTTCATCCGCTCGTAGACGATCCGCTCATGGGCGGCATGCATATCGACCAGCACCAGCCCGGCGCTGTTCTGCGCCAAGATATAGATGCCGTGCAACTGGGCCACGGCATAGCCGAGCGGCGGGCATTCCTCGTCGTCCGCCGCCGGCGACATAGCCGGCTGCATCGCGGGAGATATAACCGGGGCGGACGGCCGCTGCGGCGACGAGCGCATCAAATCCGGCACCGACCCGGCGGGCGACTGATCGACCGGCTCGCCATGCAGCGCGCCGTAGCGGCTGATCTGCTCGGCCACGCCGCTGGCATTGATCGGCTCGCGCTGGGCAAGCGCCATGCGCGCCTGCTCGAACCGCTGCGGCGTGCTCTCCAGCCGTCCGGCCGGCGCCTGCAGCGCCGCACCCTCCCGCTCCGGCGTCGCCACCGACGCCTCGGGCCGCACATCGGCAATCACCCGGTGCAGGGTGCGGAAGATGAAATCATGCACCAGCCGGCTCTCGCGGAAGCGCACCTCGTGCTTGGTCGGATGCACGTTGACGTCGACCAGCGCCGGATCCAGCTCCAGATAGAGCACGTAGGCCGGCTGACGGCCATGATAGAGCACATCCTGATAGGCCTGGCGCACCGCGTGGTTGACCACCTTGTCGCGGATCACCCGGCCGTTGACGAAGAAATACTGCAGGTCGGCCTGACTGCGCGAGAAGGTCGGCAGCCCCATCCAGCCGCTCAGCCGCAGGCCGGAGGCTTCCGCCGCCACATCGACCCGCAACGCCTGGTCGATGAACGCCGAGCCGCAGACCCCGGCGATACGCCGCTCCATCTCCAGATCGGACTGGCCGGCGCGCAGCTGGTGGATCACCCGGCCGTTATGGCGTAGCGTGAAACCGACATCGAAACGGCTCAATGCCAGCCGCTTGACCACCTCTTCCAGGTGCTTGAACTCGGTCTTTTCGGTTTTCAGGAACTTGCGCCGCGCCGGGGTGTTGAAGAACAGGTCGCGCACCTCGACGGTGGTGCCCTGCGCCTGGGCCGCAGGCGCCACGGTGGCGGACATGTCGCGCCCCTCGGTCTGCACCTGCCAGCCAGAGTTGTCGCCGGCCCGCCGCGAGCTGAGCGTCAGCCGCGACACCGAACTGATCGACGCCAGCGCCTCACCACGAAAGCCCAGACTGGCTACCGCCTCGAGGTCTTCCAGCTCGCGTATTTTGGAGGTGGCGTGCCGACTCAATGCCAGCGGCAGATCCTCCTTGTCGATCCCCTGGCCGTCGTCACGCAGTCGGATCAGCTTGACGCCGCCCTGTTCGATATCCAGCTCGATCTTGCCGGCACCGGCATCGAGACTGTTCTCCAGCAACTCCTTGGCCACCGACGCGGGCCGCTCGACCACCTCGCCGGCGGCAATCTGGTTCGCCAGCCGTGGCGACAGCAGATGAATACGTTTCATGGCCTGGCCCTGTTATTAACTAGCGGGAATGGTCAGCACCTGACCGACCCGGATCCGATCATGGCTCAGCCGATTGGCTTTCTTCAGCATACTGAGGCTGACGCCGTGGCGGCTGGCGATCAGCGACAGCGTATCGCCCCGTACCACCCTGTACTGGCGCGTCAGGCCGGCCTGACCCTGGCCGCCGCGCTGCTGCCAGGCGATCAGGCTGTTGGCCGGCGGCCTGCTATGAAAGTGCGCCTTGATACCCCGAAAGATAGCATCGGCCATCTGGCGCTGATAGCCGCTGCTGCGCAGCTTGCGGGCCTCCGCGGGGTTGGAGATGAAACCGGTTTCAACCAGCACCGACGGGATATCGGGTGATTTCAGCACCACGAAGCCGGCCTGCTCGACATGGCTCTTATGCATCCGGGCGAAGCCGGCGATATTGCTGTGAATATTCTTCGCCAGCTCACGACTGTCGGCCCGGCTGGCGGTCATCGACATATCCAGCAGCACGCTGGCCAGCACCTTGTCCTTGTCCTCCAGGCTGACGCTGCCGACGCCGCCCATCAGGTCGGCACTGTTCTCCTTGCGCGCCAGCCAGCGACCCATCTCGCTGCTGGCGCCGCGCGGCGACAGCACCCAGACCGAGGCGCCGCGGGCAGCCGGGTTCTTGAAAGCATCGGCGTGGATCGACACGAACATGTCGGCGTTGTTCTTGCGCGCCAGCTGGGTGCGACCGCGCAGGCTGATGTAGTAATCCCCCTGGCGGGTCAGCTCGCCCTTGAAGCCGGGTTCGGCGTCGAGCAGCGCATCGAGCCGCTTGGCGATCGCCAGCACCACGTCCTTCTCGCGGGTGCGGCCGGGCCCGATCGCGCCGGGGTCGTCACCACCGTGGCCGGCGTCGATGGAGATCACGATATCGCGCTTCTGGTCCAGGCTACTGCTACTGGCGAGCGGTACACTGACCGGCTGCTGTTCCGGCCGAAACAGGTCAACCACCAGGCGGTGGCCATACTGATCGTTGGGTTTGAGGTCGAAGCTGCGCGGCCGGATCTTCTCGTTCAGGTCCAGCACGATGCGCAGGTTCTTGCCTTTCTGGGCGCTGCGGATCTTGTCGATCGGGCTCTTGGCCAGGCCAAGCTTGCCGAGATCGGTGGCCAACGAACTGCGCTCGATATCCAGCACCAGCCGGTCGGGCCCGCTGAGGGTGAAGATCTTGTGCTCGACCGGGCCGCTGAGGTCGAATACCAGCCGGGCATGGTCCGGCGCCAGCCACATCCGCACATTGCGGACGCTGGCTGCCTGCACGCTGGTTACGCCCAGCAGCAGTAGCAGCATCCCCAGAATTCCAAAGCGTCTCAGGCGCCCGCGGCTCCACCCCGTCATACCATCCTTTCCGTCAACTCCACCAATCGCTTGCCGATCCGTTCGCCCCGTGCGGTTTGCGGCTGCCACTGCAGACGGCGGCCGCGGTCCTGCAGCGCGATCTCGAGCACCAGATCCGGCTGCGGCAATACGCCTTCCCCCCGCGCCGGCCATTCGATCAGGCAGAGCGCATCGGCATCGAAATAGTCGCGAATCCCCAGGTATTCCAGTTCTTCCGGGTCAGCCAGCCGGTACAGGTCGAAATGATAAACAGAACCCCGTGCCGTGTCATAGGGCTCCACCAGCGTATAGGTCGGGCTCTTAACCTTGCCTTGATGACCGAACGCCTGCAGCACGCCGCGTGCCAGGGTGGTCTTGCCCATCCCCAGGTCACCGAGCAGGAACACCACCGCGCCGCCGACACAGCTCTCGCCCAGCGCCCGGCCCATCGCCACCATCGCCGCCTCATCGGCGACATAGCTCACATACTGGGTCATAGTTCCTTTCCATTCAGCAACCGCGGCAGCCACGCCAGCAGATCAGTCGCCAGCAGGCCGCGCTCGCCCTGCAGTTCAACGCAAAGGTCCGCCGCCCGGGCATGCAGGTAAACACCAAGGCGCGCGGCGTCCAGCGCAGCCAGCCGCTGGGCCAACAAGGCGCCGACGATACCGGACAGCAGGTCCCCCATACCGCCGCAGGCCATGCCCGGGTTGCCGGCCACGCACAGGTATGTCTGCTGACCGTCAGACGCCAGCGAGCCGGCGCCTTTCAGGATCACCGTACCGCCGTAACGCTGCTGCAGCGCCTTGACCGCGGCAAAGCGGTCCTGTTGCACCTCGGCAGCAGTCACTCCCAGCAGCCGCGCCGCCTCACCGGGGTGCGGCGTCAAAATCCAGTTGTCTCGCTTGAGCCCCTGCAGCGCCTTGGTGGTGGTCAGCATATTCAGCGCATCGGCATCGAGCAGCACCGGCTTGCCGCAGGCCAGCGCCTGCTGCAACAGCTGATCCGACCAGGCGCTCTGACCCAGCCCCGGGCCGACCACCAGCAGCTCCGCCTGCCCCAGCAACGGCTCCAGCTCCTGGCCGGAATTGACCGCATGGCTCATCACCTCCGGGCAGCGGCTCAACGCCGCGCCCAGGTGCTCCGGCCGGGTCGCCAGCGACACCAGCCCGGCGCCGCAACGGGCCGCCGCCTGGCTGGCGATGATCGCCGCGCCGCCCATGCCCCGGTCGCCGCCAACTACCAGCAGCCGGCCATGATGCCCCTTATGGGCGCTGCGCGGTCGTGCCGGCAGCAGACTGGCCAGCTCAGCTTCCCGGGTACGGAACAGATCGACCGGCACCTGCTGATACACCTGATCACTGACCCGCAGGTCGTCGAACAACAATTCGCCAACATGATCGACCGCCTGGTGGGTCAGCAAGCCCCGCTTCAGGCCGATAAAACTGATCGTCAGCTTCGCCACGACCGCCGCGCCCAACACCCGACCGCTGTCGGCACAGAGCCCGGACGGGATATCCACCGCCAATACCGGCTGCGGCTGGCTATTAAGCTGCTCGATCGCCTGCCGGTAGAGGCCGCGCACCTCGCCACTGAGGCCGGTGCCCAGCATCGCATCGACGATCAGCTCACCGCTCAGCGCCATGCCCGGCTGATAGGGGTCGAGCCGCAGCCCTTCGTCACAGGCGAGCCGGTAGGCGTCCAGTGCCTCGCCCTGCAAGCGGCCGGTGTAGTCATCGACATTGTCTGCCAGGCAGAGCAGCTGCACGGCCAGCCCCTGGCGCCGCGCCAGCACGGCGACCACCAGGCCGTCGCCGCCGTTATTGCCGCTGCCGCACAACACGCTCAACCGGCGTGTTTTCGGCCAACGTACCTGCAACGCCTTGAACGCCGCCTGGGCGGCACGCTGCATCAATTTAAAACCGGGGATGCCCTGCTGTTCGATGGCAAGGCGATCCAGCGTACGACTCTGCTCGGCGGTGTATAATGCGCTCGGCAGGGGGTGTCTGATTACGGACATATGACTGCTAACTCGCTAATTTGGCTCCATTATAGAGGAACCTGCGACCCGCTTCGCAAGCCCGAACGCAATGCCCGACCTGACCGAACAACAACTGCAACAGCTGGCCGACCAGATCAAGGCCTGGGCAGCCGAACTGGGTTTCCAGCAGTGCGGCATCACCCAACCCGACACCCGCGCCGAGACGGACCACCTGCAGCAGTGGCTGGACGCCGGCTACCAGGGCGAGATGGACTACCTGAACAACCATCTCGACAAGCGGCTGGACCCGACCCTGCTGGTGCCCGGCACCGAGCGGATCATCTGCGTGCGGATGGACTACCTGCCGCCGGACAGCGCACCGCTCGACAACCTGCGTGACGGCGACCAGGCCTACGTGGCCCGTTACACCCTCGGCCGCGACTACCACAAGCTGATGCGCAAGCGACTGACCCAGCTCGGCAAACAGATCGAGCAGCAGGTCGAAAACCTCGGCTACCGTGCCTTCGTCGACAGCGCGCCGATCCTGGAGCGGCCGCTGGCCCGCCAGGCCGGCATCGGCTGGATCGGCAAGCACAGTCTGGTGTTGAACCGCGACGCCGGCTCGCTGTTCTTCCTCGGCGAGCTGTTCGTCGACCTGCCATTGCCGGTCGATCCGCCCTATGACGAGGAGCATTGCGGCCGCTGCACCGCCTGCATGGATGTCTGTCCGACCAACGCCTTCCCGCAGCCCTATGTGCTGGACGGCCGGCGCTGCATCTCCTACCTGACCATCGAGCTGAAGGGCTCGATCCCGGAGGAATTGAGGCCGCTGATGGGCAACCGGATCTTCGGCTGCGACGACTGCCAGCTGATCTGCCCCTGGAACCGCTTCGCCCATATCACCGCCGAGCCGGATTTCCACCCGCGCCAGCGGCTCGACCGACGTCGCCTGGTCGAGCTGTTCGACTGGGATGAGGCGACCTTCCTGAAAAATACCGAGGGGTCGGCGATCCGCCGCACCGGCCATATCGGCTGGCTGCGCAACATCGCCGTGGCGTTGGGCAACAGCCGCGGCGGCGCCGAGGTGGAGCAGGCGCTGCGGGCCCGGCTGGAGCACCCGTCGGCGATCGTCCGCGAGCACGTGCAGTGGGCGCTGGCACAGCTCGACCGGGCCGCCGAGCCGGTCAAACTGCTGACCCACAGGCGCGGCGCCAAGCTTAAGTTCTGAATTTGAAACAGTTCCGAATTAAAAACAGTTCTGAACTAAAACTTGAAACAATGCTGGCGGTAGTAGCGCAGCTCATTGATCGAGTCGCGGATATCGTCCAGCGCCAGGTGCGAGCCCTGCTTCTTCAAGCCGTCCAGCAGTGCCGGCTGCCAGCGCCGCACCAGCTCTTTGAGGGTGCTGACGTCGAGGTTGCGGTAGTGGAAGTAGGCTTCCAGCTCCGGCATATACTTGACCAGGAAGCGGCGGTCCTGGTGCACGCTGTTGCCGCAGATCGGCGAGGCGCCCTTGTCGACATGCCGGGCGATAAACTCCAGCGTCTGCAGTTCCGCCTCGCGCTCGCTGATCCGGCTGTCGCGCACCCGCTGGGTCAGCCCGGAGCGGCCGTGCTGGTCGACGCACCAGGGATTCATATTTTCCAGCACCTGATCGCTCTGATGGATCGCCAGCGTCGGCCCCTCGGCCAGTACATTCAGCTGGGCATCGGTAACGATGGTGGCGATCTCGATGATCAGGTCGCTGTCCGGCTCCAGTCCGGTCATCTCCAGATCGATCCAGATCAGGTTGTCCTTGCGTGACGACATAGCCCATCCCCATATTAAAGCGACACAATGAAATTCCGATGTAATAGAATACCTTAGCCGACCGGCAGATGACTAACGCCGGCCCCTAACGCTGCATGAACGAGGAACCCCGCCTGATGGCCAAACGCAAACTGACCCGCCGCCAGCACTGGCGCATCAATAAGATCCAGCAGGAGCGGGCCGAGCGCGTCGCCAAGCGGGACGCGGCGGTCGATGCGGAGCTGGAAGGCGGCGAACTGGGGCCGGAGCAGTCGGGCCTGGTGATCTCCCACTTCGGCCGCCAGGTGGATGTGGAAGCGCTCGACGGCGAAGCACGCGGTACCATCGTGCGCTGCCACATGCGCGCCAACCTCGGCCAACTGGTCACCGGCGACCAGATTGTCTGGCGGGCAGGCACCGAGGGCGGCGTGATCGTCGCCAACCGGCCGCGCCGTTCGGTGCTGAGCCGGCCCAACCCGCAGGGCGAACTGAAACCGGTGGCGGCCAATATCGACTTTATCGTGATCACCGTCGCGGTCGAACCGACACCGTTCAGCAACCTGATCGACCGCTACCTGGTGGCCGCCGAACTGAGCGGCATCGAACCGGTACTGCTGATCAACAAGATCGATCTGCTGAACGACGACAACCGCCCGGCGATCGAGGCACTGCTGCAGCAGTACCAGGCGATCGGCTACCAGATACTGCACGCCTCGGCCTCGGCCCAGGCCGGCCTGGCGGAACTGGAGGCCGAGCTTAACGACCGGGTCAGCGTGTTCGTCGGCCAGTCCGGGGTCGGCAAGTCCTCGCTGATCAACGCGCTGTTGCCGGGCGTCGACCTGAAAGTCGGCGAACTCTCGGAGCAGACCCGCAAAGGCCGGCACACCACCACCACCGCGCGGCTGTTCCATTTCCCGACGGGCGGCGACCTGATCGATTCGCCGGGAATCCGTGAATTCGCCCTCTGGCATATCGAGCCGGACCAGTTGATGGAGGGCTTTCGCGAGTTCCGCCCCCATATCGGCCACTGCCGCTTTCGCGACTGCAAGCACCAGCAGGAACCGGGCTGCGCGCTGAAAGCAGCCTACCAGAACGGCGACATCAGCGAAGCGCGCTGGCAGAGTTACTGGCATATACTTGCCTCACTGGAAGACCAGAGCATCAAGGTCAGGTAAAGTTGGGCCCTGCGACCCGAATGCCCGGAGAGACACGAACTCAAGATGAGTGAAGTACAAGAGCCCCCCTACGGCGTCGAGAGCTGGTTGGCGTATCTCAGCGACAAACCGCTGTCGGTGCGCAACAGCGTACAGGTCCGGCTGCGCAAGTTGCTGCGCAGCGACAGTGCCACCCTGGCCGATTTCAGCCAGCTGATCAGCTGCGACCCGGTGCTGGCGCTGGCGGTGGTGCGCGAAGCGGCCAACCGCCACCAGGCCAAGGGCTCACAGGTCACCGGTCTCGGTCATGCGGTGCAGAGCCTCGGCATCGTCAACCTGCAGCAGGCCGTCGAGCAATTGCCGGCCATGAAGCTCAATCCGGCCAGCGTGGCGCAGAAAATGTACTTCCGCGCCATCGCCAACAGCCATCACGCCGCCACCCAGGCGCAGCAACTGGCGCGCCGCAAGCACAGCATGTTCAGCGAAGAGACCTACCTGGCGGCGCTGTTCTACGGTGTTGGCCACTGGTCGCTGTGGCTGCACGCCCCGCTGCATATGAGCAAGATCCAGGGCAAGATCCGCGACCAGGGGATCGACAACGTGCTGGCGGAAACCGATGTACTGGGCTGCACCGTGCAGCAGATCTCCAAGGCCTTGATCGAACACTGGCAGGTGTCGCCGCTGGCCGGCGAGAGCCTGGACCACGACACTTCGCCAGACCGCTCGATGTTGCGACTGCTGCATCTGCGGGCGATGAACGACCCTCGACTCGACGACGAGGATATCCGCGACACCAACCACCTGGTCCAACAAAAGTTCTTCCCGGTCAAGCTGGCCAACTGGCTGGCGCTGACCGCACCATTGGGCTGGGCACACAGCAAGACCCTGCGGATCGTCGATATCGTCAACGATTACCTGAAGGACGAGCTGGACCAGACCGCCGCCCTGCTGCACCAGCAGTGCGCCCAGTCCGCCCGCCAGTACCACGTACCCGGCACCCTGACGCCGGCTGCCGAGATGCTGCTGCTACCGTCCGACTGCCGCGGCCAGTACCTGCTGTCGGCCAAAGAGACGCAACTGCATTCCCAGAGCTGCCCTGAACCGGTCAAGCCCAACTGGGTACTGGAAGCGGAGAAAGCCAAGGCGGCAGCCGCGGCGCTCAAGGCGGGCAAGCGGGAAGCCCAAGCGGACAAGCCGGCCGGCGCAGAGCTGTCCGACGCCAATATTTACGGCCAGACCGCCCAGCGCTTCCTGAAAGGCTACGACCTGTACACCGAGCCCCGCCATATCCTGCAGGGGCTGCTGCAGGGGCTGCACAAGGGACTGGGCGTCGACCGGGTCTTGTTTCACCGGGTCAAGGGCGACAAGCAACAGCTCAACATCGCCTCGGCGATCGGCCTCAGCGAAGACAGTCCGGCCAAGGCATTTGCCCACGACCTGGAGGTTCCCAGCCTGTTCAAACGGCTGATCAAAAAGCCCAGCTGCATCTGGCTCAATTCCGACAACCGCGACAAGCTGATCCGCATGCTGCCGGACGACTATCACCCGCTGGTGCCGAACGATGGCGTACTGCTGATGTCGCTGTTCCTCAACAACCGGCCGATCGGCATCGTCCATATCGACAGCCCCAGCAACGGCGCCCCACTGCAGCAGTTCCACCAGGAGCGGTTCCGCTATCTCTGCTCGGCGGCAAGCCTGGCGTTACGGCGGATGACCAAAGGCTGAAAGAGATCGCCAACTTGTTTGTCGGCCCGTCGACAAGGGGTTATGATGGCAGGTCCACCGATTTGCGATAAGGAGCGCTGAATGCCGCTGCCGCTGGTTGTTGAGGCCGATCAACTGGCCCGTCACCTGGACCACCCCGACCTGCTGATTCTGGATCTGAGCAGTGCCGAGCACTACCGCCAGGACCATATCCCGGGGGCGATCCACGTCGACAGCGCACGCCTGCTCTGCGGCCAACCACCGGTTGCCAACAAGCTGCCCAGCGCCGCCCAACTGAGCACCCTGTTCAGCGAACTGGGCCTGCGCGCCGACAGCCAGGTGGTGGTCTATGACGACCAACGCGGACCGTTGGCCGGCCGGATGATCTGGACGCTGCACTGCGTCGGCCACCGCCGCTGTAGCTTCCTGAACGGCCAGCTGGGGGCCTGGTGTAACGCCGGTCTGCCGCTGGAACAACAGCCGAACAGCGCCAGCGCCACCCCTTTCGAAGCCCGCATCGATCATGACCTGGTTGCCGATATGGACTATATCCTGGCGCGTCTCGGCAGTACCGACCTGGCGATCTGGGATGCCCGCTCGGCGGAGGAATTTCGCGGCGAAAAAGTGGTCAATGCAATGAAGGGCGGCCATATCCCGGGCGCCGCCCATTTCGAGTGGACCGACACCCTGTTGAGCCCCGGCGACGACCGGCTGAGGCCCGCCGAAACGCTGCGCGCCGAACTGGCGGCCCGCGGCATCAGCGCCGACAAGGAGGTGATCACCCACTGCCAGACCCACCGCCGCAGTGGCCTGACCTACCTGGTCGCCTGCCACCTCGGCTTCCCGCGCCTGCGCTGCTACGACGGCTCCTGGTTCGAATGGGGCAACCAGCCCGAGACACCGGTTGAGCGATAACCTGACGACGGATACCCGAACTTGAAAGACACCCTGTTTATCACGCTGCAGCACCTGTTGCCGCAGCACCTGCTGTCCCGCCTGGTCGGCCGGCTGGCGGCCAGCGAATGCCGCTGGATCAAAAGCCCGTTCATCAAGCTGTTCGCCCGCAAGTACCGGGTCAACATGCAGGAGGCGTTGGAGGAAAACCTCGACGCCTATACCAGCTTCAACGCCTTCTTCACCCGTGCACTGAAACCGGGCGTGCGGCCGCTAGACGGCGCCGACGAAGCGATCGTCAGCCCGGCCGACGGCGCCTTCAGCCAGTTGGGGCGGATCGATCACGGTCGCATCTTCCAGGCCAAGGGACGCGGCTACGGCCTGACCAGCCTGCTGGGCGGCGATCCGGCGCGGGCCGAACCCTTTAAAAACGGCCACTTCGCCACCATCTATCTATCACCCAGTGATTACCATCGGGTCCATATGCCGTTGGCCGGCACCCTGCGCGAAACGGTCTATGTGCCGGGCGATCTGTACTCGGTGAACCAGACCACCGCCGAGAACGTCGATCAGCTGTTCGCCCGCAACGAGCGGCTGGTAGCGATCTTCGATACCGAACTGGGGCCGATGGCGATGGTACTGGTCGGCGCGATGATCGTCGCCGGCATCGAAACCGTCTGGGACGGCCAGATCGCCCCGCCGCCGCGCAGCCCGCAGCACAAGCAGTTCGCGGGTGAGCAGGCCGCGGTACAACTGGCCAAGGGCGACGAAATGGGACGCTTTAAATTGGGCTCGACAGTGATTTTGCTGTTCGGCCCGGATGCTATCGCATGGAAGGATCAGCTACAGGCTGGCACCACCATTCAGCTGGGGCAGCGGATTGCAGAAGGGTCACAGCCCCCAGCCTGACAGGAGATCGGTAAGATGAGTGACTGGTTGAACACACTGACGCAGTTCGGCGCCATGATCGACGAACCCCACCGGCTGCAGGTGAAAGCGAGCAAGACACAGACCCGGGTGGTGCCGCTGCTGCACCTGCGGGCGCTCAGCGTGCTGGGACCGGAGGCCACCAAGTTCCTGCAGGGCCAGCTGAGCTGCGATATGGAGGAGGTCAGCCGGCGCGGCAGCGGGCTAGGTGCACACTGTAATATCAAGGGCCATATGCTGGCACTGTACCGGCTGATGGCGGTCAAGGACGGCTACTGGCTGCGGCTGCACCATGAACTGCTGGCCGACGGCCTGGCCAATCTGAACAAGTACATCGTCTTCTCGAAGGCGGACGCCGCCGACCTTGGCGATCAACTGGTCGGCCTCGGCCTGATCGGCCCGGGCGCCGCGACGCTGGTCGAGCGGGTGATGGACCGGGCGCCCAGCGAAGACGACGGTGCCCTGCGTAGCGGCAACAAGGTTGCGGTGCGGGTTCCGGGCGACCGGTTCGAGCTCTGGCTGCCGGTCAATGAGGCGGTCGAGCTGCTACCCAACCTGCTGGAAGGCGCCGAACTGGGCAGCACCGAGCAGTGGCTGCTGAGCGAGATCCGCGCCGGCATCGCCGACCTGCGGGCCGCTACCAAGGAAGCCTTCATCCCGCAGATGACCAACCTGCAGGCGCTGGGCGGCGTCTCCTTCAGCAAGGGCTGCTATACCGGCCAGGAGATCGTCACCCGTCTGCAGCACCGTGGCAAACTGAACAAACCGATGTACCGCGCCCGGGTGGCCAGCGACAGCGTGCCGGCCGCCGGCACCGCGCTGCACAGCGCCGAACGGGAGAATGTCGGCCAGGTGGTGCTCGCGGCGCCGACCGAAGAGGCCGGCCAGGTGGAGCTGCTGGCGGTGATCAACAAGGCCCAGGCCGACAGCGAAACCATTCTGCTGGCCAGCCAGAGCGGCCCGGCACTGGAATTGCTGGAACTGCCCTACCTGCTCGACCCGAGCCTGTTCGAGCGCAAGAGCTAAGCGATGCGCCTGCTGCCGCAGCACAGCGACGCCCGCTATGCTCAACTGTTCATGCGCCAACCGGCGCTGCACCCGCAGCTGGGCCTGGAGCGCAGTTACGGCTTCCTGCTGGCGGCCGCTTCGGCGCCGTCGCTGGTGATGCCGGACGAGTGGCTGCAGGCGGTCTGGCGGGAGCCACCGGCCGGAGGCCTGGACAGCGAACTGCGCGAAGCGCTGGTCGGGCTCTACAACCACTGGCTGCAGCAGCGTCGCCAGCCCGCGCTGCAGCTGCCGGGCTGGACGGACAATCCCGAGGCCATGGCCGCCTTCTGCCGCGGTTACCTGGCCGGCCAGGACTGGCTGCACAACCTCTGGCAGGACGCCCTGCAACGGTTCGGTGACAGCGGCGACGAACGCACCCTGAGCGGTACCCTGCTGCTCTGCCTGCGGCTCAGCGGCGACACCGACGAGGCACTGAGCGACCGCTTATCCGAAGCGGACGCCCGCCGTTTACTTCCGGGCCGCCTGCAAGCCACCGCCCAACTGGCCGAACGGCTGCTGGACCTGCACCAGCAACAGCTGATGCAGCAAGCCAGCAACCCGCTACGCCATACCGGCCGCAACGATCCCTGCCCCTGCGGCAGCGGCAAAAAATTCAAGAAATGCTGCGGCCGTTGAGCGCCCGCCGGCCCTACCAGATTCACACCCGCTGAGACCGCGTTTCAGCGCACCGACGCCTGCATATATTGAAAAACAGGAAAACGCCGGCGTATGGGCCGGCGGTTAGCTATGCAGCGACTTTATAGGTTCTTCGCGGATTAAGGGGAAACGCCGACCTCAGTCGTAAACTTGCCGCTGGCCCCTGGTCAGCCTCACTATCTATGCCGACTCTAGGTCGACTCTGAGCGTTCCAAGCATGACTCCCGTAGCAGCTGACTTGGCATGCCCTTTGGGTACCGACCGCGACTGGGGCGGCGTAGTCCGCAAGTGTCGCTCGCGGAGCGGGCTGCTACGAAACTCGCCCCTGTAGCAGCGGGCTGCGTGTAGCTTAAGCTTGGCGCTTAAGGCTTCCTCAACAGGTTTGAAGCATTTCTCATACAGCCGCGAAGAGCCATGTTATAACCGGGCGCTCAATTCCCGCTCGCGATGGCCTGCTCGAGGTCGGCGCTATCCGGCACCGCCGGCAGCTGCCAGTCGATCGGTGTGCGGCCATGCTGCTGCAGGTAGGCGTTGGCCTGGCTGAAATGACGGCAACCAAAGAAACCGCGGTGGGCCGACAGCGGCGACGGATGGGGTGCCTTCAATACCAAGTGGCGCTGGCGATCGATATGGGCGCCCTTCTTCTGGGCGTAACTGCCCCAGAGCATGAACACCACGTGCTCACACTGTTCGTTGACGGTGGCGATCACCTTGTCGGTGAACTGTTCCCAACCCTTGCCCTGATGCGAATTAGCGCTGCTATGCTCGACGGTCAGCACCGCGTTGAGCAGCAGCACCCCCTGACAGGCCCAGCTCTCCAGGTAGCCATGGCCGACCGGCTCGATACCCAGATCGCTCTGCAGCTCCTTGTAGATGTTGACCAGCGACGGCGGAATCCGCACCCCCGGCCGCACCGAGAAACAGAGCCCGTGTGCCTGGTTGGGCTGGTGGTAGGGGTCCTGGCCGAGAATCACCACCTTGACCTGGTCCAGCGGAGTGGCTTCCAGCGCATGGAACCACTGCGACGAATGGGGGTAGATCACCTTGCGGTTATCTTTCTCGTTACGCAGGAACTGCTTCAGCTGCTGCATATAGGGGGCGTCCAGCTCCGCGGCCAGACTCGGCTGCCAGCTCGGCGCCGCATCCAGTGCCATCACTCCAACTCCTCGATTTGATTGTTGCGCGCTCTATCGGCCCCGTTTGCTCTGCCAGACCTCACGGGTCAGCACACAGCGGTGCCAGCAGGAATAGTACCGCACTTTACCGGGCGCATGGGCAATCACACCGGACAACAGAATCACCAGGATATATACCCAACGTTCGGTACCGCCGTACCAGCTGCCGGACAAGGCCAGTAGCGCCACTTTCAGCAGCACCGCCTGGCCGCGTAGCTGCAGCAACCAGATACCGTCCTGATAGAGCTCCTTGAGCAGCATCAGCAGGCCACTGGCCAACGCCAGCCAGAGAAACGGCCACCACTGCGCCAGCGGCAGCTGGTACAGGTAGCCGCCCGCCAGGCCGCTGATGCCGACCAGGTGCAGGCTGCGCAGGCCGACACTGATCGCCCGGCTGGCCGGCAGTTCGCGCTTGTGTTCGGGAAAGAGCCAGTTCATCGCCCCTCGCAGGACAGAGATCGGTTGAGATAGCTGGGATAAAGGGGGCCAGTGTAAACGACTAGGGTAGCGACGGCAGCCATCGCCGCGCGGTATCAGCCGGATTCAGCCTTGGCCAACGTGGTCAGCACCATGCCGGCCACCACCACCCGGTCGCGGCCGCCATTCTTGGCGTCGTAGAGCGCCTGGTCGGCAAGCTCGACCAGTTCGGCCGGATCGCCGGCCTCATCTGGCTGCAGGGTCGCTGCGCCCAAGCTGATGGTCAGCCGGTTACCAAGCGGCGAGTGGCCATGCACCATGCCGCTGTCGGCAACCGCCTGGCGCAGTTTCTGCGCCAGCACCCGGGCGCCGGCTTCCGGCGTCTCCGGCAACACGCAGACGAACTCCTCACCACCGTAGCGCGCCGCCAAGTCGGCCGGCCGGCTCAACGTCTTGTCGATCAGCGCCGCCACCTGGCGTAGACACTGATCGCCGGCCGGGTGGCCGTAATGGTCATTAAACGCCTTGAAATAATCGATATCGATCATCAGCAGCGACACCGGCCGGCCGGTACGGGCCGCACGGTGCCACTCGCGCGCCAGGTAATCCTCGAAGCCGCGCCGGTTGGCGATATCACACAGCGAGTCGGTAATCGCCAGTTTGGCCAGCAGGTCGCGGTGACGCTTCAGCTCAAGGTGATTGCGGGCCCGGATGCGGGCAATATCGATGCTGACCGGTTTGGTCCAATAGTCCACCGCCCCCATCTCCAGGCCTCGTCGCTCATCCGCCTCGCCATCGCGACCGGTCAGGAAGATCACCGGTACCTGACGCAGCGCCTGGTCCTGCTGCAGCAGGCCGAACAGCTGGTAACCGTCCATGCCCGGCATCATCACGTCCAGGATGATCAGGTCCGGCGCCTCCTGCTGTACCAACTGCAGCGCCTCATCCCCGCTGCGGGCGAACAGCACCCGGTAGTCATTCAGGAACGCCTTGACCAGCACTTTCAGGTGGCGGGTCTCATCATCCACCAGCAGAATGGTTTGCCGCTTACTCATCGCACCTTACTCATCATGCGCCTGTTCCAGTCGGGCCAGCCACGCCTGCAACGCCAACCGGGCTTCATCGAACGCCAAGTCATCCAGCTGCGGCGCCAGCCGGGACAGCGCTTCCGGCAGCGGCCGGTCGGTATAGCGGCTGCAAAGCCGCTGATAACTGGCATGCGCATCCAGATCATTATTCGACAACAGCCGAATCAGCTGGCGCAGCTCGGTTTCGATCCGCGGCCCCGGCTCCTGCGCAGGCGCCGCGGTCGGGCATTGCTGTTCATCAAGCGGGGGCTGCTGCGCACGCAGGCTGGCCAGGGAGGTCGACACCCGCTCCAGTTCGGCCTCGACCTCGGCCAGTCGCCGCTCGCTCAGCGCGCCATTCCGCTGCTCCAGTGCCCGTTCCAGTTCACGCGCACCGGCTGCCAGCTCATTGGCGGCAATCGACGCGGCGGTGCCAACCAGGCTGTGGGCGGCGTGTTCCGCTTCGACCAGATCGTCACTGGCCATGGCGGCGCGCAGCCGCTGGTTATTCTGCTGCGCCCATGGCGGAAATTCCAGCAGCATCTTGCGGTAGAAGGCCCGGTCACCGCCCATCCGGGCCAGCCCCTCCGCCAGATCAAAGCCCGCCAACTGCGCCGGCAGCACCACCGACTCGTTTTCCAGCGTATCCGACAATGGCTCCGCTATAACACTCCGCTTGACAACCTCGTGGCGCGGCCGGGTCCAGTGCAGCAGCGTTTGCCATAGCTGTGCCAGGTCGATCGGCTTGCTCAGGTGATCGTTCATGCCGCTGTCCAGACATTCCTGGCGCTGGGAGGCCATGGCATGAGCGGTCATCGCGATAATCGGCAGCTGTTCTGCACTGTAGCGCCGTCGAATCTGGCGCGACGCCTGATGGCCGTCCATCTCCGGCATCTGCAGGTCCATCAGCACCAGGTCGAAATAGCCATCACCGGCCTGTTCGATCCGTTCCACCGCCTGACGACCATGATCAGCCAGTTCCACCTCGACCCCCTGGCTGCGCAACAGCCGGGCGGCGATCTCCTGGTTCAGCGGCTGGTCATCCACCAGCAGCACCCGCAGGCCATACAGGGCGGCCCGCTGGGCCGGGTCCAACAAGGGCATAGCCATCTCCTGGCCGGGTTCGACGCCACAGAGCTCCAACAGCGTATCGAACAGCTGCGAGGCGCGGATCGGCTTATTGAGCACCGCCGCCACTCCCTCGGCCGCCACGCTGCGTACGTTATGGCTGGTCATCACCAGAATCCGCAGTTCGCCACCGGCGGCCGGCCCGGCTTGCAGCTGAGCCAGGGTCTGCTGGAAGTCGGGCTCGCCGATCCCTTCATCGAGCAGCACCAGGTCATAGCCGGGCCGTTCACCGTCTGCGCCGGCCCGCAACTCAGCAAGCAACTGCCGGCCGCTGGCGACCGCATGGTTATCCAATCCCAACGAGCTCAACTGCTCGCAGCAGGAAGCCCGGGTCAGCGGCTGGGAATCCGCCACCAGGATCCGACAGCGGCGCAGCGCTTCCGGCACCCGGAAGTCCGGCTGGCAGTCGTTCGGCTGACAGTCGAACGGCACCCGGAAACTGAAGCTACTGCCCTGGCCCAGCTGGCTCTGCACCGAGATCTGGCCGCCCATCAGGCCAACCAGGGTCTTGCAGATCGCCAGCCCCAGCCCGGTGCCGCCGAAACGGCGGGTGATCGAGCTATCAGCCTGCTGGAACTGCTGGAACAGCCGCGACAGCTGTTCCTCGTCCATGCCGATGCCGCTGTCGATCACATCGAAGGCCAGCTCCACCCGGTCACGCCGGCGCTCACACAGTGAAATCACGATCCGCACATAACCCTGCTCGGTGAACTTGACCGCGTTGCCGGCCAGGTTGACCAGTACCTGGCCCAGCCGCAACGGATCGCCGATCAACGCCCGCGGGATCTGCGGCGGCAGGTTGACCACCACCTCCAGCCCCTTGTCATGGGCGCTGCCGACCAGGATATCGGTGACCGTATCCATCACCTCGGTGAGGCTGAACGGCACCTGCTCCAGCTCCAACTTGCCGGCCTCGATCTTCGAGAAGTCGAGAATATCGTCGATCACCCGCAACAGGTGACGGGCCGAGTTGTGGATCTTCTGCAGATAGCTGCGCTGCACCGCGTCCAGCTCGGTCTGTTCGGCCAGGTTGCCGAAGCCGATAATGGCGTTCAACGGAGTACGGATCTCATGACTCATATTGGCCAGGAACTCGCTCTTGGCCCGGTTGGCCTGCTCCGCCTCCTGGCGAGCCTGGTCAAGCGCCTGCTCCGCCTTGTCGCGGGCATCGACGAACACCGCGAAGGAGTGCCCCATGGTGGCGATTTCGTCGCGGCCGCTGGTCGGGATACGAACCGTATCACCGGCCACATGGGCCATCATCGACTGGTTCAGGGCATTGAGTCGGCGCACGATACGGCGACCGATATAGAACACCCCCAGCAGGGTGAATACCAGCATCACCGCGGCAATCAGCGCCACCGCCGTCATGGTGGTCTTGGCGATCTCCTCATGACGCAGAGTCGCCTGCTGCGCAGAATTTTTCAGGTCCAGGTAGTAGTTGTAGGTACTGCCGGTCAGCTTTTGCGCCAGCACCCGGGTCTGACGGGCGGTGGACAAAGTCGCCCGCTGGCTCTGCAGGCTCGGCTCGCGTTCGTTGAACACCCGCGTCACCAGCGTCTCCAACGCCACCCGCCGGGCGTCCAGGGCCGGGTTCTGCCGCGCAGCCTGGCGCAGCTCGCGCAAATTGGTTTCCGCCGCCTGACGCAGCCGGTACAGCTGCCCGGGCCGTTCGCTGCTCAATGCCGTCGCCGCATACCCCAACGCCGCCAGGGCATGGCCGGCAACGGCCCGCACTGGATCACCCGCCGCTGCGGCCAGCTGTTCCCAGCTCTGCGACTGCTGGTACAGCAGATCGGGCACCTTCAGGCGCCGCTCCTTCAGCTGGCGCTCTTCGTAGATCCGCCGGCGCAGCTGTGCGACGCTGTCAAAATACTCCCCCTGCCAACGCTCGGCACCGGCCAGCCGCACATCACGACCGGCCTCGCCCTGCTGCAGACGGGCCAGCACGCTGTCGTAGATCCGCATCAGGTCGGCATCGACCTGACTTTCATCGGCCAGGCTGCGATCCACCCCCAGCATGCTCTCGAACACCTCGGCGGCGATCACCTCGGCATCCCGGGTCAGCTCGGCGGCGGTCATCGCGCGATCGAAATGGGTGCCCGACAGCTCCTTGAAGCCCTGGTACTGCTCGAACAGTGCATAGAGCACCGCCGCCATCGACAGCAGGCTCAGACTGAACACGCCGACGAAGGCCAGGATCAACCGAAAACCGACGCTGCGGCTGTCCGACAGCTGCGGCAACCCGGTCAAGGCTCTGCCGCTCTGGGGTGAAGGCGAAGATTTCGGCTGGCTCATAATAACTGCTGAACTCCCGTAGCCGGTTGGCGCTTAGGCCAGACTGCCCGGCGGCACCACCCTGACCGCCTGCATCATGCCGAGATCCTCATGGGTCAGGTTGTGGCAGTGGAATACGAAGGTGCCGGTATAATTTTCAAACCGTGTTCGGAAGCGGATCCGCTGGAACGGCGCCAGGTTGACGGTATCCAGCCAGGTGCCCGGCGGCACGTTGCCACCCGACAACATCTGGAACGGGTTGACATGGATATGGAACGGGTGGGACTCGGCGGTATGGTTGTAGACCTCCCACTCCTCCACCGCGCCCAGCGGAATCAACCAGGGATCCTCGCAGGAAAACGGCAGCCCGTTGATGGTGTACTTGTTGCCGGAGATATTGCCGGCCAGGCCGAACTCCAGCCGCCGACCGAAGGTAACGTCCTTCTCGTCGATATCTTTCAGCATTTCGCGCCCCGGCAAGCGACCGCTGAACAGCGGCATCTCCCGGACCTCCCCCTGAACCTCGATATCGGCGGCGATCAGATCGCGGCCATCGGCATCCTTGCCGACCACCAGCGGGTAACGGCCCGGCTTGCCGGCCTTGACCAGCAGGTCGGCACGGTTGCCCGGCACCATCGGTACCTGATCGACCCGCTTGGTCTCGTACAGCGGGTTGCCGTCATAGCAGAGCGCGGTGAACTGGTGATCGCCCAGTGCCAGCTCCATGTTCAGCTGATGGCTGGCATTGACCAGCCGCCAGCGCTGCACCTCGCCCGGCTGCATGCGGATCAGCGGTCGCAACTGGCCGTTGACATAGACCGGTCCCGGCTGGGCCAGCACCCGGTAGTCCTCGCACACGCCGTCGTCGTCGAACCGCTGGGTCTGGAAAACGATCACCTGCTCGCGGGCCGCCCGAATCTCGGGGATCCGGTCCACCTTGCCCTCGACGATCAGCGCCCCGGCCATGCCGCTGGCCACCTGCAGCGCCACCGAGCCATGGAAGTGGGCATGGTAGAAATAGGTGCCCGGTGGCTGGTCCTCGGGAATATCGTAGACGTAGTGCTGCCGCTCGTCGTGGCGGATCAGCAGCAGCACGTTGTCGGCCGGGCTGTCCGGCGAGACGTGCAGGCCGTGCACATGCATGTTGGTGACATTGAAGCCGCGCGGTGTGTTGTCGCCGATCTCCGGCACTGCGGTGCACAGAGCCTCCAGCGGATCGTACGGCAGCCGGTTGTGTAGCGACAGTCTCAGCTGGTCGCCGGCCTGAACCCGCAGCGTACGGCCCAGCGGGCCACCATCGAAGCTGCGCAGCATCACCGGCCGGCCGGCCAGGTCGTAGCGGCCGTATTTCGCCTCCATCTGCACCCGCAGCAATCCGTCCCGCGACACCTCCTCCGGCGGCTGGGCCAGCTCCGGCTGCGGCCCCACCGCCGCCAACGCGCTGCTGACCTGCGTCGGCACGCCCCAGCGGGCGCAGCCCACCACGCCGCCCAATGCGGTCGCGCCCATCCCCATCAGCAGGGTGCGGCGGTCAATTCCCGGCAATTTTCGATTCCTATTCGACATCTGACGGCTCCCGGTCAGTCCTTGAAGAAGTTGGCGGCGATCTGGTCGGCGCTGCGCAGCCCCAGTGCGGCGGCGGTCAACGAGGGCGACGCGCTGCCGATGGTCGGGTAGTTGCAGGTGCCGACGATATAGAGGTTTTGGTGATCGAAGCTGCGACAGTGGCGATCCACCACCGCGCTGGCCGGGTCATCGCCCATCCGCACGGTACCGGCGATCACCGCGTCGCCGGAGGTCAGGCTGTAGTAAGTCTTGTCCAGCTCGCCGCGTAGCAGCTTCTGCCAGTTCGCCTCGTTCGGTTGCAGCTGGCCGCCGTCGCGGCGGGCGACACCCATTTGGTTGAAAATCTTCAGATGAGCATCCCAGGCCACCCGGCAACCGCGCAGGGTGTAGTCATCCAGCTTGAAGTCGAGCTTGGGCCTCGGCAGGCCAAGTGGATCCAACTGGTCGTAGGCCAGGCTGACCCGGTTGTCCGGGTTCGGCATCACCTCGACGGTGCTGTGCAGGTTGACCTGGCGGGCGGTCATCTCGTCCACCCGCTGGCGCAACGCGCTGCCGAGATAGCCCTCGTCGATCGCCTGGGCCGCCTCGTCGAGCGGCCCGGTGCCGAACTTGAACGCGCCGTTGATGGTGAACGGGGCGATCGAGGCATACTCCTTGCGGAACTCGCCATCGCGCCAACCGCCGATGGCGCCGGTGGCGCTGACCGGCCCCCGGTAGGGGTAGACCGGATTATCGGCCGGCGCGTAGCCGACGGTGTTGATATTGGCAAAGCCCATCAGGTTGCGGCCGACCTGGCCGGAGCTGTTCGACAAACCGGCCGCCGGCACGTTCTCCTTGCCCGCCGACAGCAGCATCAAGCGCGGTGTTTCCACCGCGTGGGCCGCCAGCACGTAGATCTTGGCCCGGGCCAGGCCGAGGCTGCCCTTGGCGTCCTGATCGAAGTTGCGGTAGTAGATACCGGTCACCTGCTGTTGGCTTTCGTCCAGCGCCACCTGGACCGCCACCCGGTTGGCCAACACCCGGCTGCCCTGCTGTTCCGCCTTCAGCACATGCACATGGGCATCGTACTTGGCGCCGATCGGGCAGATCGGCAGGCAGCTGGCGTTGCCGCAGCACTGCGGCCGGTCATCGTAGGGCAGCGAGTTGCGGCAGTGTGGCAGCGGCTGGGTATCGTGACCGATCACCGCCTGGGCAACCTTGCCTACCTGGATATCCAGGTAGGAGCGCGGCACCACCGGCAGCGGGTAGGGATCTTTGCGCGGTGGCGCCACGCAGTCCGCATCGCCGGCCACGCCCCAGGCCTGCTCGACCTGGTAATAGTAGGGTTCCAGCTCATCGTAGCTGAGCGGCCAGTCGACCCCGACACCGTAAGCGCTGCGGGTACGAAAATCGTTCGGGTAGAGCCGCTCGGCATGACCGGTCCAGTGCCAGGAGGTACCGCCGACCAAGCGCATGAAGAAACCGGCGAAAGCGATCTGCTGCTTCGGCTGTTGCGGCTGGCCGGGCTTGGCCAGCCCCGGCTGGACGTAGTAGCTGAGCGGGTCTTTATCGTCCGGTACCGGCGCCCAGGGCATCATCCGGTAGGGGGAGTTGGCTTCCTTGTCCGGGTTGGCCTTGTAGCGGTTGATCGCGTCGACCCGGTCAACGCGGGCACCGGCATCCAGCACCGCCACGTTGAGGCCCTGTTCGGACAGCCGCCAGGCCATCAAGCCGCCGACCACGCCGGCGCCAATAATCACCACGTCGGCGTCGATCAGTTCCTGCGGTTGTTGTTCCATTTTCATCAGACGTTCTTCCCTGTCACTGCCACGGTTTCAGAAGGTGCCGGCGGCTCGGACCAGTAGCCGAACGGGCCGCCACAGGTGGCCGACGGCTTGGTAAAACTGCAGGCCTGCCAGCTGAGCGCCTCGTCATAGTCGATCACCGCAGTGACCGGCCGGCGCTGGTGGTCCGGGTCGATCCGCTCGCGCAGGTCGCCGCAGATGCGCTGCACCGCCGGATTGTCCAGGTCGGCCGGGCGCAGCTCGATCTGTCCCCGATACCAGACATTCAGCAGCCGGCGCGCCTCCGTTTCGAGACCGGCCCGGCGCAGCGCCTGCGGCAGGTCCTGTTCGGGCACCCGCTGCACCAGCGCCACCAGGCGCCGATAGGGCTGCTCGCCCGACAGCGTCAGCAGCGTCCAGATATCATCGGCCAGCTGCAGATAACTGCGGTCCAGCTCAATGCCGCTCAGTTTCGCCGAGGCACGTAGAAAATCCAGCCGAGCCGGGGTCGCCATCGCCTGCACGCCGCTCGGCAGCACAGACAAGGTGGCGGCCGCCGCCAGCGCCTGCAGCACCGCGCGCCGACTGGCGCTGGCGCCGTTGTTCCATTGCGAGCTCATCGTCCTTTACCTTCCCATTTCCGTTATTCAGGCTATTTAAACGGCGGCGCAAACAGCAGCCCGCCCTGCGACCAGAGCCGGTTCAGGCCGCGCTCGACGCCGATCGCCGAGCCCGGCCCGAAGTGGCGATCGTAGATCTCGCCGTAGTTGCCGACCGCTTTGATCACCCGGTAGGCCCAGGCCTTGTCCAAGCCCAACTGGGCACCGATATCGCCGCTGCTGCCGAGCAGGTTGCCGACCTCGGCTTCATTGTCGCCGTTGAGGTAGAGATCGACATTGCTCTGGGCGATCCCCTTCTCCTCGGCCAGGATCAGCGCATGCACCACCGAACGGACGATGCGCGACCACTGCGGATCATCGTTGCGCACCGTCGGGCCGATCGGCTCGCGCGAGACCACATCCGGCAGGATCAGATAGTCGGCAGGATTGTCGGCCCGGTTGGCGCGGTTGGTGGCCAGGTTCATCCGGTCGGCACTGTAGGCATCGCAGCTACCGCGGAAGAAGCTGTCGCCATTGGAGAACAGCACCTGGGCACCCAGCTGGCGGTGCTCGATCAGGTGAACCAGGTTACGGTGGCTGGTGGTGTTCTCGGTGACGCAGATCGACTTGCCCTTCAGGTCCTCGACCCGCCGGATACCGGAGCGCTTGCGGACCAGAAAGCCCTGGCCGTCGAACAGGTAGATGGTGGGGAACTCGACGTTGTAGCCGGATTCGCGGCCCAGCGTCCAGGTCGAGCTGTACATCACCACGTCGGTCTTGCGTTCCACCAGCGACGTGAAGCGGGTCTTGGCGCCTACTTCGACATACTGCACGAAGTCGGGGTTGCCGATGACCGCGGCGGCCACCGCCTTGCAGAAATCGACATAGAAACCGGCCCAGACTCCGGCGGTGGTGATCGCACTGCGGCCGGGATCATCCGGAAAAACGCCGCAACGCAGGTCGCCGTTGAGCTGCACCCGCTGCAGCGTGGAAGACGCCGCGGCGGTCTTGCTGTCCGCCGCCACGGCGGGTAGCGATGTAACCAGCGTTGCGCACAACCCCAGTGCGGCCACCAGCCGGCCTGCCATGGTCTGCCAGCCCTTCGGCTGCGTTCGCTTGATCTGTTTATCCAGTGTTTTCACCCAAACCTCCTTGTACCCTTAAATCGTGACAAGCCGGATAAACAGCACGCTACGATGATTTAGCCGGAAAAAAAAGCGCTTTCTGGTATCAGTTCCCCCTATTTCCAAGCAAGGCCCTCAGCAGAGCTGTCTTTAGACGTCGCTCTTGGGCCTACCCGCGACCTTCGCACGGTACTCAGTCGCCGCCATATTCCAGCGGCTGAACAGATTCGATACCGTGCCGCTCTGCGCTCCATATCTCTTTCAGTCCCGACAGGTAGCGGAAATATGAGCAAACAACATCTCGACAGCTTGGCGATCGGCCTGTTGACCTTACTGTGCCTGGCGTTCGGCTTACAGCAGATCGCCATCAAACTGACACTGGCCGATATCCCGCCACTGATGCAGGCCGGACTGCGCTCGGTCGGCGCCACGCTGCTGCTGTGCGGCTGGCTGGTCTGGCGCGGCGAACGGGTCTGGCAGCGGGACGGAGTCGAGCTCTGGGGCCTGCTGACGGGCCTGCTGTTTGCCGGGGAGTTCATGCTGCTGTACTGGGCGCTGGAGCACACCGGCGCCGCACGCGCCAGTGTCTTCTGGTACACCTCACCGTTCGTGGTGGCGCTGGGCGCCCAGCTGTTGATCCCCGGCGAGCAGCTGGGCCGCCGTCAACTGGTCGGCCTGCTGTGCGCCTTTACCGGCGTGGTGCTGGCGTTCGCCGACGGCTTGACCAGCGGCGGTCAGCTGCTCGGCGACCTGTTGGCGATCGGTGCGGCGATCCTGTGGGGCGCCACCACCGTGGTGGTCAAGGCCAGTCCGCTGGGTCGCCAGTCGGCCGGCCGGGTGTTGCTGTACCAACTGGCGGTGTCCGCCCTGCTACTGCCGCTGGCCAGCTGGGCCTGCGGCGAGAACGGCAGCATCCGGCTGAACTGGCTCAGCGGCGGCGCGCTGGCGTTCCAGACGGTCGGCGTCGCCTTTATCGCCTACCTGGCCTGGTTCTGGCTGATACGCCACTACCCCGCCTCGCAGATCGCCACTTTCAGCTTCCTGACCCCACTGTTCGGCGTCCTGCTGGCTTGGTGGTTGCTGGATGAACCGCTCAGCGGTTACTTCCTGGCGGCGCTGACGTTGGTGGCGGCCGGTATCTACCTGGTCAACAAGCCGAATACCCGGGTCGTGGCGGAGGCCGTCGAAGCGTCCTGAAATTGATCGTGCAACAGGCCGGCGCCGCCGGCCATGAAAGCAGCAACTCAGAGTTTCCGCGGTTCACCAGCGGTCGTGAATCCGTTACTGTGCTGCCTCGCTCCCCACATTTTCCTCCATCCCGCTACAGATACCGGATTCATGAGCAAACAGCATCTCGACGGCTTGGCGATCGGCCTGTTGACCCTACTCTGCCTGGTTTTCGGCTTACAGCAGATCGCCGTTAAGCTGGCGCTGGACGACATCTCATCGCTGATGCAGGGCGGTCTGCGCTCCATTGGCGCCACCGCCCTGCTGTGCGGCTGGATGGTCTGGCAGGGGGAGCGAATCCGGCAACGGGACGGAGCCGAACTCTGGGGCTTGCTGGCCGGGCTGCTGTTCTCGGCAGAGTTTGCCCTGCTGTACTGGGCGCTGGAGTATACCGGCGCGGCGCGGGTGACGGTGTTCCTGTATACCTCGCCGTTCGTGGTGGCGCTGGGCGCCCAGCTGTTCATCCCCGGTGAACAGCTACGCCGGACACAGCTGTTCGGCCTGCTGTGCGCCTTTGCCGGGGTGGTATTGGCCTTCGCCGATGGCCTGGGCAGCGGCGGCCAGCTGCTCGGCGACCTGCTGGCAATCGGTGCGGCGATCCTGTGGGGCGCCACCACGGTGGTGATCAAGGCTACGCCGCTGAGCCGCCAGTCGGCCAGCCGGGTGCTGCTGTACCAGTTGGCGCTGTCCGCCCTGCTGCTGCCGCTGGCCAGTTGGCTGTTCGGTGAACCCGGTGTCGAGCGGTTGCACTGGAGCAGCGCCGGTGCACTGGCCTTCCAGACCGTCTGCGTGGCTTTCGCCGCCTATCTAAGCTGGTTCTGGCTGATGCGCCACTACCCCGCCTCACGGATCGCCACGTTCAGCTTCCTGACCCCGCTGTTCGGCGTCCTGCTGGCCTGGTGGCTGCTGGATGAACCGCTCAGCGCCAACTTCCTGGCGGCCCTGGCGCTGGTGGCAGCCGGCATCTACCTGGTCAACAAGCCAAAAGCCCGGCTGGCGGCGGCGATCGAAGGGAAAGGTTAGCCCGACTCAGCGTTTGCAGGCCCGCAGAATCACGAACTTACGGTTGGCAGCCACCGTCTCGCAGTTGCCGAACAACTGCTTGAGACGGAGATGGTAACCGAGGTGGCGGTTGCCGATCACCCAGAGCTCACCGCCGGATTTGAGCACCTGCTTCGCTTCCTTGAACATCTGCCGGGCGATGAAGTCGCCGACCACGTTGTGCTGGTGGAACGGCGGATTGTTCAAGATCAGGTCGGCGCTGTTGCGCTCGATGCCGGCCAGGCAGTCGGTGGCCTGAAAACGGGCTTCACGCACCTCGCCGTGGGCGGCGATAAAGTTGTCTCGCGCCGACGCCACCGCCATGAAGGATTCGTCGACGAAGGTCAGCGTGGCGTTGGGATTGCGCTCGGCAGCGATCATCCCGACCACCCCGTTGCCGCAGCCCAGATCGACGATATGGCGCGGCGCATCGGACGCCGGCAGGTGCTGCAGCAGGAAACGGGTCCCGATATCCAGGCTGTCTCGCGAGAATACGCCGGCGTGGTTGCTGAGCCAGTAGTCGGTCTGCTCCAGCTTATAGCGACTGGGGTATTTGTCCGGCGCCGGCGGCAAATCCGGATCCGGCTCGGCAAAGATCAGCCGCGCCTTCTTCTGCGCCAGCGAGGTACGGGTCGGCCCGAGCAGCGTGTCGAACAGTTTCAACGTCGAAGTATGGATCGACTTGACCATACCGGCTCCGATCACCCGGCTGCCGGCATGCAGCAGCGGCCGCAGCCGGGCCAGTTGGTGCTCCAGCATCGCCAGGCTCTTGGGTACTTTCAGCAACACCAGATCGAACGGACCGGCGGGCTCGCTGAGGCTATCCAGCAGGGCGACCGATTCAAGGGCCACCCCGTTCTCCGCCAAGTTCGCCCTGGCGCCCTGGTGAGCCAGGTAGGAATCGCTGCTCATCACCGGCTGGTAGCTGTGCAATACAACGCTGAGCGCACCGAACTGATCGTTCAGAATCAGAATCCGTCCCCCTTGCGCCGGCAAGCCCTGCTCGGCGAGATAGTTAAGCAGGTACTCGTCGGCGGCATCCCAGGCGCGCAGAGTTTCCTTCGGACGTAACGGGTAGCGGTTCAGGCGAAATTCGCCCTGGGGAACAACGAGGGTTTGCATCGGAATCGGATAGGCTCGGCGGACAGAACAGGGGCCGCATTTTAGCACAGTGCGCCCCTGGCGCCGTAACCGGCCTTGCCCACGATCAATGATCCGGCGAGCGGGAATTGACACCACGCGGTCAGCGTTGAGATAGTGCGACACCGCTCACACGGCTCGTGCAACATTGCCGGCCTGGAGCTATGGTTATCCTTATTGTTCACTCCACTGGTGTTTGAATGCTGCCCGCCCTCCGGCGTCTCTGTAACCTTCTGCATCTGCCAGAACTACTTGCCAGCGGCGCGTTCCGACTGGCAATTCTGATCAGTCTGTTCGGCTGGCTGTTCGACGCGGTCATCGACTCTCTGCTGCAGGATACAGCCTTTCTTTCGGTTCTGATCTCGCCCTCCATAGAACATTTACATGATCGCCTGCCCGTCACCCTGATGATTCTGCTCGCCGGCCTCATCATCGGCTGCTTACAACAACGCCACCAGCATCAGCAGGAAGAACTTCAGCAACAACGCGCCCTGCTGCAACAGATCATCGACTCCGCGCCGGAGTGCGTCAAAACCGTTGCCGCCGACGGCACCCTGCTGGATATGAACCCGGCTGGGCTCCGTATCATCGGTGCCGACAACCTGCAGCAGGTGCAGAACAACAGCGTCTACCAACTGATCGCCCCCGAAGACCGGGACGCCTATATCGCCTTCAATGAAAAGGTCTTCCAGGGTCAGGCCGTTCAGCTGGAGTACGATATCATCGGCCTGGACGGCCGGCGAAAACGGGTCGACAGCCATGCGGTGCCGCTGTACGACGACCAGGGCAAGGCCAGTGCCCACCTGGCGCTGACCCGCGACATCACCGACCTCAAGCACTCCCAGCGCTGGCTCAAACAGTTCTCCAACGCCATCGAGCAATGCGCCAGCGTGGTGATGATCACCGACACCGAGGCGAAGATTACCTATGTCAATTCACGTTTCTGCGAAGTAACCGGTTACAGCCAGCAGGAGGTAATCGGGCAACCGGCCGGCCTGCTGCGCTCAGGCAAGCACAACAAGGCGCTCTACCGTCAGCTCTGGCAGCAGATCAGCCAGGGACAGGTCTGGCGTGGCACCCTGCAGAACCGACGCAAGGATGGCGGTTTCTACTGGGCCGCGCTGGTCATCTCGCCACTGCGCGACGACGCCGACCGCATCGACCGCTACCTGTGTACCCAGGAGGATATCACCACCACCCATCAGCTGAACGAGCAGCTCGACTACCAGGCCAGCCACTGCCTGCTGACCGGCCTGATCAACCGCCACAGCTTCGAACGGCGGTTAGCCCAGACCATCGAGCGGGCCCGCAGCGACAACAGCCACCATGCGGTGCTGGTGCTGGATATCGACCAGTTCAAACTGATCAACGACACCTGCGGCCATATCGCCGGCGACCAACTGCTGCGTCAGGTGGGCGAACTGCTCCAGGAGCGGGTACGCCAGCACGACTCGGTCGCCCGCCTGGGCGGCGACCAGTTCGCGGTGCTGCTGGAGTACTGCCAACCGGATGAAGCAACCCGCCAGGCGGAGAAACTGCGCCTGGCGATCGAAGCCTACAGTTTCGACTGGGACGACCAACAATACCAGGTGACCGTCAGCATCGGCCTGCTGGATCTCGACCGGCACGCCGTCGACGCCAGCAAGCTGCTGAGCCTGGCCGACAGTGCCTGCTATATCGCCAAGGAGCTGGGCCGCAACCGGATCTACCAGCACTGCGATGACGACGCCCTGCTGCGCCGCCAGGGCGAGATGCAGTGGGTGGCCCGTATCCACCATGGCCTGGCGGAACAGCGTTTCCGGCTCTATGTACAGCCGATCGCCCGGCTGAGCGACGGCCGGATTGAGCACTACGAGGTGTTGATCCGTTACCTGAGCCAGGACGGCACGCCGGTATCGCCGGGAGCGTTCCTGCCGCCGGCGGAACGCTATGGCCTGGCGCCGAAGCTGGATCGCTGGGTGCTGAGCGAAACCTGCCGCTGGCTGGCGGAAAATCCTGAGCTGAACGGCCGGCCGCTGCAACTGTCGGTCAATCTGTCCGGTCTGACGCTGACCGACAGCGACTTCCTCGAATTCGCCCGCCAGACCATCCAGGCGTCCGGTCTGCCCGCCGGCCAACTCTGCTTCGAAATCACCGAAACCGCCGCAATCAGCAGCTTCAGCCATGCCCTGCACTTTATCGAACAGCTGAAAGCTCTCGGCTGTCGCTTCGCACTGGACGATTTCGGCAGCGGCCTGTCATCGTTCGGCTATCTGAAAACCCTGCCGGTGGACCAGATCAAGATCGACGGCCTGTTTATCCGGGATATCCTCAGCGACCCGATCGACCTGGCGATGGTGCGCAGCATCAACGAGATCTGTCAGCTGATGGGTAAAGAAACCATCGCCGAGTTCGTCGAAGACCAGCGGATTGCCGACCAGTTGCGGACGATGGGAGTCAACTATGGCCAGGGCTATGGTATCGGCAAGCCACAGCCGATCGACAGCCTTCATTCAAACGCTTGCGAAGCCAAGCATCCCTACCGCGAGCACAGCTGAAGGGCCATTTTAAAACACCGGGTTATAGCTTTCACGGACGTTTTGCGGTATCAAAGCAAACGTTCAAGATATTGCACCGGGTATCGGCCATGCCTCACCGCTTCACAATTCTGATGGTCACCCGCAAGGGTGAAAAATCGTCTCCGGTTCAGGAGCTGCTGAGCCGGCATACCAAACAGCTGCTGACGGCCGAAAACGCCGAGCAGGCGGCGGCCCTGCTGAAGAAACACCAGGTATCGGTATTGCTGCTGGCGGCCGGCAGCCTGCAGGATAACCAGGTGTTTTTCCTACACTTGGTCAAGCAGGCCCCCGAACTGGAAGCGCGCATCAGCTACCGGATCGTGCTGTGCGACAAGAGCGAAGCCAAGCAGGCGTTCGAGCTGTGCCGCAAAAACATCTTCACCGACTACTTCGTCAGCCAGCCGTTGTACGACCCTTTCCACCTGCTGTTGCGGCTACGCTTCCTGAAGCAGGTATCGCTGGGTCAGCAACTGGCGAGCCCCCACAACGTGGAATCCCTGAAACAAGCCTGCGCCTTTCTGGAGCACCTCAACAGCCATGCCGAAGAGGTCGGCGGCCTCAACCGCGAGTTGATCTACACACTGGGGCAGAAGCTGAATCTATCGCTGACGCAATTGCTGGCGATGATCGACACCAGCCAGGACAAGGGCGAGGCGGCTCGGCGTGTCAGAGAGCAGGGTGCCGAGGCCCTGATCCAGCCGGTCACCGAGGCGGTCAAGCAAGCCGCCGCGCAAGTCAACCGGGCCGCCAGCCAACGGGCCGAACAGGGCGCTCAGCTGGCCGGTTCCGTGCGCCAGATCCAGCAGGGCATGGAATCCCTCGGCCGCAGCGTGGTGGTGGTATCGGCCGATACCGACCAGCGCAATTCGTTGCAAACCCTGTTGATGTACCAAGGCTACCAGTGCCACGCCTTCAACAGCGGCACCGAATTCCTGCAGCAGTTGCCACAGCTGCGCAGCGAGCTGATTCTGATCGATTGCAAACAGCAGGATCTGGCGGCCGGCCGCTTGATTGAGGAAGTTGGCCGACAGCGGGCCCGGCAAAAACACCCTCCGGCACTGATCGCGTTGATCGAGCCGGGCGATGCCGATGCGGCGCGCAACGCTCTGCACCATGGTGCCAGCGATGTGATGATCAAGCCGGTGGATGACCAGCTGATGCTGTTCAAGCTGTCGCAGAAGGCGCCTCTCTCCGAAGCGGTCTAGAGGCGGGCGCTGTGCTCAGTCCACGACATCCGCCAGCAGCGCCTCGCCGCCGCTGCGGCAAAGCACGATGAAATCCTCCAGCGGTTGCGGCTTGCCGAACAGGAACCCCTGGGCGTAGTCGCAGCCCAACTGCTCCAGCAGCTGCAACTGAGCCAGCTGCTCGACCCCCTCGGCCACCACCTGGATGCCCAGCGCCTGCCCCATGCGGATGATCACCTCCACCAGGGTGCGGTCCTGCTCATCCTCCAGCAGGTCGTTGACGAAGCTGCGGTCCACCTTGATGAAATCGACCGGGTAGCTGCGCAGGTAGTTGATCGCCGAATAGCCGGTGCCGAAGTCGTCGATCGAGAAGCGTACCTGGCGGTCACGCAGGGCATCGATCATCTGCAGCTGATTGTCATTGCCCTCCATGAAGATCGACTCGGTGATTTCGAACACCACCCTGGATGGCGGCAGCTGGTGAGTTTCCAGTATCGCCAGCCAGTGCTCATGGGCATCATTGGGGTAGAACTCGTTGACCGAGCGGTTGATCGAGATAGTGAGGTCCAACCCCGCTTCCCGGAAACGCGCGTAGTCGCGCCCCACCTGTTCCAGCAGCCAGTTGCCCAGCTTGCGGATGGCACCGGTCTGTTCGGCCACCTGGATGAAGGCCCCCGGCAGCAGCAGGCCACGTTCGGGATGCTGCCAGCGCAACAGCACCTCGCATTTGTCGATTTCACCGGTATTCATATTGAGGATCGGCTGGTAGTAGGCGCGGAATTCGCCCCGTTCGATCCCCTGGATGATGTTGTTGTGCAACTCGACCTGTCGGTGAGCCTCTTCATTCAACCGGCGATTGAAGAAGAACACCCGGTTACGGCCATCGCGCTTGGCGGCGTACATCGCCCGGTCGGCGTTGCGCAGCAGCAGTTCGCTGTTGCGACCATCGCCCGGATAGAGTGCGATACCGATACTGGCGGTGACCGCCATACTGCGCCCCTCCAACTGGTAGGGCTCGCTCAGCTCGGCCAGCAGCCGATTGGCGAACAACTCCAGATGGCTGGGCGACGCCACCTCGCGCAGCACCATGACAAACTCGTCGCCCGCCAGCCGGGCCACCAGGTCACTGCGCCGGCCGGCCGTCTTCAGCCGCTGGGCGAAAGACACCAGCAACAGATCGCCGTAGCTGTGGCCCCAGTTGTCGTTGATCTGCTTGAAATAATCCAGGTCGATGAACAGCAGCGCGAAATGGCCGTTCTCGCGCTCAGACTCCAGCATCACCCGGTCGAGCAGGTACTGGAAGTAGGAGCGGTTGATCAGCCCGGTCAGGCTGTCGAAGTTGGCGCGATAGGTGGCGGTACGCATCGCCTCCACCTTTTCGCGGTAGGTACGGCTGACCAGGTAGGCCAGCGCGGCGAAAATCAGCGGGATCAGCAGCGCACTGCCCCACAGGAACAGCAGCCGCTCGGCCGGTACCTGCCAGCCATGCCGCGGCACCGCTGCCAGCTGCCAGTTGCCGAACGGCAGGTTGACGTCAACGGTGACCGGTGCCGAACTGTATAGCGATATCGGCCCCAGGAACACCTCGCCATCGGCCCCCTTGGCATCCCGCCCGCGCAACGCCAACACCAGGTTATCCGGCGGATCATAGAGGCCGGCCTCGCGAAACAGCGCTTCGTCATCGATCGCGGCGGCGATAATGCCCCACAGCTGATCACGCTCGCGGCCCAGGAACACCGGTACCCGGGCGATCATTGCGGTACCGCCCTGAACCAGTTCCAAGGGCCCGGCCAGCACGATCTCGCGCAGCTCGACGGCACGCCGGACGGCGGCAGCCTGCGCCGGGTTGGTGCGGAAATCCAGGCCGATCACTTTCTCGTTGCCGGCGCGGGGATAGATATGGGACACCACCAGCTCCGGCGCCAGCGCGATATGGCGGATATGAACGCCGCTGTCCAGCAGCTCCTCGGTGATGGCGGCAAACTGCGCCTGGCTGAGCTTCGGGTTCAGCGCGATCTCCGCCCGCAGGCCACGCAACACCGCCATATTGGCGCTGACGATCCCCTCCAGACGGGCGCGGATGGTGGACAGCTGGCTGAACACATTGTGCTGTTGCTTGACGATCAGGGTCTGGCTCTCATAGCTGACCAGTGCCGCCGCGCAGCAAAAGCAGAACAGGAAGGTCAGCAGTGCGACCACCTTGGGGCGTTCAATCAGCCCGTTGGCCAGTACTTTGAATGGATACGTCACTTCAGTTCGGGGTACCTGATTGCCATCGATCTGGTTAACCGGCTACCGGCCTTCCTCCGGTATTGGTGGACTCGATAGTACTCCCTGTGCTCACTGCCGGCAGTTAGGGCAAACCGGCAGCTCAAGCCCCTGAAACCATCTCAACCTGTTTCAGGCATTAAACGCAGACTGTATCAAGAAAGCAACAGGCGTTCCCTGCCCGTCGCTAATTAGTTGACGTTTAGTCATCGATTACCACGAACAGGGCGCCTCGATTACGCACCAGGTGCAGCAGCAACCGGCCATCGCTGCGCAGCAGCGCGACCGCCTCGCCGACCGAGGTCACCGGCTGTTGATTGACACTGCGGATCAGGTCCCCCCGTCGCACGCCGGCCCGCCACGCCGGACTGCCGGATTGTACCGCGGCGATCATCACGCCCTGCAGCTGGCCGTTGAGCGGGTGATCGGCCGGAATCGGCACCAATTCCAGACCGCGCGCCTCGCCGCCGGCTGCCTGGGTTGCCTGTTCGGCTGCCTGCAACTGCAGCTCCAGCGTCCGGTATCGGCCATCGCGCAGCAGGGTCAGTTCGACCGCATCGCCGCGTCGCTTCAGGCCCAGCCGATTGCGCAGCTCGGCACCGCTGGCGACAGGCTCGCCATCGACCTCGACGATCAGGTCTCCCTCCCGCAAGCCCGCCTGCTCAGCCGGCGTATCCGGCAGCACCTGGGCGACCAGCACACCGCCACGCCGATTCAGCTCGAACGCCTTGGCCAGCTCCGGGGTCAGATCCTGGATCATCACCCCCAACTGGCCGCGCCGGACATCGCCATGCTCGATGATCTGTGCCATCACCACCTGCATCATGCTGGTCGGCACCGCGAAGCCGATCCCCACGTTGCCGCCGCTGGGTCCGAGAATCGCGGTGTTAATGCCGACCAGCTCACCGGCCGTGGTGACCAACGCCCCGCCGGAATTACCGGGGTTGATCGAGGCATCGGTCTGGATGAAGTTCTCGTAGCCCTCGATACCCAGCCCGCTGCGTCCCAATGCGCTGACGATACCGTAGGTGACGGTCTGGCCGAGGCCGAACGGGTTGCCCATCGCCACCACGAAATCGCCGACCCGCAACGCCTCGGAATCGCCGATCGGCACGGCGGTCAGGTCATCGGCGTCGATCTGCAGCAGCGCGATATCGGTCTCCGGGTCGGAACCGACCAGCTTGGCCTCGAAACTGCGCTTGTCACGCAGCATCACGGTGATCTCATCGGCATTGTCGATCACATGATGGTTGGTGATCACCCAGCCTTTGTCGGCGTCGACGATCACCCCTGAACCCAGCGACTGGCTCGGCCGCCGCCGAGGCCGCAGCTCGGGCGCCGGGCCGAAGAAATCTTCGAAAAAATGGCGGAAGAACGGGTCATTCAACAGCGGGTTGCGGTTCAATGAGACCCGCGACTTGGTCGAAATATTGACCACCGCCGGCAACACCCGCTCCACCATCGGCGCCAGGCTGGCACCCGGCGGCGGCGCCTTGGCCAACAACGGCGAACTGGTCAGCAGCGCCAACAGCAGCGCCACTGCGCCGGCCAGATTGATCTGGATAGCCCTATTCATCTTGCCACCTCCCTATCTCAGTGCAATTAACCCATAAGTACAGCCGCCACGGCCATCGCCGTGGCAGCCTTGCCGTCAGGTCGGCTGATCGGCGGACGCGCTGGCCGAGCCAGCCGCATCGACACCGGCGGAACGCTCACCGTTAGGGTCAGCGTCAGTCGCCCCTGTCGGCGCCGCCAGCAGCTGATCGGCAGTGAAGCCGCTCAGCCGCTCGAAACGGTGCTGCGCCAAGCGAAAGCGCAGCGGCTGGTCGTCGCGCTCGACCATGTACTGCTCACCGTCCCGATAGAAACGGTACCGGTGCTGCTGCTGATCGCTACCGACCCTTAGCTGAAAAGCCGGCTCGACGGCTTCGTCGGACGGCTCCGCCACCGCCTCCACCCGCAGGCCGTTCAGCGCCTGCAGCAGCTGGTCGAGCTGCTCGGTCACCGGCTGCTGCTCACCGTCGGCCCGCCAGCCGTCATCGTGCTTGCGCAGGCTGAAGCCCTCGCCGGCCAGCCGGGTGACCGGCTCGGCCGGGCTGAGCAGGCCGGCATCGAACCAGCGTTCCGGCTGCAGCGCCAGCTGATGGCTCTCCAGTTCGATGGCGTAAACCTCGTCGTGCCCGGCCAGCCGGACATGGGTCTGCTTGAAGCCGGGAGAAGTGCCCAGGTAGAGCGCTCCCTGCAGCTCGCCGTCGCGCTGGAAACTCAGCTTGCGCTGGAAGTTCTGCTCGGCCACCTCGAAACGCTGCCGGCCGCTCTCGGTGGTGGCCACCGGCCAGTCGGCACGGGCCTGTTCGAGCCGCTCGAACAGAGCGTCGAGCTTCGCCGCGCTGACCGGCAGATCATGATAGTCGGGCAGCTGCCAGCGGCCGTCCCGCTGCTGGAGGGTCAGCCTCACGCCCTGACCATCCTCAAGCGTCAGCTGATCCAGCGTTTCCAGTTCAAACGCCAGCAGCGGTTCCGCCGCCGGCAGGCGACTCTGCTGCCGCTCCTGCCAGAACAGGCCGCCCGCCACCAGCAGCTGGACCAGCAACAGGCCGCTCAACAGATAGATGATGCGTTTCATCGATTCCTCCTCAGGTACTCAGCAACTCCAGGTAGCGACGCCGACGGGACTTCATCCGTTGGCGCTGCAACAGCGCCACACCGCCCAGTGCCAGCACCGCCAGGCCGTAGTTGAGGTACTCCCAGGTCAGCTGACTGTCGGCATCCAGCGGCGGCAGCGTGCGGTTGAAGTGACTGCGACCACGGATCGCCAGCAGGGCGCGATCTTCCAGCGACCAGTCGACCGCATTGGCCATCAGCTGCAGACCGCTGAGGTCGCGGATACCGTCCCCGGCGCCCACCAGTTGCAACACCTGGTCGCTCAAGAAGTCGTTGGAACCAAACAGGATGATGCGGGCCGACTCCGGTGAGCGCTCGATCACCCCGGTCGGCGCCGGCGTGTGGCTGGCGTCATCCGCGTCCTCGTCGGCTGTCGCCTGCCCGGTCAGCTTGGCGGGCAGTGGCTTGCCGGCGAAGTAGGAGTCGAAACGCCCTTCGCTGACCACCGCCAGCAGCTGGCGGCCCACCTCGCCCTGCGGCCGGTAATCGACCCGCCCGTCGGCATCGAGCCGCGGCATCACATCCAGCGAGTCGGAACGCCAGGCGCCGGCCGAGCTGCGGATCAGTTCGGTGACACTGCGGTTGGCGTTCTTGTCAGCGTCCACCTGCAGCGGCGACGCCCAGGCCAGGGTCAGGCGCGGCAGATTGGCGGTGATGGCGTTGTCGCCGTTGAGCTCGGCCGGGCCCGCCTCGACCAAGTACGGGTAGTCCAGCATATGCAGTTCCTGGAACCGGAAACCGCCCGCCTGGCGGGTGACCGGCACCGGCAGCGCGCTGTTCTGCGGGTCCAGTACCAGGCTGTCGTCGATACTCAAGCCATGATGCGCCAGCCACGCCTGCAGGCCGCTTTCGTGGCGGCTCAGGCTCAGCCGCCGGTCGGCCAGTTCGGCCCGGAACGGCGAGCTGGCAACGATCACCGTGCCGCCGCGCATCAGGAACTGGTCGACGGCGAACAGCTCGGCTTCGTCGAGCTGTTCGGGAGCCATCAGCATCAGCAGGTCGGCGTCGCCCTCGACCCGGCCGTCGGACAGCTCCTCGTCGCGCACATTCAGTTCTTGGGCCAGGAAATCCTGCAACTGGTAGAACTGGGCACCGCCGCCATAGCCCATCGGGCCGGCGGCCGGCTGCGGGGTTACCAGCGCCACGGTCTTGGTGAAACCGGCGGCAAAGCGTTTGATCGCCGCCTCCAGGTTACGCTTGAAGCTCTCTTCGCTAAGATCGGCCAGCGGGATCTGCACCACCTGGTCGTCCCGGCTGAGGGTCAGATAGAAATAGAAGCTGCGTTCACTGAGCAGCCCCTCGACCATCGGCTGGAAGCCGTACTCCTCGGCGATCCGACGCGCCACCTGGCCGCCGTCCGCTTGCGGATCGACGAAACTGACCTCAAGCCGCTCGCCGGCCTGTTCACGCAACGCCTCGAGCTGGTCCTGCACCAGCGCCCGGAAGCCGGCCAGCGCCTCCGGCAGCTGCTCGTCCGGCGAGACGTAGCCGGTGAAGGTCAGACGGCCCTGCAGACTGTCGAACAGGTTGCCGCCGCTCTGGTAGCTCTGCAGCACCTTCTTGATGGCGCGGGTGATATCGTACTCCGGGTTGCGCAGGCGTACGTCGAGCTGCGCCTCGCCCTGCGACTTCACCTCGATCAGGTCGCGGAAGCCAAGCGTCTGGTAGTCGTCGCCGTACTGGATCAACAGGTTGAAGTAGGAGTTGACCAGCGACGCCTGGTGACGGTCGGCGATCTGGAACGGCACCGGTTGGATACCGTACTTCTGGTTGGCCTCCTGCTCCAGCGCCGGCTGTTCGGCCGGGTCGATCAGCTCGACCCGTACCCGGCCTTCGCCGGCCACGCCGTACTCCTTGACCAGGTCATGCAGCTGCGGCACCAGCGGCGCCAACAGCGGATGGGTGTTACTGCTGAAGTAACCGCGAATCAGCAGCGGTTCGCGCAGTTGCTGCAGCTGTTGCCGGCTGGCGTCGGACAGCGAATAGAGCCGTCCCTCGGTGGCGTCGATGCGCAGCCCATTGAGACTGCCCAGCCAGAGGTTGGCGCAGAGCGCGTTCAGCACCACCAGCGTGGTCAGCCCGTACCAGGCGCGGTGACGGCGGCGGTCGCCGGTAGCGGCCCAGCGCTCGCGCTCCAGGCTGAACAGGTTCAGCATCAGGAAAGCAGCGATCAGGCTGAAGTAGTAGTAGAGGTCACGCAGGTCGATGACACCGCGGCTGATCGACTCGAAACGGGCGCCGGTCCCCAACAGGCGCAGCAGTTCCGCCCAGCGGATGCTGACCAGCTCGGTCAGCAGCGGGCTGCCGATCAGGTAGAGCAAACCGCACAACAGCATCGAGCCGATCAGGCTGACAATCTGGTTGCTGCTGCGCGCCGACACGAACAGCCCTGTACTGAGGTAGGCCGCGCCCAGCAGCAGGGTGGCCAGGTAGCCGGCCCAGACCGGCCCCCAGTCGAGGTCGGCCAGCAGCGCCACGGTAATCGGCAACGGCAGGGTGATCAGCAGCGCCACCGCCAGCAGCGCCAGACAGGCAGCAAATTTTCCGACCACGAAACTCCACAGCGGCACCGGCTGGGTCAAGACATGCTCCAGGGTGCCGGTGCGGCGCTCCTCGCTCCACATCCGCATGGTCAGGGTGCTGCACAGGAAGATCAGCAGCAGCGGCAGCCACTCAAACAGCGGCCGCACGTCGGCGATATTACGGGCGAAGAAGGCCTCACCCCAGAAGAAGGCAAACAGGGTTACCGCGGCGAACACGCCGAGGAACAGATAGGCCACCGGCGAGGCGAAGAACAGCGTGATCTCCTTCGCCGCTACCCGGCGGGCTGAACAATCAAGCAGCATCGGCCACCTCCGGTTGCTCATTCACTTCACGGAACAGGGTTTCCAGGTCACGCTGCAGCGGCGCCAGCTGAATCAGCCGGCCATCGGCGGCCAGCACCGCCCGGGCCAGCTCGGTGCTCAGGCTGGCCAGCGGCTGCCCCTCTGCCGGCCGAATCCGGTAACGGTAGTGGCCATCCTGCTGGCTGCTGTGCTGCAGGCAGGCGCCGCCGGGCAGCAACGGCTCCAGCACGCCCGGCGCCAGGTCGGTGGCCAGCAACAACTGATCGATACTGCGCAGCTCCGCCAGCTTGGCGTCCACCACCAGCCGGCCACTGCGCATCATCAGCACCCGGTCGCACAGGGCATCGACCTCCTGCATGATATGGGTCGACAGGATCACGGTGGCGTCCTGCGCCAGCTCGCGGATCAAGCTGCGCATCTGCTGGGTCTGGGCCGGGTCCAACCCGTTGGTGGGTTCATCGAGGATCAGCAGCCGGGGCCGGCCAAGGATCGCCTGGGCCACGCCGACCCGTTGCTTGAAGCCGCGCGACAGGGTGGCGATCGGCGCCAACAGCTTGCTGCCGATATCGGTGGCCTTGACCGCCCGGCGGATCTCGTCGCGGCACGGGCTGCCACGCAACCCCTTCAGGCGGGCGGCATAGTCCAGGTAGTCGGCAACCAGCATCTCCGGATAGACCGGCAGGTTCTCCGGCAGATAGCCAAGCCGGCGCTGCACCGCGCGCGGTTGCTGGCCCAGCTCAATACCGTCGATCCAAACCCGGCCGCTACTGGGCTCCAGGTAGCCGCTCAGCATCTTCATAATGGTGGTCTTGCCGGCGCCGTTATGGCCCAGCAGACCGACGATCTCGCCACCGCCGATCTCGAATGACAGCTTGTCGACGGCGACAAAATCCCCATAACGCCGCGACAGTTCTATTACCTCTATCATGAGTCTCTCCTAAGCTCCCGCCATGGCCGGCTGACGGCCACGGTCGACACGTTCGGCTCGCGTTCGTCAGGCTCGGAAAGTTATCCACAGGCAGTCACCGGCGACCGGCAAAGGACGCGGACGAACGCGAATGTCAGTAGATCGGGGATTATCGCGGCGGGCTGCTTCGGGCACCGGTCGCTGTTAGCGTTTGGCGAGGGATGACACACGTAGTGCTCATTGTTCATAACCTCCTTCAGTTGTCGGGAACAGCCCCAATGAACAAAAAACTCAACGATATGCTTGCCGCGCTCGGCGGCGAAATCAGCCGCCAATGAGCGGCGTTGGTATGACCTGAGGTTGTTAACAAAGTTCCGGCACCGACCGCAGACGGGCCGGCGCCGGCAGGGCTCAGGCGGCGCTGTCCTTGCTGGACGGCTGGGCCTGGTGTTCAATCGCCGCGGTATCGCTGTCGATACGGATCTCGCGCGGTTTCATCGCTTCGGGCAGTTCACGGAACAGCTCGACGGTCAGCAGGCCGTTGTCGAGTTTGGCGCCGCTGACCTCGACATGATCCGCCAGATGGAACTTGCGCTCGAAAGTCCGGGTAGCGATCCCCTGGTACAGGTAGTTGTGGTTTTCTTCCGCGTCGGCGGACTTGGCGCCGCGGACGGTCAACACCCCCTGCTCCAGCTGGATCTGCAGTTCGTCACGCTGGAAGCCGGCCACCGCCAGGGTGATGGCGTAGCGGTCCTCGGCGATCAGTTCGATATTGTAGGGCGGATAACCGCTGCCGGCCTGGCCCTGCTGCTGTGACTGGTTGAGCAGGTTTGCCAGCCGATCGAAGCCTACGAAACTGCGGTATAACGGGGAGAGGTCGATAGTGTTCATCACATATCCTCCATCAGAAGCAATATGAATCAAAACAATGGATAGCCTGTGGGAATCTGACTTCAGCATTCCCGGCCACACTATCTGAGATAGGGTTCTTTGGGGCCGTTTCAAGGGCCGGCCGGGACATTTTCAATTGGCAGACAAGGCGGGAACGGCTGCAGTCACTCTGTGTGCCTGTCAACTCGGTACTGTTAACTCAAAACTGTTAACTCAGAAAAAACCCCGACTGCATCGCAGCCGGGGCTTCCTCTTGTGGGGAAACAGGCAAAAGTCTTACAGGCCGGGCCTTACCTGCCGCTCGCCACGGGCGGCATTGAACGGCAGGATCTGGCCCATCCGCTGTAGACCGCTATCCTCCTTCAAGCGGTGTTCCAGCATCTGCAGGAAACCGTTGAACAATTTGCGCATCGGCGGCTGTTTGTAGGGAAACAGGTCAACCGGGTCCATCGCATGAGCGCTCATCGCCGTGCCGGCTTCGAAAATAAGCAGCTGACCGCCGCGGGTCTCGGCGCAGTCCATGCCGAAATATTCCACCCCCAGTTGCTGTTGGATAGCGGCCAGCGCCCGCGCATGACGGCGGGCGAAACCCTGGTCGAAGGTGCGCATGACCGCCGCCTCTTCAGCGCGTTTGTCGGCGCTTTCGGTCATGCCGGCATTAAGGTAGTGCACCATCCAATGATCGGAGATCGCCATATGTCCCAGGTAGGGCCGGCCGTTGATCATCATCACCCGGTACTTGCGGAACTGGCCGTCGCGGCTGCGGTAGTCGACGAAACGGGCGACGAAGAACTCCGCCTCCGGCTGGTTCTGTAGATAGGCGGCAAGATCGGCGGCCGATTCCAGTTTGCACAGCCCCTTGCCGGCATGGGAGTCCACCGGCCGGATGATCGCCGGCAGATCGCCGTCGCTCAGGTAGTTCGCTAACGCCTCCTCACCGGCAGCGATCCGCGCCAGGGTGGCACGATCGAGCCGTACCGTCAGCGGCATGCTGACGCCGGGCAGCGCCTGCAGGGTACGGCTGATCCGGTCACGGCCCATCTTCGCCACCGCCTGCGGCCGGTTCAGCAGCGGTCGCGGCCAGTCGGCCAGCACAGCTTCCAGCCAGTGCAAGGTCGGCAGGTTGCGATCCAGCTCGGACAGCGCGACGATAGCCAGATCGTGTTCCGGCAGCTCCGCCGGCAGCGGCTGGCCCGGTGTCAGGTAGAGTAGATCGAGCCGGAAGCCGGCCCCCTGGGCGAGAAATTCCAACGGCACATTGGTCATCAGATCGCCTGCCGCCATGATCGCCAGCAGGCGGATCGGACTGGCCTGACGGTCCGGCAGCAACGGATAGTGCCGCTGCAGTTCAAGCGCATGGGGCTGCAACGCCAGCGCGGTGGCCGGATCGCCGCGCAACTGCAACAGAGTGCAGAGATCCATCATCGCCGCGGCATCGTCCAGGCCGGCCCGCGCCAGCAGTTGTTGGCCGAGCCCGCTGAGATCCTCACCGCGAAACGCCATCGCCATCAAGCGGGCCAGGCCGATCAGGCTGGAATGATCTTCATGCTGGACACTGTTGAGGGCCAGTGCGGTCGGACTCATAATTTTCTCCGGGTGGTGCTGCACCCATATATGGCAACAGATGGGCATCAGAAAAGGGCAACTTCGTCCCTACCAAGCAAAATACGCGCCAGAAGCATGAGAAGTAGCGCAACCAAGCGTCAGCCGGCGACTGGCGTCACCTGCACCCGGCCGTCGACGCCGCCGCCAGGGCGCTGTGGCGGTAGCAGCCTGCCGGTTCGGGCGTTTGCGGCTCGGTAAGCGGCCGGCAAACCGGCAAGTGGCTGCCGATCGCCTGGCACAAAAAAGGGTGGCCTCCCGGCCACCCTTGGATCAGCTATCCATGGCGTTATAGCGCCGTCATCAGGCCTCTTTCTGCTCGACCTGCTCACTCACCATGCACTCGGTGGTGATCATCAGGCCCGCCACGGAGGCGGCGTATTGCAGGGCACTGCGAGTCACCTTGGTCGGGTCGATAATCCCCGCGTCGAGCATGTCGACATAGCTGTCGTCAGCGGCGTTGTAGCCGTAGTTGCCCTCATGCTGCTTGACGGCATTGACCACCACCGACGCTTCGGCGCCGGCGTTGCTGACGATCTGCCGCAGCGGCGCTTCCATCGCCCGGATGGCGATCTGGATACCGTGGTTCTGGTCGTCGTTGGCGCCCTTTAGCTCGGCCAGCTTGGCCGCCGCCCGAACCAACGCCACACCGCCACCGGGCACCACACCCTCCTCGACCGCCGCGCGGGTGGCGTGCAGGGCGTCGTCGACGCGATCCTTTTTCTCCTTCATCTCGACCTCGGTAGCCGCACCGACCTTGATCACCGCAACACCGCCGGTCAGCTTGGCCAACCGCTCCTGCAGTTTTTCCTTGTCGTAATCGGAGCTGGTACGCTCCAGCTCCTGACGAATCTGACTGCAGCGGGCCTTGATCGCCTCGCCATCGCCGGCGCCGTCGATGATGGTGGTGTTGTCCTTGTTGATCTGCACCCGGGTGGCTCGGCCAAGTTGCTCCAGGCCGGCCCCTTCCAGGCTCAGGCCGACATCCTCTGCGATGACTGTAGCACCGGTCAGCACCGCGATATCCTGCAGCATCGCCTTACGGCGGTCGCCGAAGCCCGGCGCTTTCACCGCAGCCACCTTGACCACACCGCGCAGGTTGTTGACCACCAGCGTCGCCAGGGCTTCGCCCTCGACATCTTCGGCGATCAGCAACAGCGGTTTGCCGGACTTGGCCACCGCCTCCAGCACCGACAACAGTTCACGAATGTTGGAGACTTTCTTATCCACCAGTAGCAGATAGGGGTCTTCCAGTTCGACCGCCCCCTTGTCGGGATCGGTGATGAAATAGGGTGAAAGGTAGCCACGGTCGAACTGCATCCCTTCGACCAGCTCCAGCTCATTGTGCATCGAGCGGCCCTCTTCGACGGTGATCACCCCGTCACGGCCGACCTTCTCCATCGCCTCGGCGATGATCTTGCCGATCTCGGCATCGGCATTGGCCGAGATGGTGCCGACCTGGGCGATCGACTCGGAGCTGCTGCAGTCACTGGACAGCTGCTTGAGCTGCTCCACCGCCGCGCGGAGCGCCTGATCGATACCGCGCTTCAGGTCCATCGGGTTGAGACCGGCGGCTACCGCCTTGAGCCCCTCGTTAACGATCGCCTGGGCGATCACCGTCGCGGTGGTGGTACCGTCACCGGCGGCATCGCCGACTTTGGAAGCCACCTGTTTGACCATCTGGGCGCCCATGTTCTCAAACTTGTCCTTCAGCTCGATCTCCTTGGCGACCGAGACGCCGTCCTTGGTGATGGTCGGCGCACCGAAGGATTTGTTCAGAACCACATTGCGCCCCTTCGGCCCCAATGTCACCTTGACCGCATCGGCCAGGATGTTGACACCGGCCAGCATCTTTTCGCGGGCATCCAGGCTGAAACGAACATCTTTCGCACTCATTGTCTTACTCCGATCAAGAACACAGATTACTCTTCAATAACCGCCAGAATGTCGCTCTCGGACAGCACCAGGAACTCCTGTTCCCCCTGCTGTTCACTGTGGCTGCCGTAGCCCTCCTTGAACAGCACCCGATCGCCGACCTTCAGGTCGATCGGCCGCAGTTTGCCGTTATCCAGTACCTTGCCCGGCCCCACGGCCAGTACCTTGCCCTGGTTGGATTTGTTGGCCGAGCTGCCGGTCAGCAAGATGCCCCCTTCATTTTTCGGCTCGGTATTCAGGCGTTCTATCAATACGCGCTCATGCAAAGGACGAAGTTTCATCGGTCACTCCATACAGTTACACAGTCACAGTTTTAAGAAGATTAACGAGTTCAAGCTTTCCTGCTTGCGCTATGGATTTAGGTACGCTGTGAAGCCATTTCAAGAGGGGCGGCGGCAGAAAATTGCTATTTCATCAGAGCAGGGCCACGGGAGGGAAAAGGGTCCAGGCAGCAGTCGCGGCTGACCGGAAAACGCCCGCGGGTTTACTGATCTGTTCTGCTGCTTTGCAATGGGGAGAGATGGGAACGGGGGAGCGATGAGGCGCGGGTTACCGGCGAGCGTACCGGCCGGAGCATTGTCCGGCCGGTCTCGGAGATCAGGCCAGGTGGGCCTTTTCCCGGCGGTACGCCTCGCTGGCGCCAACGCGGCAACCGTAGACACCGTACTCGCCCTTCCAGCGCATCCAGGTGATGAACTGACCGGCGGCGTGCCAGATATCGGCCAGCTTGCTGTCGCGTTCCTCGGCGGGCTGATCGAAGGCGCCCATCGCCTGGAGTTCAGCGGCGATACGGCGATCGTCGTTGGCGATGCCGGTGTAGATCTGCTGAGTCATGACATATCCCTCTGAACAAGGTAAAAAATTCGACGATAGTTTAATGCCGACTTGTGCAGCGCACAATTGATGGCGCGCAATTTTTATACACAACACCAACAGCCGGCCCTCCCGATCTGGCCGGCTATGCTTTAAGGATCTGTAGCGGACATGGAGAACATCATGGCGGCGGAAGAACTGCATCTGAACCTCAGAAACCTGACCGAACAAGACTACCCGGCGATCAAGCGGCTGATGGACCGGGTCTACGACGATATCGGCGGCGCCTGGCCGGAAGCGACCATCGCCAAGCTGGCGGCGGAGTTCAGCGACGGTCAGATCTGTATCGAGGACGGCGACGAAATCGTCGGCATGGCGCTGACCGTACTGGTGGATTACCAGCGGTTCAGCAACCCGCACACTTACGACGACCTGATCGGCAAGCGGATGCAGGTGCTCAACAATCCGAAGGGCGACGCGCTGTACGGTCTGGACGTGCTGATCCACCCCGATTATCGCGGCTACCGGCTGGGCCGGCGGTTGTACGAGGCGCGCAAGGAGTTGTGCCGCCAGCTCAACCTGCGCGGTATCCTGGCCGGCGGTCGGATCCTGAACTACCACCAGCATGCCGACGAGATGGGGCCGCAGGAGTATATCCAGCGGGTCGGCCGGCGCGAAATCCACGACCCGATCCTGTCGTTCCAGCTGGCCAACGATTTCCAGGTCAAGCGGGTACTGCGCCAGTACATGCCGGAGGATGAAAAGTCCCAGGGCTACGCAACCCTGCTGGAGTGGAACAATATCTTCTACCAGCCCGACACCTCGCCGCTGCAGCAACCGAAAAGCCAGGTACGGGTGGGGGTGGTGCAGTGGCAGATGCGACCGTTCCACAGTGTCGAGGAGGTACTGCAGCAGGTGGAGTACTTCGTCGACGCGGTATCGGACTACAAGAGCGATTTCGTACTGTTCCCCGAATTCTTCAATGCCCCGCTGATGGGGCTGACCGATTCCAAGCAGCAGATGCAGGCGATCCGTTTCCTGGCGCAGTACACCGACCGGTTCCGCGACGAGATGCTGCGCATGGCGGTGGAGTACAACATCAACATTATCACCGGTTCGATGCCGCTGCTGGAGGGCGAGCGGCTCTACAACGTCACCTACCTGTGCCGTCGCGACGGCACCCTGGACCAGCAACTGAAGATCCATATCACGCCGCACGAAAAGCGCGACTGGGTGATCGAAGGGGGTGACCATATCCAGGTGTTCGACACCGACGCCGGCCGCATCGGTATCCTGATCTGCTACGACGTCGAGTTTCCGGAGCTGGCCCGACTGATGGCCGCCGACGGGATGGAGATCCTGTTCGTACCGTTCTGGACCGACACCAAGAACGGCTTCCTGCGGGTACGCCACTGCGGCCAGGCGCGGGCGATCGAGAACGAATGCTACGTGGTGATCTGCGGCTCGGTCGGCAACCTGCCGTCGGTGGAGAGCCTGGACGTACAGTACGCCCAGTCGGCGGTGTTCTCGCCGTCGGATTTCTCCTTCCCGCATGACGCGGTGCTGTCGGAAGCGACCCCGAACACCGAGATGATCCTGTTCTCCGACCTCGACCTGGACCGCCTCAAAGTGATCCGCAACGAAGGCTCGGTGACCAACCTCAAGGATCGCCGCCACGACCTCTACCACCTGCGCTGGCAACGACCGCGTAAATAACCCCCCTCCCCTGACGCCAGCCCGCGCCGCGGGCTGGCAGACAAGTTGACCGAGCGGCTGCCGGGTGATCGGGCGAGCTGAAGATTGCCGCTCGCGCCGGGCTCAGTTTCAGGTGCACCGGGCGAGCGGGCTTCCGGATAGTGCCTTGGCGGCGGTATCACCGCGGTTCGGTTGTTCTGTATCTGCCAGCGATTGAAGACAGTGTGGCAATGCCAATAGATATTCAGATACTAAAAAACCGGCCCGGCGGTTTGCCGGGCCGGTCGTTGGCGGCGGTTATTTAGCGCGCACCACCGCCGTCGGCGCGTTACGGGCGTTGCGCTTGCCCAGCGCGTCGTAATAGGACGGATAGGCGGGGCGGTCGTAGTAGCGGCCGTCGCCGGCCTGGGCCCGCAGTTCGCCCTGCTGCCAGGCCACCTTGCCGTTGGCCACCGTGCAGCTCGGGATCCCCTTCACCGTCATCCCCTCGAAGATATTGAAGTCGATGCGCGAACGCTGGGTCTCGACCGACAGGGTCTTGCTGCCCTGCGGGTCCCAGACCACCAGATCGGCATCGGCGCCGACCTGGATCGCGCCCTTGCGCGGGAACAGGTTGAAGATCTTGGCGGTATTGGTGGAGGTGATGGCGACGAACTCGTTGGGGGTCAGCTTGCCGCTGTTGACGCCCTTCTCCCACAGCACGCTCATCCGCTCCTCGATCCCGGCGGTGCCGTTCGGGATCTTGCTGAAGTCATCCCGGCCGGCCGCTTTCTGCTCGGCGCAGAAGGCACAGTGGTCGGTGGCGGTGGTCTGCAGGGTGCCGCCCTGCAGACCCTTCCACAGCGCCTCCTGATGGCCCTTCGGACGGAACGGCGGGCTCATCACGTGGGCCGCGGCGCGGCCCCAGTCCGGGTCGCGGTAGACGCTGTCGTCCAATACCAGGTGACCGGCTAGGCACTCGCCGTAGACGTGCTGGCCGTTGTCGCGGGCATAGCGGATCGCATCCACCGATTCCTTGGCCGACACATGCACCAGGTAGATCGGAGCGCCCAGCGTATTGGCGATGCTGATCGCCCGGTTGGACGCCTCCGCCTCCACCACCGGCGGCCGCGACATCGGGTGAGCTTCCGGCCCGGTGATCCCCTGCGCCAACAGCTGCTGCTGCAGGTGGAACACCAGCTCGCCGTTTTCGGCATGCACGGTGGGAATGGCACCGAGCTCCATACAACGGGAGAAACTCTCCACCAGGATATCGTCGGTCGCCATGATGGCGTTCTTGTAGGCCATGAAATGCTTGAAGCTGTTGACGCCGTGGCTGCGCACCAGCTCGCCCATCTCCTCGCGTACACTGTCATCCCACCAGGTGATGGCAACGTGGAAGCTGTAGTCGGCCACCGACTTCTCCGCCCAGCCACGCCACTGGTGGTAGGCCTCCAGCAGCGACTGCTGCGGCGCCGGGATGACGAAGTCGATGATCGAGGTGGTGCCGCCGGCCAGCCCGGCAGCGGTGCCGCTCTCGAAGTCGTCCTTGGCCACGGTGCCCATGAACGGCAGCTGCATATGGGTATGCGGGTCGATGCCGCCCGGCATCACCAGTTGGCCGCCGGCATCCACCACTTCGGTGTTGGCCGGTACGTCCAGGTTTTCGCCGATGGCGGCGATCCGGCCATCGACACAGTAGATATCCGCACGGTAGCTCTGGTCGTGGGTGACCACCGTGCCGCCTTTGATCAACAATGACATAACGCTCTCCTTAAAACTGATGTCCGTTCCGGTTACCCCTGAGTACACCTCAGGAAGTCACCGGCTTACCCTCGTCCAGTGCCACCGCACGGGCCTTGCTTCCGGCAACGACGTAGTAGATCACCGCGCCGGAGGCGGCACCGGTAAACCAGCCGTAGTTGTAGAACCAGTTCAGTACGTCGAAGCTCAGCGAGATCAACGTCAGCCCGACCGGCAGCAGGAAGGCGACAAAGCCGGCGACGTTGAAGGCCGGGTAGCGGCCGTTGCCGGAATAGAGCGCCACCAGGTCGAGCTTCTGGCGCTTGATCAGGAAGTAGTCGACGATCATGATGCCGGCGATCGGCCCCAGCAGGCTTGAGTAGCCCAGCAGCCAGTTGGAATAGAGGCTCTCGACACTGACGTCTGACTGGATCCAGCCCAGCTTCTTCAGCAGTTCCCAGCCCATCAGCAGGATACCGACCAGCCCGGTCAGCAGTACGCCACGGGTGTTGTTGATATATTTGGGCGCGATGTTCTGGAAATCGTTGGTCGGCGACACCACGTTGGCGGCGGTGTTGGTAGACAGCGTGGCGATGATGATCAGCACCATCGAGATCACTACCCAGAACGGGCTGTCGATCTTGCCGATCAGGCTGATCGGGTCGGATACGGTCTCCCCCACTAGAGTGGCCGAGGCGGCGGTCAATACCACCCCGAGAGCGGCGAAGAAGAACATCGTCAACGGCAGGCCGATAATCTGGCCCAGCACCTGATCCCGCTGGGAGCGGGCAAAGCGGCTGAAGTCGGGAATGTTCAGCGACAGCGTGGCCCAAAAGCCAACCATCGCGGTCAGGCCGGCAAAGAAATAGCCGAACACGCTGGCCCCTTCCGGACGATTGGCCGGGGTGGCGAGCACTTCGCTGACCGACACCTTGCCACCGGCCCAGATCATCAGACCGACACCGACCGCCAGCAGCAGCGGCGCGGCGACGGTTTCCAGCCATTTGATCGATTCCGAGCCGCGGATCACGATGTAGATGTTCAGCGCCCAGAAGATGAAGAAACCGATCACCTCGCCGACCGGACCAAGGCTGGCCCAACTATCGGACAACGCCGAAAGCAGCAGGTGGATCGCCAGCCCGCCGAACATGGTCTGGATGCCGAACCAGCCGCAGGCCACCAGCCCGCGGATCAGGCAGGGGATGTTGGAGCCGACGATGCCGAACGAAGAGCGCAGCAATACCGGAAAGGGCACCCCGTATTTGGTGCCGGGGAAAGCGTTCAGGGTCAGCGGCAACAGCACCACGATGTTGGCCAGCAGGATGGTCACCAGCGCTTCCACCACCGACAGGCCGAAGTACGCGGTCAGTACGCCGCCAAGGGTGTAGGTGGGCACGCAGATCGCCATGCCGACCCAGAGCGCGGCAATATTGGTCTTGTTCCAGGTTCGATCGGCCACCCGGGTGGGCGCCAGGTCTTCGTTGTAATAAGCGCTGTCGGCCAGGTCGTCCTGGGCGTCCAGCTCGTAGAATTCACCGACTTTCACTGCCTTACTGGTCATTGGTAGCCTCGCAACAGTTATTCTTGTTTTTGCAATGGAGGTAGCGCCCGGCATTTTTCGTGCCAGGCGCAAGCAGTTGGTACTCAGTTATTGGCGATCGTTTGCGATCCGGGCACTGGCGCCCAGCATCGCGTGCAGCAGCACGTTGGCGCCCGCTTCGCACTGTTCCGGCCTGGTGTTCTCCACCTCGTTATGGCTGATGCCGTTCTCACAGGGGGTGAAGACCATGCCGGTCGGCACCAGGTCCGCCATGTAGCAGGCGTCGTGGCCGGCGCCGGCGTAGATATCCATATGGGAGTAACCCAGCGCTTCGGCGGCAGCCTTCACATCGTCCGAGGCGTTGAACTCGACCGGTGCGAAATACCAGAAGTGGTCGACCTCGATCTCCAGGCCGCGCTGGCCGGCGAGCTGATCGCAGAAGGCGACCAGCTGGTCATGCATGGTCTGCAGTACCTGCGGATCGGGGTTGCGCAGATCGGCACTGAAGGTGATCTCGCCAGGAATGGTGTTACGGGAGTTGGGATAAACCTGCATGAAGCCAACGGTGCCGAGACCGTTCGGGTGGCGATGGGCGATATTCTCAATCTCGCTGACCACCGCGGCGCTGGCCACCATACTGTCTTTTCGCAGGTGCATCGGCGTGGTGCCGGAGTGGGACTCGCGGCCGCGTACCTTGATGTTGTACCAGCGGATCCCCTGGCCGAGCCGGACTACACCGATGGTCTTGTCCTCATCCTCGAGGATCGGCCCCTGCTCGATATGGGCCTCGAAGAAGGCGCCGACATTGCGGCTGCCGGGCTCCTCGTCGCCGAGATAACCGATCCGTTCCAGCTCGTCCTTCAGCCGGATGCCGTTGACGTCGGTCTTGTTCCATTCGGTCTCCAGGTCGAAGCGGCCGACATAGACCCCGGAGCCCTGCATCGCCGGCTGGAAGCGGGAGCCCTCCTCGTTGGTCCAGACCGAGAACTCCAGCGGGGCTTCGGTCTCGATGTTGTTCTCATGCAGCGTGCGCAGCACTTCGACCCCGGCCAGTACGCCGAACACGCCGTCGAACTTGCCGCCGGTCGGCTGGGTATCCAGGTGGCTGCCGGTGCCGACCGCCGGCAGATCGTCGTTGCGGCCCGGTCGGCGGGCGAAAATATTGCCGATCTTGTCGACGCTGATGGTGCAGCCGGCCTGCTGGCACCAGCTGACGAACAGGTCACGCGCTTGGCGATCCAGGTCGGTCAGCGCCAATCGGTTGCAGCCGCCCTTCTCCGTCGCGCCGATCTGAGCCATCTCCATCAGGCTCTGCCACAAGCGTTCGCCGTTCACTCTGAGATTATCCATGACGTTTCCTCACACTTCGTCAATTGATGAATCGATGTTTCAGGCAATGAATCACAGGATCAGAGTTCTATTAAACAGTCTTAACGGCAACGCCCACCGGCTCTGGCAAGCCGCAATAGTAGGCATCAGGCGTCAAACCCTGTTTTTATTATTAAATGCGGTTAGCAGCCTGTCGGATTTTCCGAAGTAGATCTTCGCCAAACCCTAGAGACTGCTGGAAAACATTGTTGGCAGCCATTTTTCACCGCAAATTTCGTTTACCGTATGGTAAAAACTAAACTCAAGTTATTACGTGTTTTACCAAAAAGTCAAACACAAATTTCACAGTTTTGTCATCGCCGAAACAGCGCTGACAATTGCCAGATCGCGCTACCGCTGCGCCCCTTGCCCGGTACAGATGCGGTACCATGGCGGCTGTGTTAGAGTGCGCCCGCCCGGGCCCTCAGCAGGCTGATGCCCGTTCACCACAGCGAGACAGCAGATGACAGAGAAGACCTCCCGCAAGCCCTCCCCCGCCCGACTGCGCCAGGAAGCCCGCATTCTGAGGGCCGCCGAGAAGGTGTTTGCCGGCAAGGGATTCAGCGGCAGCTCGATGGATGCGGTAGCCGAGGCCGCCGGCCTGTCCAAGCAAAACCTGATCTACTACTTCCCCTCCAAGGAAACCCTCTATCACCGGGTGCTGCAGGATATCCTCGACCTGTGGATGGAGAAGATGGCCTTTATCGAGGACCCGCAGGCCGAGCCGGCCGAGCTGATTACCGCCTACATCCGCGGCAAACTGGAGCTTTCACGGGATTATCCCGATGCCTCGCGGGTGTTCGCCCATGAGGTCATCAACGGCGCGCCGGTGCTGAAGAATTACCTGCTCAGCCATTTGAAGCCGCTGTTCGAGCGCGACAGCGCCAGGGTCCGCCAGTGGATCGCCGACGGCAAGATCGACCCGATCGAGCCGGAGCACCTGTTCTTCTGCATCTGGGCCTCCACCCAGACCTACGCCGACTTCGCCAGCCAGATCCAGCTGCTACTGGGCAAAACCAAGCTGGAGCAGGAGGACTTCGACAAAGCGGCCAGCCTGCTGACCCGCATGGTGTTGAACGGCATCGGCGCCAAGTAACGGCCCTGCGCCACCCTGCACAAAAAAAGGGCGAAAAATTTTTTTCGCCCTTTTTTACGCCTGTTTTCCCACCTATTTTGCACTCTTTTTTTGCACAGCATCTGCCAGCTTTTCCAGCCTGATTTCCAATTATTGAACCACTGGATTACTGATAGAAAACCGTTGATCCGTCATAGAGTTAATCAATTTAACACTCGCTTTCCGAGCGCTTGAAAAACCGCTTCGCGCTGACAAGCTGCATGGCTGTATTACGCAACTGCACCATCAACCGCCCCAACATCGTGCATTGAAAAAAGTGTTTACCATCCGGTAAAACTCGTGCTAATCGTAATTTATACCAAACGGTAAAACTTTCGATTTCAGCAACGGCAGCAGCGATCCACGGGAGGTTGCAGGATGTTAAAGCGACAGGAAGCGATCCAGCTTGGCGGGGCCACCGGGCCCGACTTGCACCAGCTGTGCAACACCGCCGCCAGATTGCGGGACCAGCACTGGGGCGAGCGTATTACCTACTCCCGCAAAGTGTTCATCCCGCTGACCAACATGTGTCGCGACCGCTGCGGCTACTGCACCTTCGTCCAGTCGCCGGACTCGCCGCAAGCCAACCTGCTGAGCCCGGCCCAGGTGATGGAGATCGTCAACGACGGCGAACAGCTGGGCTGCAAGGAAGCGCTACTGAGCCTCGGCGAAAAGCCGGAACAGCGCCACCAGCGCGCCCGCGACCTGCTGGTAGCCCAGGGCCACCAAAGCATGGCCGGCTACCTGCGCCAGATCGGTGAACAGATCCTCCGCGACAGCAGCCTGCTGCCCCATATCAATGCCGGCACCCTGAGCCGCGACGAACTGCGGCTGCTAAAACCGGTCGCCGCCAGTATGGGGATGATGCTGGAGTCGGTCAGCCGACGGCTGCTGGCCAAAGGGATGGCGCACCATGGCTGCCCTGACAAGGTGCCGGTGCAGCGGCTGCGCACGCTGGAGCGGGCCGGCCAGCTGGATGTGCCGTTCACCACCGGCATCCTGATCGGCATCGGCGAGAACTGGCAGGAGCGGATCGACAGCCTGCTGGCGATCAACGAACTGCATCTGCAATACGGCCATATCCAGGAAGTGATCGTACAGAACTTCCGCGCCAAGGCCGGTACCGCGATGGCCGCCCACCCCGAACCCGATCTGGACGATATGCGCCGCACCCTGGCGGTGGCCCGGCTGCTGCTGCACCCGACCATCAGCCTGCAGGCGCCGCCCAATCTGGCGCAGCGCTACGGCAGCTATATCTCCGCCGGCATCAACGACTGGGGCGGCATCTCACCGCTGACGCTGGACCATATCAATCCCGAGCGCGCCTGGCCGCAGATCGACAGCCTCGGCGCCGCCTGCCAAGGACTGGGCTACCGGCTGCAGGAGCGGCTGACGGTCTACCCGCGTTACCAATCCGAACAACCGCAGGGCGGCCATCGCTATCTGGCCGCCGGCATCGCCGCACGGCTGCCCACACTGGCAGCCGGCGACGGACTGGCCGCCCATCAGTGGCAGTGACAGGAGCTCACCATGAACAGCATCACCCGTATCGAAACGCCGTTTATCTCCACAGCTGTTCCGACAGCTAATCCGACAGCTATTCCAACAAAGGTCCCGACCGAACTGGACGCCCAGCTGAGCCGCATTGACGCCGGTATCGCCCGGATCCTGCGCCGGTCACTGCACGGCGAAACCTTGAGCACTGCCGACGCCTGCCTGCTGTTCGAAACCGGCGGAGATGAATACCGCGCCCTGCTGGCCTGCGCCGACCAGGTGCGCCACAACCGGGTCGGCGACAGCGCCAGCTTCGTGATCACCCGCAATATCAACTTCACCAACGTCTGCTACATGGGCTGCCGGTTCTGCAATTTCGCCAAGAGCCGCGAACACAGCGAAGCGGAGTTCCTCTCCTTCGAGGAGATCGCCGACCGCGCCGAACAAGCCTGGCAGCGAGGCGCCACCGAGGTCTGCGTGCAGGGCGGCCTGCACCCGGACATCGACAAGGACTTTTACCGCAACCTGCTGATCGCCATCAAACAGCGGGTGCCGGATATCCATATCCACGCCTTCTCGCCGTTCGAGATCTGGTACGGCGCCAAGAAGGCGCGCCAGACGCCGGATGCGTTCCTGCGGGATCTGAAGGCGCACGGCCTGGGCTCGATGCCCGGCACCGCCGCCGAGATCCTCGACGTCGAGGTGCGCAAGCAGCTGACCAAGAACAAGCTGACCACCGAAGCCTGGGTCGAGATCGTCAAGGCCGCACACCGGGTGGGGATCCGCACCACCGCCACCATCATGTACGGCCATGTCGACCAGCCGCGCCACTGGGCGGAACACCTGGCCCTGCTGCGCGAGATCCAGCAACAGACCGGCGGCTTCACCGAATTCGTGCCGCTCGGTTTCATCCACTACGAGACTGCGCTGTACAACGACAACCCGGACCAGGTGCGGCCCGGCCCAACCCGCGAAGAGCACTTCAAGATGCACGCCGTGGCGCGGTTGATGCTGCAGGGGCAGATCGACAACATCCAGGCCTCCTGGGTCAAGATGGGGCCGGATGTCGCCTCCCAGATGCTGCGCGCCGGCGCCAACGACCTGGGCGGCACGCTGATGAACGAGAGCATCTCGCGGGCCGCCGGCGGCAGCCACGGCCAGGAGGTGCAGCCGGAAGACATGGTGGCGCATATCCACCGCGCCGGCCTGCGGGCGGTGCAGCGCCGTACCCTCTACCAGACCGAGCGGGTTTATCCACAGGCCGAGTCGCAAGCGGCGTTCTGCCCGCCGGCACGGCAGATCGCCGTCGCGGAGGGATTCTGATGAGCCGCTGCCCGAAGATCACCCTGCTGGCCGGTGGTGTCGGCGGCGCCAAGGCCGCCGAGGGACTGGCCAGCAGCCACTACCGCTGGAACCTGCAGATCATCGGCAATGTCGCCGACGACCAAGAGTTTCACGGTCTCTGGGTATCACCCGACATCGACACCCTGACCTATTCACTGGCCGACCTGATCGATCGCCAGCACGGCTGGGGGCTGCGCGGCGACAGCAGCAACACGCTGCACTGCCTGGAGCGGCTCGGCGCCGAGACCTGGATGCAGCTGGGCGACATGGACTTCGCCACCCATATCTTCCGCACCGAACAGCGTCGGCTGGGCCGGCGGCCGACGGAGATCGCCACGCAGATCGCCAAGCGGCTGGGCGTCGAGATCCCGCTGCTGCTGCCGACCGACGACCGGGTACAGACCCGCATCGGCACCGATAGAGGCTGGCTCAGCTTCCAGGAGTATTTCGTCCGCGAGCGTTGCGCGCCGCAGGTGCTGGAGGTCCGTTTCGACGGCATCGAGCAGGCCCGGCCCACCGCCGAGGCGCTGGCGGCGATCCGCGACGCCGAGCTGATCCTGATCGCCCCCAGCAACCCAATCGTCAGCATCGGGCCGATCCTGGCGACGCCGGGGATCCGCGACGCCATCTCCCGGAGCGACGCCTACTGCATCGCCATCTCGCCGCTGATCGGCGGTAAGACCGTCAAGGGACCGGCTGATCGGATGATGAGCAGCCTCGGTTACCAGAGCGACCTGCTTGGCATCGCCGAGCTCTACCACGGTCTGATCGACGCTCTGGTAATCGACCGGCAGGACCAGCCACACCAGGCGGCACTCGAGTCGCTCGGCCTGGCGGTATCGGTCACCGACACTCTGATGAGCCAGCCGCAGCAGAAGCAGGCGCTGATGGAGCACTGCGTCGAGTTTGCACTGGCACAACAAGACAGGAGCGCGGCATGAACGACACGCTGATCAATATAGTGATTCCGATGAAGGATCCAGCCGCTGCCAAGCAACGGCTGAGCCAGGCGCTGGATGACCGGCAGCGCAGCCGACTGGCGTTGGAGCTGTTCGAAGAGACGCTGTACTTCTTCAGCAACCACTTCCCCCAGCTGCATCTGCTGGTGGTCACCGACTCGCGGCGGATCCGCGATATCGCCGACCGATTCGGCCACCGCGTGTTGCTGGAGCCGGCCGCCGACGGACTGAACAGCGCCATAGAGCGCGCCACCGACTGGAGTCTGCGCCACCAGTTCCGCCAGCAGCTGGTCGTGCCGGCCGACATCGCCGAGCTGGATGCCGGCGAAATCCGCCAGCTGCTGGCCAGCCTGGACGGCCAGCGCGGGGTGGTGATCGCCGAAGCCAAGGACCTGGGCACCAACGCCCTGCTCTGCGCGCCGCCGGATGCGATCCCGTTCCGCTTCGGCCGCCACTCGGCCCGCGCCCACCAGCGTCAGGCGCTGAAGGCCGGGCTGCCCTGCCGACGTCTGCGTCTGGCACGGCTGAGCCAGGACATCGACCAACCGCAGGATCTGCGGCACTGCCCGATCAATCCACTGCAAACCGACGGAGGCCAAGCCCGCTATGCCTGACCGTATGGAAGTATTCAGCCTGCCCGGCCTGCCGGACTTCGCCCCCGGCGACGACCTGGCCGGCGCGATGATCGACGCGCTCAAGCACCACAACCTGAGCTTGCAACAGGGCGACATCCTGGTGGTGGCCCACAAGATCGTCTCCAAGTGTGAAGGCGCGGTGATCGACATCGCCGACGTTCAGCCAGGTGTCGGCGCCAAGGCGCTGGGCCAGGAGGTCAACAAGGACCCGCGCAAGGTGCAGGTGATCCTCGACCAGTCCAGCCGGGTGATCCGCGCCAATAAGCGGGTCGACCAGCAGGAGGGCACCCTCATCGCCGAACACAGGCTGGGCTTCATCTGCGCCAACGCGGCGGTCGACGAATCCAACGCCGACCGGCCCGGCCAGTTGATCACCCTGCCGGACGACCCCGACCGCAGCGCCCGTCAGCTCTGCCAAGCGCTGGAGCAGGCCTTCAACTGTCAGCTGGGGGTGGTTATCAGCGATACCTTCGGCCGGCCCTGGCGGCTGGGCCAAGTCAACGTGGCGATCGGCCTGGCCAACGTGCCGGCCTGCATCGAGCTGGCCGGCGAAGCCGACGCCTTCGGCCATCAACTGAAAGTGACCGCACCGGCCTTCGCCGACGAGCTGGCGGCAGCCTCCGGGCTGCTGATGAGCAAGCACGGCCGCTGCCCGGTGATTGTTTTCCGTGGTCTGCACTGGCCCCGCCGCCAGAGCAGCGCCAGCGACATTCTTCGTCCCCATAAGGAGGATCTGTTCCGATGACCATCGCAATAATCGGGGGCACCGGCCCCCAGGGCCAGGGGCTGGCGCTGCGCTTCGCCTTGGCCGGCATCCCGGTGGTGCTGGGCTCGCGCGACGGCGCCAAGGCCGAACAGTGCGCCGCTGAGCTCAATCAAAAACTGAGTCAGACACTGCCGACCGGCGCCGCCACCATCGCCGCCAACATCACCGGCAGCGATAACGCCAGCGCCGTCCAAGCGGCGACCGAGCAGGTAATCCTGGCGGTACCGGTCAGCGCCCACAACAGCACCCTGGCGGAGCTGAAACCGCTGCTGGCAGGCAAGATCCTGGTCGACATCGTGGTGCCGCTGGCAGCGGGCAACCCCAAGGCGGTGGAGATGCCGCCGGAGGGCTCGGCCACCGAGGCCGCCCAGGCATTGCTGGGCGACGAGATCGCCGTGGTCGGCGCGCTGCACAACGTCTCGGCCACCACGCTGAACAACCTCGACCGGCCGATCAACTGCGACATCCTGGTCTGCGGCAACCAGCTCGAGGCCAAGAAGAAGGTGATCGCCAGCCTGCAACAGCTGGACATCAAGGCCTATAACGCCGGCCTGGCGGACAGCGCCCGCTGCATCGAGGCGATCACCCCGATCCTGATCAGACTGAATATCTCCAAAGACGTGCCCTTCAGCCATGCCGGTATCCGGATCTGGGCGCCACAGCACTAATAAGAAGCTGATAAGACACTAATAACAAGAGGATCTCTCCATGGAATTCGGTATTACCTTCAAAGGCTTCGTCAGCCCCAACCGCGCCCGCAACCTGGTCCGTCAGGCGGAAGAGGCCGGCTTCACCTACTGCTGGTTCTACGACTCCCACATCCTGTGGCGCGAATCGTTCGTCGCCATGGCGATGTGCATGGAGCACACCAGCAAGATGCGCTTCGGCCCCTGCGTGACCAACCCCAACATCCGCGACTGGTCGTTGGCCGCCAGCCTGTACGGCAGCCTGGCGCTGCAGAGCGAGGGCCGCTTCGACATCGGCCTGGGCCGCGGCGACTCCTCGATGCGGGTGATGGGCAAGAAGCCGGCGCCGCTGTCGCGGGTGGCCGAGTTCACCCAGAAGGTGAAGGCGATGGTGCGTGGCGAAGAGGTGATCTACGGCGAATGCGAAAACCCGGTCAAACTGCCCTGGGCGGTCGGCTACGAGCTGCCGGTCTGGATCGGCGCCTACGGCCCGAAAGCGCTGGCCACCGCCGGAGAGGTCGGCGACGGGGTGATCCTGCAGATCGCCGAACCGAGCCTGATCAAATGGTTCGCCGACCAGTGCATCGCCGCCGGCGAGGCCGCCGGCCGCGACATGTCCAACTTCAAGGTACAGGCGGCGGCGCCGGCCTACTTCGGCAGCCGCGATTACTGCATCGAGAAGACCAAGTGGTTCCCGGCGATGGTCGGCAACCATGTGGCGGATATCGTCGAGAAATACGGCAACGACTCCGGCCTGGTGCCGCGCAGCCTGACCGACTACATCGAAAAACGGCGCGGCTACGACTACTCAAAGCATGGCCAGAGCGACAACCCGTACCTGGATTTCATCAGCGAGGAGATCGTGGAGAGCTTCTGCGTACTGGGCGAAGTGGATGCCCATATCGCCAAACTGCGTCACCTGGAAGAGGCCGGCACCACCCAGTTCAACATCTACCTGGATAACGGCGACGAGGAGAAGATCATCGCCGAGTACGGCGAACATATTATCCCGGCCTTCCAGAAGTAGGTCGACACCAACGCAATGCTGCTCACTTAAGTAGCTGTACCGGTCATTGTAGGGCTGACTTCAGTCGGCCATGAGCCCGCAGGGCTCCATTACCGCCTGCGGCGGTGGCGCACTGAAGTACGCCCGACAAGGTTCGTCACTGTTTATTCTTGGAACGGCGCCAACTTAACAGAGCAGCTTTGCAACACCAACGGGACCTCCGGGCTCGACATAGAGCCCTCGTCGTCGGCGGGTTTTAATGGCCTGGCAGCCTCCGGAACACCCGCCGTCGACAACCGTGCGTTCAGGCAACGCACAGGGTTGCCGCTTCCCCCGGGAAGCGGCTTTTTTTTTAATAGTGCCTATGCCTGCACAGAGTAATCGCAGACCAGCGGTAGATACCTTTCCTGCCGCCGGGCTTCATGCCTCGCACCTACGAAATTCAGATAGCCAGTTCATCGGTCTCGGCAAACTGCGCCAGCAGCCACTGTTTCAGCTCGGCGGCGGGCCGCGATAGCGGGGTCTCCCGGCTGTGCACCAGATAGAGGCGGCGTTGCGCCGGCTGCGGCTGGTCGAGCAGCCGTACCAGCTTGCCGGCGGCCAGCGCGTCCGCCACCAGCAATTGGTCGCACAGTGCGATCCCCAACCCCTGCTCGATCGCATCCAGCGCCATCAGGCACTGGTCGAAATGCAGTGTGCGGCATTGGCGCGGATCGATCTGCAGCAGGTCGTAAAACAGGTGCCAGTCGGGATGCAGGATATCGTGGATCAGGGTATGGCGCTGCGCCGGCTCTGACTGCATCCGCTGCTGATAGTCCGGGCTGCAGACCGGCGTCAGCCAGAGCTTCTGCAGCGGCACGCACTCGAGCTTGGGGTCCGGCGCCACCAGGTAACGGATCGCCAATTCGAAGCTGTCTCGGCCCAGTTTCACCGGCAGTGACGAGGCGTGGGTGCGCAGGTCAAGTTCGGGCTGCGCGGCCAGCAAGCCGGGCAGGCGGGGACTGAACCAGCGCACTCCAAACGCCGGCGGCAGCGCCAGCTTGACCGTGCGCACCCGCGACAGCTGCTTCATCGAGTGAGTGACGCCGACCAGCTCCTGCATCATCGGACTGATCCGCTTGAAATAGGAGTTGCCCAACGCGGTCAACGCGATGCTGCGGGTGCCACGCTCGAACAACTGCACCCCGAGCCAGGCCTCCAGGGTACGGATCTGCTGACTGATCGCCCCCGGCGTCACCGACAGCCGTTCCGCCGCTTGCTTGAAGCTCAGGCACTGGGCCGCGATGCAGAAGTACTGGACGGCTTTCAGTGGTGGCATATCCATAGGTTAGAAATTCTATTTTATGAGTCACTAATTTATCGTTTGTAGAACGCTTGATCATTGATAACTATAGGGCCGACTTCAATAGCCCAATGGTTATGGTTAAGACAATGTCCACAACAAGACTGAATCCCTGGTGGCTGGTGGCAGCCGGCGCGTTGCTGCTGGCCTACAGCATGGGAGTACGACAGACCACCGGGCTGCTGCTGCCGGATATCAGCAACGGCCTGCAGCTGGCAACGGCAGAGCTGTCGTTCGGCTTCGCGATGCAGAACCTGGTGTGGGGCGCGGTGGCGCCGCTGGCCGGCATGCTGGCCGAGCGTTTCGGCACCGTGCGGATCCTGTTGGCGGGCGCGCTGCTGTACTGCCTGGGGCTGGTAGTCGCCGCGCTGGCCCAGAGCGGCCTGCTGTTCTTTATCGGCAATGCGCTGCTGATCGGCATCGGCGTTGGCGCCACCACCTTCCCGATCGTACTGGCGGCGGTCGGCAAGCGGTTCCCGGCCCACAAACGTACGCTGGCGTTGGGCGTCGCCAGCGCCGGCGGCTCGCTGGGCCAGTTCGGCTACGCCAAACTGCTGGGCGAGTTGCGTCCGATATTGGACTGGTCCGACATCTTCCAGCTGTTCGCGGCCAGCACGGTGTTGGCGGTGGCATTAGTCTGGATGCTGGCCGATGAGCGCAAACCGGCCACAACCGGGCAGATGGGTAAGTCCGGTCCGTTCGATTGGCGACAGATCCGCATGGCGCTGCGGGTACGTGAGTACCAGCTGCTGAATATCGGCTTCTTCGTCTGCGGCTTCCATATCGCCTTCTTCTCGGTACATATGGCCGGCCTGGTCTCGTTCTGCGGCCTGCCGCCGTCGGTCGCCTCCGATTCGCTGGCAACGATCGGCCTGGTCAACGTGCTGGGCACCATCCTGATCGGCTGGGCGGGTGACCGCTGGCACAAGCCCTGGCTGCTGGTGCTGGTCTACTGGCTGCGCGCCTGCCTGATCATGATGCTGCTGTTGCTGCCGAAAAACGACCAACTGTTCCTGATGTTCGGTGCCCTGATGGGGATGCTGTGGCTCTCCACCCTGCCGTTGACCAGCGGTTGCGTCGCCCAGCTGTTCGGCACCGGTAACCTGGCCTCGCTGTTCGGCATCGTGATGTTCAGCCACCAGATCGGCGCCTTTTTCGGCAGCTGGTGGGGCGGCCTGCTGTTCGACTGGTATGGCTCCTACGACCTGGCACTGGTCATCAGCGCCGCACTCGGCCTGCTGGCCGCCGCCGTACACCTGCCGATGACGCCGGCACGCTTCCAGGCCCAACAGATACAACAGGCGCAACTGCAGCCGGCCTGACCACCCCAGGCCCGCCTGTTACCGGGCGGGCCCTCAATCAGGGCAGATTTCGCCGAACTTCGGCTGGGCGGCGCCAGCCGGCAAGTAGCTGGCCTCGAACGCCGCCTGGGCCAACGGCGGGCTAAGCAGGAAACCCTGGTAGGCATGGCAGCCGTGGGCCTGCAGGAACGCCAGCTGGCCGCCGGTCTCGACCCCTTCGGCAATCACCCGCAATTTCAGTGCCTTGGCCATCTGGATGGTGGTCCGCACAATGGCGGCGCTCTCTTCACTGCTGTCCAGGTCGCGTACGAAGGAGCGGTCGATCTTCAGGCCGTCGATCGGCAACGACTTCAGGTAGTTCAGCGACGAGAAACCGGTACCGAAGTCATCCAGTTCGATGCCCATCCCCAGCCGGCGCAAGGCACTCATCGCGGCCCGGGCAGCGTTGATATCCTGCAGCATCAGGTTTTCGGTCAACTCCAATTTCAGCAGCCTCGGCGATATATCGTGTCGACGGAGAATCTGCAGCAGATTGTCAGTGAAGTCCGGCTGCGAAAACTGCTTGGCGCTGATATTGACGGCCAGTTGGAACCCCGCCGGAATACCGCGGTGAGAGATCTGGTTCAATTGCCGGCAGGCCTCCTCCAGCACCCAGTCGCCGAGCGCCAGAATCAGATCGCTGCGTTCCGCCAGCGGAATAAAGCGGGCCGGCGAGACAAAATCGTCCGCCATCGGCCAGCGGATCAGCGCCTCGGCCCCGATCATCCGCATTTCGTGGTCGAACTGTGGCTGCAGGTACAACAGCAACTGCCGTCGCTTGAGCGCTTCGCGCAGTGCCTGCTCCATCTCCACCAGTTGGCTCAACTCCTCCATCATCTCAGTGGAGAACAGGCTATAGCCGTTACGGCCGGCATCCTTGGTGGCATAAAGGGCGATATCGGCATGCTTGAACAGTTCCTCCGCCGCCAGCGCGGTTCCCTGGAACGGAGCGATGCCGATACTGGCGCTGATACGTAACGCCTGCTCGCCATGGCTATAGGGCTCGCGCAGCCGCGCGCAGATCTTGTCGGCCACCCGCTCGGCCTGGCCACAGGCGCTCTCCGGTTGCGGGTCGAGGTTTTCCAACAACACCACAAACTCGTCGCCCCCCAGCCGGGCGACCGTATCGGCTTCCCGCAAGCAGCCGCGCAGGCGGCTGGCGGCTTCGATCAGCAAGGCATCGCCGACATCATGGCCGCGGGTATCGTTGACCGTCTTGAAGTAATCCAGATCGATGAGCAGCAACGCGCAATGAGCGCCGGTGCGCTGGCTGGTGTGCGTGGCGTGCGGCAGCCGCTCGTTAAACATGCGCCGGTTGGGCAGCTGGGTCAGCGGATCGTAAAACGCCAGGTGGATGATCTGCTCCTCCGCCGCCTTGCGTTCGGAGATATCGTTGAACGCCGCTACATAATGGCTGAGTTCGCCCTGCTCGTCCTTCACCGCGCTGACCACCAACCACTCCGGGAACACCTCGCCGTTCTTGCGCCGGTTCCAGATCTCCCCCTCCCAGTAGCCGGCCTGTGCCAGCGCCAGGTACATCTCGCCATAGAAGCGATGATCATGGCGACCGGACTTCAATACCGCCGGCGTCTTGCCGATCACCTCATGGGGCTGGTAGCCGGTGACCTTGGTGAAGGCCTGGTTGACCCGTAAAATGACCGCATTACGATCGGTCACCACCATGCCGGCCTGCACCTCGAAAGCCGCCGCAGCGATCCGCAGCTCTTTTTCCGCATCTTTCTGATGCGTAACGTCGCGCATCACGCCGATATGATGGGTCACCTCCCCGCGCGCCTCGACCAGCGACGAGATCGTCCCGAACACGGTAATGATCTCTCCACCACGGGTACGGTTGATGAATTCCCCCTGCCAAGCTCTGCCCTGATTCAGGCTGTCCTTCAGTGACCGGTAGGTGCTATCCGGCGTCAGGCCGCTTTTCAGCATACTGGCCCGTTGTTGCAGTACTTCGGATTCGCGATAACCCATCAACGAGCAGAACGCCGGATTGACGTACTGAATGACCTTGTTGCGATCGGTGATCATCACACTGACCGGTGATTGGGCGATCGATGCCGACAGCAGATCGACCTTCTGCTGCAGCGCCCGGCGCTGCCGGCTGCCGCGGATATGCCAGATACTGGTGATCACCCCCATTATCGTCGCCAGACCGAGCAGGCTCAGCAGCAGCCTATTGTCGTAAACCCATGTAGCGATAACGGCATGCTGCCTTACCCGCTGGACGATACCGACCGGATAGCGACTGGACAGCCGGGCAACCGCGAACTCGGACGGCGCGCCGTAGGCGGTCTGTTGCAACGGCCGTTCCTCATGGCCCGAGTCAATCAGCGCCTGTAACACACGGCCGCGTTCGGCGGGTAACTCGTCACCGATCAGCGGCTGGCCATCGACCAGGTACAAACCGATCTGAGCCTGTCGGTCCGCCCGCCCCTCTTCGATCAGTTGTTGCAGATATCCGGTATTCAGCGCAGCAATGAGGTAGATCCGCTGGCCATTGCGCAGCGTGAAGGAATAGGAAACCGGTACCAGCGTGTGGCTGGTCGCAGGGGCAGGTTCAGCGGATGCCAGCGGCAGGAAACGCTGCTGAATAAGTGAACCGATCTGCAGTCCCGCCGCCAATGGACTGGTGGAATCAGCACCACTCAACAGCAGCGGTGCCGGCGGCTGCCCCTCGGCCTTGCGCCGGCTGTCGATCAGCACCTCGCCCTGATGGACGAGAACCAGCTGGCGGATATGGGGACTAAAACGGATCGATTGCCGGACAGACTGGCGGACCAGGGGTATCGGTCGCAACCGGCCGTGATCGTTCACCACCTCCGAGGCCAAGGCATGCAGGGTGGATTCAAGGGACTGCAGTGTGCGGGTGACGCTGCGTTCGATCATCCGGGTGGTCAGTACCACGCTACGGTTTTTCTCGCTGATATGCTGGCCGAGGCTGATACCAATGGTAGCCAACAGCAACAGGATACAGCCCATTGCCAGGATCAGCGTCCAGGCAGTGAGTGAAAACCGGCCTTTCATCGAGAAAACGGATAAATCAGGAATACGCACCGGTCCTTTCCAAGTACAACTACGACTTGAGGCAGATCAATTTTGCTGACGTAAAGGATCATAGCAGTTTTTACCACAGGCGATCATGTTTACTATTTCGTATCTCTTAGTTTTTACGGACGTCGATGATGAAGTATTCCGCTACTCTGCTGCTTTCACTGACATTCAGCGCACTGCTGAGCAGTTCGACCGTAACCGCCGACAGCCAAAATCGACTGGAGCGAATCAAATCCGCCAATCAACTGCGGGTCTGTATCTGGCCGGACTATTTCTCGATCACCTACCGCAACCCGCGCACCCAGCAACTGGAAGGGATCGACATCGATATGGCAAAGGCCTTCGCCGACCAGCTGGGAGTTAAACTCAAATTCGTCGACAGCTCGTTCTCACACTTGGCGCAAAACCTGAAAGAGGACCGCTGCGACATCGCGATGCACGGCGTTGGCGTGCGCGAAAGCCGCCAGCCACACATGGACTTTACCCAACCCCACCTGGTCAGCGGGATTTATGCGGTATCGGATAAGAACAATCCACATATCCAGCAGTGGTCAGACATCGACCAGCCGGGCCATATCGTGGTGGTCCAAAAAGGCACCTATATGGAGCCGGTCATGAAGGACTACCTGCAGCAGGCGGAACTGAGCGTGGTAGACAATTTCAAGGCCCGTGAACAGGAGGTGGAAAGCGGCCGCGCCGACCTGTTCATGACCGACTATCCCTATGGCCGGCGGATGACGTCGCTGACCACCTGGGCACAGCTGATGGCACCACCGACAGCAATCGCCCCGACCCCTTACGCCTACGCCGTCCCCAAGGGCGAACCCGAATGGCTGGCGGTGGCCGACAAGTTCGTCGCCACCGTCAAGGCAGACGGGCGGCTGCGCGCCGCCGCCGAGCGGCATGGCCTCGGCCCGATCGTGGCGGAATGAACCGACCGTTTAGCGATCGTAGATGAGCCGCCGGGGATATTCACAGCGTCCCCGGCGGACCAAAATCCGCACCGTCCGTTCCAGCCAACCGGCTATTGCCCAATGCAACCGTCCCGATTAGTCTCTTCTCCATTGGTAGTAGATCGTGGGGCCTGTGGCCAGCATTGACCAGGGATAGCCGGCAATGTTCACCGCTATGCAGATATAAGGCCCCACTGACGATCACCACCGCCCGTCCGCCAGCGCGGGCTAACGGACGGGGATCGGCACCGCAGTCAACATTGTGTAGGGAGTGACAATGAGCGACCTGATCCAGACCGCCAACATCGAGATTCCACAGGTGATGCTTGCCAGCTGGCAGAACACCGTCGACCTGATCGCCAAGCTCGCCAAGATTCCCGCCTCGCTGATCATGCGTCTGCAGCAGAGATCCCTCGAGGTGTTCGTCAGCAGCCAAAGCCCGGGCAATCCCTACCGTCCGGGTGCCCTGGAACAGCTGGACAGCGGCCTGTATTGCGAAGCGGTGATCAACGACCAGGCTGAATTGCTGGTCGCCGACGCACTGCACGATCCGCTCTGGTGCAACAATCCGGATATCAAGCTGGGTATGATCTCCTACTGCGGCCTGCCGCTGAACTGGCCCAACGGCCAGCCGTTCGGCACCATCTGCATCCTCGACTCCAAACGCAACCCCTACGATACCGCCAAACGCCAACTACTGAGCTGCTTCCGGCAGGCGGTCGAAGCGAACCTGGCCACCCTGTACCAGAAAGCGGAACTGGAGGATGCCAACAACCACCTCGAACAGCGTGTCCACCAGCGAACAGCGGAGCTGGAACAGCTGAATCAACGGCTGTCACGGGAGATCGATATCCGGCTAGCCGCCGAACGGCTGGTCGATTACCAGCAACATTTCGATGCCGACACCGGCTTGCCGAATCGCAAGCAGTTGAAGAAGAAGTTCAGCGAGCTGACCGGCGGCTCGGCGCCCGCCGACGCGCTGGCGGTACTGAACCTGAACCTGGCCAACCTGAAAAAGGTCAACGACAGTTTCGGCCACCAGGCCGGCGATCAGCTGATTCACCAGCTTGCCGCACGCTTGAGCAAACAGCTGCCGGACAGCGCCTTCCTGGCCTATTTCGGCGCCGGTGAATTCGCCATCCTGGACCAGGGGCACAGCGACACTATCGTCGAACAGTCCGCCGAACTGGCCAACCACCTGTGCCAGCTGTTCAAGACGCCGGTGCCCGCCGGCGAGCACTCGGTCACCCCGTCCGTCGCCATCGGCATCGCCGGCTACCCCCATGACGGAACGGAGATCGACGAACTGCTGCGCAAGGCCAGCACCGCCCGCTCGTTCAGCGGTTCGCCGTTGCCCGGCGACTACCAGTTTTTCAGCGGCGAGATGCAGTCCCGGCTGACCGCCCGACTACAGATCGAGTCCCAGCTGACCCACGCGCTGGAGCATAACCAGTTCCAACTGCACTACCAGCCGCTGGTCGACAGCGGTAATGGGCAGGTCGTCGGTGCCGAGGCGCTGTTGAGATGGCACAACCCACAACTGGGCCAGGTAGCGCCCGACCGTTTTATCCCGATCGCCGAACAGAGCGGCCAAATCATCGAGATCGGCCTGTTCGTGCTGCGCGCGGCGATCAGCCAGGCGGCACACTGGTGTCGCGAGCGCGAATTCTGCATCGCTCTCAACCTGTCGCCGGTCCAGTTCCGGGATCCTGACCTGGCCGGCCAGATCCATCGGCTGCTGACCACCTACCGCCTGCCGCCGCACTGCCTGGAGGTCGAGATCACCGAGGGCGTGCTGCTGCAGGATGAAGCCCAGGCGCTGCAGACCCTCGATGCGTTGACCCGTCTGGGGGTACGTATTTCGTTGGACGACTTCGGTACCGGCTACTCATCGTTGAGCTACCTGCAGAAGTTCCCGTTCGATACCGTCAAGATCGACCGCTCCTTTGTCGCCGGCCTGTCCAACTCGACGCGGAACCAGGAACTGGTGCGCGCCATTATCGCGATGGCCCACAAGCTGAATCTGAAAGTGGTCGCCGAAGGGATCGAGACCGCCGAGCAGGCGGCTTTCATCAGCCGCGAGCAGTGCGACCTGAGCCAGGGGTATTTCCACGGCCGACCGGTGCCTGCGGAGACGCTGCAGGGATTGCTGTCCGAAAGGCTTGAAGCGTCGGTCGAGTAACTGACGCAGAAACCCGCCCGATGGCGTCAGCAGTCCGGCTTCGCCGGCTGCAGCCGCTCACTGCCAAGCCCCTGAAAAGCGACCATGTTCTGACGGATATGTTCGCTGATCGCCCGGATACCGGCGCTGCGTTCACGCCCCTTGCGGATGATCAGGTCTACCGAGCAGCTGTGCTGCTGGGCCGGCGCCAGCGGAATCGCCTTCAGACTGCCGTTTTGAATCTCGCGGGTGGTGCAGAATGCCGGCAGCAGGGTGCCGCCGAGCCCGGCCAGCACAAAGATTTTCAAGGCTTCGAAGGAGTTGCACTCCAGCTGTGGCGCAAAGCGCACACCGTGCTGCTCCTCGAAGCGCCGGATCAGCTGGCGGATGCTGAACGAATCATTGAGCATCGCCAACGGCAACGACTGCAATTGCGCCAACGAGCAATACTCGAGCTGCGCCTGCGGGCTGCCCGGGTGAACAATCAGGTTCAAAGGCGGGAACGGGCAGGACAGCAGGTTGTCCAGTTGCGGGTCGGCGGCACAGTTCAGCACCAGGCCAAGATCCACCTCGTCGTCACGCACCTGGCGGATCACCTCGTCGCCGCCACAAACATTGAGCACAAAGCGGATGCCCGGGTGCTGACGGGAGAAGCTGCTGATCGCGCCGGTCAGCAGGTCGCTGATCAGGCCGCCGCCGGTGGCGATACGCAGGGTGCCGATGCGCAGCCCCTGCATGTCGGACAGCCGCGCCAGAAAGTCGTCTTCGCGACGCTGGATATCCTTGATATGGCTGAGCAGCTGACCGCCCGCCGCGGTCACCTCGATGCCGCGCCCCAGTCGTTCCAGCAGCTGGACATTCAATTCCGATTCCAGCTGCTTGACCTGCCGGCTGATTGCCGAGTGGGCGACATGAAGCACCTCCGATGCCGCCCGGATGCTGCCCAGCCGGGCCACGGTTTCAAAATATTTTAGTGCGCGTTTGTCCACAGAGTTACTTCAGGGGGTTCTTCAGCCAGGGAGTTTCAGCGTCCCAGCAGGCGGTGCACCAGGCCGATCCAGTAGTTGGCGCCCAGCGGCAGGGTGCTGTCGTTAAAGTCGTAATGCGGGCTGTGCAGGCCGTGGCAGTGCTCGTCGCTGCCGCCACCCAGCCAGATGTAGCAGCCCGGGTGCTGTTCCAGCATGAAGGCGAAATCCTCGCCGCCCATGCTGGCCGGTGGGTTAAGATGCACCTTGCCGACGCCGGGCAGCTCCTGCAGGGTCGCCAGGCATTGCCGTGCCTCGGCTTCGCTGTTGATCGTCGCGGGGTAGCGGCGAGAATAGCACAGCTCGGCATGGCACCCCAGGCCGGCACAGATGCTCTCGGCCAGCTGGCGCATGCGCTGCTCGATCTGGTCGCGCACCTCGGGGCAGAACGAGCGGGTGGTGCCGCGCAGCACCACCTCTTCCGGCAGCACGTTGTAGGTGTGGCCGCCCTCAATCTGGGTGACGCTGACCACACCGGCTTTCTGCGGGTCCAGGTTGCGGCTGACAATGCTCTGCAGCGCGCAGATCAGTTGGCCCGCCGCCTGCACCGGGTCGCTACCCAGGTGCGGCATGCCGCCGTGGCAACCCTCGCCGCGGATACGGATATCGAAGGTGTCGAAGGCCGCCATCACCGGCCCCTCGTGCACTGCCACCTCACCGGCCGGCAAGCCCGGCCAGTTATGCAGGCCGAACACCGCCTTGACCGGAAAGCGCTCGAACAGGCCGTCCTCGATCATCGCCCGGGCACCGGCTTCGTTCTCCTCGGCCGGCTGGAAGATGAAGTGCACCTTGCCGGCGAACTCGGGGTTGGCCGCCAGGGCAGTCGCCGCACCGAGCAGAATCGCGGTATGGCCGTCATGGCCGCAGGCGTGCATCTTGCCATCCAGCTGTGAGCGGTGGGCAAAGCTGTTCAGTTCCTGCAGGTGCAGGGCGTCCATATCGGCCCGCAGCGCGATCGCATCGCCCTCGCCCAAGGCGCCGTTCAGAGTGGCGACCAGACCGGTGCCGCCGAGCCCGCGCGTCACCTCGAGACCCAGCTCCTGCAGAATCGCCGCCACCTTATCGGCGGTACGAAACTCCTCGTAGGCGGTTTCCGGGTGGGCGTGCAGATCGCGCCGCCAGGCCGTCATCTGCTGGTGAAGCTGGGATCCTTGACTGATATATCTATCCACAATCTATCTCGCGACTCGGGAAATGGGTTGGCAAAGCTTGGAAAAATGGCGTGCCCGGCGGGCACGCCTCTGCTGCAATGTTACAGCATCAGGTCGGCAATAAAGGCCGAACCCACGAAGGTGCCGGTAAAGACCAGCAGTGCAATCAACAGGATTTTGACGCCGGAGCGCTTGAAGGTTTCGATCTCCAGCTTGCTGATCGCCAGGCCGGCGTACGCCAGCACCGGACTGACCAGCGACAGGAAGCTGATCTCCTTCAGATAGCCCAGCAGCCATTCGGAGGCCGGGAAAGCCGGCATGGTCATGCCAACACTGATCAACGAGATCCAGGCCACCGACGGCAGGTAGAACGGCATCAGCTTGGCCAGCACCAGGCCGGCAAACACCATGCCGTAGATGATCAGCATGCCGGGCAGCGCGGTGATCGGGCCGGTACCGGTGCCGGTCCAGTTGCTGATCAGCGCGATCAGGCAGACGATCACCAGCACCAGCGCATGATCGGCCAGGTTGATAGCGGCATTGGGGTTTCGGTTAGGGTTTGCGTTCGTCAGGGTCGCATTAGACCGGGTCGCGTTAGACATTACCGGAACTCCTCTGTTGCAGGGCGGCTGTAGTGGTCTCTTTGCTCAACAGGACATACAGCTTCTCGGCCAATGGCAGCGCGACGAACAGGCCGAGGTAAAGGCCGGTGGCGTTGGTCAGCAGGTTGCTGGCACCGGCCAGCGCCAGGATCTCATCCTTCATCGCCGGTACGCTCGACGCCAGCGCGCCGGAGCAGGCCGCGGTCATGCTGCCGCTGCCGACGCCACAGGCCATCGCCAGGGCACGGATATCGAACAGTCCGGTGGTGGCCAGGAAGGAGGCCAGCAGCGCGAAGAACAGGGTGCCGAACATGGTACCCATCACGTAAACCCCCATGACCCCGATACCTTCCGGATTCTTCAGGCCGTAACGGTCGGAGATCAGTGCGATATTGGGTTCACGGGCGATCGAGAAACAGGCGCCGATCGACTCACGACCCATACGCAGCAGCAGGATCGCCACCGGCATGGCGATCAGCAGCGTACCCAGATTGCCCAACTCCTGCAGAATCATCGCCGGCCCGACGGCCAGGATCTTTTCAAAGGCGGGCCCGATCAGAGTGCCGAATTTGGCAATAAACGGCAGCACCGAGATTAAAATCACCGGCGTGGCCATGGCCGCTTTTTCATTCGAAATAAGCGCTTTTGCTTTCTTGATAATATTGGGATTAACCAGCAATCCCATAATAAACGCGTAAAACAGGGGGAGTAATACGATACTGCCGATGCCCAGCGGAATCTTGATGATTCCGATAAGCTCCGCCAGCACCGAGATCAGCACCACCAGCAGGTGGAGGCGCCAGTTCGTCAATTGGCCGCTGAGGCTGTTCATAGAAACGATTCCCTTTGAATTTGTTATTTTTCGCCCGGGGACAAACGATTCCCGGTTATTCAAGCAGATTCAGAGCGTTGCCACCATTGCTTAAATTCTTACGAATCGGTCTAAAAAAAGCACCATCATTTGATAACCACATAAATCCCCCTTGAGTGAACCGCAGCCGTTTTTCCCTTTTGGCATCGGTGACTGGGCCGCCGCGGGCTCCGTTGACAGCCTTCATCCTCCCGGCTAGACATTAGAGAACCCATTCAAAGGATCAGGAGATCCGCCATGTGGCAGCGCACAGTCCCGTTGATTGTGCCCAAACTGCTCGGTGATAGCCGTCTTCCACTCAGTATTCGGATACCACAACAGCCGCCGATCCAGTTGGGCGACAATCCCGAGGTGGAAGTAAAGATCAACTCGTTCCGGGGCTTGCTGGCCCTGCTGTTCCCCTCCATGGGCCGCTTTGCCCAATGCTATGTGCAGGGCGATATCGACCTGGACGGTGAACTGCTGCAGATCATCGCCATGGGCGAAGCACTGAGCGAGCACAGCACCCGGCTTGGCCGCTTCATCAAGCGGCTGCCTCACCTGCCCCATCGACCAGGGCCGACCGGCGCCGAGCAGGTGCAGCACCATTACGATGCCTCCAACGAGTTCTATGCGCTCTGGCTGGACCGCCAGATGGTCTATTCCGGCGCCTATTTCAGGACGCCCGGGGATAGCCTGGAGCAGGCACAGCAGCAGAAACTGGAACATATCTTCCGCAAACTGCGGCTGCAGCCGGGCGAGCGGTTGCTGGATATCGGTTGCGGCTGGGGTGCCCTGCTGTTCAATGCGGTGAAACACCACGGCGTTACGGCATTGGGGATCACCCTCAGCCCGAAGCAGTACGATTATGTAGCCGCCGAGATCGAACGACGCGGCATCGGCGACCGTTGCCAGGTGAAGTTGTGCGACTACCGCGAGCTACCGAGTGACCAGCCGTTCGACAAGATCGCCAGCGTCGGCATGATCGAACATGTCGGCCAGGCCAATATCGGCACCTATTTCCGGCAGATCCATCGCCTGCTGGCCCCTGGCGGCCTGGTGCTGATCCAGGGGATCACCATCGGCCGGCTGCACAACAGCAGCCAATCCGGCAGCCTGAGCCGTTTCATGGAGCGTTACGTGTTCCCCGGTTCGCAACTGCTGCCAGCCCACCAGGTGGCCGAGCAGATGCAGCAGGCACAACTGGAATGCATCGACCAGGAGACGCTGCGGCTACACTATGCGCAGACCCTGAAGCACTGGGCCGCCCGGCTGGACGCGCACCACCAGCAGGCGATCGAGTTGGTCGGCGAACAGCGCTACCGGATCTGGCGCATCTACATGGCCGGCTGCGCCTACGCCTTTGAACGCGGCTGGATCTCGCTGCACCAGTTGCTGGCCGGTAAGCTGGACAACAGCCACTGGATGCAGGCGCCCTGGACACGGGAGGATATCTATCAGCCGGACAATGGCGCGATGGTGAATGACGCGACAGATCGGGACCGGCGCTATGTGGGCTGAAGCACCTGTGCCAATGCGCTTTTACTCGTCCGACGAAGCATCCCACTCCAGGGCATAGGCCGGCAGGTCTTCCGGCGCCGGTACCGGGGTCGGCTGGCCCTGCTCGTCGATCGCCACGAACTTGAAGGTCGCCTCGGTCACCTTCTCCCGCTTGCCGATCCGGCCGCGGCGCACCCAGGCCTCGACGTGGATACTGATCGAGGTCCGGCCCACCGAAGCGACATCGGTATAGACGCCGAGCACATCGCCCACCTTGACCGGGCGGATAAAGCTCATGCTGTCCAGCGCCACGGTCACCACCCGGCTTTGCGCCCGCTGACCGGCGCAGATGCCCGCCGCCATATCCATCTGTGACAGCACCCAGCCACCAAAAATATCGCCCGCCGGGTTGGTATCGGCCGGCATGGCGACGGTGCGGGTGGTCAGCCGCCCTCTGGTTTTCTCGCTCATCTGGTTGCACCCTCCTCTGAGTTGGAGCTCCATTATTCCACTTTAGTCGCAGCGTCCGCCATGACGTTTTCAGGGGAGGTAGTCGGCCTCCGGAAGATGCGCCGACAGGAAATATGGACAGAATGCTAAACCTTGCAAAAACGTCCACCTTTATATCGGTCCTAAAGAAAAAGTCGCCGCTGAAGCGCCTCCTACAAAGTACAGCCCTGTAGGAGGCGCTTCAGCGGCGACCTCTCAGTCCAAGTCGGTTAATGCTTAGTAGCATTGCCCATATGGTGCCGGCTGGCGTTCAGTTTCTGCAGCTGCTGCTGGTAGATCGGGCTGCGCCGGTAATCGCCGGGGGTCATGCCGGTCCACTTCTTGAACGAGCGGAAGAACGCCGACGGCTCGTCGAATCCCATCAACCGCGCCACCTCGTTGATCGACAGCTGCGGCGAGTTCATATAGTTCAGCGCCGCTTCCTTCCGACACTCGTCCTTGATCCGCTGGAACGAGGTCGCCTCCTCCTGCAGCCGGCGCCTGAGGGTAGAGACCGACATGTTCAGCGCCTGGGCCACCTCCTCGGCACTGGGCAGTTCACGGCTGAAATCCTTGCCGAAGATCGCCACCACCTGCGCCTTCAGGCTGCGATGGTCATCCACCATCACCAGCAGCTGGTAGGGCGCAGTATGCAGGAAATCGCGCAAGGTGGTCTCGTTCTGCACCAGCGGATAATCCAGGAAACGGGCGGCGAACACCAATGCATTTTGTGGCTGTCCGAATTTGACGTTGGTCTGGAACAGGGTGCGATACAGCTCCTGATCCTGCGGTGGTTTGCTGGTGAAGGTAACCGCCTTCAGTTCCAGCCGGGTACCGATCAGCCAGCTGATGAAATGGTGCCACATCGACAGCGAAGTACGCACCTGCTCCGGCGGCAGCTGCGAGAGCGGCGTCTCGGCGCGCTCCTCATCGGTCAGGCTATCGAGCATTGCAAATGACAGCCGCGCATAGCGACCACTGCGCTCCAGCGCCGGCTTGTAGCGGGCGCCACGACAGATCTCATGGAAATCCCCGACGCGCTGAATCGCCTTACCCAGGTTGGCGCAGTGAATGATGCTATGACACATCATGCGGAAGGTACCCAGCGGCACCCTACCGCCACTGAGCATGCCAAAGTATTCATCTTGAGTGATGTACATCACCCGCTGGTAAAGTTGGCCAAATTTGACCGCCGAGAACTCGGTATCGCGCTCTATCTCATCCGGCGCTATCCCTACTTGCGACAGCAGGGCTTCAACATCAAAGCCCTGAGCCGCGACCTGATCGAGCAGATAACGCACATAACCGGTCGGCACTGTAATCATCCGTCCCATAAGCCACAGCCCACGTTATGACCGTTAAACTGACGTTTTAATACAGTGTAGACAAAGATTGCCGATAGCCCGTTTATTTGATGGTCATAGCCGTTCAAGCACCCAGGCGCCCTACTGGCCGCCAGTGCTCGCAATTAGCCTGCTCTGTGAGCGCAGTACGTTCGCCGCCGGTCGGCATGGCACGGGAATAACTGGCAACCTGCGGCAGCCCGTCATTCCACCACCACACGGAGACCGCACCATTAGGGTGCATAGCAGGAATCAATCGACCTGTGGAACAGTCATAACAGGGCACCGAGACACTGACAGGTTCGCTCAACCATTAAGCTTTGCCTGTCCGACCGGTCAACTTGAGTAATAGATAATGCGGCAAGACCACCGTTCCCTGTCTGCACGAGGACGGCGGCAGAGCCCTGTCCCTCTCTGCCACTGCACAGCGATGTCAGCAATCGCAAGGCAGTCATTTCAATGACCTGTTGATCGCAGCTGGCTGTTTCAGACAAGCTCGCACTACCGCAGACAGTCTCAAGCCCGGCACCCGACAGAGCTTGAAAGAGCTGTTGCCGCTCAGCCCGTCTGCCTCTATAACGGAGACAACCGGATACCAATACACCTGTAGAAACAGCTACCCATGACCAACCGAATCCGCCGCTTGATTCCACTGTTCCAACTGATCTGTCTACTGACAATAGTGCTCGGCAGCAGCGCCCGGGCGGAACCGCGCTGGCAGGCGCCGGAACAACAGCACCACCCTCTCACCGGGCGAATCTACGACCTGAACGCCGGCTCTTTTATCAGCGAGACGCAGCTGATTGTGAGACTGACAGCGACACGACAGGTATTGATCGGTGAAAAACACGACAACCCCGATCATCACCAGTTGGAAGCCAAGCTGCTGGGCCTGCTGCTACCGCAGAGCGGCCAAGGCGGCGCGGTATTTGAAATGCTGGAACGCGGTCAACAACCGATACTGGACCGACTGGCACCGACGGACAGCCTCGATAGCATCAAACAGACACTCGAATGGCGCGACAACGGCTGGCCCTGGGCGGACTATGGCCCGCTGTTTCAGGCAACCCTGCAGAGCGGCCAGCCGCTGATTGCCGGCAACCTGGATCGCCAGCAGATCAAAGCGCTCTACAAGGACGCCGCGACGACAACCAGCACTGCCTACCTGCAGACCGTCAGCAGCATCGCCGAGCCGGTGCGCCAGCGCATCCATCAACAGGTCTACGAAAGCCATTGCGAGCTGATGCCGAAGGAACAGCTCTGGCCGATGGTCGAGATCCAGCTGGCCAAGGACGCCAGCATGGCGGACGCTCTACTGGAAAACAGCGGACAGGGGCGCGCGCTGCTGGTTGCCGGTGCCTACCATGTCCGCAAGGACCGCGGCGTGCCGCTGCACCTGGTTGCCCGCGACGAGCAGGCGAAGCCGGCGGTGTTGATCCTGCAGGAGGTGGACGGCGAACAACTGGACCCGGCCGACTATGCCTCAGCGGAGCAGGCCGATTACCTCTGGTTCACCCCGCGCCAGCCGGCCGAGGACCACTGCGCCGGACTGAAGGCGAAGTTCGGCAACAAAGCGGAGAAGGACTGAGGCCAGGGGGCTTGGGTTCGCCAACAACCCGTTTGGCGGGCTATAGCGCGCCAAGTAGAGGAGCAGAAAAGAGAAATCGAGTAGGAGGAGGCCTCACGGCCTCCGTCCTCTCACACCACCGTACGTACGGTTCCGTATACGGCGGTTCACGTCATACATTTGAGCCGATGGTATTGTCCCATCAGCGATACCAGTC
>NZ_JAILYN010000018.1 GCF_019795155.1 Marinobacterium arenosum | reverse complement strand
TCGGTTTTGATGGATTTTGCGGCTTCGCGAGCGAAGGCCTCCAGTTGCTTCTTGTCCATACTGCCTATCCTTAGCCATTGCTGGCTCCATGATAGGCAGTTACACAGTTTTATCTACAGTCTCTTTGTTTTCGGGCTTTGTCCGCCCTTCCCGCTAAGATTTCGAACCGGTCGAATCGTCCTGTTCCCGCCCCTTGGCAAACTGTCGCGCCATATCCCGCAGGCTGTGCATCTGCTTGCCAAAGTTGCGGCAACCGGAACAGAGCATGACGTGCATTCGCAGGGCGATCCGTTCTTTAGGCGTCAACGGTCGTTCCTGCGCATCCGACATCAGTTTTGTCGCCTGTTTACAGTTCATCATGATCTTCCCTCTTCTAGAAACCAGCGGTTTTCCAGACACTCCCGAAGTCGCAATCGGGCCCGGTAAAGAATCACATGCAGGTTACTGACAGTGATCCCCTCATTTTCACAGATCTCTCCGGTTTCCAGCTCAAGAAACTCCCGCATCATAAAAAAGCGTGACTGCTTCTCCGGCAGGTTATTCAAGCAGGTTTCGAAGGTACGCCAAAAGTGTTGGTTCTCCAGCTCATTGTCCGGGTGCTGCCATTTGGCCGGACGCTCATCGGCATGCCAATGCCCTGTTTGGTTGAACAGCATCTCCATTGGGTCTTTGTCGTCGTCCCGCTCCGGCACCAGATCACCGGCACTGACCAATTTATGCTTATGGCGCAGGCTATCCGTTATCTTATTTTTAAGAATGGCGAATACCCAGGTCTTCAATGCCGAGCGACGACCGAAGGAGCGGGCATTTTTCAACGCCCCCACCAACGCCTCCTGAACGGCATCCTCCGCCTGCTGTTCATCCTGTAACTGCAGCACCGCGAACTTCAGCATCTGGCTGCGCAGTTCCTTCAGGAATACCGGATCTACCAGGGCGGACGCATCCTCGCCCTGTTCCCGCTGAAGCTCTTCACTCCGCTCTCTCATCAACACCATCCCGTTGCAGCTGATTCTTGGTAGCACTATAACTCGCCACAGAATACGGGATCAGGTGGATCAGAAAAAGTTGCTGCCGGGAAATCTCCGCTTAAACGGGAAGCGTCGGTTGTTAGTCGAGCCACTGCGTCATTTCTTACAGCAAGCTGACAGTTTTCTGCCCCTCTCTTAATGAACGGATAAATTCAGGGGGCAGAAAATACCAAACGCGGCCCCACGGCTTCACTCACCTGCTGGCGTAGAGCCGTTCGTTGAACGGCCGGACGATAGAGATCGCTGCCCCCACAATTTCTGCGCCGCACAAAAAAGCACCGAATCTAATCACCGGCACAGTTTTGTGCACCGCAAACTTCCCGATACAAAACTGACAAAATGGGGAAACCAGTCATCGATAATGGCTAACTTACTGTTTTACAAGGGCAATCAAAACATGGCACGGCTACTGCAATAGTGTCATTGCTGTCCATCAACGGTGATGGAGGCAGCTGGAAAGACACGCATATCCTGTATGCCTAACACAATTTCAGGCAAAGGCGCCTGATCTCCGCGACCACGGTCGCGGGTGATCAGCGCTTTTTTTTTTTTCGCTTAGCGAGGGAGATAGAGCCGATGACCCGCAAGAGTACATTTCTGCGCAAGACCCTGCTGGCTGCACTGATTACCAGCGCAACCCTGACCACCGCCGTCCAGGCGGCCATTGGCGAGCCGGAGAAAGAGGACCTCAAGTTCGGCTTTATCAAACTGACCGATATGGCGCCGCTGGCGATCGCCTACGAGAAAGGCTTCTTCGAGGACGAGGGGCTCTATGTGCAGCTGGAAGCGCAGGCCAACTGGAAGGTACTGCTGGACCGGGTGATCGACGGTGAACTGGACGGCGCCCATATGCTGGCCGGCCAGCCGCTGGGCGCCACCATCGGCTTCGGCACCAAGGCCGACGTGATCACCGCCTTCAGCATGGACCTGAACGGCAACGGCATCACCGTATCCAACTCGGTCTGGCAGCAGATGAAGCAACATATCGCCAAGGGACCGGACGGCAAGCCGGTGCACCCGATCAAGGCCGACGCGCTGAAGCCGGTGGTCGAATCCTTCAAGGCCGAAGGCAAGCCGTTCAATATGGGGATGGTATTCCCGGTCTCCACCCACAACTACGAACTGCGCTACTGGCTGGCGGCCGGCGGTATCCACCCCGGCTACTACGCGCCGCACAAGGGTGACACCTCCGGCCAGATCGACGCCGACGCGCTGCTGTCGGTAACCCCACCGCCGCAGATGCCGGCCACCTTGGAAGCCGGCACCATCTACGGCTACTGCGTTGGCGAACCCTGGAACCAGCAGGCGGTGTTCAAGGGGATCGGCGTGCCGGTGGTGACCGACTACGAGATCTGGAAGGACAACCCGGAGAAGGTATTCGGCGTCTCCAAGGCGTGGGCCGACAAGTACCCCAACACCCATATCCGGGTGGTCAAGGCGATGATCCGTGCCGCCAAGTGGCTGGATGACAACGACAACGGCAACCGGCCGGAGGCGGTGGAGATCCTGTCCCGCTCCGAATATGTCGGCGCCGATGCCGAGGTGATCGCCAACTCGATGACCGGCACCTTCGAATATGAAAAGGGCGACAAGCGCGAGGTACCGGATTTCAACGTGTTTTTCCGCTACCACGCCACCTACCCCTACTACTCCGACGCGATCTGGTACCTGACCCAGATGCGCCGCTGGGGCCAGATTTCGGAACAGAAGCCGGACAGCTGGTACATGGATATCGCCAAGCAGGTGTACCGCCCGGATATCTACCGCCAGGCGGCCGAGGCGCTGATCGCCGACGGCAAGATGTCGGCGGCCGAGTTCCCGAATTTCGCCAAGGAAGATGGCTTCCGCCCACCGCAGACCCACTTTATCGACGGCATTACCTATAACGGCAAGCAGCCCAATGCCTATCTGAACAAGTTCGCCATCGGCCTGAAAGGCGAGCAGAAGCTTTAAGGATTGAACGAGATCGCGGCGGGCCCGGCGGCCCGCCACCACGGAGGTACACACCATGAATGCAATCCGCGCCAAACTGACGCTGTACTGGCCCGAGTCGCCGCTGCAGGCTCTCCAGCAGGGGCTCAAGCGCGCCCTGCTGCCGCTGATCGGCCTGCTGATGTTCCTGTTCGTCTGGCATGTCGGCGCCCAGAATATCAACACCTCGCTGGGCCAGTTTCCCGGCCCGGTACAGGTGGTCGAGCAGGCCCGGAACCTGATCGCCGAGCATCAGCGCGAACGCACCAAGGAGGTCGCCTTCTACGAACGCCAGGAGAAGCGCAATGCTAACAAGCTGGCCGCGGACCCGCACGCGGAGGTCAAGATTCGGCCATACACCGGCAAACCGACCTTCTTCGACCAGATCGGCACTAGCCTGGTGACGGTACTGGCCGGCTTCGTCATGGCCTCGCTGATCGCCATCCCGCTGGGCATCCTGGTCGGCCTGAACGGCGACCTCTACGCCGCCGCCAACCCACTGATCCAGCTGTTCAAACCGGTCTCGCCGCTGGCCTGGCTGCCGCTGGTGACCATGCTGGTCAGTGCGCTGTACGTCAGCGACGACCCGCTGTTCGCCAAATCCTTTATCACCTCGCTGGTCACGGTATCGCTGTGCTGCCTGTGGCCGACGCTGATCAACACCGCGGTGGGCGTCTCCGGCATCAGCAAGGATCTGCAGAACGTCTCCCAGGTGCTGCGCCTGCCCTGGCTGACCCACGTGGTCAAGATCGTGCTGCCGGCCTCGGTGCCGATGGTGTTCACCGGCCTGCGGCTATCGCTCGGCATCGCCTGGATGGTATTGATCGCCGCCGAGATGCTGGCGCAGAACCCGGGCCTCGGCAAGTTCGTCTGGGACGAGTTCCAGAACGGCAGCTCCAACTCGCTGGGCCGGATCATGGTGGCGGTACTGGTGATCGGCCTGATCGGCTTCCTGCTGGACCGGATCATGCTGCTGCTGCAACGCACCCTGTCCTGGGACAAGAGTGCCACCCTTCGCTAAACCAACGCCACTGGAGGTATCCGATGATGAAAGCCCACCTGGAACTGAGCGGCGTGGATATCGAATTCCCGACGCCGAAAGGCCCCTTCAAGGCCCTGCAGAACGTCAACCTGAAGATCGACCAGGGCGAGTTCGTCTCGCTGATCGGCCACTCCGGCTGCGGTAAATCGACCGTGCTGAATATCGTCGCCGGCCTCTACCAGGCCACGCGCGGCGGTTGCCTGCTGGATGGCAGGGAGGTCACCCAGCCGGGCCCGGAACGGGCGGTGGTGTTCCAGAACCACTCGCTGCTGCCCTGGCTGAGCGCCTACGAGAATGTCGAACTGGCGGTCAAGCAGGTGTTCAAGGGCCGCAAGTCGAAAGCCGAGATGAAGGCGTGGATCGAGCACAATCTGGAACTGGTGCATATGAGCCACGCACTGCACAAGCGGCCGGACGAGATCTCCGGCGGCATGAAGCAGCGGGTCGGTATCGCCCGGGCGCTGGCGATGCAGCCCAAGGTCTTGCTGATGGACGAGCCGTTCGGCGCGCTCGATGCGCTCACCCGCGCCCACCTGCAGGACTCGCTGATGGAGATCCAGGCCCGGCTCAACAACACCGTGATCATGATCACCCACGATGTCGACGAGGCGGTGCTGCTGTCCGACCGGATCGTGATGATGACCAACGGCCCGGCCGCCACCGTCGGCGAAATTTTGCACGTCGACCTGCCGCGGCCGCGCGACCGGATCGCCCTGGCCGACGATGCCAAATACAACAGGTACCGCCAGGCGGTGCTCAGCTTCCTCTATGAGAAACAGCGCAAGGTGGAGGATTTCCAGCAGCACCGCGAGAAGCAGAGTACGGCCGCAGCCGAGTCTGAGGAAAGCGCGCCTGCGGCAAAACGGGCCAGCGGTTAGCCGGCCCGTTTTACCTTAAGATCACGCTTTTTGCAGGAGGGGCTCCGGCCGGGCAGGTTCAGCCGCGACAGGTAGTAGGAGCCATACCAGAGCTCCGGTCGCCCGCAGAGCGGGCTGCTACGGCAGGGCCCTGTCGGGCGCCACCCGGGGCGTCACCGCCGCAGGCGGTTAGAACGCCGGCCGGGCCGACAGACGACCTGCAGGGTGCCTGACTCGCCGACTCGACAAACCGCTGCCGCTTGAAGCTGACCGCTTACGGCTCCGTCAGTGCCTCAATAGCGCACGATCCGGGTCGCACCACGCTGATTCAGCACCCGCACCCGGTCGCCGGGCTGCAGTACCGGGCCAGATTTGTCGACCTCCTGTACCACCGAGATCAGCTGACCGGTCTCCAGCCGCACGGTGATCTCCTGGCCCTGCTTGCGGGTCATCCCCTGCTCGATCCGCTGACCGGCAACGCCACCGGCCACGGCACCGACCACGGTCATGATATCCTGGCCGCTGCCGCCGCCGACCTGATGGCCGGCGATACCGCCGATCACCGCGCCGGCGCCGGTGCCGACCACGCCGTCATGACGGCCTTCGATCACCACCAGCCGGGCGGATTCGACGATGCCGTAATCCACCGTCTGCACCCGCCGTACCTCGTGGCGGGAATAGCTCTCGCCACTCAGGTTGGGACCGGCGCAGCCGGCGACGGTCAGCCCGAGCAGCGCGGACGCCAATATCGCTGTCATTTTGTTGTTCATCTCGCACCTCGCTCGTCAACGTATCTTCAGCACCAGTTGGCTGATCCAGGACCAAAGCAGCTCGCGCACCTTGCGGTGCCAGGGGCGCCGGGCCCAGGCCTCGTAGGTCACCTCCTGGCACTGCTGCATATCCTGGCGCAACAGCTGGGCCGCCTGATTTACGAACTCTGATTGTTTGACCTCGATATTGGCCTCCAGATTCCAACGCAAATTCCAGTGATCGAGGTTGCAGGAACCCAACGTGGCCCATTCGTCCACCACCGCCATCTTGGCATGCAGGAAACGCGGCTGATACTCGAAGATTCTCACCCCGGCCTTCAGCAGCCGCCGGTAGTAGCGCTTGGAGGCATGAAACACCCAGGGCTGGTCGGTATAGGGTCCGGCGATGATCAGCCGCACATCCACCCCCCGCCGTGCGGCGCGGCGCAATGCGAAGCGCATCGAGAACGACGGCAGAAAGTAGGCGGTCATCATCCAGACCCGCTGGCGCGAGTGGTTGACCCGGCTCAGGAAGCTGACCTTGATCTGCTGCTGGTACATCCCCTGCACCGTGGTGACCCGCATCAGAGAATTGCCCACCGGCTGGCTGTCGGCGCCGGGCGGCAGCTGGCGGGCGGTACAGCGCTGCCAGAGGTCGTTGTACATGCCGATCAGATCCTGCACCACCGGCCCCTCGACGCGCGCCATCACCTCATGCCAGGGGCAGCCGCGCTGCTCGGCCCGCCAGTAGACGTCGCTCAGGCCGGTGCCGCCGATGTAGGCGATCTGCTGGTCGACCACCATCAGTTTGCGATGATCACGGGCGAAGTTGCGGGTCAGCTTGTTCCAGTGCAGCGGGTTGTAGACCACCAGTTCGACGCCGGCCCGCTGCAACCGGCTACGGTCGCCGTTCGACAGTTTCAGGCCGCCGAAGCCGTCGATCAGGAACTTGACCATCACGCCACGGCTGGCCGCTTCCTGCATGGCGTCGATGAAACGGCCGGCGATATCGCCGCTGGCCAGCAGATAGAACTCCAGCAGCACGCTGTGGCGGGCACTTTGCAAGGCCTGCAGCATATCGGGAAAGAACCGCTCGCCATCGACCAGCAGCTCGATCCGGTTGCCCTGTCGCCATGGATAACGCGTTCGCATAGCTTCCGTTCGTCAGTGTTGAAGTTGTCCGTACAGCCGCGAATAGAGCCCGTTGCGGCTGATCAGTTCGTCGTGCTGGCCCTGCTCGCAGATCTGGCCGTCTTCGAATACGTAGACATGGTCCGCCTGCTTCACCGCGCTGAGCCGGTGCGCCACGATAATGGTGGTGCGACCGCGCAGGAACTGCTGCAGCGCCTGATGCAGGGCGAACTCGGTTTCGGTGTCCAGCGCCGAGGTCGCCTCGTCGAGTATCACCACCTTCGGGTCGGCCAGCACCATTCGGGCGATCGCCAACCGCTGGCGCTGACCACCGGACAAACGAATACCCTGGCGACCGACCAGCGTCTCCAGCTGGTCCTCCTGCGCACGCACGAAATCGTCCAGCTGGGCCACCGCCAACGCTTGCCATAGCTGGCTGTCGGAAAAATCGCGCCCCATCGTCAGGTTGCTGCGGATGGTGCCATTAAACAATGCCGGTTGCTGCAAAACTGTTGCAACGTGCTCACGCACCACATCCAGGCCGATCCGTTCGACCGGTACGCCATTGAACAGCACCCGCCCCTGGCGCGCCGGATAGAGCCCCAGCAACACCTGCACCAGGGTCGATTTGCCACCGCCGCTGGCGCCGACCAGGGCGATCTTCTGGCCCGCATCGATCTGCAGGTCGATCCCCTTCAGCACGTCCTGGCCCTCGATGTAGCCGAAGTGCAGCTCCTCCAGCCGGATCGATACCGTGCGGCCATCGGCGAACGGATTCTCCAGATGCGGGTAATGTGGTTCCTCGTTCAACTCCAGCAGCCGGTTGATCCGGCCCAGCGCCGCCTTGGCGCCGAAGAAGGCGTACTGGATATTAAGCACCTCCTGCACCGGCGCCATCATGAACCAGAGGTAGCCGAACACCGCCATCATCTGGCCGATGCTGAGGTCGGAGAACACCACCATCAGCATCGAGATCGCCCGGAACAGGTCGAAGCCAACCAGGAATACCATGAAACTGAAGCGCCCGGCGGCGTCGCTCCTCCACTCGAACGCCACCGAGTGGTCACGCACATTGCGCGCATCGTCCACCAGCCGACTCAGGTAGTGGCGTTCGCGGTTGGCGGCACGGATCTGGTGAATCGCGTCGAGGCTTTCGGTCAGCGCGTTCTGGAACACCTCGTAAGCTTTGTTCTCCCGCTTCTTGAGCTGCTTGACCTGCTTGCCGATGCGGAAGGTGACATAGATCACCAGCGGGTTGAGAAACAGGATGAACAGCGCCAGTTGCCAGTGCATCCACAGCAGGATCACCGCGGTGCCGACGATCGACAATATCGCGATCAACAAGCGCGACACCGACGAGCCGACGAAGCGGTCGACGGTATCCAGGTCGGTAACGAAATGGGCCGCTACCGCCCCGCTGCCGAGGGTTTCGTACTCGGCCATCGAGATCCGCTGCAGCCGGCCGAGCAGACCGCTGCGGATGCGATAGATGATGTCCTTGGAGATGGTGGTGAACTGGCGGCTCTGCCAGACGTTCAGCACCAGTGCGGCGATCCGCAGCACAACCGTCACCGCCAGCAACGCACCTATATAGAGCACCGGTCCGTGCCAAGTTTCGGGAAACCAGGGGTTCAGGGTCGCCACCACCACCCCGGGCTGATCCAGCAGCACCTCGTCAACCAGCAGCGGCATCAGCAGCGGCAGTGGCACCGACGCCAGGGTCGCCAGCAGCGCGATGATATTGGCCAGCACCAGCTCCCGCTTATGCTCCAGTGCCACCTGTTTGATATAGCGCCAATCGTACTGCTTGATCTGCTCTGCCAATGTTCTGTTCCCTGTGCCGACGGCCGGATACCGTTACTACCTGAAACGCCGCCGTGCCGATGAAGGGCTGCGGCCTCTCTCAATAGTCTTAATAATAAGGGCGATACCGGCCTAACGCAGCAAAGGTGGCTTGTTACGCACAGTTCACTTGCCTCCGAGCGGCTCCCCGGAGCACCGAAACCGACCTGATTGCCGACGGCCGACAGGCCCCGGGCACAAAAGCAGGCTATAGCTCTAATATGAACTCAATTGATCTGACGCCTGTTCAGATGCGCATATCAATCGATCCTGGGGCGCTGACCAGTGGCCGTGCTTGACCAGAAATACAGTAGCACCCTGCAGCTGCTGTGGCGCTTCGTACGCCCCTACCGGCTGCGGCTGGCCGGCGCCCTGGCGGCATTGGTGCTGACCGCGCTGGCGACCCTGGCGATCGGCCAGGGCGTGCGTCTGCTGATCGACGCCGGCTTCCTGGCCGGCATCCGTAGCGAGCTGGACCAGGCCATCCTGCTGATTTTGCTGCTGACCAGTCTGGTGGCGCTGGGCACCTTCAGCCGTTTCTACCTGGTTTCCTGGCTGGGCGAGCGGGTCTGCGCCGATATCCGTCAGGCACTGTTCGACCACCTGCTGACCCTGCATCCCAGCTACTTTGAAACCAACCTGGGCGGCGAACTCATGTCGCGGCTGACCACCGACACCACCCTGCTGCAGACCATTATCGGCTCCTCCTTCTCGATGGCCTTGCGCAGCGCGCTGATGCTGGCCGGTACCCTGGTGATGCTGCTGGTCACCAATATCAAGCTGACGCTGATCATCCTGCTGGCCACGCCGCTGATTTTGCTGCCGATACTGATCTACGGCCGCCGGGTGCGGGCGCTGTCGCGCAAGAGCCAGGACAGTGTCGCCAGTGTCGGCAGCTACGCCGGCGAGATCATCCACCAGATCAAGACGGTACAGAGTTATACCCGCGAGGCGGAGGAGAGCCGCGCCTTCGGTGGCCAGGTGGAACAGGCGTTTGCGGTTGGCCGACTGCGGGTCTGGCAGCGGGCCCTGCTGATCGCCGCGGTAATCCTGTTGGCATTCGGCGCTATCACCGGAATGCTCTGGGTCGGCGGCCGGGACGTGCTGGCCGGCACCTTAAGCGCCGGCGAACTGGCCGCATTCCTGTTCTACGCAGTGTTGATGGCCGGTGCGGTCGCCACCCTGTCGGAGGTGTTCGGCGATCTGCAGCGGGCCGCCGGCGCCGCCGAACGGCTACAGGAGTTGCTGGCTGAGCCGAGCCTGATCAATGCCCCACCTGCTGGCGGGTTGCGTAACGTCCCGGTGGGAGCCGAGCTGCATTTTGCCGATGTCAGCTTCTGCTATCCCTCAAGGCCTGAGCAACCGGCCGTCCGCAACCTGTCGCTCCAGATATCCGCCGGCCAGAGCCTGGCGCTGGTCGGTCCGTCCGGCGCCGGCAAGTCGACGATCTTCGAACTGTTGCAGCGCTTCTACGACCCGCAGGCGGGCCGGATACTGCTCGGCGGGATAGATCTGCGCGACTTCGAACCGCAAGCATTGCGCCGCCAGATGGCGCTGGTGCCACAGCAGCCGACGCTGTTTACCAGCGATGTCTGGCACAACATCCGTTACGGCCGGCCCGATGCCAACGATGCCGAGGTGATCGCCGCCGCCCGGGCGGCCCACGCGCACGGCTTTATCCAGCAGTTGCCGGATGGCTACGACAGCTTCCTCGGCGAACAGGGGGTGCGGTTGTCCGGCGGCCAGCAGCAGCGGATCGCCATCGCCCGCGCCATCCTGAAGGACCCGCAGATCCTGCTGCTGGACGAAGCGACCAGCGCGCTGGATGCCGAGAGCGAGTATCAGATCAAGCAGGCGCTTGCCGCCTTGATGCGCAACCGCACCACGCTGATCATCGCCCACCGGCTGGCCACCATCCTCAATGTCGACCGGATTCTGGTGCTGGACCAGGGCCGACTGATCGCCAGCGGCCGCCACGCGGAACTGATCCAGAACTGCGCCCTCTACCGCCGTCTGGCGGAGTTGCAGTTTCAGGAATAACGAGTTACCAGTTACCAGTTACCAGTTACCAGTTACCAGTTACCAGTTACCAGTTACCAGTTACCAGCATCAAACAGAAGGCAGCGAGGAGATCGCAATCCCTGACTTGCCCCATTAACCCGGTGCTTTCTCGTCCGGTTTTTCCGGTTTTGCTGATTCTTCGGTTTTTTCCGGTTTTTCGGCTTCATCCGTTTTTTCCGGCGATTCCGGATTAGACGGCTTCTCGGCCGATTCCGGTGGCTCCGGCGCCCAGGCCGGTTCAAACGGCTGCTCGGGCTCCGATACCTCGGCCGAAGCCGTCGATGCCGACGGCTCCGGCGTCTGCCGTGTTTCCGGTTCGGCCGGCTGAGGCTCCTCCTCCGGTACCGGCTGGCCGACCGGCCAGTCGCTGAATGGATAGGGGTGTCGCTCACTGTTGAACGTCAGAAAGCGCAGCACCTGGTAGATATAACTGCTCAGACTCTGTCCAAAGGTCTGCAGCCGTTCGTTGCGGCGGCCCCGAATCAATACCGTCAGAAACTGGAAGATCACCACCACGGCGAGCACCACTTCCGCCACCGAGTAGAAGATTGCAAACAGCACCATGTACAGCGCCCGCCACCAAGTCGCCCCGCGACTCAGGTTATGCTTCAGCCCATTGCCCATATCGCCTCCCTATAGCTCTATCTCCGGCTGTAACTGCTGCAGTGAGTGTAGACGCTGTCTACCGGATGTGGGGGTGGGGAATCGCTCGGCTGCGTTCATCTCGGCTTGGTGAACTGATATAACCTTGGCGAGCAGTTTGAGGCTGTGTTGCCGAAGCCGAGCGGTCCGCAGCTCAAACACCGCCGGATATCTGGCGAAGGCGCCATGCGCAGGCTAAGGTAGCCCACTACAACACATTGAATACTCATCACTTTTGGAAGGAACGACCATGTACGTCGCCATGAACCGTTTTCGCATTGCGCCCGGCAAAGAGCAGGATTTCATCGAGATCTGGAAGAACCGTGACACCTACCTCGACGAAGTGCCCGGCTTCAAAAGCTTCCAGCTGCTCCAGGGGCCGTCCACCGACGAATACACCCTGTTCGCCTCCCATAGCATCTGGGAATCGGAGCAGGCCTTCGTCAACTGGACAAAATCGGAAGCCTTCCGCAAGGCACACGCCAACGCCAAACCGGCCAAGGATATCTACCTCGGCCCGCCCCAGTTCGAAGGCTTCAACCAGGTGCTCTGACCGCCAATAGACGGTCACCCGAGCCGGCAGTCAGCGCCGGCTCAGGCGAGCCGATCGACACGATCAGCCCTGCTGTATTTCCTGCTGTGCCTTGCGCTGCTGCTCCTTCTGCTCGCGCCGGCGGGCGATGGTGTCGATCGCATCGGCACCGATATGGGCCTCGCCACGCTGACGGGCCAGTTCCATCTGTTTCTGGCGCTGCTCGAAGCGCTGGCGCTGCGCCGCGCTCTGCTTATCGAAACAGTGCGGGCAACTGACGCCCCGCTGGTACTTGTCGCTCTGCTTGTCCTGCTCGGTAATCGGCAGACGGCAAGCGTGGCACTGATCGTAGCTGCCCTTCTCCAGCTGATGGTCGACGGTGATCCGGTTGTCGAACACGAAGCACTCACCCTGCCAGAGCGACTCCTGCTGCGGCACCTCTTCCAGATACTTCAGGATACCGCCCTCCAGGTGGAACACCTCGTCGAAGCCCTGCTCCTTCAGGTAGGCGGTCGATTTCTCGCAACGGATACCACCGGTACAGAACATCGCCACTTTCTTGTGCTTGGCCGGGTCCAGCTGCTGCTCGACGTATTGAGGGAACTCGCGGAAGGTCTCGGTCTGCGGGTTGATCGCCCCTTTGAAGGTACCGACCTGCACCTCATAGTCGTTACGGGTGTCGACCAACAGCACCTCCGGATCGGAGATCAGCGCGTTCCAGTCTTTCGGCTGCACGTAGGTGCCAACCACCTGGTTCGGATCGACCCCCTCCACCCCCATGGTGACGATCTCTTTCTTCAATTTCACCTTGGTGCGGTAGAACGGGTTCTGCTCGTCGAACGACTCCTTGTAGGAGAGGTCCGCCAGCCGGCTGTCACTTTTCAGCCAGGCCAGCAGGGCGTCGATACCGGCACGGCTACCGGCCACGGTACCGTTGATCCCCTCGTTCGCCAGCAGCAACGTACCGCGCACGCCGTTGGCTTCCATCACCGCCTTCAGCGGCTCACGCAGCTCGCGGTAGTTTTCCAGGGTGACAAATTTGTAGAGCGCGCAGACAACAACAGTAGACATCTTCAATCCTCAGCGGGCCGGAGCGTAAATCCGGAGCTATTTGTTTGGTCAATCGGAAAGGCGGCGGATTATACGGGTCATCGGGCCGGATTAAGACCGACAAACATTGTGTGTTTTTTGATCAGAACAGCAGCTTGCTCCGGCGTGCCAACCGCTGTACCCAAAACGTAGTACAACTTAGAATGTCGCCACCGTCAGCAAGCCAGCCAACGCGAAAATGTCCCGACTCCAGTACCTCAGCGCCTATCCGGCACAGATCCAGCAACAGGCACTCGAACTGGTCGAGCAAGACCGGCTCGGCGACTGGCTGCTGCAGCGGCACCCGCAGCCGCACCAGCTGCGTAGCGAGAAAGCGCTGTACGAATACGCGATGGCACTGAAGAACCGCTACCTTCGCAAGACACCGCCGCTCAACAAAGTCTGCTGGGACAACAAATTGCATGTGATCCGCAACGCGCTCGGCACCCACAGCTATGTCAGCCGGGTGCAGGGCGGCCGGCTGAAATCCAGCAACGAGATCCGCGTCGCCACCCTGTTCCGCTCCGCGCCGGAAGCTTTCCTGCGGATGATCCTGGTGCATGAGTTGGCGCACTTCAAAGAGAAGGAGCATAACAAGGCGTTCTACCAGCTGTGCTGTCATATGGAGCCGGACTACCACCAGTTGGAACTGGAGTTGCGCCTTTATCTGACCCAGCTGGAGCTGAACGGTCCGATCTATTAGCCTCCTTCGGCGAACTCGGCCAGCTGTTGTTGCAACGCGCGCAAAGCCCCGCTGCAATGAGCCGAGCGCCAGATCAGCCAGGTGTCCACCTCGGCCAAAGGTTCGTCCAGCGAGCGTATCGCCACCGCATCGGCCAGGTTGACCGTTTGCAACACCGAGCGTGGTACCAGTGCCAAGCCGCTGCCCGAAGCCACGCAGGCCAGCATCGCATGGTAGGAGCCGAGTTCCAGCACCCGGCGCGGCTGGCGGTCATGCAACTGCAGCAGGCTGAGCAGCCGCCGGCGGTATTCGCAGCCTTCGCTGAAACCGACCACCGTATCAACCGGCAACTGTGCCAATGGCTGCTCCGCTTGCGAGCGGGGTAACACCAGCACCAGCTGTTCCCGCCAGGCCCGCAGCTTTGGCAGGCCAGCCATCGCCTGGCAGTCAGCGACAAAAGCCGCCTCCAGCGTACGGTCACGCACCTGCGCCACCAACGCATCAGTGGTGCCGGTGGTCAACGCCACGCTGACGTCGGGGTGGCGCTGATGGTAAGCGCTTAGCAGCGGCGGCAAACGGCCGGCCGCCAGGCTCTCCAGCGTACCGATCCGCAGGGTGCCACAGGGCCGGTCGTCGGCTACCGCCTGACGCGCCTCGTCACCGAGCTGCAAAATCTGTTCGGCATAACCGAGCAGCAGTTCACCGGCCGGCGTCAGAACCAGCCGCCGTCCCTGACGGTCAAACAGCGGGACGCCGAGCGACGCCTCCAGCTGCTTGATGCGGGTGGTGATATTGGACTGCACCCGGTGCAGTTTTCGGGCCGCCGCCTGCACCCCGCCCTCATCGACCACCGCCTTGAAGATCTGCAAACTGGCAAAGTCCATGGCAACATCATTCTCCTAACAAGAACTTTCAGATCATTTTAATTCATTAAACAAAAACAGAAAGTCGACATATGATCGATGCCATTGCCAGAGATTGAATGCAAGGAGTGATGCCGATGTACCCCAACCGCCTCTGCCAGCTGTTGCAGATCGAGCAGCCCATCATCAAGGCACCGATGGCCGGCGGTGCCGACCGGCCGGAGTTGGTCGCCGCAGTCAGCGAAGCCGGGGGAATCGGCTTTACCGGCGCCGCCTACCAGAGTGCCGACCAGATCGAAGCCGACTGTGCCCGTATCCGGCAGCTGACCGACAAACCGTTCGGCATCAACCTGTTCGTGCCGGAACCTAAACAGGCGCCGCCGGCCGACCCGCAGCCGGCGCTGGACGCACTGGCCCCCTGGTTCGAAGAACTGGGCCTGCCGACGCCAGCGCTGACGGTAAGTGCAGGACTGGACTTCGATCATCAGCTGGAAGCGGCACTGGAGAGCGGCGCCCGAGCCCTGAGCTTCACCTTCGGATTGCTGCCGCCGCAGGCGGTGGCGGCGGCCCGGGCGCGCGGCATGCTGCTGATCGGCAATGCCAGCACGGTGGCCGAAGCGCGGGCGCTGGAGGAATCGGGGGTCGATGCGATCGTCGCCCAGGGCAGCGAGGCCGGCGGCCACCGCGCCAGCTTTGCCGGTAGCGAGAGTTCTTCAGGCGAAGTGCCGCTGATCGGCACCCTGGCACTGGTGCCGCAGGTGGTCGATGCGGTGCGGCTGCCGGTGATCGCCGCCGGCGGCATCATGGATGGCCGCGGCATCACCGCCGCATTGGCGCTGGGCGCCGATGCGGCCCAGCTCGGCACCGCCTTTCTGAGCTGCCGTGAAGCGGGCATCCCTGACGTCTACAAACAGGCGATCCTCGACGCCGACGAAGCCGACACCGCGATCACCCGCGCTTTCTCCGGCCGTAGCGCGCGTGGTATCCGCAACCGGGTGATGGAGCGTCTGAACGCCACGCCCGAGGCGATCCTGCCGTTCCCCTACCAGAACGAGCTGACCCGGCCGATGCGCGGCGCCGCCGCCAAGGCGGGCGAAGCCCAGTACCTGTCGCTCTGGGCCGGTCAGGGGCTGCGAATGTCACGCGCACTCGCTGCCGCTCAGTTGATGGACAAACTGGTCGAAGAGAGCGCGGTGGCGCTGGCCTGGTTGAAGCAATTGCAGTGATTTTGGGAGCTATTGGTAGGGAGCGATAAGCGGAAAGCTTCAAGCACAACATCGTAGAAACCATCTCTCGATTCCGGCCACAACAGCCTTTTACAGCCCTTGTGGTTGGAGGTCCTGCTGGTTCTTCAGCACGCCATGTAGGGCCGGACCCGGCCGGGTAGGCCTGGCCGGCCAAACGCCGACAGGCATTTTCAACCGCCTGCGGCGGTGGCGCCCCAGGTGGCGCCCTACAGGGCCCTGCCGTAGCAACCCGCTCCGCGGGCGACCTGTCTCAGGGCGCTACCATGCGGCACCGACTGCATAGACACCTTCTCGCGACTACCTCAAGGCAGCGGTTTCCCGAGGAAGCAAATTTCTGTCGCCCGCAGAGCGGGCTGCTACCAAACGTGCGACCCCGTACGCTGGTGAGCGACATACATCTGTTCAAAATCAAAAAAGCCCGCGGTTTCAAACGAAACGCGGGCTCTTGCTGTGAACTGTCAGCTGTGACCTGTCAGCTTCCTGACCTTCTTTCAGCTCGGCTTTCGGGTCAGAAACACACCGCACTCCATATGGTGGGTGTACGGGAACTGATCGAACAGCGCGAACCGCTCCACCTGGTGACTCTGGCAGATCGCCTGCAGGTTGCTCTTCAGGGTTTCCGGATTGCAGGAGATGTAGAGGATATTGTCGTACTGCAGCACCTGCTGCACGGTGTCGTCGTCCAAACCGGCACGCGGCGGGTCGACCAGCACGGTGGTGAAGTCGCACTCCTCCAGCGCCAGGCCGTTGACCCGGCGGGTCTGCAATTTGCCCTGCAGTACCTGGGAGAAATCCTCGGCGCTGATCCGCACCACGTCGACGTTGTCGATGCCGTTCAGCGCGATGTTGTCCTTGGCGGCATGCACCGACACCTTGGCCAGCTCGGTGGCCACCACCCGGCGGAAATTCTGCGCCAGCGGCAGCGTGAAGGTGCCGGCGCCGCAGTAATACTCGACCAGGTCGCCGCCGGCCTCTTTGGTGGCATCCAGTCCCCACTGGATCATCTGCTCGCAGACCTTGCCGTTCGGCTGGCTGAAGCTGTTCTCCACCTGCTTGATCTGGAATTCCTTGCCGTTGATGTTCAGGGTCTCGATGACAAAGTCGCGGTCCAGCAGGATCTTGGTCTTGCGGGCCCGGCCGATGATGTCGATATCGAACATGCCGCGCAATTTGCGCGCCTCCTCGGCCCACTCCTCGCCGATCGGGCGGTGGTACAGCAGACTGACGGTCAGTTCGCCGGACAGGGTGCTGAGGAAGTCGATCTGGAACAGCCGGCGGCGCAGGATCTCGTTCGGCCGGATCACGTCCAGCAATTTGAACATCATCTGGTGGATCCGCTCCGACACCATCGGGCAGCTGTCGATCCGCACCGGGGTGTGCTTGTCGCCGTCGAACATCACGTAGTAGAGGTCGTCGCCGTCGTGCCAGACCCGGAACTCCGCCCGCAACCGGTAGTGCTCGCGCTCGGATTCGAACACCTCGATCTGCGGCAGGTTGAATTCGGCGAACTCCGTTTTCACCCAGTCGAGCTTGTCGCGCAGTTGCGCGTCGTAGTGTTCCGGTTGCACGTTCGGCAGGCCCATCGGCGGTCAGCTCCAGCGTTATCTCTAATAAAATTGATAAATCGGGTAAGAGGTTTGGTCGAGGCTTGTAGCAAGCAAGCGCGCGATTCTACCAGCGTCTCCGGGTAAAATGTAGGCAAGCGCCGCTGCAAGCAGCCAAGCCCGTTCATAAGCGCTTGAAAAAGGCGTAAAATGCGCGATTCATTTCCAAATTCTCTCAGTGATAGAAGCCATCCGACGATGACCGACAAGCGTAAGATCCTCGTTACCAGCGCCCTGCCCTACGCCAACGGCCCGATCCATCTGGGCCACCTGGTGGAATATATCCAGACCGATATCTGGGTTCGGTTCCAGAAACAGCGCGGCCACGACTGCACCTACGTCTGCGCCGACGACGCGCACGGCACGCCGATCATGCTGAAGGCCGACCAGATGGGTATCACGCCGCAGCAGCTGATCGAGCAGGTCAGCCAGGAACACCAGCGCGACTTCGCCGGCTTCATGGTGGGCTTCGACAACTACTACTCCACCCATTCGGAGGAGAACCGCGGCTTCGCCTCGATGATCTACACCCGGCTGCGCGACGCTGGCCATATCGCCCGCAAGACCATCACCCAGGCCTACGACCCGGAAAAAGAGATGTTCCTGCCGGACCGCTTCGTCAAGGGCGAGTGTCCGAAGTGCGGCGCGGCCGACCAGTACGGCGACTCCTGCGAGAAGTGCGGCGCCACCTACAGCCCGACCCAGCTGCGTCACGCCTACTCGGCGATCTCCGGCGCCAAGCCGATCGAGAAGGAGTCCGAGCACTACTTCTTCAAGCTGGGCGATTTCGAGCAGTTCCTGCGCGGCTGGGTCGACCAGCACGTCCAGGAGCAGATGATCCACAAATTGAACGAGTGGTTCGAGTCCGGCCTGCAGAACTGGGATATCTCCCGTGACGCGCCTTACTGGGGCTTCGAGATTCCGGACGCGCCGGGCAAATACTTCTACGTCTGGCTGGACGCGCCGATCGGCTACATGGCCAGCTTCAAGAACTGGTGCGACAAGCAGGGCGTCGATTTCGACGAGTACTGGAACGAAGCCAGCGAAACCGAGCTGTACCACTTCATCGGCAAGGATATCGCCTACTTCCACACCCTGTTCTGGCCGGCGATGCTGGAAGGCGCCGGCCTGCGCAAGCCGAACGGCGTTTTCTGCCACGGCTTCCTGACCGTCGACGGCCAGAAGATGTCCAAGTCGCGCGGCACCTTCATCATGGCGGAGACCTACCTGAAGCACCTGCGGCCGGAGTACCTGCGCTACTACTTCGCCGCCAAGCTGGGTTCCGGCATCGACGATATCGACCTGAACCTGGAAGATTTCCGTATGCGGGTCAATGCCGATCTGGTCAACAAGGTGGTCAATATCGCCTCCCGCTGCGCCGGCTTTATCAAGAAGAAGTTCGACGGCCAGTTGGGCGCCGAGCTGGTCAAGCCGGAACTGTACACCGAAGCGGTCAAGGCCGGCGAAGCGATCGCCGAGGCCTACGAGAAGCGCGAATACTCCAAGGCGATGCGTGAGATCATGGCGATCGCCGACAAGGCCAACCAGTACATCGACGCCGCCGAGCCCTGGGTGCTGGCCAAGCAGGAGGGCAAGGAGCAGGAGGTGCAGGATTGCTGCACCCTGGGGATCAACCTGTTCCGAGTGATCGTCTCCTACCTGGCACCGGTACTGCCGCAGGTCGCCGAAGATGCAGCCGCGTTCCTGAACGTGGACGGCTTCGCCTGGCATGCGCTCGAGCAGCCGCTGCTGAACCACCAGATAAACAAGTTCAAGCCGCTGATGCAGCGGGTCGAGGAAGACAAGGTCAACGCGATGATCGAAGACAGCAAGCAGAGCCTGGCAGCCGCGGCCGCCGCTGCGCCGACCGCTCCGGCTGCCAAGGCCGAGAGCAACCCGCTGGCCGACGAGCCGATCGCCGAGACCATCAGCTTCGACGATTTCGTCAAGGTCGACCTGCGGGTGGCCCGGATTGCCAAGGCCGAGCATGTCGAAGGCGCCAAGAAATTGCTGCAGCTGACGCTGGACCTGGGTGGCGAAACCCGCAACGTGTTCGCCGGCATCAAGTCCGCCTACAGCCCGGAAGATCTGGAAGGCAAGCTGACGGTGATGGTCGCCAACCTGGCGCCGCGCAAGATGAAGTTCGGCATGTCCGAAGGGATGGTGCTGGCCGCCGGCCCGGGTGGCGAAGACCTGTGGATCCTGGAACCGCACGAAGGCGCCCAGCCGGGCATGCGGATCAAGTAAGTTCACAGCTGCAAGCTATCAGCTTCTGAAAACGCCCGCGCTGCATCCAGCATCGCGGGCTTTTTTGTATTTTTTGATTGCCGAAGGCCGCGACTGAACACCAATTTGTAGGAGGGGCTTCAGCCGCGACCTGTTGCCCTGTTAAGCTCATCGAATCAACAGGGAGGTTGAGACGATGAGCAATCTAAACGCGCATGGCCGGGCGTTGCGGCGAGGCCGTATTTCGTTGCCTGAGCAGGTGTATCTGGTTACCACCTGTACCCGACACCGGGAGCCGGTTTTCCAGCACTTTTTTATCGGGCGGTTGCTGGTTGATACTCTGCGTCGTCAGCAACATCGAGCGGATACCTGGGCATTCGTGGTGATGCCTGATCATCTGCACTGGCTGGTGCAGCTTAGAATGGGTATGTCGCTGTCCAAATTGGTCCATAACGTGAAAGGTAGCAGTGCGCGCCAGATCAATCAGGTTCTTCGACGTGAGGGGCCGCTCTGGCAGGATGGTTTTTATGATCGGGCTATGCGTTCCGAAGCGGATTGTCTGCATGCTGCCCGTTATCTGGTCGCAAACCCTCTACGTGCCGGGCTGGTCAGTTCGGTGGCGGAGTATTCATTGTGGGATGCCAAATGGTTGTGAGAGGCCGGTAAATCGGTCGCAGCTGAAGCCCCTCCTACAAGATGCTCACCCTGTGAAAGGGCTTTTACCGCGCCCCTAACTGTCGGTCGTCCATATTCAAAAAAGATACAAAAAAAACCGCTGCCCTTGCGGACAGCGGTTCTTCGTGCTCAGCCAGCGTGAGCTTAAGCCGTGGTACGCTCACCCACCGCTTCGCGTTCAGCCACCGGGTTGGCCATATCGACCGCCGCGGTGAACAGCACGTCGGTGGAGCTGTTCAGGCCGGTCTCGGCGGAATCCTGCACCACCCCGATGATGAATCCGACCGCTACCACCTGCATCGCCACATCGTTGGAGATGCCGAACAGGCTGCAGGCCATCGGGATCAGCAGCAGCGAGCCGCCGGCCACGCCGGAGGCGCCGCAGGCGGAAACGGACGCGATCAGGCTGAGCAGCAGCGCGGTGGAGATATCCACTTCGATGCCCAGGGTGTTGACCGCCGCCAGAGTCAGTACGGTGATGGTGATCGCCGCGCCGGCCATGTTGATGGTGGCGCCCAGCGGGATAGACACCGAATAGGTATCCTCATGCAGGCCCAACTTGTCGCACAGGTTCATGTTGACCGGAATGTTGGCCGCCGAGCTGCGGGTGAAGAACGCGGTCACGCCACTCTCGCGCAGGCAGGTAAACACCAGCGGATAGGGGTTCTGACGGGTTTTCAGGAAGACGATCAGCGGGTTGACCACCAGCGCCACGATCGCCATCGCACCCAGCAGTACCGCCAGCAGGTGGCTGTAACCCAACAGCGCTTCCAGGCCGGTCTGGGCCACGGTGTTTGCGACCAGGCCGCAGATACCGAGCGGCGCCAGTCGGATCACCGCCTTGACCAGCAACGATACGCCATGGGACAGATCGGACACCAGCGCCTTGCTGCTGTCGCTGGCGTGACGCAGTGCCACGCCCAGCCCCAGCGCCCAGGCCAGGATGCCGATGTAGTTGCCGTTGAGCAACGCATTGACCGGGTTGTCGACCACCTTGAACAGCAGGGTACGCAGTACTTCGGCAATCCCTTCCGGCGGCGTGGTGCTGACTTCGGTAGTCACCAGGGTCAACGTGGACGGGAACATGAAGCTCAGCAGCACGGCCACCAGTGCGGCGCTGAAGGTACCGATCAGATACAGGATAATGATCGGCCGCATCCGGCTGGCCCCGTTATTTTGCTGGTTGGCGATCGCCGACATCACCAGGACGAACACCAGAACCGGCGCGACCGCCTTCAGGGCACTGACAAAAAAGTCACCCAGGATCGACAATCCTTTGGCCACTTCCGGTGCGGTCAACGCCATAACAATACCGACCGCAATGCCCAACATGATCTGCTTGACCAGGCTCCCCTTAGCCAGTCGAGCAAGCAACGATTGAGACTGATTCATAACAACTCCAAACATGTATTCTTTTTATGGGTTATCCCCATCAGCGGCGCGCATCATACATTAGTCGCAGAAGGTTCGCTCAAGAAAAAAGACATTGCTTGCAGATTGCGGTAGATATCAGCAGATTCTTCAATTTAGAAGCAATAAAACGATATTTTATTTCGCACCCATTGGTTTTTGATTTGACCGTTTTTTTGAGTTGACCGTTTTTTTTAAGTTGACCGTTATAAGTTGACAGCAACTCAACAGCACGGTGGCAAGCCAGGTTGGCCGGCTATCAAAAACAGTGCGGTGCCGGTTATTCCATCAGTCCTGCTGCGGAGCCCCCAGCAACCGCTCCGCCAGCAGCCGATAACTGGTCCGACGCGAGTCGAAATCGTGGGTCACGGTGACCAGGCCGATCTCGTCTGTCTGCCAGTAATCGGCCAATTGATGCAGCTGTCGTTCGCAGCTTTCCGGTGAGCCCCATACCACCGAGTCGATCAGGGCATCGAAGTAGGCGGCGTCTGAGGGCCCCATCCGTTGGCGATGATCCCAGGCGGCCTCAGGACTGAGCCAGGGTTCGCGGATACCGTGGCGGAAGGCCATCACCTTCCAGCGCGCCTGAGAGGCGGCCAGGAAGCGGGCCTGCTCGTCGGACTCGGCGCAGAGCGCGGACACCGTCACCATGGTGCGCGGCAGGCCTTCGAAACCGGCCTGGCGATAGGCCCGCTGGTACGCCTCCATGATGGCGACCGTCTGGTTGTCCGGGGTGATGAACAGGCCCAGCGACATCGCCATCCCCAACTGGCCGGCCAGGGTCGCGCTGCCACCACTGGTGCCCAACATCCACAACTCCGGTCGGGGCTCATCATCCGGCATCACTCTAAGCCCCTGGAACGGATGGCTGGCCGGCAACTCATTGCGCAGCATCTGGCAAAGCAACTCGGCCTGCTCGGAGTAGTACTCGCCATGATTGGGCCGATAAGGATAGGCCAGCGCGGCACTGGCCAGGCCATCTCCGCCCGGCGCCCGGCCGATGCCCAGGTCGATACGGCCGGCAAAAAGGGTTGCCAGCATGCGGAACTGTTCGGCCACCTTATAGGGGTTATGGTTCGGCAGCATCACCCCGCCGCTGCCGACCCGGATCCGCTCGGTGATCGAGGCGATATGGCTGATCAGCACCTCGGGACAGGGGCCGGCAAAGCTGTTGCTGTTGTGGTGCTCGGCCAGCCAGTAGCGGTGATAGCCCAACCGGTCACATTGTTGCGCTAACCGGGCACTCAAGGCCGGTGCTTCGGCGGGGCCGGCGGTGCCCAGCTGTACCGGGGATTGGTCAACGACGGTAAGTTTCAGGGTCATCGCTTGCCTCTGTCAGATTCGGGCTGTCAAATCGGCCCGCCAGTATAGCGCGGGCCCGCTCGACGATTGAGGCAAAACAGTGTCTACGAATCCGAAGAAATCGGCGATGGCGCAATCAGTGATGCAATCCCTTGGCAAAGCGCAGTTCGACGGTGTTGCCGTCCGGATCCTCAATATAGAGCGAAGCACCAAAGCCTTCGGCACCGTAACGCTTTTCAAAGCGCCCGCAAGGTACCTTTTTCCGGTTCAGATAATCGAGCAACGCCCGTTCGGTCATCGCTTCGATCTGCAGGCAAAAGTGGTCCAGGTTGTTGCCGGTGCGCGCCGGCGCCGGCCCACCCTGGCGGCCCAGTTCGCTGTTCACCGCCACGATATCAATCAGGCTTTCACCGGCCCGGAGTTGAACCAGCCCCTTTTCCTCGCCGGTTTCCCGCTCCAGCGTGCAGCCCAGCACCTCGACATAGAACACCACCATCGCCTGCACCTTGGTGGTGCGCAATACAATGTGATCGAGTTTTTTCGGTCGAATCATCCACTGCCCTCCCGGCCTCTCTGTGACTGAAGTCCGCTTAAGGGTAGTGCACAGAGGCCACTATTTCCGGCGCCGGAGTTTCTATCGCAAGAACTGTCTGGCGAGAAGCGGCTGGAATCGAAAGGGTACATGGTCACTTGGCATGCAGGAAAAACAGCGGGCCGCGCCAGTGGTCGGCCCGCCATAGATACAACCGGCTGTCGCTTAGAACCGCATCAATGTTTGACCATTGACCAGCAGCGCCCGATCCTTGAATTCCAGCTTACTGTGTAGCTTCTCGTCGACCACCGTGACGAACCCTTGGGCCTGCAGCCGGCTTAGATCGCGCTGCCAGCGAGCTCCGGCCAGTCTGGACAGGACAACTGGATCGGCACTCAGACTGAGTTCCGCAGCCGCCTTTTCCGCCAAGGTACGGGGCCCGGCTTCCAGCTCGTTGACGTTGAAGCTGGAAAGCGACAGCTCTCCCTGTGCATTCAGCATCGGGCTGTCACCGGCCAGGCTGAGTTCATTGAGCCGCAATCGAACACCCTGGCTGGTAATCGGATTCAACAGATCGACCAGTTGCTGCGGTTGCAATTCCGCTTGACGACTGAGCGCCTGCAGCCGCGCCATCGCGTTGTCGAAGCCTGCCGAGTCGAGATCAAGGGTCAGGCCCAGTGTAGCCTGGCTGAACTGGGTTTCCCGCTTGGTCGCCGGATCAAAATGTCGCGGGCCATCCGCACGATAGGAGGTATCCAATAGCACCCTCTGACCTTCGCGCCGCTGCCGGGTGACGATACCGAACCGTTCCAGAGAGACCCGGGTGCCACCATCACGGACACTGAACGGCATCAGGGTCAGTTCGCTATCGAACTGTTGATAGCTGCCTTCGCTCAGCGTACTGCCCGCTTGCAACTGTCCTTGATAGTTCAACTTCATACCAGCCAGTTCCAATCCGTTACCCTGGCTATCCTTTACCTTCACCGGAGCCAGTTGCATCGCCAGTGTGACTGCCTGGCCATCCAGCTCGCCCTGCAGAGACAATGCGCCGATCTCCATCGACTGCCCCTCTTCACTAAAACTGAACGCATCGGAATCGACATTCAGTTCCATTCTGGCGGACTGGCTAAGTGGGTTGAAATCAACATTCAGTACGCTATTGAACGGCACTCGACCTGGGGTCTGCTGAAGCTCCGTCAGCCGCTGCAACAATGCACTGTCGGCCAAAGTGGCAGTCAGAGTGGCACTGAACGGCCGGTGCTCAGAACTCAAACGCAGGGGAATCCGGTCACCGCCCAGCAGGGCCTGGATGTCGGCATCCGGCTTTTTCAAAACCAAAGCCAACCGGTAGTCGGATGCCAGCCAGCCGCGTTCCTGCTGGGCCGGATCGAGTTGCAACTCGACCTGATCCCGGTAGGCGGGGTTGGCGTTGAATGCCTCGACCCCCGCCAGCAACTGGCTGTCCACCTGATCGGCAGTGAATTTCACGGAACCGGCGCCAGCCGCGATAGCGGCGGCAACGATGGCAATAGACAGAACGGATTTATTCATCCCTGAACTCCTGAAGCTTTCATCCTTGTGGTGTTTGGCCGCCGGAGCCGGCAACAGTCAGGCCCGACGACCATCCATTATCGACCCTTTTTTCATGCCCGCAACCCCTGGCTACGGGTGATCGGCTAACCGGAACCACGCGACGATGCGGAACCGGCCAGCCCCCAGAGAATACCGCCGGCCAGCACCATCAGGATTCCACCCCAGGTCCAGCCCATGCCGGCGCCCAGCAGCCCGGCCAGTTCGAAGCACATACCGAGGATAGCGATGATCCAAGCGAGATAAACCATGATGCCCCCTGTTTCCTGAAATCGAATGCGATCAGCGTCGATGTTCAACCACCATCCCTCTGGCCGGACGCTTACCCCGACAACCGGAAACAAGGGCAACCGGCCGCTGGTGGAGGATGATGGCCGTCTATTGGCTAAGTGTGGTGGCAGGTACAGGGTTTCGCCACCGACATGCCACCCGATAGAAGCCTGTTAACAAGGTGCCAGCTGGCAGCCCGTCGCCGATCAGCAATTAACCAAACCAAAAACAAAGCATAACAAAACCATCGCAAAGCAATAAATTAGTTTATTTATGCATTACAACAGTAAAACCATGCATAGATAGGCAAATTTATCCGCCATCGCCTCGCTAGAATATCCTCAACGAAAGGCACCGACCGTAGGGTCTGTGCACGCCGAAGAACGGTGGTCTTAACGCCTTAGCTGATAACAACAAACGGAGGCAGAGCCCGATGAATCACCAAAAAGAATTCCTGTTGGAACTGGGTCAGTTGACCGAGCAGAGCGTAAACGCACTGGCACCGTCCTTTGACGGCCTGCCGCCGAGTCCCTACCTGGATGGGGCGTTCCGCCTGCGTCGCTACTCCCATTTCAACTTTACCGGAGACTCCCTGACCCAGCTGCCGACCAAGGCGTTCGTGCAGGGCGACGACATCAATACCTTCCAGGGCAATGTCGAGCGGGTCTATCCGGAGATCGAAGATCAGGTGATCAACAGCGAAGCCTTCGTTGAGATGTTCCGCAAGTTCAAAGAGATGGCGGGTATCGAAGACGAGACCCCGATCGAGGTGCACCAGATGCGGATCATCGCCAGCAACCAGGCGAAGACCGAAGCGGCACCGGAAGGCGTTCATCAGGACGGCTTCGAGCGTCTGGCGGTGTTCGTGATCGATCGTCGGAACGTCAACGGCGGCGAGATCCGGGTACACACCGATAAGGAATCGTCACCGTTCGTCAGCCACGCCTTCGATAAGGGCGAGTTCGTAGTGCTGAACGACCGCCGTTTCTGGCACAGTGCCAATGCGATTGAACCGGCCAACGACTCCGACGCCCATATGGACGTCTTCGTACTGACCGCCTGAGTTTGGGAGAACCGCAGATGTCCGTTTTCGATCTCGACAAGATCCGCGCCCGTTTCCCCGCCCTGCAGCAGCAGGTGGACGGCTCCACGCCGCTGTTCCTGGATGGTCCGGGCGGCTCCCAGGTGAGCCAGGAAGTGTTGGAGGCGATGGTCGGCTACCTCGGCCGCTACAACGCCAACCTGGGCGGTGCCTATTTCTCCAGCCATCGCACCGTCGAGCTGATGGCCCAGGCACGTCAGGCAGCTGCAGATCTGTACAACGCCGCCAGCAGTGACGAGATCGTATTCGGTCCGAACGCCACCACCCTGACGTTCACCATGAGCCGGGCGATCTCCCGTGACTGGCAGCCGGGTGACGAGATCATCGTCACCGCGCTGGACCACTACTCCAACGTCTCCCCCTGGGTACTGGCGGCACAGGAGAAAGGTGCCACCGTGCACCAGGTGCGGGTCAATGAAGACGACTGCACGCTGGATTACGACCACCTGGCCGGTCTGCTGAACAGCAACACCAAACTGGTGGCGGTTACCTACGCCTCCAATACCACCGGCTCCGTCGTCGACATGGCGCGGGTGATCGAGCTGGTCAAGGCGAGCAGCGACGCACTGACCTATGTCGACGCGGTGCACTACACGCCGCACAACGCGGTCGACGTGCAGGCAATGGGCTGCGACCTGCTGGTCAGCTCGGCCTACAAGTATTTCGGTCCGCACCTGGGCGTACTGTACGGCAACAAGGCGGTGCTGGCTCAGCTGAAACCGTACAAGGTCGCACCGGCCAAGGATGTGGACCCGAACCGTTGGGAAACCGGCACCCAGAGCTTCGAAGCGCTGGCCGGCTTCATCGCCGCGGTTGACTATCTTGCCGGCTTGTCCGGCCTGGACAGCAGCCACGGCCGCCGCGAGCGTCTGGTGGCGGGCTATCAAAAGATCGCCGAGCACGAACAGCAACTTAGCGCGCTGTTCCTGGATAAGTTGCAGCAATACCCGAACATCAAACTGTTCGGTATCGCAGCGGCCGACCGGTTGCACGAGCGTACGCCGACCTTCGCCTTCCGTATCGACGGCATCGAGCCACGGGCGGTATCGGAGTTCTTCGGCAAGCAGCACGTCTGCATCTGGGATGGCAATTTTTACGCTCAGGGGCTCTACGAGCAGCTGGGCTTAACCGAAGTGGGCGGTGTCGTGCGCGTTGGCTGCATGCACTACAACACTACTGAAGAGCTCCTTCGCTTCTTCAGGATCCTTGATCAGCTTCTGGCCTAGAGTTGATCAGGCTCTCGTAGTATCGACGTCCGGGCTGCAGGTCGCCGTATTCAGGCACCATCCGAAGACGTAGGCAGGCAGTCCGTCGATGTTATGAGCCAATCTGTCTTACTTGTTGCCGGCGCCCCTCGGGGTTGCCGGTTTTTTTTTGCTCTTCGCGCTTTAGCGGCAATCACCCACGCCATTCATAAACTTGCCGCAGCCCCTGTCAACGCTGACCCTGAGCGGACCGGGCACGATCCCGTAACAGCGGGCTACATTCCGAGCCCCTCAGGACACCACCATCACTCCAACTCACAACTCACAACTCACAACTCACAACTCACAACTCACAACTCACAACTCACAAAGCATAATTCTGCTAAGCTAAGCTAAACTAGCGCATAACTTTTTCTCACCTTTATCAAATGACAGATACTCTCGACACCCTCGACCATATCGACCGCAAGATCCTGCAGCTGCTGCAACAGGACGCCAACCTGTCCGCCACCGAACTGGCCGACCGGGTCGGCCTGTCACAATCACCCTGCTGGCGGCGTATCAACCGGCTGCAGCAGGCGGGCTACATCCGCCGCAAGGTGGCACTACTGGACCGCCAGAAGCTGGGGCTCGGCATCGTGGTATTCGTCAATATCAAGCTGTCGTCGCACGGCTGGAACATGCTGAACGAATTCGAGGCGGCGATCGTCGGCTTTCCGGAAGTGATGGAGTGCTGGACCATGTCCGGCGGCATGGACTACATCATCCGGGTGGTCACCAAGGATATCGAAAGCTACGAGCAGTTCCTGCGCCGCCGGCTGCTGCAGCTGCCCCATATCCAGGAGGCACAGAGCCATATCACCATGACCGAGGTGAAAAACAGCACCGAGCTGCCGCTGGGCTAGTTTGTTTGTTTTCAATATCCCATGCCACCCACCGATGGATGATCGTCGTAGCGATAATGCTCCCGTAGGTACCATCTCTCGATTCCGGCCACAACGGCCTTTTCTTGTGGCTGAAGCTCCTGCTGGTTCTTCACCACGCCAATGTAGGGCCGGACCCGGCCGGGTAGGCCTGGCCGGCCAAACGCCAACGGGTGTTTTCAACCGCCTGCGGCGCTGGCGCCCGGGTGGCACCCTACAGGGCCTGCCGTAGCAGCCCGCTCCGAGGGCGACACCCGCGGATACGCATCTTGTCGCGGTCAGTACCCAAGGGGCATGCCAAGCCCGCTGCTACAGGTTCCGTGCTTCGCAGCAGCTCACTTGGCATGTCCCCTGGGTACCGCTGGCGAGCGGTCATGAGTCGGTTGTTGAAACGCCCGCCAGCGTTTGGCCCTACAAGAGAATGGACCCTGTAGGGCGTCGCCCCAGGCTCATCTGGCATAGGCGCTGCAGCTGCACCGGAGCCAACCCTACGAAGCCAAGTTTTGTAGATACCATCTCTCGATTCCAGCCACAACAACGGGTTGTCCCCGCAACCTCTTTCTGACGCTTCGTCAAAACCATTGCGGCCCGGCCGAAATCCTCTGCAGCCGATAGATAGACTTAATGGGAATTGAGAAAAATTTTTTTATCACGCCCGAATAGCAATGCCCGTCATCTTTCCGTAACATTCGCGACCGACCGATTACCCGGACTGAGAATTCGCTGACATAAGCGCTCAGACCGGAGCTATGGACAGCGATGGGAGGTCAGGCACCAACGGCGACCCCCGCCTAGCCTGGCAAGGCCAACGGATCCGGCAATATCGTCACAGCGACCAGCGACACGCAACCCGCGCAACGCCACTTATTGCCGGCCAGGCCAACATTTACCGGCCCCTGAAAGGACAGCAGGCTAGTTGGTATTCCCACCCGCCTATCCATATCGGCAACAGGCCTTAATAGCCACCAAACGCATATAGCAATCATTATCATTTGCGTATAGCATTACCGAACGACCGATCTCCCTGCACGAGATTCACTGACAGATACGCTCATAACAGAAACATACGATAGGAATCGATCATGAAAATTCGCGAATGGTCACTGTCACGACAGCTACGCGTTGGCGCCCTGCTGCTGATCGCGTTGGTGATGGCGCTGTTCATAACCATCGTCGGCCAGCAAGCCCGCCAGCTGATGCTGAACCATGTCGAAGAAAGCCAGGCGCAGGAGGTGGATGCCCTGGCCCAGCAGCTGGATACCGCCTACAGCTCCATCATCGACAATACCCAGCTGCTGGGTTCGGTATTCCGGGAACTCTACCCCGCCCCGCTGGAGTTCTCGGCAACCGAAACCGTGCAGGTCGGTCGCTATGACGCGCCACTGGTCCGTCATGACGGTGAGCAGGTCAATCTGAATTTCAGCGAGGTGGACCGCTTCGCCCGGATGACCGGCGGCAATGCCACGCTGTTCATCCGCTACGGCGACGACTTCCTGCGCATCACCACCTCCTTGAAAAACGAACGCGGCGAACGCGCCATCGGCACCCTGCTCGGCAAGCAGCATCCCGGCTATCAAAGGCTGATCAACGGCGAACGCTACCGCGGCGAAGCCGAGCTGTTCGGCACCCGCTATATGACCCAGTACAGCCCGGTAAAGGATCGCAACGGCCGGGTGGTGGCGATCTACTACGTCGGCCTGCCGATCTCCAAGGTGATGAAATCGCTGCGCGAAAACCTGCTGAGTATCCGGATGGGCAGCAGTGGCTATGTTGCGCTGGTCGATACCGGTGAAGGCCCGCAACATGGCAACCTGATCGCCCACCCGCACTCCCAGGATAAAGTGATCGACCAGGTGTACGGAAACCTGCCGGTCATTCGCCAGCTGCTTGAGCAATCCCAGGGCAGTGCCGATTTCATCGATCCGCTGAGCCGCCGCGACGCCCGCCTTACCTTCCAGCGCACCGGCCAGGGTAACTGGGCACTGTTCGCCATCAGTTTCGCCGACGAATTCACCGCCGCGGTAGATCAACTGCAATGGCTGCTGGTTGGCCTGTCCATCGCCGCAACATTGCTGCTGGTGACGCTGATCGGCTTGTTCCTGAGCCGCTCGCTGCGGCCAATTCGGCGGATCTGCCGAACCCTGGCACAGATCGGAGCCGGCGACCTGAGCCTACGCTTTGCAGACCGTTGCAACGAGCAGAGCCGTAACGAACTGGACCAACTGCAATTCAGTCTGAACCGGATGCTGGAGGCGTTCAGCGGCGTGATCAGCCAGGTACGCCGTTCCGGCGACGAGATCTCGGTCGCCAGCGGCCAGATCGCCCAATCCAGTACCGGCATGATGGATACCGCCCGGCTGAGCAGCGACGAGACCGTACAGGTATCGGCCTCGATCAACCAGGTTGCCGAGTCGGTGCACTATGTCGCCGAGCAGGCCCAGGCGGTGGCGGAAGAGGCGGCGGTCACCGCCCAGCTTTCCGGTCAGGGCAAGATCACCGCGCAGCAGGTGGTCGCCACCATCGGCCAGCTGCAGCAGGAGTTCAGCCGGGCCAGCCAATCGATTGAGCAGCTGCAGTCCGACAGCGGCGAGATCGGCAAGGTGGTGGAGGTGATCAACGCCATCGCCGAGCAGACCAACCTGCTGGCACTCAACGCGGCCATCGAAGCCGCCCGCGCCGGCGAACACGGCCGTGGTTTCGCGGTGGTAGCCGACGAGGTGCGCACCCTGGCACTGCGCACCCAGCAGTCCACCAGCGAGATTCAGCAGGTGGTGGCCAAACTGCAGAACAATGCACTGGCCGCGGTGGGCCAGATGGAACACGGTGTCGAGCAGGTACACAGCAGCGTCGAGCAGGCTGCCAGCGCCGATACCGTGCTGGAGCAGATCCTGGCGGCAGCCGATCAGGTGCGGGCGAGGATGGAGAGTATTGCCGGTGCCACCGAGGAGCAAAGTGCGGCGGTAACCCAGATCGGCCACAGCAGCCAGACACTGGCCCAGAGCGCTCAACACACCGCCGGTGAAGCGGAAAGCAACGCCGCCGCCAGCCGTCTGATGTCAGAGCAGGCCATCTCGCTGCACCAGCAGGTGGCCCGCTTCAGGGTTGCCTAAGCTCGGCAGGTAGCCACTAACTGCGTGGCGCGCCGGTGAAATGCTCAGCCGGCGGCCGCGCCTCCAGCACCATCAAAACCTTGCCGCTGCTGTCCTTCAGCTGCAGCCGGTCGCCCTCGATCCGATACCCGACAGTGGCCTCCAGCGCGCGCAGGAAGGCCGGCTCCAGGCTACCGGCGTCGGATGACATGCAGACCATCCGGGTGGTCGCCAGGGTACGGAATTTCAGCCGCCCGGCGTCCAGCTGATAATGGCCGGCCATCTGGTTACAGCCGGAGAAACCATAGACCCGGTTATCCTGCGGCGATAGCAGCAGGTGCGCCGGACGCTTACCGGCCGGCTGACGCACCGGCTGGCCGCCGATCTCCAACGGCTGCCAGTAGGTATCCACCAGCATCCACGCCAGGCTGGCCCGGCAGTCGGCGCCGGCCAGCAGCCGATCGAACCGCTCGACCACCAGATACTCCTGTACCGGCTTACCGGGTGTTACCGACCGGCTCTCAAAGCGTCCATGCAGCGCAACCAGCGCCGGCTGACCTGCCGCCAGGTGCTGGCTATAAGCTTCCGCCAACCGCTGCTGTTGCCCCTGCGGCAACACCGGGAACGGCCGGCCACTGTTACATTCGGTGAAAACCAGGGCATCGCCATTCTGGCGGTAGAGTCCCTGTAGCGGCATCGGCCCGACGATGACATCCAGATCCGGCTGGCGAGTCAGCACCTGCGGGAAGGCTTGCGGCTCGGCATCCGGATCGACCAGTTGCAGCTGACCGGCATTGATCGCCTGGAAGAACCAGCGCTGATCGGCACGGGCGAGCAACTGCAACTGGCTCTGGTCGCTGCCGGCCCAGGCCCAGCGACCGGTGTGGTAATCGCTCTCGCCCCCCTTATGCTGGCGCAGACGGAAGTAACCTTCCGGATAAAGGGTCAGGTCCAACCGCGTCTGCTCACAGCCGGGACAGGACAGATAACCCGAGAATGTGGTCGGCTCGGCCAGTTTGGGCCGCTCCTGTGAATACTGCGATTGCGTCTGCTGCTGACCGCAACCGGCCAGCAGCAGCATGGCCACCATAGCGAACAGCAGCGATGGCAAGCTTCGTGAAAAGACAGTGTCAGCGATCATCTCCGTCCCCTCCTGATCCCCAGTCTGCTGATTAAGTCTAATGCAAGAATGGAAGCTTATCGGGCAATTTTCCGGCAAAGATGCTAGGGTGCGCGCTACGCGGCGATTGGCTATCCGGTCGCGCGGCCCCCTGTCGAATACCCTCGAGCCTGACTATGCAATGTCGAACCGGCTGCGGCGCCTGCTGCATCGCGCCCAGTATCAGCAGCCTGAACAAACCGGCCGGTGAGCGCTGCCGCCACCTGAGCCCGGACAACCTGTGCGCGCTGTTCGGCCAGCCGGAACGGCCGCAAGCCTGCGCCGACTTTCAGGCGGAGATCGCCATCTGCGGCGACAGCCGCGACCAGGCACTGCAGATCCTGGCGCTGCTGGAGCAGGATACGCTGCCAGCATAGTCCTTTCAGACAAGCCTCACCGACTGGGCCAAAAGCGGGCCGCTAAAGGCCAGGCCACCTTCTGCATTGTTAATCCTTGCTAACAGATATCTCCCGCTCTGTTTTAGCGTCCATGAACTAACCCGCTGATTCCGTGAACTTTCCGGCTTGCTGGCACGCTCCTTGAATTGACAGGACAAAGCGCCAGCACATTGAGCTGCCGCCCTCCAGACCAGCCCGATCAATTACGACTGTCTGGCAACGCTTGGAGAGACTCACATGGACATACGTAAAACCGAAATGGAGCGAACCTCGATCGCCCTATTTTCCGCAACAACCCTGTTATCGTTTTGCTTGGCATCTTGGCCCACAAATCTCACCGCAGGCGACGCCGCTACAGGCCTGCGTGGCGTGCCACTTCGCTGGTGCGCGGTGCAAGGCAGCCCGGCCGTTACCGATCCCGGCGGCGTTGGAGAATCAAGCACCAATGACGTGCTATGGCGACGCCACGAACGTCCCAGTGACAATTTCTGGATACCGGGCGCCAACATAACATTTCGCAGTGGTTTCGCAGTCAAAGACCTGACGACCGATCAGATCGAGATCATCGGTGGCATCAATTTCCCCATTATCGACGATGTGAACATATCCGCTGGCTCACAGGAGGGGGACATCGAACTGAACACCACCGAACAGGAGGAAACCCTGGCCAAGTGCCGCGAAGCCTGGGATGCGATGGAGGTCGATATCAATGCGCAACGACAACTGGAAGGTAAAGATCCGGTTAACTTCTCCGGCCCCTTGGCCATCAATATCCGTCGTTTTGTCGACAGCGCCGGCAACGAGGGCTTCCTTGGCGGCAAAGGCGGCTTCTACTACTCGGCAAGCGCAGCTGCGGAGGACATCTGTAAAGATCCGTCCCTGATCATCAGCGTGGATGACGATGCCGGCTATGTATTTGTCAAAGACAATGCGCTACTGACGGCGGACGAGCGGGCATCCGGAATACTGATGGCTCACGAACTCGGTCATGCCCTGTTCCTCGAGCATGGCAACGGCCTGGACGATGACGAAGATGAGCTATTTGATGGCTACGGTGCGTCAGGGGGCTGTGATACGGACGAAGACGTTGACGCCGAGCCATTTTCACTGATGGCAACCAACACTAATAAGGGCACCAATGTGATCACCGACCTGCAACGGGACAGAGCCCGGATCGTGGCGGAAAAAATGCCGGGTAGCCATACCGACCCGCCGAATATTCTGATCCCGGGTCAAGCCTTCAGTGACCACCGTGTAGACCCCTTGCATGATGTCACCAACCGAGAAGTTGATATTAACTCGGTCGGCATGCTGGTGAACGATACGCTGCAATCGACCGCGCTGAACCATGTCCTCTTTGGCACCATTCCGATAGAAGTGGAAAATCAGTACCTGGTTTTTCTAGATCTGGACAATAACCCGGCGACCGGCGGTATGCCCTCCTCGCTGGGATTTAATACCAGCTTTCAGGGGGCCGAGCTGGTCACCCGAGTGGTGGTAACCTTCATTCCCCCACCCGCCATAACGGACGAATCTCTGAGCGAATCAACAGCTGACAGCCAGCTGGTGAATGGTTTTCGAATCGTGACGCCAACGGTCTGGAGATTCCAGTCAGGCAGCTTCGCGGAGATAAGCGATAGCGGCATCAGTGCCCAGGTCGGGACGATCCGGGACGCCGAAACCGGTGAAGACCGATATGATGTGGTGTCGATTCTGATGCCCAATTCGGTGAGAGGAGCAATAACGTCCGAAGCACGAATGCAGGCGATCGCCGAACAGTTGGGCGTAACCTCAGACATGGAGCTGGATCGTCTGCCAAACACTTCGCTGTTTGGCGCTGTCCCTCTGTTCCTGATCCATCCTGATTTTCCAGTGTGCGGTGTCGACTCGGCTGAAGTACCACAAGGCGGCGCCGCATCGGTAGAAGCCAGCGGCCTGATACCCGGCGAGACCGCCAAGGTCTTTATCGGCGACGACTTCGTGGCAATGGGGCAGATAGATGATCAGGGCAACGCCAACGTCGGCTTCTTCATACCTTACACAGCGCCGACCGGCCCAAGGCTGGTCACCGTGGGCGTGATGGGAACCGCGCTGACCGCCGACTGCTCCGTCGAGGTCACCGAAGGGGCACCTTTGGATATCGATGTGAAACCTGGCAGCGATCCGAATTGTATAAATAAAGACAATAAAGGCAGGGTCGCGATTGCCGTGCTGGGCCGGCCAGGGGTCGATCTTACGGAGATCGAGGCTGCGACCATCAGGCTGACAGATTCATCTTCTTCGGAGGTGGAACCGGTACGGATTTCCACCAACAAGGATGTCAGCGATCCACAAGATGGTATCAAGGATCTGGTCGCCCACTTCAAAACATCGGAATTACGGGACGTGGGAATGCTGTTCACCGGTAACGAACTGTTCATTACCGGCAGTTTCCAGGATGGAACTGTTTTTCTTAGCGACTCTGATGAAATTCAGATACCGGGGGATTCAAACTCATCATGCCAGTAGAACCTATAAAAATCTGAATAGGTTGTTCTCCGGTAACACCAGGCTTGGCGCATTAACCGCCAAGCAAATTATACGGACACCTACTGCCAAGGCACGCGCCCAGCGCCAAAATAAAAGAACCCAGCTGCCAAGCTGGGTTCTTATCACTGCGGACGAATCCCGTGCGGGAGCGTCCTTAAAACAACATTTGGCTTACAGCGGGGTACCCGTACCGTCTGCGTGCCACTTGAAGATACCGAACTCGAAGCCGATCAGGTCGCCCTTCTGGTCCCAGGTCAGCGGGCCCATCGCAGTATCGATGGTGTTGCCACGCAGTTCGTCGGCTACCTTGGCCGGGTCGTCCGCGCCAACCTTACCGATCACATCAACCATCGCCTGTACCGCTGCAACGCTGGTCCAGACGAACGGACCTGTCGGATCCTGTCCTTTGGACTTCATCAGCTCGACCACGTCTTTGTTCTTCGGCAGCAGGTCATAGCGCGCCGGCAGGGTCACCAGCAGGCCTTCAGCGGCTTCACCGGCGATGTTGGCAACCTCTTTGTTACCCACCGCTTCCGGACCCATGAACTGCGGATTGAAGCCAACCGCGTGGCTCTGACGCATGATCAGGCCCAGTTCCGGGTGGTAACCGCCGAAGTAAACGAAGTCGACGCCTTCTTTTTTCATTTTGGTGATCAGCGACGAGAAGTCCTTGTCGCCGGCAGTGACACCCTCGGTCATCACCACCTCGATACCGGAATCCATCAGCGTCTTACGGACAGACATCGCGATGCCTTCGCCATACTGCTGCTTGTCGTGGATCACAGCGACACGCTGCGGCTTGATGTTGGCCGCGACATAGCGCGCTGCGGTCGGGCCCTGGTCGGAGTCCAGGCCGATGGTGCGGAACACCATCTGGTAGCCACGTTCGGTGATGCTCGGGTTGGTGGAGCAGGTTACCGCCAGCACACCTTCCTCTTCATAGACATCGGTCGCCGGCTGGGTGGAGCTGGAGCACAGGTGGCCGACAACATACTGCACGCCGTCGGAAACGATCTTGTTGGCTACCGCCACCGCCTGTTTCGGATCGCAGGCGTCGTCGTATTCGACCGCTTCCAGCATCATGCCGTTAATACCGCCGGCCTTGTTGATCAGTTCGATTGCCGCGTGGGTACCGTTGAACTGCATGTCGCCGTACTGGGCCACGGGGCCAGTTTTCGGACCGGCGATACCGATCTTCAGCGTGTCAGCCGCGTGAGCGGACATTGCCACGGCAACGGAGAGAGCAAGGGTGGAGATTGATTTTTTCAGTAGTGACATCAGAGACTCCCTGATTATTTTTGTTATTCGCTCTAACAGAGTTGGTGGCGTTTGGGATCCGACCAATCGCCACCCCTCAAAGGTTCTCAGTAAACCTAGAGCAAACCTATCACGAGTTGCCCGGGCACGGTAGCGCCTGACAGGCAATTGATCGAATTTGTCCTGGCATGGATCAACAAATAACAGCAACCCGGCAAAGTGCCTGAAATATTTAAAAAAACCCGCTCCGGCAAAGCCGGGCGGGCTGAAGTGAGAGTAGCTGCCGCGGTCGACATGGGACGGTCCGCGGCAGTGGTTTAGAGCCTGTTTTTAGCGATTGAAACCTTACACGCTCGGCAGCAGCTGCTCCGGCATATAGCGGTTCAGCGTAGCACCCTGGATCAGCGCCTTGGCATTTTCGATATCCGGTGCGAAGTAGCGGTCCTTGTCGTAGAACGGCACCCGCTCACGCAGCTCGGTCTTGGCGGCTTCGACCAGCTCGCTGGCCTTCAACGGCGCGCGGAAATCCAGCCCCTGGCAGGCAGCCAGGTATTCCACGGCCAGGATGCCGGCGGTATTGTCAGCCATTTCGATCAGCCGGCGGCCGGCAAAGGTCGCCATCGACACATGGTCCTCCTGGTTGGCGGAGGTCGGCATGCTGTCCACCGAGGCCGGGTGAGCCAGGGTTTTATTCTCCGACGCCAACGCCGCAGAGGTCACCTGGGCGATCATGAAGCCGGAGTTGACACCACCATTGTTGACCAGGAACGGTGGCAGCTTGCTGAGGTTGGAGTCGATCAACAGCGCCATGCGACGCTCGGACAGCGCACCGATCTCGGCGATCGCCAGTGCCAGGTTGTCGGCCGCCATCGCCACCGGCTCGGCGTGGAAGTTACCGCCGGAGATGAAATCGTCCTCGTCGGCAAACACCAGCGGGTTATCGGACACCGCATTGGCCTCCACCAGCAGCACTTCGGCCGCCTGGCGGATCTGCCACAGGCAGGCACCCATCACCTGCGGCTGGCAGCGCAGCGAGTACGGGTCCTGCACCTTTTCGCACTGGGCGTGGGAGTTGCCGATCTCGGACTGCTCGCCCAGCAGGTGGCGGTAGGCGTTCGCCGCATCGATCTGGCCCTGCTGGCCGCGTGCGGCATGCAGGCGGGCGTCGAACGGCCGACGGCTGCCCAGCGCCGCTTCCACCGAGGTAGCGCCGGCCACGGTTGCGGCGGCATACAGGTCTTCGGCGGCGAACAGCCCCTGCAGAGCGAAGGCGGTCGATGCCTGGGTACCGTTCAGCAGCGCCAGCCCCTCTTTCGGCGCCAGGGTGATCGGCTCCAGACCGGCGATCTTCAGGCCTTCGGCACCGGACAGGCGGTCGCCCTTGTACAGCACCTCGCCCTCACCCAGCAGCACGGTGCTCATATGCGCCAGCGGCGCCAGGTCGCCGGACGCGCCGACCGAACCTTTCTGCGGCACGCAGGGGTAAACCTCGGCGTTGAGCAGCGTGATCAGTGCTTCGATCACCTCCAGCCGGATACCGGAGAAGCCGCGCGCCAGTGAGTTGATCTTCAACACCATCATCAGCCGCACGGTCGACTCATCCATCAGCTGACCGATACCGGCGGCATGGGACAGCACGATACTGCGCTGCAGCAGCTCCAGGTCTTCCGGCGCGATACGGGTGTTGGCCAGCAGGCCGAAGCCGGTGTTGATGCCGTAGACGACCCGCTGCTGCTCGATCACACGCGCGACCGCCGCGCTGCTGGCATGGATCGCCTGGTGGCTGGCCGGATCCAGCGCCAGCTCGACCGACTCATTGTTGAGCAGACGCAGTTCCGCCAGTGTCATCGAGCCCGGACGAATGGTGATTTTTTTCATCAATAGATTTCCTGAACTTATCGCAACTTAATCGGAAACAGTCGGCGGCGAGAGCCGGTCTGATACCGGGTCCCGCCGCATATCAGCCGGGCTCAGCCCTTCAGCATCGGCAGGTCCAGCCCCTGCTCCTTGGCACAGTTGATGGCGATATCGTAACCGGCATCGGCGTGACGCATAACGCCGGTGCCCGGATCGTTACGCAGCACCCGGCCCAGGCGCTGGGCGGCGGCATCGCTACCGTCGGCGACGATCACCACGCCGGCATGCTGACTGAAGCCCATGCCCACACCGCCACCGTGGTGCAGCGATACCCAGGTCGCGCCACCGGCAGTGTTCAGCAATGCGTTCAGCAGCGGCCAATCGGATACCGCGTCGGAGCCATCCTGCATCGCCTCGGTTTCGCGGTTCGGGCTGGCCACGGAGCCAGAGTCCAGGTGGTCGCGACCGATCACCACCGGCGCCTTCAGTTCACCATTTTTGACCATCTCGTTGAACGCCAGTGCCAGGCGGGCACGATCTTTCAGGCCGACCCAGCAGATACGGGCCGGCAGCCCCTGGAAGGCGATCCGCTCGCGGGCCATATCCAGCCAGTTGTGCAGGTGCGGATCGTCCGGGATCAGCTCCTTCACCTTCTGGTCGGTCTTGTAGATATCCTCCGGGTCGCCGGACAGCGCCACCCAGCGGAACGGGCCAACACCCTCGCAGAACAGCGGACGGATGTAGGCCGGCACGAAGCCCGGGAAATCGAAGGCGTTCTCGACGCCCTTCTCGAACGCCATCTGGCGGATGTTGTTGCCGTAGTCGGTGGTGGCGGCGCCACGGGCCTGCAACTCCAGCATCGCGCGCACCTGCAGCGCCATCGATTCCTTGGCGGCATCGACCACCGCCGCTTCGTCCTTCTGGCGCATCTCGGCGGCATATTCCATGGTCCAGCCCTTCGGCAGGTAGCCGTTCAGCGGATCGTGGGCGCTGGTCTGGTCGGTGCAGACATCCGGGGTGATACCGCGCTCGACCAGTTCCGGGAAGATGTCGGCACAGTTGCCCAGCAGGCCGACGGAGACCGCTTCGCCGTTGGCCTTGGCAGTTTCGATAATCTCCAGCGCCTCGTCCAGGCTGTAGGCTTTCTTGTCGACGTAGCGGGTGCGCAGACGGAAATCGATGCGGGTCTCGTCGCACTCGACCGCCAGGCAGGAGAAGCCCGCCATGGTCGCCGCCAGCGGCTGCGCACCGCCCATGCCGCCGAGACCGCCGGTCAGGATCCAGCGCCCGTTGGCGCCGCCGTTGAAGTGCTGCTTGGCCATCGCGGCGAAGGTTTCGTAAGTACCCTGCACGATACCCTGGGAACCGATGTAGACCCAGGAGCCGGCGGTCATCTGGCCGTACATCATCAGGCCTTTCTTATCCAGCTCGTTGAAGTGCTCCCAGTTGGCCCAGTGCGGTACCAGGTTGGAGTTGGCGATCAGCACCCGCGGCGCGTCGGCGTGGGTCTTGAACACGCCGACCGGCTTGCCGGACTGGATCAGCAGGGATTCGTCGTCCTCGAGACGCTGCAGCACTTCGATGATCTTGTCGTAGCACGCCCAGTTGCGGGCGGCGCGGCCGATGCCGCCGTAGACCACCAGCTCCTCCGGGCGTTCGGCGACATCCGGGTGCAGGTTGTTCATCAGCATCCGCATTGCAGCTTCGGTCAGCCAGCTCTTGCAGGTTTTCTCAGCACCGGTCGGGGCTTTGATGACACGGCTGGTATCGAGACGGGAATCAGTCATTATTTTTGGCCTCAGTTAACAATACAGTGGAACAGACGCGCAGCGACGCGGGCGGTCCAGTTATCGATATCGAAGTTCGGGTTGTACTCCGCGATATCGGCGAGTTTCAGTTTGCCGGTGCGGCGGATCACGGTAATCAGCGGCTCCAGCACTTCCAGCCCCACGCCTCTGGGCGCAGGTGCGCTGACCCCCGGCGCAACGCCGGCCGGCAGCACATCCAGATCGATGGTCAGGTACAGCAGGTCGCAGCCGTCCATGAACTGCTCCAGTTGCTGCAGGGTCTGCTCCAGCTGGAGCAGGCTCATATCGATATCCTTGCGGTAGCTGACCCCCAGCTCGTCGGCGCGCCGGAACAGCGCGGCGGTATTGGAGATCTCGCTGACGCCCAGGCAGCAGTAGTTGAACGGGTAACCGCGCTGCTCACATTGACGGGCAATCTGGTAGAACGGCGTACCGGAACTGCAGCCATTGCTGTCCAGCCGCAGGTCGAAGTGGGCATCGAAATTGATGATGCCGACCCGCGGCAGCTCGCCTTCGGCTGCCAGATGTTGCGCCAGCCCCAGCCAGCTGCCGTAGGCGACCTCGTGGCCACCGCCCAGCACCAGCGGAAAATGGCCGGCCGACAGGCAGCTTTCGACACGGTCGGCCAGCGCCTGATGTGCCTGTTCGAGCTGCTCGGCTTCGCAGACCACGTTGCCGGCGTCGTAGGCGGCGCGCTGCGGCGGCCAGGGCAGATTGGCCAGCGCACGGCGCAACTGGTCCGGCGCCTGGCGGGCACCGACCCGGCCCTTGTTGCGGCGCACCCCTTCGTCGGAGCAGAAACCGATCAGCGCGACGCCGGCCGGTTGCTCGGCCACTGTCGCCAGCGGCTCGATCCGCTGGTGCAGCCGGCCGGCCAGTTCGGCGACCTCTTCGCTGTCGACCCGGCCGCTCCAGATCTCATGGAACTTGCTGTCAGGCATGGCTCGGCTCCCCATCGACGATCCGCTGGCGGATCGGGTTGACGCCGAACTGGTAGGCCAGCTCGGCCGGATGTTCGATATCCCACAGCAGCATGTCGGCGCGCATGCCGACCTTAAGCTGGCCGATCTCGCCGGCCTGGCCCAGCGCCTGGGCGCCGAAGCGGGTCGCACCGGCCAGCGCCTCCTCCGGGGTCAGCCGGAACAGCGTGCAGGCCATGTTCATCGCCAGCCGCAACGAGGCCAGCGGCGACGAGCCCGGATTCAGATCGGTGGCCACCGCCATCGGCACCCGGTGCTTACGCAGCAGTTCGATCGGCGGCAGTTTGGTATCGCGCAGGAAGTAGAACGCGCCCGGCAGCAGCGTGGCGACGGTACCGGCCGCGGCCAGCGCCTCGACGCCGGCCTCGTCCAGCCACTCAAGGTGGTCGACCGACCAGGCGCCGTAGCGGGCCGCCAGCGCCGCGCCCTGCTGGTTGGACAGCTGCTCGACATGGGCGCGGATACCCAGCCCGTGCTGCTGCGCCGCCTGGAACACCCGCTCGCACTGGGCCGGGCTGAAGGCGATGGTTTCGCAGAACACATCGACCGCATCGGCCAGCCCTTCGGCGACCGCGGCCGGGATCAACTCGTTGCAGACCAGATCGATATAACCGTCGGCGTCGTCCTGGAACTCCGGCGGCAGCGCATGGGCGCCCAGCAGCGAGGTGGACACCCGTACCGGATGACGCTCGCCCAGCTGGCGGGCGGCGCGCAGCATATTCAGTTCGCTTTCGACGTTCAGGCCGTAGCCGGACTTGATCTCCACCGAGGTCACGCCTTCGGCCAGCAGCGCCTTCAGGCGCGGCTCGGACAGCTCCACCAGCTGTTTGACGCTGGCCTCGCGGGTCGCCCGTACGGTCGACAGAATGCCGCCGCCCTGACGGGCGATCTCTTCGTAGCTGGCACCGAGCAGACGCTGCTCGAACTCCTTGGCCCGGCTACCGGCGTACACCAAGTGGCTGTGCGCATCGACCAGCCCCGGCGTCAGCCAGCCGCCACGGGCATCGGTCACCTTGCCCGGCAAGCGTGCGGCATCCAGCGTCTCCATCGGTGCAATCACCTGGATGCGGCTGTCACTGACCCCCACCGCCTGGTTGAACAACGCGCCATAGGGACGCTCGACCGCCGGGTCGAAGGTCGCCAGGTTGGCGTTGATCCAGATTCGCTCACAAAACTCGAACACGATGTTAACTCTCGTTCGTTGAAACTTTGTATATACATATGTATATCACAACATTTAAAAAAGGCAAAACCCCGCGCTGAAATATTTTCCGCCGCCAACCTCTCTGCCACAGGGCGCAACCATGGCGAAAACGCCCACCCTTATGCATAAAGACCCTAACCATCTGTTATTTCGATAGTTTCTATCTTGAAACCAGGTAATTGACGAGCACTCGGCGGTTCACTCTCGATCACCGCCCGACATCAGGCGACAGATTCCCCAGCCCTCGGCGGCAGGGCTGTCAACGCGCGGCCATCCCCTCACGGCTGCCAAAGAACACCAGTCTTTGTATATACATTAATGCAAACCATAAAAAAGCCCGGCCCAACCTCATGCTGGACCGGGCTCCGGGCAGACCGGACGAAGGTTAACCCGCCACCAGGCCTTCGGCATAAAACGCCACCGGCGCCGCCAGCAAGATGGTCAGCGCCACCCGCTGGTACCAGATGATCAGCATCTGGCGGATGGTCAGCGGGATGTCGGTCGACAGGATGCAGGGGATCGATGCCGAGAAGAACAGGATCGACGAGATCGCCACCACCCCGGTGACGAACTTGGCGGCCAGCGCCCCCTTGGCCATCAGCAGCGCCGGCAGGAACATCTCGGCCAGGCCGGTGGCCGACGCCTTGGCCACCTCAAGCGGTTCCGGCAATTGGGCCAGCAAGGTGAACTGATAGAACAGGTAACCGAGCCAATCGAACAGCGGCGTGTACTTGGCGACCAGCAGGCCGATCAGCCCCACCGACATGATCGACGGCAGGATGCTCATCGCCATCAGCAGGCCTTCCTGCAGGTTACGGCGGATATTGAGCCACAGCGGTGCGGCCTGCTCGGCGGCCGCCAGCCCTTCGGCCAGCGCCTGCTTGATGCGCGGCTGACTCAGTTGCTCGCTCTCCGGATTGGCCGCCTGGTCATCCATCCGGTTCAGAGGATAGATCCGTACGGTGATCGCGGTAACCGCAAAGGTGATCAGCAGCGTCGACCAGAAGAACAGGTTCCAGATCTCCATCACCCCCAGGGTTTTGGCGACGATGATCATGAAGGTAGCCGACACCGTGGAGAAGCCGGTGGCGATGATCGCCGCCTCCTTGGCGGAGTACTGGCCGGACTTGTAGACCCGGTTGGTGATCAGCAGGCCGATCGAGTAGCTGCCGACAAATGAAGCCACCGCATCGATCGCCGACTTGCCCGGCGTCTTGAACAGCGGTCGCATGATCGGCTGGAACAGCACCCCGATCAGCTCCAGCAGGCCGTAGCTGATCAGGAACGCCAGGAAGATCGCACCGATCGGCACGATCAGGCCAACGGGAATCACCAACTTGCTGAACAGGAACGGCAGCATGTCCTTTTCGAACAGCAGCGCCGGGCCCAGTTCGAAAAACGCCATCAGCGAGGCCACCACCCCCAGCAGTTTCAGCAACGAAAACACCGTATGCGCGGTATTGTCGCGCCAGGTGCCGCGGACGAACGGATAGAGGCCGCCGGCGATGATCACCAACAGGGCGTAAAGTGCGGCGCCCTGTGCCTGGTTGCCACGCAGCCAGGAAACCAGGTGATCCAGCGGAATGGTGGCCTTGCCAGCCAGTTCGACGGGAACGAAAAAGAAGAAGATACCGACCAGGCTGAACAACGTCAGTTTGGCCAGCGCCAGCGGTTTGAAACCGATCAGATCGACTGTCTCATCTCGATTCATTGGAGTGCCTTTTTATTTTATTCGAGAGCCAGAGGCCCCAAGGGTTGAATCCAACGTCCTTCCGCATGAGCGCGCCATACCGCAGTCCGGCCACCGCCTCCTTCGCCGCCGGTCTGCCGCCTCACCACTCATGTATATCTATGTATATACATTTATGGGAGTGATGTAAACGCATGAAAAGCCCGAAAACAGGCGGGAGCCAGCTCTTCCATCCAGTTGACGATGCGGGAATATTGAGATAAAGAATTGAAGTATATACAATTATGCGTTTTGCATCAGGGCAGGTGACGGGTGAGCAACAGGCCACGCTATCAGCAGATCAAGAGCTTTATCCTGGACGGTATCAAACAGCAGACATACCAGCCCGGCAGCAAGATCCCGACCGAAACCGAGCTGGCGCGCCAGTTCGAAGTCAGCCGCATGACCGTCAACAAGGCGATCCGTGACCTGGTGCAGGAAAACCTGCTGGTGCGCTATCCGGGGCTGGGCACCTTCGTGTCGGATGCCAAGGCCGAATCCCCGCTGGCCGACATCAAGAATATCGCCGAAGAGGTGCGACTGCGTGGCCACGAGTACAGCTGCCGGGTGATCGAGTTGAAAGACTCGGTAGCCAACGAAACGGTGGCGCTGCAGATGGGGATGCCGATCGGCACCCCGGTCTACCACTCGGTGATCGTGCATATGGAAAACGGTCTGCCGATCCAGCTGGAGAACCGCTACGTCGCCGCCGCGCTGGTGCCGGGCTACCTGGAACAGGACTTCAGCAAGGCCACCCCCAACGAATACCTGTCCAAGATCTGCCCGATCTCCAGCATCGAGCATATCGTCGAAGCGGTACTGCCCAGCGAGCAGGTCCAGCTGCTGCTGGATATCGACGCCAACACCCCCTGCATCCAGGTCAACCGGCGCACCTGGTCCGACAGCCGGCTGATCAGCTTCGCCTGCCTGACCCATCCGGGCACCCGCTACAAGCTGCGCTCGATCACCTCGATCAGCGGCTGAGCCGCCCCCCTCGGTCGCGATAGAGCGTTAGTGCGATGGCGCCCCGGGTGGCGCCCTACCGATCCCAAAGACCACGGCAGGTGTTCAGCCAGCTGCGCATTACCGAAATACTTGCTGGCTGGCCGAACTCCGCTATCAAGATACCGAAAAATATCAGTGCGCGGTCCAGCCGCCATCGATCGGCAGCGCGGTACCGGTCATGGCCTTGGCGGCATCGCTGCATAGATAGAGCGCCAGCGCACCGATCGCCGCCGGCTGCACCATCTCCGGATAGGGCGCCTTGGCTTTGACCAACCCCAACCGTGCATCCTCCACGGCTTGTCCGTGCTGTTCGGCAAAGCGGGCGATCTGATCGTTCAGTAGCGGGGTGTCGGTCCAGCCCGGGCAGATACAGTTGGCGGTGATACCCTGCTCCGCGGTCTCCATTGCCACCACCTTGGTAAAACCGACCAGGCCGTGCTTGGCAGCACAGTAGGCCGACTTCTCCGCCGACGCCACCAGGCCATGCACTGAAGCGATATTGATGATCCGCCCCCAACCGTTCCGCGCCATCAGCGGTAGAGCCCGGCGGGTGGCGTGGAAGGCGGCACTGAGATTGATAGCGATGATCGCATCCCACTTGTCGGCAGGAAACTCGCTGACCGGCGCGGTGTACTGGATACCGGCGTTGTTGACCAGCACATCAAGCCGACCGAACTGCTCGATGGTGGTATCGACCAACCGCTCCACTTCGCTCGGCTGCATCAGGTTGGCGCTGCAGTAACGCACCTCGGCGCCGGTTTCCGTGGCCAGCTCTTCGGCCAAATCGTTGCCTTCCGCTTCCGCCTCCAGGCCGTGCATCATGATGCGCGCGCCCTGTTCCGCCAAGGTGCGGGCGATCGCCAGCCCGATGCCGCTGGACGAGCCGGTTACCAACACCACTTTCTGATTCAGCATACTGTTCTCCTGTTATTTTGCTGCGCTGTCTAGCAGAGTCCAAAGCCAAACCAAAATCCGTGCCATATATATTTATTCCTTACTAAACAAATAGTTACAAAAACAAAAAAGACAGGCTCCGGCAAAACCAGACACTATCGACTGAATATCGAGACAGATCTGTCCAGTGAGTGTTAGCCAGCCCCGATGCAGCGCCCGGCCGCACCCATTGACGGCAGCTGATACAGATCAGCAAAACATCAGGCGAGCCGCCCGCCCGACAGCCGAACTTTCTATACTGCTATGAATAGATCTGCGGGGAGCGGCAGATGTTCTACACCGCCGAATTTCTGATTGCTGTGGGCGGCATCCTGTTGCTGGGACTGGCAACAGACTTTCTTGGCCGGCACACCTTCCTGCCACGGGTGACCCTGCTGCTGTTGTTCGGCATACTGATCGGTGACCAGGGACTGGCGCTGATTCCAGCGTTCTTTCTCGATCGCTTTGAACTGATCACCGACATGGCGCTGTTGATGATCGGTTTCCTGCTCGGTGGCCGGCTGACCCGGGATAGCCTGTCCCGCAACCGTGCTCAGCTACTGTTCATCTCTATAACAGCCGCTCTGCTCACCTCGCTGACCGTGCTGGCAGGATTGATTTTGCTGGGCCTTCCGTTTCCGGTGGCGCTGCTGCTGGGCTGCATCGCCGCCGCCACCGCCCCGGCCGCCACCGTCGATACGGTACTCAGCTCCGGTAGCCCGAAACCGTTCGCCAACCTGCTGTTGCTGATCGTGGCAATTGACGATATCTGGGCCCTGTTGCTGTTCAGCCTGTCGATGGCCTGGATCACGTCGATCAACGGTGGCGCGGACGCGGCATCGCCGCTGCTGCAGGCCGGTTATGAGATCGGCGGCGCGCTGGCACTGGGGCTGGCACTGGGCTTACCGGCCAGCTACCTGACCGGTCGGCTCCGACCGGGCCAGCCACTACTGACCGAGGCGCTGGGGCTGGTGTTGCTGTGCGGCGGCCTGGCCATCTGGCTGGAGGTGTCCTTCCTGATCGCCTCGATGGCGATGGGTATGCTGATCGCCAACCTGGCTTCGCACCATGACTACGCCTTTCATGAGATCGAGAATATCGAATGGCCGCTCATGGTGATCTTTTTCGTGCTGGCCGGCGCCTCGCTGGATATCGAGCTACTGCAACAACTCGGCGCAATCGGGCTAACGTATGTCCTCTGTCGCACGTTGGGAAAAATCGTCGGCGGCTGGCTCGGCGGATCGCTCAGCGGAGCTCCCGCAGCCACCCGGCGCTGGATCGGTATCGCCATGCTGCCGCAAGCGGGCGTACCGGTGGGGATGGCGCTGGTCGCCGCCAACCAGTTTCCCGAGTATCGTCAGCTCTGCCTGTCGATCGTGATCGGCACCACGGTACTGTTCGAGCTGCTCGGCCCGGTACTGACCCGCCTGGCGCTGCGCAAAGCGGCTAGCTGACCGCCATATCGATGATTCCAGCGCCGCCTGCGAGGGTGCTAAACTTGTGCGTTAACCGCAAATTTGAAGAGCGTTCGCGATGGAAGACGTTTACCTGGCCCTGCGTGAAAACAATGCCGATGTGCTGATGCCGCTGGAACTGCCGGACGAAGACCAGTTGGTGGAGATTGAGGAGCAGATCCTGATCCAGCTGCCGCACGAGTACCGCGAGTTCCTGCTAAAAGTCAGCGATGTGATCTACGGTTCGATCGAACCGGTCACCGTGGCCGACCCGCAATCCCACACCTACCTGCCGGAGGTGGCCGCCACCGCCTGGTCGCTTGGCGTACCGCGCGAACTGATCCCGGTCTGCGAGGCTAACGGTGCCTACTACTGTATCTCGCAGGAGGGCGAGATCCTGTTCTGGCAGGACGGCGAACTCGACGAGTCACAGTGCTGGAGTTCTATCTGGCACTGGGCCAAGGATGTCTGGCTGGAAAGCTGAGCCCGATCCGCCGCAGACGCCGCTGTGCGTCTGCGGTACGGCGGTATCGGCAAATTAGCCGCTAGTCAGCCACCATATCCACCTGCCGCTGGCAATAATCTTCCACCCCATCAAGCAAAGCCCCGCAAGCCAGCAGCCCGGCCAGTTCATACGCCGGCTGCGGTCGACCGGTCAGATAGCCCTGTACCGCATGACAGCCGGCCCGTTGCAGGAAATGCAGCTGTTCAACGGTCTCCACCCCCTCTGCCACCACCCGCAGCTTCAGATTATTGCCCAGCGCAACGATGGCGGTGACCAGGGTCTCGTCGTCCGGATCGTCGCCCAGGTCACGAACAAATTCGCGGTCGATCTTCAGGATATTGAACGGATAATGCTTCAGATAGCCCAGCGATGAGTAGCCGGTACCGAAATCGTCGATGGCGATGGCGATATCCAGCGCCCGCAGCTCCTCCAGCATCTCCCGGGCCCGTACCGGGTCGCTGATCAGCACCCCTTCGGTCACCTCGATAATGAAGCGCTGCGGCGGCAGTTGATAGTGCGCCAGGTTGTGTTTCAGTTGCTCCAGAAAGGCTCCGCTGACCAGCTGGCGCGGCGACACGTTGATCGACACCTGGAACTCGCGATAACCCTGCGCTTCCCAGCTGGTCACCTGGCGGAACACCTCAGCCACCAGCCAGCGGTCGATCTCGTTGATGATCCCGGTCTGCTCCGCCACCGGGATGAAGTCGGTCGGCGATACCGGCCCCGCGTCGGTGAACCAGCGCAGCAACACCTCCACCGACAACAGCTTGCGCTGGCGGACATCGACGATCGGCTGGTAGTGCAGACTCAGCTCATTATTCGCCAGCGCCCGGCGCAACTTCTGCTCCAGGTCGAATCGCTCATCCATATGGCCCTTCATCTCGTCACGGAACAACCGCCAGGTATTCTTGCCGGCGTTCTTGGCGGCATACATCGCGGTGTCGGCGCTCTTGAGCAACAGCTCCTTGCTGTCGCCGTGCTGACTGTACAGGGCCACACCGATACAGGCCGAAACGGTGACTTCGTAGTCACCCAGCAGGAACGGCTTACGCATCTGCTCCAACAATTGTTCGGCCAACATGCCGGCGTTGGCCGCCTGCTGGGTATCGTTGATGATCAGCAGGAACTCGTCGCCGCCCAGCCGGGCCACGGTATCGCTTTCACGCACCCGCTGGCGGATCCGTTCGGCGGCCTGCACCACCAGCTGATCACCGGCATCGTGGCCCAGGGTATCGTTGACGTTCTTGAAATCGTCCAGGTCGATGAACATCACCGCAAAGCTCTGCCGGTAGCGCTTGGCGTGCTTGATGGCAGCCTCCAGCTGCTCCATCGCCAGGGTGCGATTAGGCAGGCCGGTCAGGTCGTCGTGGAACGCCAGGTAATGGATATGCTGCTCCTGCTCGATCCGCCAGGTGATATCCTCCTTCACCGCAATGTAGTGGCTGACCCGGCCCTGGTCGTCCATCACCGGGCCGATCACCGCATCCTCCCAGTAGAGCGAGCCGTCCTTATGGCGGTTGCGGAAGCGGCCGCGCCAGATCTCGCCACTCAGCAACGTCTGCCACAGCTTACGGTATTCCTCGTCCGGAGTATGACCGCTGCGCAGGATCGACGGTTTGCGCCCCTTCACCTCCGCCGCACTGTAGCCGGAAGTTTCACTGAATTTCTCGTTGGTGTACTGAATACGGCCGTCCGGACCGGTGATCATCACCACCATCGGGCTCTGGTGGGTGGCAAAGGCGAATTTACGCAATTCGGCCTCACGTTCGACCAGGGTATCGGCCATCTCGTTGAAAGCGCCGGCGATCTGACCCAATTCATCAGCCGAACCGACCGGAATCCGCCGGCCGGTCTCACCGCCGGCAAAGCGTCTCATACCGTCGATCAGCGGCTGCAACCGGTGATCCAGTTGCCAGGCCAACCAGAAGGCGGCGACCGTGGTCAGTCCGATAATTACCAGCAACGCACTGGCCAGCCAGACGCTCAGGTTACCGACCGACTGCTCGATCTGTTTCTGGCTTTGGTACAGGTTACCCTGGGTGGCAGAGCGCAGCACCGACAGCTCGGCCAGCAGCTGCTCGCCGGCCCGGTTGGCGGCACTGTGAAACTGCTCGCTGTTGGTCCCGATGGTGATATAACCAAAGCCGCGCTGGCTGTTGTACTGCCCGGTGTAATAGGGGATCACCGCGACGGTATTGAGCTTCCACAGGCCCGCCCAGAAGATCCGGAACGAGCCGGAACCGCCCTGCTCGGTGATCTGCTGCCAGCCGCTGCACTGGGGGGCGAAGTTCAGGTGGCGGCAATCGGCGGCCAGGGTGCCGGCGCGCAGCTGTGCCAGGGCCGGCTTGACGGCCAGCGACTGGTCGCGAAAGGCGGGTTGCTCCGCCAGGAACTGGTCGATCGGCTGGCCGCTGGCCTGCCAGGCCTGGTAAGTTTGCTGATCCAACCAGGGCGCCACCGGGGCCCCGCTGGCCGGATCGTAGCCGACGATATGGTAATGGCGCGGATGGTGGATGGTGCGCCCCTTGTGGTCGAGCAGAAACGCGTAGTTGCCGCTGGCCGGGTCGGGGACACTGCCGTAGCGCTGCTCGGTCGGCACCAGATAGTCGGTAAACTCGGCCAGGTGGCGCTGATCCAGCGCCAGCGACACGTAGCCCAGCTTGACACCGTTGCGGACCACCGGCGTTACCCAGCGGATCAGACCGCGGTAGCGCCGTCCGACCGGGTTCTCCAGCCCGGCGTAGGCCGCCTGTTCAGGCTGGAACACCTGCCCGGCCTGCGCCAGCCGCTCCGGCAGATACGGGCCGATGAACGTACTGCCGACATAGCCGCCGATCTGGTCCGACACGTAGATATCGCCGGCCTCAAGCGACGCCAGCTGCTCGAAATAGCGCTCCGCACGCACGAAGGTGTTGGCCGGCTGGCTGATATCGCGCGTCTGGTCGCTCATCAGCTCTGACTCGACCACTTTCAACTGCTCGCGTCCCTGCGGGTCGAAGAAGGTCATCTCCAGGTAGAGCGGTGCCGGGCGGCGCCTGCGCGCCACCTCCGGCGGCCGGACATTCAGGTCGGACAGCGACGCAACCCCTGGCGGGGCAGCCACTGCAGGCGGCTCCGCGGCGGGCGGCTCAACGGGCAGCCACTGCCGGCCATCCTCGCTAAGGCGGAACTCGGGAGGCTCAGTCAGCAGTTCTCGACGCTCGGCCAGGAAACGGCGGTAACTGTCTAAATCGGGGTCAAGCGCGGCGGCCGCCTGGATATCGCGGTCGCGCCGATAGAGAATCCCGGCAATCTGGCGGGCGGTGTCGGTGGTCAACCGTTCGATATTTTCACGGGACCTGTGATCCAGCGCCCGCTCGGTATCCCTGACCAGCCGCTCGCCGGTGGTCTGGGTAATGCCCCTGAAGCTATCCACCAGTTGGGCATGCAAACGGCTGACATATTCACCCAGCTCCGCAGCCTGATTAAGTGTCAGATAGGAGATCGCCGCCAGCGGGATCAACTCCAGCAGCAAAAAGATAACGATCAGGCGTTTTCTGATACTCACGACCAGACTCCAATACGTGAGCAGCGCATCCCGGCAGGCTACACCTTCCTGCAGAACCCGGCCCCTCGCCCGGCTCAGCTGCGCCCTTGCAGTTCTTGATGGCTCTCAAGCAACGCTATCAAATCCGATCGCAAACGAGAAACGAAAAGTGTCACTTTATTGACCCAGGCCCAACCCGCCGGACAGGGTAAAATTTCACCCCCTGTCGCCCTGCAGAAAGGTCCGCCAGGCGACCAGCAACTCGGCGAAATCCTGCAAGCCGCAGCCAGCCTGCAACTCATCGTCGTAGCAGGACAGCTCCTCCTCATCCTCCTCGGGCGGCAATTCAACCTCGTAGCCCAGCGCATTGGAGCGCACCACGACCTCATCCCGGCTCAACTGCAGGCTGAACTCCCGGCCCGCCAGCTCATACTCCCAACCCTGACCGGCCAGCAGGCGCGCAACCTGCTGCTGAACGCCGGCCAAGCGGGCCTGATCCTCTCCCAGCTCATCCACCAGCCAGTGACCGAACGCTTCATGCCCCATACTGAATCGGGCATAGGGCCGATCGATAATATCGCGGCCAAATTCGTACTCCATGCCAAGCCCCCCCGCAAAAAAGCCGGCTATTCTAGCCACCGGCGCCGGTTGCTCCAAATCTGTTACAGGTTTGCATCCGCCTTTCGCAAGATCATTACAACATACAGTCAAGATAGTACCGAACGCGCGTGCACCAGCGGCTAGGCTGTGCAATACGTGCCTGTTTATAGCCGCTGAAACCCGCCAACAAGCGAAGGTCTTCCGGCCCGAGGAGTGACACCATGTTCCTGATTGCCCGCTCAGCCGCATGGATCGCGCTAACCGGTTTACTGTCCCTGCTGCTATCTGCCCCCGCATTTGCCGGCCCGCCGGTGATGCCGCCGCCATTCGCGCCAGACCAGGTAGTGGTGGTCTTTCAGCCCGGCACCGCCGCCGCTGACAAACGTGCCGCCCATAGCCAGGCCGGCAGCCGCGTCATCCGGACGATTCCGACACTGAATGCCGCACTGGTCTCGGTGCCCGCCAACAGCGTGCAGGCCACCATAGACCGCTACGGGAAAAATCCGAATGTCCGTTATGCGGAACCGAATTTCTATCGCACCTTCGTAATCCCTGACGAGGGCCAGGAACCGCCACCGCCAGACGGCGTGGGCGATTACTTCAAGGAGCAGTGGGGACTACACAACAGCGGCCAGGGTTTCGGCGCAATGCTTGACCCGATCACGCTGCAACTGATTGCGCCGCTCTATAACGGCCTGGCGGACGCCGACATCGACGCTCCCGAAGGCTGGGACGGCTTTCTGGCAAGCTGTCCGGATGCCGCCAGCTGCCCACCCAGCCGTATTGCGATCCTCGACTCCGGCGTCGAATGCGCCCACGTCGACCTGAACTGCGATTACGACGTCAACCTGGTCGCCGGTATAGGCGCCCCGAACGGCGACCTGATCGGCCACGGCACCCATGTTGCCGGGATCGCGGCGGCGCGTTTCAACAATGATATCGGGGTCAGCGGCGTGGCGATCAATTCACCGGTGGGCTCCTTCAAGGTCTGTTACGGCTATCCGATCTCGTTCCCCACCGTCGGCGTCTGTGAAAGCGTGGCCATCGCCGAAGCTGTCAACCTGGCGACCCAACTGGGTTACGATGTGATCAACATGAGCTTCGGCGGCCCAACCATCTCGCAGGCGGAACAGGATGCGATCAGCCAGGCATCGTCGCAAGGCGTGGTGATGATCGGCGCGGGCGGCAACGACTATCGCAATGGCTGCGACTACCCGGGCATGCTGTCTGAGGTGATCGCGGTCGGTGCCAGCGATCACTTCGACAATCTCAGCAGCTTCTCCAACTTCGGCAACTGTATATCGCTGCTGGCACCCGGCAGCGAGAGTTTTGCCACCTACCCGTCCGCCGGTTGCGGCATTGCGCCGGATGATCCGCTGGGTTGCTACACCTGGCAGTCCGGCACCTCGATGGCGGTCCCCCTGGTCAGCGGCGCCGCTGCACTGCTGAAGACCCTGCTGGGCGGCAGTGCCGATAATCAGCAGATTCGCACCCTGCTGGAAAACAACGCCGACAGCGTCGGTACTCTGGGCCAGAATATGCTGGCCTGGAGCCAGTTTGGCCGCCTCAACCTGGCCAACGCTGTCAATGGCGCCGGCGGCCAGCCACCACCTTCAAACGATGCTCTGTACGTTTGGGATATCCAGTTCTCACTCAAGGGCAAGACCCTGAACACCTCGGTCTATATCAAGTGGGATTCGGATGGAGATGGTATCGCCGAAGCCAGCGATGCGCCCGCCAGCGGGGCCACACTATCCGTTTCCATGTGCTCGATTTTTGGTTGCAACTTCGAAGGCAGCCAGGGCACCACCGACGGCAATGGTAAGGCCGTTTACAAACTACGTAATCCGCAACCGACAAGCTATACATTCACCGTTCAGGATATCCAGCTGGCACCTTACAGCTACTCACCAGCCATGGACCAGAACAACCCAGCCAGTTACCAGCCCTAGTCCCATTATTACCCGGATGAAGGCCCTGGCCGGCCTCCATCCGGGCCTTATCGGCAACATTTCGCGGCGTCGACGACCAATTTGAGCAGTCGAGCATCGAATTCTGCGGCCGATTAGCGTATGCTAGCGTCACGTTTATCCCTCCTACCCGATCCGTTGGCCGCATGGACCAGCCGATCCACCAGAGTAAAGCAATATCCTGATGACTTTTTCCGCTCTCGGCCTGGCCGAGCCACTGCTTCGTGCAATCGATGAAAAGGGTTATAACACCCCCTCCCCGGTCCAGGCCCAGGCTATTCCCGCCGTACTGGATGGCCGCGATGTGATGGCCGCCGCCCAGACCGGCACCGGCAAGACCGCCGCCTTCACCCTGCCGATGCTACAGCGCCTGTCCGCCGGCAAGCGGGCGAAGCGCAACGCGGTACGCGCGCTGGTATTGACGCCGACCCGCGAACTGGCCGGCCAGGTGGGCGACAATGCGCACCACTACGGCAAACACCTGAAACTGAGTTCCGGGGTAATCTTCGGCGGCGTTTCGGCCAAGCCTCAACTTGAACTGCTGGCCCGCGGCGTCGACTTGCTGGTCGCCACGCCCGGCCGGCTGCTGGATCTGCAAAGACAGGGCGCGGTCCAGTTCGACCAGCTGGAGATGCTGGTATTGGACGAAGCGGACCGGATGCTGGATATGGGCTTTATCCACGATATCCGTCGAATCCTGGCGCTGTTGCCGCCGCAACGACAGAACCTGATGTTCTCGGCCACCTTCTCCGGCGAAATCCGCAAACTGACCGAAGGCCTGCTGAACGATCCGGTGAAAGTCGAGGTCAATCCGCCGAACGCCACCGCGCAGACCGTACAACAGCGGGTCTACCCGGTCGACAAAGGGCGTAAGGCTGCCCTGCTGAGCCACCTGATCGAGCGCCACGACTGGCAGCAGACGCTGGTATTCACCCGCACCAAGCGAGGCGCCAACCAACTGGCCAAGAAACTGGTGGATACCAATATCAGTGCCGAAGCGATTCATGGCAACAAGAGCCAGAACGCCCGCCAACGCGCGCTGAGCAGCTTCAAGAACGGCAAGGTGCGGGTATTGGTGGCCACCGATATCGCCGCACGCGGCCTGGATATCGCGCAGTTGCCGCAGGTGGTCAATTACGAGCTGCCGAACGTGCCGGCCGACTATGTTCACCGTATCGGCCGTACCGGCCGGGCCGGCACCCAGGGACACGCCTACTCGCTGGTTTGTGCCGACGAGCAGAAGCTGCTGCTGGACATCGAGAGACTGGTGCGGCTGAAACTGCCGGCCGACCCGGTCAGCGGTTTCGAACCCAGCCAGACGGCACCGACCGAGGCGGAGCCGGCCGCGAAACCGGCCAATCGACGTCGCCGCTCATCGGGCAAGCCCGCGAATGCAGGCAAAGCCACCAACCGCCCCGCCGGTCAGCAGGGCAAGCGAAATTCGCAAGGTGCCTCTCAGCAGGCTGCAAGCGCGGAAAACACCACGGCCAGCAAGCGGCGCCGCCCACGTCGTCGCCGACCGGCCAAGGCCGCAGCGGCCGCCAATCCATCCTAATGCACTAGAAAAGAACACTGCAGTAGGGCTATCCAGCGCTCTGCAGTGCTCCTGCGATAAAGCGACAGGCTACGCTTGTCGTTTGTCGCTCAGGCATAAAAAGGGTCTTCGCGCTTTAGCGGGAAACATCTACATCAGATGATCAAGCGCCGTGTGGGCACAAAAACGTGCCACCCTACAAGGCATGTCGCTTGTCGCTCAGACACAAAAGGTTCATCGCAGATTAGCAAGCAAAATCTGCGTCAGCGGAACTGGCACCGCGTGGGCACAAAAAACGTGCCCACCCTACAAGCAAGGCCGGATTCTGCCCGCTGTGCCGCTCATAGCTTGTATCTTGCAGCTCCCCGAACAGGCAATAAAAAAGCCCGCTAAAAAGCGGGCTAAAAACAAGCAAAGGATGCCAGAAACTTGCGATATCAGCGACCGTAAACCGCTTCCAGACTCGGCATAGGTTCGATCTTGATCAAACCCTTCAGCCAGGTTACTGCAGCCTTGGCCAGACGGGCCATCTCTTCACTGCGCAGCTCCTGCGCCTGGTCGATGTAGTACTCCATATCGACGCGGCCACTGACGGTGGTACGAATCTCGATCAGGTAATCTTCACGGTTCATTTACGGCCTCAAAAAATTCAGCATAAAATTTGAACAACAACAAAATGCGTTTGCGTCCGGCAGACCAGCGACCAGGGCCCGAATTCCCCAACCATTGATGTGGTCTGCTTTTCAGCAGTGCCTCGAATCAATCGATGGGGTTATACTAAGGTCGAAACGGTTGCGCCACAAACGATACTTTTTCACCTGATTGGTGAAAATATCTAATCATTGTAGGAGTATTGTCATAAGACAGCTGCCCCCTCTGAACGCCCTGCGCTGCTTCGAAGCCGCCGCACGCAAAGGTAGCTTCAACCAAGCCGCCGAAGAGCTCTATGTCACGCCATCCGCGGTCAGCCACCAGATCAAAACGTTGGAAGAATTCCTCGGTTTGAAGCTGTTCCGCCGGGAAAGGCGCAAGGCGATGCTGACCGCTGCGGGTGAGAAATATCTCAGTTCTATTCAACACGCGCTCGACGAGATCGACAGCGCCACCCGCCGGCTGATCACCGCGCCCAATATCAGCGTGGTCAACCTGGCGGTAGCGGCGGCGTTCCTGACCCGCTGGCTGGTACCGCGACTGGGTCAGTTCCAGGCTCAGCACCCGGACGTGGAACTACGCCTGAGCGCCTCGGTCGGCCAGATCGACTTCCAGCAGAGCGATACCGATATGGCGATCTATCTTGGCCATGGCGAATGGGACGACGTGGAAACCCACTTTCTGCGCAGTACCACCATCGTACCGGTTTGCAGCCCGCGCCTGCTGGAGGGGGACAAGCCGCTGGAAACCCTGCAGGACTTGAAGCGCCACACGCTGATCCATGTCGCCAGCCGCGCCAGCGAATGGCCTCAGATCATGGCGCAGACCGGTATCACAGATATCGGCAGCGCCAAGAGCCTGACCTTCTCCAACACCTCACTGGCCCTGGGCGCCGCCATGGAGGGGCTTGGCATTGCGCTGTCCGATATCGGCCTGGTGGAACGGGAGCTGCAATACGGACAGCTGGTCATCCCGTTTGACCTGCAGCTGAATACCCGCAAGGCGTTTTACCTGGTATACCAGAAGAACCGGCCGCTGACTTACAGCATGGAGGCATTTCGTGACTGGATACTGGCGGAGATGGAAACGCAACAGGCGCAGCTGGCCGAGCAGCTGGAGGAGAAACGGGCGGAGGGCAACTGAGCCCGGCGGGAAAACCCGTTTTCGTCGGGCTTTCCATCCGGCCGGTTCAGCACCGCACGTTTCGTTCTGCTTTTATTCCTTTTGCCGAGCTTTGCGCTCCGGGTGAGTGGCGATAAAGTGCGCCAGCACCTGCCGCAACACCTGCTCATGCTGATGATTGCCGCAACGCTTGGCCTTGGCGATGTCGTCCAGAATGATCTTGCGGATCTTCTGTTCGCCGTCATGGTGCAGCAGATAGTTGCCCAGCGCCATGGCCACCATCGGATCCAGGTGCTCATGTTCGGCAATGGCCGCCACCTCTTCATCCGAGAGGCCGCACAGATCCAGACATTCCTGGTACGTCAACATGGCTACACCCCCTCATATCCATCGCTGAAGATAAACAAACCTGTTTCTGGATTAAGTGTAGCTGCGGTGCAGCAAGACGCGGCGCAGCAAGTGCTGTTTCGGCCCGGAAATAGATCCAGATCAATCCTCTTGCTCGGCAGTCCCGGCAACCAGGGTCGCCACCTGATGCGGCCCCTGTTGTCTACTGGCGATCAGGCATTGTTCCATGCGGCGGATAAGTTCAGCATGGTTCTGTTTGTTGTCGCACTGCGCCACGCAGAAGGAAGCACTGATATGCACGTCCTCGCTGAAATGGTGCAACTGCAGCAGGGTGTTCAGCTTCTTGGCCAGGCCAAGCGCGTCTTCCAGCGGCGTATCAGGACAGAGAACGAGGAACAGGTCTCCCTCCCAACGACCGAGCTGGTGCCACTCCCCCAGGCTTTCCTCCACCAGCCGGCAGGTCTCCACGATCACCAGGTCGCCGACCTGGTGATCGTGCGACAGGTTCACCTCGCTGAGGCCATCGAGGTCGAACAGAATCAGCGACAACGGCTTGCCATGTTTGCGGTGGCGGGCAAAATCGTCCTGTAGCTCCCGGTCGATCTTGACCCGATTATAAGTACCGGTCAAAAAGTCGCGCTTGCTGACCTGCTCCAGCCGCTGATTGCGGTCGGTCAGCCGGTCATTCATCTTCGCCAGCTGGGCGTTGAATTTCTGGCTGCTGTGGTTGCGGTATATCAGGAACGCCAGCGCCACCAGCAAGCCAGCCAGCAGGATCAGCAACAGCGTATAGTCGCGCGCTTGCTCCACCTTGACGTTGTACCAGCGCTCAAGGATTCGGTCGCGCAGAGCCGGCGACAACTCGTTGACCGCCTTCTGGAAGATACCATGCAGCAACGGCTGATCATTGCGTACCGCTACCGAAAGTTCATAGTTGAACTCGGTATTGCCGGCAATCTTAAGCTGGCTCAAGCCCTGCTGCTGAATCTGGTAGAGCGCGGTCGGCAAACCGGCAATCGCTGCCTGCACATCCCCCCGTGCCACTTCGCGCAACGCCTCCAGCAACGACTGGGTAAAATGCAACTGTACTCCCGGGTACGTCTGCTGCATGAACTCCACCAGCACATAGCCCTCCGGTACGCTGATGGTCTTGCCCTCCAGTTTTTTCAGGCCATCCAGATAGGGGGAATCCTTAGTGGCGATCAGCACCACCGGCAGTACCAGGTAGGGATCGGTGAAATCGAAATGCTTGCGGCGCTCGGCGCTCTCGTTGGCCAGGCTCAGTAGATCGCATTCGCGGTTGCGGGCCCGTTCCATCGACTCCGCCCAGCTGCCCGTAGCCACCAGATGCAAAGGCACACCGAGCATACGGGAAAACTCCGCCATGAAATCGGCACTGATACCAATATGGCGTCCACGCCGATCGATCTTCTCGAATGGCATCCAGTCCGGGTCGATACAGTAAGTGATCGGGCCACGCGAGCGAAGGTACTGCCGCTCCGCGTCGGTTAAGGAAAACTCAGCCACAACCGGGACGCAAACACCCAGCCAGAGCAAAATAACTGCAACCCAACGTTGGACTGCCGCGTGATACATTGCGAAATATCCCTTGGAGGTTCACTCTCAGCCTAGCAAAGGATCATCCGAACGCTGCTCCCGGTACCGGAAACCTTCAGCCCACCGGCCGGTTCAGCAACCAGGCCCTGAACACCAGGTACAGCACCAGGCCGTTCAGCAGATGCCAACCGAAGTGACTGCCCAACGGCCAATAGGCACAAAGCGCCATATCCAGCGTGCGCAGCGTCAGCGACAACAGGAACCAGCCGCAGGCCTGCAGCAACAGCGTCGACTCCCGCTGTCCGAGCCGGAGGTGGTAGATCGCCAATCCCAGCAGTACCAGCAGCGCCGGCACATACCCCAGCGAGCCGTTCAGGCCGGTCAATTGCGCCGCTGCCAGCGACACACCCAAATATCCCAGCAACAGCAAGGCACTGACCGCCCTTTGCAAACCTATCAGCTCGCGGCAGTAGAGCCAGAGATAGACCAGTTGGAACAACAGAATCGGCAATTCGTCGGCCAGCTTGGCCCAGCCGCTCGCCAGGATATGGAACAGGGTACTGCCGATGCCGATCAGCAGCATCAGCCCGATCAGCATGATCGCTGCCGCGTCCAGTTGCCGGTGCCACCGCGCCAGGCGGACTGACAGCCCGGCGGCCAGCAGGAACGCCAGATTGGTAACCGCATTGAGCGGCTCCGCCCAGAGCCCGTCTGCCATCCGCTCGCAGTACAGATCGATCATGCCGCCCCTCCACGAAAGCCCGTCCAGCAAGCATAGTCGTCCCCGGCCGGCTCGACCTTATAGAGACGGAAACAGATGCGGGCAACCCAAACATGATACAGATCAAACAAACAATATGTTTGATTAAGTATCACTTTTTACCCTGTATCTATTATGGATAATTGGAACGGCTCTTGACCCAAGCTAATAAATACAATCACTTCAGGAGAAGAGACGATGAGCGATCTGTATCAGTACAATGATACCCAGATGAACCTCACCCGCGTGCGTAACGGTGCCCTGATTTTCAGCGGTGTTACCGACGACGGCACCCTGCTGCAGCTGGAAGTTCAGGACCGCAAGCGCGTCGAAATGCTGGACGTCGAAACCAAGGATGCCTGGCAGTTCGTTGACCTGATCCCGGACGCCGATGCCATCCAGGTCAGCGAGACCGCCTGGCGCCAGCTGAAGTAATCCCTGGCCCGTCCGGCGTCTCTCCCCGCCGGGCGGGCACCCCTTCCCCTTTCCTCCCCGCGCCAATCCCGATAAAGTGTCGAGAATCATTATCATGAACGTCGGCTACACCGAAGAGGGAACCGGATGCAACGCGCCCTTGTCCTGATCATCGTTCTACTGGTCGCCGCTGCGGCCTTCATGTTTTATCAACGCTCCGAACAAACCGGCTCGGTTGAGGACACCCGGACAGCACCGCCATCCGCCGAGACCGCCCGCCAGGCGCGCGAGCATATCGACCGCCTCACCAGCCCGGCCGAGCAGGCGATCGATATCGAACAGGCGGAGCACTTCGTGACCGCCCAGCAACTACTGGCGCTGCCCGCTCACCAAGTCGAAGCGTCGGCCGAACTGCTTGAACTGAACGAAGCCGGAAACCAAACCGAGCCCCTGGCCGGTGACGCCGCATCCGGCGACACTACCAGCTACGGCGTCAGCCTGGCGCCGCTGCCGGGAAAAACCGCCCAGCCGCCGTCGCGCGATACTCTGGACCAGATACAGGGCCAGATTCAGAACGGCACCCTGCCGCAACGCGCCCACCAGGTTAAATTGAAAGAGCTTCTGGACAACCCGGACGCGGCCGAGAAACAGATCTTCTACCTGCATGCGGTGCGTGAAGGCGACAGCCAAGGGTTGTGGGGGATCATTCAGCACGCCCTGATGCGCACCTTTTCCGCCGGCCTGAAGCTGCCCGGTCAGCAGCAGGCGGTCAGCACCGACATACCGGCCGATGCGGACGAGCGGCTGGCCGACCTGCGCAGCTCTTTCCTCGGCAACATCCTGCAGAACAAAGTCGACGAAACCTATATCTACAACTACGCCCAAGGCATCCTGGGCCAGAATCCGGACCTGATTCGACCCGGCCAACAGCTGATCATCGTAACCTTCTCCGAACAGGAACTGATCGATATCTACCGCCACTTCATGGACGGTACCGCTGCCGCAGGGACAGACTGATGATCGACCTTTACACCTGGGGAACACCCAACGGCTACAAAGTCTCGATCATGCTGGAAGCCTGTCAGCTACCTTACCAGGTCCATCCGATCAATATTCTGGAAGAGGAACAGTTCGCGCCGGAGTTCCTGACGATCAGCCCGAACAACAAGATCCCGGCAATCGTCGACCCGGACGGCCCGGCTGGCGAACCGGTGGCGCTGTTCGAGTCCGGCGCGATCCTGCTTTACCTGGCGGAAAAAACCGGCCTATTCCTGCCTGAAGAGCCGCGCGAACGGCTCGACTGCATTCAGTGGCTGATGTGGCAGATGGGCGGTTTCGGCCCGTTTCTCGGCCAGGCGCACCACTTCAACCGTTTCGCCCCGGAGCCGGTGCCCTACGCCATCGAACGTTACAACAAGGAAGCCAGGCGGTTGTGGCAGGTACTGGACAGACAACTGGCTGGTAAAAGATTCGTAGTCGGCGACGACCTGACCATCGCGGACTTCGCCATCTACCCCTGGGCGATGCGCTACCCGTGGCAGAGCATCGATCCGGCCGACTTCCCGGCCGTGGCCGACTGGATGGAACTGATGGGCGGGCTGGAGTTCGTTAAATACGGCATGCAGGTCCCCTGAGCGACTCATTCAAACGGGATATTGCGCTTGCGGAGCTGGCGCACCAGCCAGGCCTCCAGCTCCGGCAGCGCCGCCTCATCCACCACCAGCAACGCCAGGCCAGCCCCTTCCGCCAGGGTTTGCAGCCGCATCCGGCGGGCCAATTCGGCGCTGCCGGCCGACCCGCTCCAATCATCGATATAGAGCTGGGATTGCGGCAGGAACAGGTCACAGTCGGGCGAGTCCGGCAGTGGTAGCGGCCGCTTAAAGGCGTGCTGAATCCCTGCCAGATAAAACCAGTTATCGAGCCGCCGCACCACCCCGCTGCTGCAACAATGACCATCCAGGGCGATATACGGCCCATCATCCGACGGCTGCAACCGCGCCAGTAACCGGGCAACAGCGGGCTGCTCCAGCAGGTTGTCAGGCCAGAGCGCGTAGCGCTTGCCGCTGCGCGGATCCTCCCGGGCGACGCCGCCCGCCCGGCGGCCCGCATCGGTCAACTGCCAACCGCCCGGCTCGGCATGCAACCAGCCCAACTCCTGCATTAAGCGGTTCAGCTGCTGAGCCGACAGCCCCGCCCGGCGTCCCAGCGCGGTTGAACTGGCCAGCGCCAGATCGCCGCTACTCAACGCGCGGTGGTTCAATACCGATTCGGGCCAGACGATATAGCGGCCAAACTTTTCGCTGTCCCGATAGGCACCGCCCTCGAACTCGCCTTTCGCCGTCAGCTGCCAGTTTTCACCCTCACGGCGGATCCAGCCGAGCACTACCAGCTCGGCAAACAACTGCTTGGCAGTTTTATGCAGCCGCTTGGCCAGGGCCGAAGTTGATAAGCGTTCGCTGTCCGACACGATAAAGCTCCTGTTTAGTTAACAGTTTACAGCTGCAAGTTAACCGTAATTTCGTACTGGCTGCAGCTACATAGCCTACCCACTGTGAACTTAAAACTGTTAACTAATCAACCGTTAACTGACGGCTGAAAATTAAGACAAATTCTTAGCTGCAGACGCCGCCCGCTATGCTAATTTGAAAACAGCCTCAGCCAGCCTTCCGGAGAGAACGTTATGGATGACGCCTGTATCCTTTGTACCGATCTTCTGCTGCAGCTTCGCCCCCATCCGGCGCTTGCACCGTTAAGCCGGATCGGCGACCACCAGATCTTTCAGTGCGACTGCTGCCAAACCCAGCTGCATCGCCACCAGGACCACTGGGTGATCCACCGTACCTGCCCGTTATCGACCGCCGGCCACTCAGCTACTGCAGACCGGCGAGGCGGTGTCGAAATCGATGAGGAGCAGTCCGCCTTCAACCATTTCAACCGCCGTCCCCAGCAACGCTCACTGCTGGGTTGAACAACGCAGGCGGCGCTATTTAGCCGCCAATAGCGACGTTGTTGCACCGGCCGGCGTAACAGTGACTAAGCTAAAACGTAGCGGTAAAGATCAAACAAACCGACCGGAGATGACTTTCAGGGGGACAGAGCCATCCGGCAGGAGTCATGCATGGGGCGCGCTAAGTTTTACGCTCTTCCGATCCGTTCGCTGCACCGAAGCACACCGGAAGCGATCAGCATCACCTTCGACCTGCCACAACAGTTGCAGCCGGCGTTCCGATTCAAAGCCGGCCAACACCTGTGCGTCGAAGCGGTGGTGGATGGAGATGTGCTACAGCGCTACTACTCGCTGACCAATTCGCCGGCGTTAGCGGAGCCGTTCGCCATCACCGTCAAGCAGATGCCAAACGGCCGGGTTTCGCGCCACCTGAACCAGGCGCTGAAGGTCGGTGACACGTTGCGGGTCGCCCCGCCCAGCGGCAACTTCACCCCGTTGATCCAGCCGGACAACCGCTGCAGCTACTACCTGTTCGCCGCCGGCAGCGGCATCACCCCACTGTTGTCGATCCTGAAAACGGTACTCAGCGTAGAACCGGAAAGCCGGGTCTACCTGCTTTACGGCAACCGCGATGAAAATCACATCATCCTGCATCAGGAATTGAACGACTGGCAACGCCGCCACCCGGACCGCCTGCTGCTGCTGCACTGCCTCAGCCAGCCCCGATTCCGCCGTAGCTGGCCGGCACACCGCCGCAAGACTCGCAAGGTTCGCGGTCGTGTCGGTCGAATCGACGACGGCACGCTGAACTGGTTCCTGGACCGCTACCCGCCCACCACGCCGCATTGCTGCTACCTGATCTGCGGCCCAACCGGAATGATGGATAGCTGCTACGCTCATTTGCGCCGCCACGGTATCGCCGAGCGTGATATCCAGCGGGAATACTTCAGCCTGGAACATGCCATCGAACCTGCACCGGACAGCTCGCTCGGCCAGAGCGCGATCGTCGACCTGGAACTGGATGGCCGTGATTACAAGGTACGGCTGGACGCGGGGGAAACCATCCTGCAAGCGCTGCAGCGGCTCAATGTGGATGCGCCGTTCAGCTGCCAAGCCGGCATCTGCGGTACCTGCCGGGCAGAATTGCTGGCCGGCCAGGTACAGATGGTCCAACATCCGGCACTGAACGACCAACAGGTCGAGGATGGCGAGATCCTGATGTGCCAGAGCCGACCGCTAAGCGACCAGATCCGGATCAGGGTGCGCAAACACTAAGATTCAAGTACGGAAGGGCGCGGCATGCTTGCCGCGTAACCGGCCCAGCCCGGCCGCCGGCCAGTCCGCTTCGACCATCGCCAGCATCGCGGTATCCATCGGCTCTGGTTGGCGGCTATCGCCCTGGCAGAGCAATCCGATCAACTTACCGACGAAGGGGTTGTGGGTCACGTACAGGGTAGTCGTATCGCTGTCCCGCTCCAGCAGTTCCAGCGCCAGCCGCGGGTCAGCCTCCGGGACCAACCGGTCGTCAGCCAGCAGCCGCTCGACGCCAAGCAACTCGGCACCGATCTGGGCGGTCTGCCGCGCCCGCAGGTAGGGACTGTGAACGATCTGCTCAATCTGCAGCAACCGGTCGCGACTGGCGATGAACTGCGCCCGCACCTGATTGCGCCCGGCCTCAGTCAGCTCACGCAGTTCGTCGTTGCGGCTACCGAACGGCTCGGCCAGGCCATGACGCATCAGGTAGATCATCATCGGTTTACACCTGCTCTCGCGGCAGCACGAATTCAACGTCGGTGCTCTGCTCGTTCAGCATCAACGTCTTGACCACTTCGGCCACCGGCGCCTTGTTGAACACCACCTCGTAGAGCCCCCAGACCAGCGGCATGTAGATGTTCAACTCCTCGGCCTTGGCCTTGACCCGCTTCAGGGTGTTAACCCCTTCGGCCACCTCGCCCAACGCGGCGACCGCCTCCTCCAACGACTTGCCCTGACCGAGCGCGTAGCCGACCCGGTAGTTGCGGCTCAACGGAGACATGCAGGTAACGATCAGGTCGCCGACCCCGGCCAGGCCGATAAAGGTCATCGGGTTGGCGCCCATGCAGACCGCAAAGCGGCTCATCTCGGCCAGCGAGCGGGTCATCAGCATCGCCTTGGTGTTCTCGCCCATGCCCAGCGCCGAGCTGAGACCGGCGGCAATGGCATAGATATTTTTCAGGGTACCGCCCAGCTCGACCCCGTAGTGGTCATCACTGGCGTAGATACGGAAATAGGCGCAATGCAGCACCGCCTGCACCGTGGCACGTAATTCGGCATCGGCGCTGGCCACCACGGTGGCGGTCAGTTGGCGCTTGGCGATCTCCTTGGCCAGGTTCGGCCCGCTCAACACCCCGATCCGGGCGTCCTCGCCCAACTCGTCGTGCAGGATCTCGCTCATCAGGCTGAAGGTTTCCGCCTCGATCCCCTTGGTAGTACTGATCACCATCTGCCCCGGCTGCAGCCAGCGCCGCGCTTGGCGGGTCACTTCGCGAAAGGCGTGTGACGGGATCGACACGAAGACGATCTCGGCATCGGCCAATGCCTGCTGCAGGTCGCAAACCGGCTCCAGCGTATCGGCCAGGGTGTAGCCCGGCAGGTAACGACTGTTGACCCGGCTGGTACGGATCTCGTCGGCCCGCGCCTGGTCACGCATCCACAGGCGCACCTGGTGACCGTTCTCCGCCGCCACATTGGCGATAATGGTACCGAAACTACCGCCCCCCAGGACCGCGATCCGTTTGCTGTCAGCCATGTAATGATGTTTCCTTAATCCACAATATCCGGCGCATGCTAGCCGCTCGTCAGTTATAACTCAAGCTGGCCTAGTGCTCACGGTCGTCCACCGAATCCAGTAGCTTGTCGATGCCTTTGAAAATGAAGATCACCAGCAGGTAGCTGAATGCAGACAAGCCGAGGAACAGCAGCAGCTGACCAAGATCCTCGGTCCGGCTGTAACCGGCAACGGCGACGGCGGCGAAGAAGGCGCTGACGACAGCCGCCAGAATGCGGGAGATCTTCTTGGTGTTGTGTCTATCCATAACGGTGGCAAGGTACCTCAGGAGGAGCAACTCAGGTTCAGATTGCAGCCCTCGTGCGGGGGCCGTTCAATGTAATGGCGATCGCCATCGGCCGGTTCGGCAAAGGGCGTTCGCAACGCCCGCAGCAGATCGTCGACCGGCTCGAAACAGCCCCGCTCGGCAGCCTCGATCGCCTGCTGGGCCAGGTAGCTACGAAGTATAAGGCGTGGATTGGCGGCGTCCATCCGCGCCAATGACGGTGTTGACTGATGTGCCCGGTAACGTCGGAACCAGTCGGCAAGCTCGCTCTCCCGGTCGGCGATCGCCGCCTGCAAGGGGCCTGGAGAGTCCACTTCCCGCGCGTCGACCAACGCCCGCAGGCTGAGGTTGTAATCGGCAGCGGCGCTTTCCAGCAGTTGCAGCAAATCACGAATCAAACCGACCGTTTGACGGGCCTGCGGGCCCTCACCGGCATAGGGCAGGCCGAAGCGCTCCGCCATCAAGGCCGCATAGTGGCGCTGGTAGGTCGGCTCATATTGCGCCAGCGCCGCTTCCAGCGCCTCGCGACCGGTCAGCGCGGTAAACGCCTGTGCCAGGGCGACACAGTTCCACAGCACGATGCGCGGCTGGTTGGCAAAGGCGTATCGACCGGCGGTATCGCTGCTGTTGGGAGTAAAGCCCGGATCGTAGCGGTCCAGAAAACCAAACGGTCCGTAATCCAGGGTCAGGCCGAGTAGCGACATGTTGTCGGTATTCAGTACTCCATGGCAAAAGCCAACCGCCTGCCATTGCGCCGCCAGCCGGGCGGTTCGGAGCAGGATCTGCTCGAACAGCGCCGCATAGCGGTCTTTCGCGCCGGCCACTTCCGGATAGAAGCGACTGATCAGCCAGTCGGCCAGCGGCGGCAGCTGCTCGCGCTGTTTGCTGTAGTAGAGATACTCGAAGTGGCCGAAGCGCAGGTGGCTGGGACTGAGCCGCACCATCAGTGCGGCGGACTCGATACCGTCGCGCATCACCGGCGTATCGCTGCCGAGCACGCAAAGGGCGCGGGTGGTGGGAACATTGAGCGCCGCCATCGCCTCGCTGGCGAGAAACTCCCGGATACAGGAGCGCAGCACTGCGCGACCATCGCCGTGGCGGGAGTACGGGGTCTTGCCGGAGCCCTTCAGCTGAACCTCCCAGCACTCACCGACCCGATTGCGATATTCGCCCAGCAGCAGTGCCCGGCCATCGCCCAGTTGTGGCGTATAGCCGCCGAACTGATGGCCGGCATAGACCGAGGCCAGTGGCTGCCAGCCGGCAGGCAGGTCGCCGCCGGCAAAGGTCGCCGTCAACTCGTCGGGAGAGAGCCGGTTAGGCTCCAGATCGAGCAGTCGTGCCGCCTCGCTGCTCAGCGACACCAGGTGGGGGTTGCTGAGCGGCTGCGGTTCAACCCGGCTGTACAGCGCCTCCGGCAAACCGCCGAGCGGTTTGCCGAGTCGGAGATGCGCCAGGCTGCTCATCGTCGGCTGCGGCCCTGGCGGCCTACTTCAGGTCTTCGAGCAGTTCCGGATCGGGGTGGACACACTCCAGCTTGACGCCGGTTTCAGCCTCCACTTCCGGAATCATGAACGAGTCCTGCTCGCAGGCAAAGCAGATCGAGGTGCCGGTAGCGCCCGCCCGACCGGTACGGCCGATGCGGTGCACGTAGTCGTCCGGATCTTCCGGCAGCTGGTAGTTGATCACGTGGGTGACGCCGTCGATATGGATACCGCGACCGGCCACATCGGTGGCCACCAGCACCTGGATATCCCCTTCGCGGAACGCCTCCAGCGTCTTCAACCGCTTGTTCTGCGGGATCTCGCCGGACATCAGCGCCGCCTTCAGGCCATCCTTCTCCAGCCGGGCGGCCAGGTCACGGGTCTCGTGACGGCGGTTGCAGAACACGATCACCTTGTCGATCTTGTTGACGCGGATGTAGTTGCGCAGCAGCTTGTACTTTTCGCTGCCGGAGACCAGAAACACCTTCTGGCTGATGTTCTCGGTGGTCTTCTTCTCCGGCTCGATCTCGATCACCACCGGCTCCAGCGTCCACTGGCTGGCCAGATTCATGATGTCCTCGGAGAAGGTCGCGCTGTACAGCAGAGTCTGGCGATCGGCACCCTTGCGCGGGGTATGGCGGATGATGGTACGCACATCCGGAATGAAGCCCATGCTCAGCATGCGGTCGGCTTCATCCAGCACCAACACCTCGACGTTATAGAGGTCGACCTCATTGCTGTTGACGAAGTCGATCAGCCGGCCCGGCGTAGCGACCAGGATATCAACTTCGCGCTCACGCAACTGGCGGCGCTGCTTGTCGTAATCCATACCGCCGACCAGCGATACCACATGCAGGTCGGCATACTTGGCCAGCGCTTCGGCATCGGCACCGATCTGCAGTGCCAGCTCGCGGGTCGGTGCGACGATCAACGCACGCGGTTCACCTTTGCGACGCTTATCTTCCAGCGGGTAGTCGATCAGGTCGGTGATGATCCCCAGCAGGAAAGCCACGGTCTTGCCGGTGCCGGTCTGCGCCTTGCCGATGATATCCTTGCCGGCCAGGGCCGCCGGAATGGTTTCCGCCTGAATCGGCGTGCAGTACTGGAACTCCAGATCGGCAATGGCGTGCAGTACCGCGTCCGGCAGGTTGAAGTCGTGGAAGCGTTGCTTACCCTCGACCGGTTCCACCTGGAACTGATCCGGAGTCCAGTCCTTGCTGGTCTTGCCACGACGACGGCTGCTGCCGGAACGGCGGCGGCGACGCGGATTGCGCTTTTCCCCCCCTTCACCGGAGGCGGTTTCTGTGTTTGCGTTCGGTACGTTCTTTTCGTTGTTGGCAGCAGCCTGCTTCGGCTGCTGATCCTGATGTTCTGTGCTCAACGTTCTTGTCTCGTTGGTTTATGCAAAATTACGTCGATAGGGCGGCAACGCATCAAGCAGTTGCCGGCCGTAGCGGCGGCTGATCAAGCGGCGATCCAGCAAAACGATCCGGCCGCGATCCTGCTCCGTACGCAACAGTCGCCCTGTCGCCTGCGTCAGGCGCATCGATGCCATTGGAACCGCCCATTCGGCGAAGGCGTTACCGCCCCGCGCTTCGATCCATTCGGCCATCGTCGCGTCGACCGGATCATCCGGTACGCTGAACGGCAGTTTGGTAATGATCACTTCAGTGAGGTAGTCACCGGGCAGATCCACCCCTTCGGCGAAAGAGGCCAAGCCAAATATGATACTGCTTTTGCCTTCATCAATCTTCTCCCGATGACGACTCAGTATCTCCTGTTTGCCCAGCTGGCCCTGCGCCAGGACGTTATTGTTAATAGATTCCGGCATCCGTTCAAGCACCGTCAGCATCTGCCGCCAGGAGCTGAACAGCACCAGGGTGGCACGGTTCTGCGGCAAAGTCTGCAGCAGGTAATCGGCCACCGCCTCGGTATGCGCGTCCGGGTCGCCGGGGTCGGCGTTCATCGCCGGAATATGCAGTTCGGCAGCGTTGTGGTGATCGAACGGGCTGGCCAGCTGACGACAGGAGGTCTGCGGCGGCAGACCGAGGTCGGCCAGCGCCCTGTCGAAGCGCCCTAATGCGGTCAACGTCGCCGAGGTGACCACCGCGCCGTGGCAGTGCTGCCAAAGGTGTTCGGCCAGGGTTTCCGCCGCCGACACCGGACTGCTGCGACACTCGTAATCCAGACCATCACCGCTCTCCAGACGGCTGATCCAGCGGGCGGTCGGTGAGCCGCCCTCCGGGTCGGGCGTACCATAGGCTTTGGCCAGCCAATACATCCCCTGCATCCGCGCCCAAAGCACACCGATCTGCGGAAACCAGCGCTCAGCGACATCCCGAGGGATGTCGGCCAGTTCGCCGTCCATCGCCTCCTTCAACAGATCGACGATCTGCTCGAACTTCAACACCGCCTTCTCACCGGCGACGGCAAAACCCTTGGCCACCAGCACCAGTTCATCCGGCAGCTGCCCCTTGGCAAAACGCATCCGTGCCTCGCCGTGGGCCGGCCGGTCCTGAAACAGCTGCTCCATAAACAGCAGCCACTGCTCCAACTGCTGCTCCATATCCTGGAACGGCTGCATCAGCTTCTCGGCATAGTCCGCCAACACCAGTTGATGCGCGCAGTCCTGCACCAGCTGATGCAGCTTTTTGCGGCTGCTGGTCAGCCAGCGCTGGGCACCTTTCACCCTCAGGCTGTACGCAAAATGGCCGGTGGTCTTGTTCGACAGGTGGTGCCCCTCGTCGAAGATATAGATGGTTTCGGCCGGCTCCGGCAGGATCGCCCCACCACCGAGCGACAGGTCGGCCAACACCAGATCATGGTTGGCAACCACCAGGTCGACCTGATCCAGCTGCTGACGGGCCTTGAAGAACGGGCAGATGCTGAAGTTGCTGCAGCGCCGGTTGGTGCACTGCAGATGATCGCTGGTCAGCGGCTGCCAGCTCTCCTCGTCAACCGCCTCCGGCAGGCTATCCCGATCGCCATCCCATTTTCCGGACGCAAAGCGGGTCAGCAGATCCTTGTACCAGAGCACGGTTTCATCATCGATACGGCGGGCCAACTCATCCTCGTAAAGCGCCATCTGGCCCAACTGGCCCTGCTCCTCCAGGTGGCTCTCCGCCTTACTGACACAGAAGTAGCGGCCGCGCCCCTTGGCCAGCATATAGCGGGTATTGATACCGGCACTGGCGATCAGCTGCGGCAGATCCTTCGACACCAGCTGTTCCTGCAGCGCCACGGTGGCGGTCGACACCACCACCTTCTTACCCTGCTTCTGGGCAATCGGCACCGCCGCCAGCAGGTAGGCGATGGTCTTACCGGTACCGGTACCCGCTTCCACCAGACAGAGGTTTTCACCCTCGCCCTGCTGCCGCCCGGCGCTTGCCAGCGTATTGGCGACCACCGCAATCATCTGCTTCTGGCCACCTCGCGGCTTGAGCTCACGGTTCTCGAGGAAGGTGCTGTAGGCCGTCTGTATCGTTTTCTTGAGTTCGTTGGAGAGCACGGTAAAAGCGCCAAGGTACTGTTAACCCGCGGCATTCTAGCAAACCACTGGATATATAGACATAGAATCCGGTGCCACCACCCCACGACAGCGACATAGCGGTTGCTTTACAGAACCGAGTTACTGTATATAATCACAGTAACTGTACAAACAAACAGACTGCGAGACAGGCTCCATGAAATTGACTCAACGCCAGACGGAAGTGCTCGAGTGCATTAAGCGCCATATCATCGGTACCGGCTTTCCGCCGACCCGCGCCGATATCGCCCGTGAGCTGGGCTTCCGCTCGGCCAACGCGGCGGAGGAGCACCTCAAGGCCCTGGCTCGCAAAGGCGCCATCGAGATCATCCCCGGCACCTCTCGCGGCATCCGGGTACCGGACCTCGAGCCACCGGAGGAGGGATTGCCGATCGTCGGCCAGGTGGCCGCCGGTTCACCGATCCTGGCCCAGGAGCATATCGAGGATCACTGCACCATCTCGTCGGAGTTCTTCCACCCGCGTGCCGATTACCTGCTGCGGGTAAAGGGCACCAGCATGAAAAACGTCGGCATCATGGATGGCGACCTGCTGGCGGTACACCAGTGCAGCCAGGCCCGGGATGGCCAGATCGTGGTCGCCCGACTGGACGACGAGGTGACGGTCAAGCGCTTCAAACAGGATGGCCATCAGGTTCAACTGATTGCCGAAAACGAGGAGTTCGAGCCGATCATCGTCGACCTGCGCGAGCAGGAGCTGTCGATCGAGGGGCTTGGCGTGGGTGTTATTCGAAGGAGTAGCGAACCATGATCGGCAACAATTCGCACAAACTGACTACCGGCGCTGCTGCGCTATCGGCAAACCGCCAATCGACGCTGGGCACGGCCTCCGGACTGGCCGGCAAAGTCACCGAAATCGTTTTGCACGACCACGACATCAGCCAGATGCCGATCCTGCTGCCGCTGCTGGCCCAGTTGAGCCGCGACCAGCGCTGGTTCGTCTGGGTGGCACCACCGAAGCTGTTACCGAAAGCCCTGCTGGCCGAAGCCGGCATCGACCTCAGCAAGGTACTGCTGCTGCACCCCAGCAAACAGCGTTCCGAATACCAACTGGCCTGCCAGGCCCTGGCAGCCGGCACCTGCCATGCGGTCGTCACCTGGCCGGGCTACCTGTGCGATGAGCAACTGAAGGGACTGGAGGCTGCGGCCAGCCAGGGCGCCAGTCATGGCATCGTGATCCGCCGCCGCCAGGACGCCTGATACCAAGGAACAGAATCCACTATCCCTAAATGATCGCGCCACCGGCAGGCCGCAGTATGACCTGCCGATACCGGGTAGATTGCCCAAAAAGCATCAGTGGATGGTGGGTTGAGGCAACTCGGCCTCGGTCTCCGCAATAAACCCTGCCTCCGCCATCAGCTGAACACCAGCGGTCAGCATGACACGGGCGATATTGAGATACTCACCCTGCATCGACTCGCGTAACGCCTGGGACGCGCCGACCCTCAACAACAGCTCGCCACTGTCATCGTCGGCCCGACGCAACGCCAGATCACCGTTCTCCAGCTGAACAATCTCAAGCACGGTCTCATCATCGAGCATATCTGTCACGATATCTCACCATTCCTGCATGCCGGCCCGCAGCCGGTCGACCAGCTCGCGCAGCTCGTTCAGCCAGGACTGATACTCCTGCACGATAGCCTGTTCGTCGTTATAGGACGGATTGACCTGAACCACGTGGATCTCCGATGCACTGGTGGCGGCAGGCTCGGCCGAAACCGCGCGGTCACTTGCCCGCCAGCACGCCTCATAGGCCTGCAACATCAGGTGCAGCCAGCTGGCCTGATTTTCCTCCAACACCCTCAGTTCGCGCAGCTCAGGACACTCCTGACCACTGGCCTCGACATCCGCCTCCAGCGCCCGGTAGCCGCTGATATGGTCGGTGGCGAAGCCGTAGCGTTCGGCGATCTCACGCAGAAAGGCGGCATAGCCGGACGCCAGATGGAACAACACGGACTCGTTGTAGGACTCCATCAGCGCGTGCTTGCTCCAACCGGTTGAATCACAGGCCTCCCGCAACGCATCAAGATGGATGCGGGCAAAGTTCAATTTCTGATTGGTTCGCGCCAGGTAAATGCTGCTCATCGTTTGCTCCCGTCTACCTATATCCTTGCACCTCGACCGCCCGGATGCCAGCCGGATCAGCTACTGCTCTTGGCGGTCTTCTTCTTGGCCTGCTCTTCGACCCAGGCGCCATCCCGGTAGAATGCCCGCCAGCCGGTTGCCTTACCATTGACCTCGGTCATCACGTACTGCTCCTTGGTCTTGCGGCTGTAGCGAATTACCGACGGATTACCCTCGGAATCTTCGACCGGCGCACTGAACAGGAAGTCATATTTGCTGTCGATCTCGTCCTTGTGCGGCAGGATCTCGGCGATCTTGGGAGCACGCGTCTCCCGATTCTTCGGGAACTGACTGGCCGCCAAGAACAGACCGGTGGCGCCGTCACGCAGCACATAGGTATCTTCCACCTTCTCGCACTGCAGCTCCGGCATCGGCACCGGATCCATCTTGGGCGGCGCCGGCTCGCCGCTCTTCAGCAGCTTACGGGTGTTCTTGCACTCGGTATTGGTACAACCGAAGAACTTGCCGAAACGGCCGGTCTTCAACTGCATCTCGGCGCCGCACTTGTCGCACTCGATCGACGGCCCCTCGTAACCCTTGATGCGGTACTCGCCCTGCTCCACCTCGTAGCCCGGACAGTCCGGGTTGTTGCCACAGACGTGCAGCTTGCGATTGGCGTCGATCAGGTAGGAATCCATCGCCGCATCGCAACGCTTGCAGCGATGCTTGTTGCGCAGGATACGGGACTCCTCTTCGTCATCGCCATCGGCGCTGACCACCTCGTCGCCGGGGATCAGGTTGATGGTCGCCTTGCACCGCTCTTTCGGCGGCAGTTGGTAGCCGGAGCAACCAAGGAACACCCCGGTACTGCCGGTACGGATCATCATCTTGCGGCCACACTCCGGACAATCGATATCGGTCTCGGTCGGGGTGTTGGGTCGCATGCCGTTCTCGCTGCCCTGGGCGGTTTCCAGGGTCTTGACGAAATGCTCGTAGAAGCGACTCAACACCCGCTTCCACTCGGCCTCACCGGCCGCGATATCATCCAACGTCTCCTCCATCCGGGCGGTAAAGCTGTAATCCATCAGATCGTTGAAGTTCTCGATCAGCCGCTCGGTGACGATATCACCCATCTTCTTGGCGTAGAAGCGACGGTTCTGTACCTCGACATAGCCGCGATCCTGAATGGTCGAGATGATGGAAGCGTAGGTCGACGGCCGACCGATGCCGCGCTTTTCCAACTCCTTGACCAGGCTGGCTTCGGTATAACGCGGTGCCGGCTTGGTAAAGTGCTGTTTCGGATCGAGCTGTTGCAGATTCAGGATTTCGCCGGTCTGAACGTCCGGCAGGATATTGTCCTCATCGCCCTTGCCCTTCGGCGGCAGCACCCGGGTATAACCGTCGAAACGCAGGATACGGCCCTTGGTGCTGAGCTCGAACTCACCGGCCTTGACCAGGATCCGACTGGAAGTGTACTGCGCCGGCGTCATCTGACAGGCGATGAACTGGCGACGGATCAGGTCGTACAGTCGTTCGGCATCGCGATCCATGCCGGACAGCGACGTAGCCGGCACCGTAACATCGGACGGACGGATCGCCTCGTGCGCCTCCTGGGCCCCCTCTTTGCTGCTGTAGGAGTTCGGCGCCTCCGGCAGATAGCTGTCGCCGTAATGCTGCTGCACATAGTCACGGCAGGCGGCTACCGCCTCGCTGCTGAGGTTGGTGGAGTCGGTACGCATGTAGGTGATGTAACCCGCCTCATAAAGCCGCTGGGCCAGCATCATGGTTTTCTTGACGCCGAAACCGAGCCGGGTGCTGGCGGCCTGCTGCAGCGTGGAGGTGATAAAGGGCGCCGACGGCTTGCTGCTGGTCGGCCGGTCCTCCCGCTTGAGCACCTCGAATCGCTCGCCCTGCAGACTGTCCAGGTAGCCCTGGGTTTCCGCCTGCGAAGTCGGCCGAAACGCCTTGCCAGCCAGCTTGGCCACCTGCAGACGCAGCGCATCCTCGGCCGCGGTCTGGGTATCGGCGTGCACCTCCCAGTACTCTTCCGGCACGAAGGCACGAATCTCCTGCTCGCGCTCCACCACCAGGCGGACCGCCACGGACTGCACCCGACCGGCCGACAGGCCGCGGGCAATCTTCTCCCACAGCAGCGGCGACAGCATATAGCCAACCACGCGATCCAGGAAGCGGCGTGCCTGTTGGGCGTTAACCCGCGCCATGTCGAGCTGGCCCGGTTCTTCAAAGGCCTCCTGGATCGCCTTCTTGGTAATCTCGTTGAACACCACCCGGCGATAGCGGTCATCGTCACCGCCAATCGACTCACGCAGATGCCAGGCGATCGCCTCCCCTTCGCGGTCCAAATCGGTTGCGAGATAGATGGTATCGGCGTTCTTGGCCAATCGCTTCAGCTCATCAACCACCTTTTCCTTGCCGGGCAACACCTCGTAGTGCGCCTCCCAGTCCTGCTCCGGATTCACCCCCATCCTGGCGATCAGCTGCGCCTTCGCCTTACGCTTGCGATGGACCTCCTTCTCTTCCGGAGACATCTTGCGGGTCAACGCCGCCTGGCGTGCACGCTCTTTCGGATCGGTTTTGCTCGCAGCACCACTGGTCGGCAGATCGCGAATATGACCGACACTGGACTTTACGACAAACTGGTTGCCAAGGTACTTATTGATGGTCTTGGCTTTGGCTGGTGACTCGACGATAACGAGCGACTTTCCCATAGGTCACAGATCCTTCGGGGGTTGATAGCTAGGCGAAATCAGCGTGCATATATAAGTGCTGACATTGCAACGGTCAAGCGACCGGTCCGAATTAACCGGCAAAAAATGCAACGCCGGACGGCTCCCGAGGCTTTACCCCCCCGGGAATTCGGTAGAAAATGAGCCACCTTCCGTGGCTGTATTCATACAACTAATTAAACAACTTCTGGTGGAGATCACCTGCTTATGCTGCAGGACAATATGCTGTATGTCATCCTGCTGGCGGTTGTCGGCCTGATCGCCCTGACAGCGAATTACGTCCTCGCCACCCGCGAGCAGCAGGATAAGGCCAAGTCCGAACGGCTGAACTACCTGTCCGGCCAGGCGGAACATATCGTACAGGCTCTGACGGTGCTACGCGAAGCCGGCTGCAAGCCGGAGATCATTGCCAAGATCGACGAACATGCGATGTCGTTGATCGAGGAGATCAGCATCCTGGCGCCGGACTCCGAGCTTTACGCCGATATCACCCAGTTAAAGAACACCGCCGACAGTGCTACTGCGGCAATCAACGCTTTCGCCAGCGATCGAGCGCTGAAACGGGCGCAAATCTATATCAACTTCGCCGAAAAGCTGGTTCTACAGATGGCCCGCGGCGGCAAGCTGACGGTAACCCTGGCCCGCAACTATCAACAGGAATTGTACAACCTGAAAGTCTCGGTGGTGGTCGAGGCCCATATCTATCAGGGCAAACGCTATCAGGAACAGGGCGAGATGATGACCGGCCTGTCGCATTTCAAGCATGCCAAGGCACTACTGGTCGGCGCCACCCTGCCAGCTTATAAAAAGAAGGAGCGGCTGGCAGAGCTGCAGCAACTGATTGAAAACGTCGAGCCTAAGCGTACCCGCTACGAGGGCTCGCTGGCCGACAGCCTGGACAAGTACCTGTAACCCTGAAGGAACCGACGCCAGACACAGAACAGCCCGACCATTGGCCGGGCTGTTCAACTCAAGAGCCTATATCAAACACTCAACCAACAATCAGACCGGCTCGAAGCGAGCCACCTCGGTGCCATCCGGCAACACCACCTGCTCGGTAAACATCTCCAGCGGCCGCAGCCATACCGATTGGTCGCCATAACACTGGCGGTAGACCACGAACCACTGCTCGGTTTCCGAATGACGGGCGACATGCAGCACCTCATACTCGGCGCCCTTGTAGTGGCGATAACGCCCGGCAGCGGGCAGTTGCTTAGCCATCGATACTCCTCTGCTCAAAAAGGCAAATCAGGTTACAAAGTGCCCGGCAGATCAGAACCGGGCCGCCAGAATTCTATCCAGCGCGCTCTTGATCCGCTCCAGATCGGACAACGGCCCCTCTTCGCGCCAATAGGCGGTAACATGGATCGGGGTCGACTCCAGCGCCAATACGTCATCCGGCATTTCGCCGATCACCTGGTTCACAAGCGCCAACTGGTCACTCGTGAGTGCAGACGCCCCCCAGCCCCAGCTCCAACCGGACGGCAGCCCCTCATTGGCAACCGAGTCGACCCGGAACACCTGCCAACCCGCCAGCTGTTCTCTCTCCCGGCTATCAATATTGGTGCGCAGCAGCCGGTAGGCCGGCACACTGTAAGTTTCCGCCTCCATCTCGCCAAGGGCCCGCGGCGCGGTAACCTTCGCCAACTGTACATGGTAGCCGAGCGCCTTGGCCTGGCTGCGCAGCTGCGCCTGAAAGCGTTCACGCCGAGTCGGTAAAACCCACATCATCGAACCGATCAACGACAACATGATCAGTATGATAATCGCCCATTTCATCTGCTGAATCTCCCTGGCCGACCAAGTCGCGCCGAACCCTCGTAGCGGCGCATCACCCGGCCATAGCGGCCATACATTTGACAACCGTCAGCCTAGCAGCTGACGGACCTATGCTAATCTCAAATCACGGTTGAAAGAAGGAGCGTCCGATCATGAGTGTCTACAAGGTTATTCTGCTGGCTGTCGACCTGTCTTCCGAGTCCAAACAACTGGCCGACAAGACCAGGGACTTGGCAGCCGCCAACAACGCCGAGCTGCATCTGATCCACGTGATCGAACCGCTCAGCTTCGCCTATGGCGGCGATGTTCCGATGGACCTGACCACCATCCAGGAACAACTCGACGAACACGCCCACAGCAAGCTGCAGCGTTTCGCCGAACAGCTCGACTATCCGGTCAAGGCCCAGCATGTGGTGACCGGCCATACCGAGACCGAAATCCACCGCATGGCCAAGGCCGTCGACGCCGGGCTGATCATCGTCGGCAGCCATGGCCGACACGGCCTGGCACTGCTGCTGGGATCGACCGCCAACGGGGTGTTGCACGGCGCCACCTGCGATGTACTGGCAGTACGGGTCCGCGAAAGCGAAGCCGACGAGGCGGACGCAACGGAAGACGCGGACGCCGGGCCGAGCTGATCAGCCCTCCTGCATCGCTTCCAGCTCCAGCCAGCGCTCCATCAGCTGCTCCAGCGCCTGTTCCTGCTGCTGGAGTTCGGCCAGCACATCGGCCACCTGCTGGTGATCCTGCTGGTAGAAATCCGCCGCGGCTGTGGTCTCGTGCAGCTGCGCCACCGCCTGCTCCGTCTGTTCGATCAGGCCGGGCAGCTCATCCAGCTCGCGCTGCAACTTGTAGCTCAGCTTCTTCGATCTGTTAGCCGGTTTGGCCGCTGTCTTCGGCTCGCCCTTGGCCTTCTCCGCCTTTGCGCTCTCCGCCGCTTCCTTGGCCAATGGAGCCGGCCGCTGGCGCAACCAGTCGTTGTAGCCGCCGACATACTCGTTCACCTGACCATCGCCCTCGAACGCCAGGGTGCTGGTCACCACATTGTCAAGGAAGGTTCGGTCATGGCTGACCAGCAGGATGGTGCCGTCGAAGCTGAGCAGGATCTCCTCCAACAGCTCCAGTGTTTCTATATCCAGGTCGTTGGTCGGCTCGTCGAGTACCAGTACGTTGGCCGGCAGGCTGAACAAGCGGGCCAGCATGACCCTGTTGCACTCACCACCTGACAGCGCCTTGACCGGGGTACGCGCCCGTTCCGGGGTAAATAGAAAATCACTCAGGTAGCTGATCAGGTGACGGGAGCGGCCGTTGATAGTGATCGACTCGCGCCCTTCGGCGATGTTGTCCAGCACGCTCTTTTCCGGATCCAGCTGACCTCGCAACTGATCGAAGTAAGCAACTTCCAGCTTGGTACCCAGTCGCACATTACCGCTGTCCGGCTCCAGCTTGCCCAGCACCAGGTTCAGCAGGGTACTCTTGCCGACCCCGTTAGGGCCGATAAGGCCGATCCGGTCGCCGCGCTGGATTAGCAGATCCAGCTCGCGGATCAAGGTCTTGCCCTGAAAGGCTTTAGAGACGCCGCTCAGTTCCGCCACCAGTTTACCGGAGCGTTGCGCCTCCTCCATATTGAAGCTGGCCTTGCCCTGCCGGGTGCGCCGCTCGGAACGCTCGTTGCGCATTGCCTTCAGCGCCCGTACCCGCCCCTCGTTACGGGTACGACGCGCCTTGATGCCTTGCCGAATCCAGGTCTCCTCCTCGGCCAACCGCTTATCGAACAGGGCGTTCTGGGTTGCCTCCTCCTCCAGCAGTTTCTCCTTCTGCTGCTGGTACTGGCTGTAGTTGCCCGGGAACGAGGTCAGCCGACCACGATCCAACTCGACGATCCGGGTCGCCAGCTTGTCGACCAGCGCCCGGTCATGGGAGATAAACAGCAGGCCGCCACGAAAAACCTGCAACTGCTGCTCCAGCCACTCGATGGTTTCGATATCCAGATGGTTGGTCGGCTCGTCCAACAGCAGCAGGTCCGGCTCCTGCACCAGCGCCGCCCCCAGTGCGGCACGGCGGCGCCAGCCGCCGGACAGCGCCGACATCGGGCTGTCGCCCGGCAACCCCAACCTATCAAGCACCCGCTCGACCCGCTGCTCCAGGTGCCAGCCGTCCAAGGCCTCGATCTGATGCTGCAGCTCTTCCAGCCGTGCCATGTCGCCGACCGCCAGCTGCTCGTCGTAGGCATCGCGCAGCTTTTGGATATCACTCAGCCCGGCGGTGACCACCTGGCGTACCGCACGCTCGTCCGCCGCCGGCATCGCCTGCGGCAGGTCGGCGACCCGGCAAGCCGGGTCCTGCCATAACTGGCCGCTGTCCGGGATGACCTGGCGACCGATCACCTTCAGCATGGTCGACTTGCCGGCGCCATTAAGGCCCACCAGCGCGACCCGCTCACCGGGCTCGATCTGAAACTCGACCTCCTCCAGCAACGGCTTGTCGCCAAAGGCTACGGATACTTTTTCCAAACGAATCAAAGGCATGAAAGATTCTCATATGCAAGCTAGCGCGGAGTCGTTATTCTACTCCATTCACCCATTACACCGCATCGCCGTGTTTCATCGGCGGCAACGGACCAGCGACACCGGGAACATCTTTGTGATGCGATTTCTGTGCTTCTTACTGGGATTCATATTCGCCAGCCCCAGTTTTTCCGCTTACCTGAACGAGAACACCTGGCAATCGGAACGCGAACTGTTTCGACAGGCCCTCGACGCCCCCTACAAGACCCGCGCCGAGGCGATCAGCCAGACCCTGCCCAAACTGAAACAGTACCCGCTGCGCCCCTATCTCGAGTTCGAATTGCAGCGACTGCAGCTCAACCGTTGGTCCGGCAAGTCGGTCGCCGCCTTCCAGAAACGCTATGCCGCCACGCCGCTGGACCGACGCCTGCAGGCCGAGTGGCTGGACTACCTCTACCGCAATAAGCGCTGGCAGCAGTACCGTGACGAATTCAGCCGCCTGCCGCTCGCCAACAGCCATTACCAGTGCCTGCTGCAACAAGCCAACCTGCAGCTCAAGCACAACAAGGAGGCCTTTGCCGCCGCCCGCGAGCTGTGGCTGGTCGGCAAATCGCAACCGAAGTCCTGCGATTCGCTGTTCAAAGCCTGGCGCAAAGCCGGCAAGCTGAGCTCCGACCTGGCCTACCAACGCTTCTGGCTGGCGATCGATAATCGCCAATACGCCCTGGCGCGCTACCTGGGCCGCTACATCAGCGACAAGCAGCAAAAACAGCAGTTCGACCGGTTCTGGGAGATCCGTAACCATCCCAAGCGGCTGTTCCGCGGCGTCAAGGCGTCCGACGATCCGCGCACCCTGACACAGGGCTTAAAACGTGCCATCCGAAAAGAGCCGGAACGTACCGTCGAATACTGGTTGAAGGTTCGCAAAAGTCACCGCATGAGCACCGCCCAGCGCGATGAGATCGACCGCGCCCTGGCCTTGCATCTGGCCACCGGCGACCATCAGCGTCGTGAAGCGCTGATCGCCCAGCTGGACCCGGACTACCGACTGGCGGAAGTCACCGCCTGGCGCGCCCGGCTGGCCCTGCAGTCCCAGGACTGGGGGTTGGTGGCCGAGCTGATCGAGCGGCTGCCGGACAGCGACCGGCAGCAGGATATCTGGCGCTACTGGCTGGCGGTGGCACTGAAACGCAGCCATGCCGCCCCTGAAACCCATGACCGGGCCAACAGGTTGTTGCTGGAACTGGCAGGCGAACGCCGCTATTACGGCTACCTGGCCGCCACCCTGACCCACCAGCCCTTTTTGCTGAATGACGATCCGGCCAAGCTGGATGACGCCAGCCGCCAGGCGCTGGAAAAACTCCCGGCCATCCAGCGGGTGTTCGAGCTGACCCAGCTCGAGCGCAATGCCGAAGCCGGTAGCGAATGGCGTGCCACGCTGCGCACCCTGGATGACCAGCAGCAGAAGCACGCCGCCCTGCTGGCCAGCCGCTGGGGCTGGCACTTCACCGCCATCAGCAGCGCCATTCAGGCCGGCGCCTGGGACCTGATCGAAGCCAGATTCCCTCAGCCCCATGCCGATCAGTTCGCCCGGCTGTCCGGGCTGCGCAAGATCGATCGCAACTGGTCGATCGCCATCGCCCGCCAGGAGAGCGCCTTTAAACCGAACGCCCGCTCCCATGCCGGCGCTCGCGGGCTGATGCAGCTGATGCCGAAAACCGCCCAGATGACCGCCCGCAAGAACAAAGTCCCCTACCGCAGCCGAAATCAGCTGTACCGGCCGGAACTGAATATCAGCCTGGGTACTGCCTATCTGGCCGAAATGCTTGACCGGTTCGACGGCAACATCGTCCACGCCACGGCGGCTTATAATGCCGGCCCGCACCGGGTCGACCGCTGGCTGAAAGAGCGCGGCAAACTGCCGCTGGATGTCTGGATCGAGTCGATCCCGTTCCGCGAAACCCGCAATTACGTAAAGAACGTACTGACCTACAGGACGATCTACCAGCAGCTCAGCGGTGCCAACACCCAGATGCTGAACGAGCGGGAGCTGGCCCTGCTCAGTGTCCCACAACTGGACAAGGCGCAGGCATTACTGCTGGCAGAACAGCTGACCAAGCGAAACCATCCGACAGAGACGGACGAAGATGACGTGCAGCTGGATTGATATAGGGGTCAACCTGACCGATAAGCGCTTCGCCGACCAGCAGGCGGAACTGGTCGAAACGGCTCGCGCAGCCGGTGTCGGCCCACTGATCGTGACCGGTACCGACGCGCGCAGCAGTGAGATGGCCCTGGCGCTGTGCCGGCAAATAGACGGGCTTTACTGCACCGCCGGGGTACACCCGCACGATGCCAAGCAGGTTACCAACGAGACACTGACAGCACTGCGCCAGCTATGCCAGGCCGACGAAGTGATTGCCGTCGGCGAAACCGGGCTCGATTTCAACCGCAACTTTTCGCCGCCCGAGCAACAGGTGCGGGTATTCGAAGCCCAGCTGGAACTGGCCGCCGAATGCGGCCTGCCGCTATTCCTGCATGAACGGGACGCCCACCAGCGCCAGCTGGAGATGCTGACCAGCCACCGCGACCAGCTTCATGGCGGCGTGGCGCATTGCTTCACCGGCAGCAAGCGGGAGCTGTTCAATTACCTGGATCTGGACCTCTATATCGGCATCACCGGCTGGGTCTGCGACGAACGGCGTGGCGACGAATTGCGCCGGCTGATACCGCACATCCCTCTGGACCGACTGCTATTGGAGACCGACGCCCCCTACCTACTGCCACGCGACCTGCGGCCGAAACCGAAAGGTGGCCGCAACGAACCCCGCTTCCTGCCCCATATCGCCGCCGCCGTTGCTGCACTGCAAAACAACCCACTGGAAGAACTGCAGCAGGCCTGCTTCGAAAACACCCAACGACTGTTCCGCCTGCCGCTCTAATCAAGCCCGGAACAGGCCGCCCTGCCGTTAGCCGGGCAGGCCGTCGACGAACTCGCGCAGCTGGCCGGCATCAAACGGCCAGCCCAGCTCGGCACCGCTGGACTCATGCAGCAGCACCGGAATCCGCACGCCGTAGCGTTTGACCAGCAGCTCATCATCCGCTATATCTTGAGCTTCGACGATAACGTCATCAGCGTGTAACGTTTCAATCAGCACCGCTTCGGCCAGCTCACACAGGTGGCAGCCAAGGGTGGTCATTAGTACCAGCTTTTTCATTATTGCACCTGCACAATCGCGGTGTTCTGATAGAGTATACTTTGAGGGCGGTGCTTATCACCGCTCCAATCCAGGCGCGACAGTATGAACGCCTGACCGGCGTGCATCAATTGCTGTGGGCACCAACGCCGACGCCAGATGCCTCACGGTAATTGATATAACATACCGGTGACATACAACCAGGCGGGTTAGATGGGACACAAGACCTGACGCAACGAAAACCTGGACATCCAAGGGCAGCTTGTCGGCCAACCTGGTCAGGCCGAGGATGAGAGTTAAAACGTACTGAAACATAGGGGCGCTAAGATGGAGAAGCGTCACAACCTTGATCGACCTTGAACAACCGGTATGCGATTTCGCAATACCTGCCAGCCTGCGCGGGCCCGGCCGAAACCCGGCTGTTCGTGGATGACAGTAATCACGTGATATTCCCCTGCCAGGGATCCCACCGCAGCGGGGCATCACGATAGTAAAGGCGGACCGATGGATACCAAGCCGAACCTGCTCTCAGACCCTCAGGAATTTATTGATTACCTGAACGACGAAACCCAGAAAGTGATTGAAATGTTTTCCAGCAACAGCAGTAGCGATATCTTCGCCAACTTCGCACAGTCCTGGACAGAACTGGCCACACGCTCCTGGGAAGACCCGACGGTCTGGATCCGGGCGATCTCCGACTACCAGCAGAGCCAGCTGAATCTCTGGCGCAACCTGATGACCGGCAATACCGAAACCTACGTGGCCAACCCGGCCCCGGGCGATCGCCGGTTCCAGGCTGAGGAGTGGTCGCAGAACCCGGTTTTCAGCTACATCAAGCAGTCTTACCTGCTAACCTCCCAGCTGCTGTCGGAGATGGCCGCCAACGCCAAGCTGAACGACAGTGAGCAGAAGAAGCTTGAGTTCTACACCCAGCAGTATATCGACGCCATGTCACCGACCAACTTCGCGGCGACCAACCCGGAAGTCCTGCAGCAGGCGCTGGAAACCAAGGGCCAGAGCCTGATCGACGGCCTCAAGAACCTGCTTGGTGACCTCGAGAAGGGCCGCATCTCGATGACCGACGAGAGCGCCTTCGAGCTGGGCGTCAACCTGGCCACCACCGAAGGTGCGGTGGTGTTCGAAAACGAGATGCTGCAGCTGATCCAGTACAAGCCGAGCCAGCCGCAGGTGTTCGAAAAACCAACCCTGATCGTGCCGCCCTGCATCAACAAGTTCTACATCCTGGACCTGCAGGAGCACAACTCGTTCGTCAAATACTGCGTCGACCAGGGCCAGAACACCTTCCTGATCTCCTGGCTCAACCCCAGCCAGGAACAGAGCCATATCAGCTGGGACGACTACATCGAGAAAGGGATCCTGCCGGCCGTTGAGGCGGTCAAGGCGATCTCCGGCTCCAGCAAACTGAACAGCGTCGCCTGGTGCGTCGGCGGCACCCTGATGGCCTCCGCGCTGGCGGTGATGGCCAACCGCAAGGACGCATCGGTGGCGTCGGCCACCTTCCTGACCACACTGACCGATTTCTCCGACCCGGGCGACATCGGCGTGTTCGTCGACGAGCAGCAGGTCAAGCAACTGAGCGATCGGGTCGAGGACGACGGCTGCCTGAACGGCCGCAGCCTGGCCACCGCCTTCAACATGCTGCGCTCCAACGACCTGATCTGGTCGTACGTGGTGAACAATTACCTGAAGGGCCAGACGCCGCCGCCGTTCGACATTCTGTACTGGAACAGCGACCCGACCAACCTGCCGGCCACCATGTACAATTTCTACATGGACAAGATGTACCTGCAGAACAAACTGGCGGAGCCGAATGGTATCACCCTGTGCGGCGAACCGATCGACCTGGGCAAGATCAAGATTCCGGTCTACTTCCTGTCCACCATCGAAGACCATATCGCGCCGTGGAAAGGCACCTTCAAGGGCACCGAGCTGATGAAGGGCAACATCGAGTTCGTACTGGGCGCATCCGGCCATGTCGCCGGAGTGATCAACCCGGCTTCCAAGAACCGCCGCCACTACTGGACCGGCGGCGAACTGGGCGACGGCCCCGATCACTGGTTGGAAGGCGCGCAGCGCCAGGAAGGTTCCTGGTGGAACCACTGGTCCGAGTGGCTCAAGCGTCGTGCCGGCAAGAAGGTGGACGCCCCGTCCGACTACGGTAACGACAGCTACCAGGCGGTCGAGCCGGCGCCGGGCCGCTACGTCAAGGCCCGCATCGACTAACGCCTGACCCGGCTCCAAACGTAAAAAACCACGCCGGAGCGTAATGCCGATCAGTTAAGCTCTTTAACTTGCTGATCAGGCAAGAGAAAATCCGGAATCCATGTTAAGGGTTCCGGATTTTTTTATGCATTTCAGTCAGGCAGTGGATGCCATCTCTCGCG
>NZ_JAILYN010000017.1 GCF_019795155.1 Marinobacterium arenosum | reverse complement strand
CGCTCAGAGTCGGCGTAGACAGGGGTGCCAGCGGCAAGCTTATGGCTAACGTAGAAATTTCCTAACAAGCAGCGAAGAAACAAGAAAATGCCAGTCAGTTGGCTTAACTGACTGGCATTACGCAATTGCGGGGTTTTTTTGTTATGTGCTGTTGAGTGGGCAGTTGAGGGTTTGCCGTGGCTTGTTCGGTGTAGAACGTAGGTTGGGCTGAGCTTGTGAAACCCGGCATCTGTTGGCGTGTTCCTATCTTCGCCTTGGGGCTTGGTTGACCCGCTATTCGCAAGTTGTTTCGCTCATCCACTGAGCCTGTTCAGGCAGGGCTGCGAAAGCAACCCTCAGCTCACCTGCAGCTGGTAATCGATATTGGCCAATAGCTGCTGCTCGACCTCCATGTCGGCCAGCGTCAGCGGGTGGTTCTCCAGCCAGCCATCCGGGAAACGCAGGGTCAGTTGGCGTTCCTCGGCTTCGATCGAAAAGGCGGGTGGCCGGTTGATGCTGCGATTACGGTGCAGGATCACCGCCAGACGCAGCAGGATACAGAGTTGGCGGTAGGGTTCCTGTAGCCGTTTGGGCAGCTGCTTGAACTCCTCCTTCGGGAACTTGCGCCGATGGCCGCGTGCCAGGGTGCCGAGCAGCAGTTGATCCAGGTTGGTGAACCCGGGCAGGTCGGAGTGGGCCAGCAGGTAAGCGCTGTGCTTGTGGTACTGCGAGTTGGAGATGGTCAGGCCGATCTCGTGGGTGCGGGCCGCCCAGCTGAGCATGTCGTGATAGCTCTCGTGCTCCAGTTGCCAGTCCTTCTTGGCCTGGGCCAGCGCCAGCAGGGCGGTGGTCTCGACCCGGTTGGCCTGGGCGATATCGACATGATAGCGCTGCATCAGCGCGCTGATGGTGCGTTCGCGAACATCCTCGTGGCGCAGTCGGCCGGCCATCTCATACAGCAGGCCTTCGCGCAGGGCGCCGTCGGAGAAGCTCATCTGGTCGATATCCAGGGTCTGGAAGATGGCGCTCAGAATGGCGATGCCGGCCGGCAGCACGGCGCACCGTTCCGGCTTGATCGTATCGATATCGATCTCATCGGTATGGTCGTATTGCAGGATCTTGTCGCGCAGCGCCTGCAGGGCCTGGGCCGTGATCATGTCATTACTCAGGCCCAGTGCAGTACAGGCGTTGTTGATCGCCTTGACGGTGCCGGATGAGCCGACATTGCTGGTCCAGCCCAACTGTTTATAGCGTCCGCGAATACTCTGCAGTTCCTGCATCGCGGCGGTTTCGGCGGCCTTGAAACGGGATTTGCTGATCTTGCCGTCGGCGAAGAACTGCTGGGTGTAGCTGACGCAGCCGATATGCAGGCTTTCAAGTTCCAGCGCCTCGAAGCGCTCGCCGATAATGCATTCGGTGCTGCCGCCACCGATATCGACCACCAGGCGGCGGCCATGATTGTCCGGTTGGCTGTGGGAGACGCCGAGAAAGATCAGGCGGGCTTCCTCGCGGCCGGAGATGATCTCCAGTGACACGCCGAGGATCCGCTCGACCTGCTCGCAGATCTCCTGGCTGTTGCGCGCTTCGCGCAACGCATTGGTGCCGGTGATGCGAACTGCGTCGCGGGGCAGGTCCTGGATCCGCTGGGCAAATCGTGACAGGCAGTCGAAGGCCCGCTGCTGGGCGTCCTCGTCGAGCATCTTGTCGGCATTCAGGCCGGCGGCCAGTTGGACTTTCTCGGACATCACTTCAACCGGCTTCAGTTCGCCCTGTTCAAGCCGCGCCACGACCATGTGAAAACTGTTGGAGCCAAGATCGATCGCCGCCAGCAACTGGCCGGGAGCGACTGCGGGCTGTTCCGCATTTTGCATCTGTTGGTGTCCTCGTACTGCCCGACCTGGGCCGGGAACTCTGCCTGACGGTCCAGATTAACCGTCGACTGTTGCAAAATTGCGAACGGTGGAGGTCGCGGTGCTTTTGCGTCCAGCCATGCGGTTGTCTATCGACGGTATAACCCCATGGAATACGGGCTCAAAGGTTACCAGATCTGGCCGCGCCACGCAGTCGAGACGGAACTTGCTTACACAAAATTCCTCTACAGTGTTATTATCGCCCGTCTGAGTGAATAGCACCCAGTGCTTGGAGAGAGAATCCCATGAGCGAAAACATCGTAAATGTGACCGACGCCAGCTTCGAGGAAGATGTGCTGAAAGCGGAAGGCGCGGTTCTGGTGGACTACTGGGCCGAGTGGTGTGGCCCCTGCAAGATGATCGCACCGGTCCTGGATGAAATTGCCAAGGAATATGCCGGCCAGCTGAAAGTCTGCAAATTGAACATCGACGAAAACAACGAAACTCCGCCGAAATTCGGTATCCGCGGCATTCCGACGCTGATGCTGTTCAAGGGCGGCAACGTTGAGGCCACCAAAGTGGGTGCCCTGTCCAAATCGCAGCTGACCGCTTTCATCGAAGCTAATCTGTGAGGACGCCAGGAAGGAATGCCGACGGCATGCTGGCTGATGCATTTCTTCCTTTAAATTCTTGGCTTTTTAATAGACACCTGTGGCACTACCGATTATAGTGATTGAAGTCTCAGGTAGCCTTCCAGGCGCAGGCCTCAGTGCTGCCTTTTCCCGTTCGAATTCAATTCCTGAAATCTCCCGAACTTCCATCCAATAATTATCCCTGGGCGGACGCCCGATCCGAATATGAATCTTACCGAATTAAAACAAAAGAGCGTTCCCGAGCTTTTGGAAATTGCCAAAGACATGGGAATGGACAACCTGGCGCGTTCACGCAAACAGGACGTTATCTTCGCAATTCTGAAACGCCACGCAAAAAGTGGTGAAGACATCTATGGTGACGGGGTGCTGGAGATCCTGCAGGACGGTTTCGGCTTCCTGCGCTCTGCCGGTTCTTCATACCTGGCGGGCCCTGACGATATCTACGTGTCACCCAGCCAGATCCGGCGTTTCAACCTGCGTACCGGTGACACCATTTCCGGTAAGATTCGTCCGCCGAAAGAGGGCGAGCGTTATTTCGCGCTGTTGAAAGTCAACGAGATCAACTACGACAAGCCGGAAAACGCCAAGAACAAGATACTGTTCGAGAACCTGACGCCGCTGTTCGCTCAGAACCGGCTGCGGATGGAGATCGGTAACGGCAGTACCGAAGATCTGACCGCCCGGGTAATCGACCTGGTTTGCCCGATGGGTAAAGGCCAGCGCGCGCTGATCGTGTCGCCGCCGAAGGCCGGTAAGACGCTGATGCTGCAGAACATCGCCAACAGCATCACCCGTAACAACCCGGAAACCTACCTGATCGTACTGCTGATCGACGAGCGCCCGGAGGAGGTGACCGAGATGCAGCGTACCGTGCGCGGCGAAGTGGTGGCTTCCACCTTCGACGAGCCGCCGTCACGCCACGTCCAGGTTGCCGAGATGGTGCTGGAGAAAGCCAAGCGCCTGACCGAACACAAGAAGGACGTGGTGATCCTGCTGGACTCCATCACCCGTCTGGCACGTGCCTACAACACCGTAATCCCGTCTTCCGGCAAGGTATTGACCGGTGGTGTCGACGCCCACGCGCTGGAGCGTCCGAAGCGTTTCTTCGGTGCGGCCCGTAACATCGAGGAGGGCGGCAGTCTGACCATCATCGCCACCGCGCTGGTCGATACCGGCTCCAAGATGGACGAGGTTATCTTCGAGGAGTTCAAGGGTACCGGTAACTCCGAGGTTCACCTGGACCGCAAGGTGGCCGAGAAGCGGGTATTCCCGGCGATCAACATCCGTCGCTCCGGTACTCGCCGCGAAGACCTGCTGACCACCGAAGAAGAGCTGCAGCGTATGTGGATTCTGCGCAAGCTGCTCGACCCGATGGAAGACAGTGCCGCGACCGAGTTCGTGATCGACAAGCTGAAGGACTTCAAGACCAACGAAGAGTTCTTCCTGTCGATGAAACGCAAGTAAGCGTTTTTCGCCTGAACAAGGGTGAGCATCAGCTTGCCCTTTTTTATGCCGGAAACCCGCCGCTGAAAGCGATTTTTTGCCGTCTTGTGGTTCTCTCGTCGCTTGAAGCTTACGGCTAGGAGCTTAGGGCTAGTTATCGATGTCGACACCCAAATACAAAGACCTGCGCGACTTTATCCAGATGCTGGAAGCGCGCGGCGAGCTGAAACGGATCAAGCAGGAGATCGATCCGGTCCTCGAGATGACCGAGATCTGCGACCGTACCCTGCGCGCCGGCGGCCCGGCGCTGCTGTTCGAAAACCCCAAGGGCTATGACTACCCGGTGCTGGGCAACCTGTTCGGCACGCCGGAGCGGGTGGCGCTGGGGATGGGCGAGGAGAGCGTCGAGGCACTGCGCGAGGTCGGCAAGGTACTGGCCCAGCTGAAAGAGCCGGAACCGCCCAAAGGGATGAAGGATGCCTGGCAGAAGCTGCCGGTGTTCAAGCAGGTGCTGAACATGGGGCCCAAGGTGGTCAAGTCGGCACCCTGCCAGGAGCATGTCATCGAAGGCGAGGCGGTGGATCTGAGCAAGCTGCCGATCCAGACCTGCTGGCCGGGCGATGCCGGTCCGCTGGTGACCTGGCCGTTGGTGGTGACCCGCGGGCCGAACAAGCCGCGTCAGAACCTGGGTATCTATCGCCAGCAGCTGATCGGCCGCAACAAGCTGATCATGCGCTGGCTGGCGCACCGTGGTGGTGCTCTCGATTTCCGCGAGTGGAAGGAGCAGCATCCCGGCGAGCCCTTCCCGGTGGCGGTGGCGCTCGGCGCCGATCCGGCCACCATCCTCGGCGCGGTAACGCCGGTGCCGGATACCCTGTCGGAATACGCCTTCGCCGGCCTGCTGCGCGGCGGCAAGACCGAAGTGGTCAACTGTCTCGGTAGCGATCTGCAGGTGCCGGCCAGTGCCGAGTTCATCCTCGAAGGCTATATCGATCCCGAGGAGATGGCGGACGAGGGGCCGTTCGGCGACCACACCGGCTACTACAATGAGGTTGACCGCTTCCCGGTATTTACCGTCGAGCGGATTACTCACCGCAGCCGGCCGATTTACCACAGCACCTATACCGGCCGGCCGCCGGATGAGCCGGCGATCCTCGGCGTGGCGCTGAACGAGGTGTTCGTGCCGATCCTGCAGAAGCAGTTCCCGGAGATCGTCGATTTCTACCTGCCGCCGGAGGGTTGCTCCTACCGGATGGCGGTGGTGACCATGAAGAAGCAGTATCCCGGTCATGCCAAGCGGATCATGCTCGGGGTCTGGTCGTTCCTGCGCCAGTTCATGTACACCAAGTTCGTTATCGTCTGCGACGACGACGTCAATGCCCGCGACTGGAACGACGTGATCTGGGCGATCACCACCCGGATGGACCCGAGCCGGGATACGGTGATGATCGACAATACGCCGATCGACTACCTGGATTTCGCTTCGCCGGTATCGGGGCTGGGCTCCAAGATGGGGATGGATGCCACCAACAAGTGGCCCGGCGAGACCGACCGCGAGTGGGGCGAGCCGATCAAGATGGACGAGGCGGTCAAGACGCGCGTCGACCAGCTGTGGGATGAGCTGGGCATACTGAATGATTGAGAGGACGCTGATCCTCGAAGGCACCGGCCGCAGCCTGCGGCTCGGTGCCGGTGAGACCCTGCTGGACGGGCTGGAGCGCAACGGTTACCGGATGCGCCGCAGCTGTCGCAACGGGGTCTGTGAAATCTGTCAAATAACGCTGCTTGAGGGTGAAGTCGTGCAGCGTTATCCCGCAGCGACGCTGCAGGGGCCGACAGCCGATGTGCTGGCCTGTACGGCGACTGCGTTGAGCGACCTGCGGGTGGAAATAGAGGGACTGAGAATGCCCGGAGTTCTGGCTGTGAAAAAACTGACCTGTGATATTAGCGCGATCGAAAAACTGAACCATGATGTCTACCGGGTGCGGCTGCACCTGCCGGCCACCGGCAGCCTGGCGACCGAGTTCTACGCCGGCCAGTATCTGGATATTGTGTTGCCGGATGGCAAGCAGGCCTCCTTCTCGATCGGCAGCGCGCCGGAGATGGGCCGCGAACTGGAGCTGCATATCCGTCATATCCCGGACAGCGCGATGTCCACCGCGATCGTCGAGCACCTGCTGAACCAGCCCAGTGTGCAGATCGAACTGCCCAAGGGCGACTGCTACCTGAAAGCTACCGAGGTGGCGGCCGATACCCGGCTGATCCTGGCGGCAGCCAGCACCGGCTTCGCCCAGGTGAAAAGCATCGTCGAGCACCTGCTGGCCAACCAGCACAGCAATCCGATCCATATCTACTGGGCGGTACGCAGTGCCGATGATTTCTATCTCGACAAACTGCCGGAGCAGTGGGCGCGAGAGCATACCCATGTGATGATGCACCATGTGGTGTCCGAGCCGGACGGCAGTCCGGACTGGGCCGGCCGTACCGGCCTGATCACCGAAGCGATCCTGGAGGATTTCAGCGATTTCGATGATGTCGAGGTGATCGCCTCCGGTTCGCCGGGCATGGTCTACGCGCTGCTGGATGCGCTGGAGGCCAAGGGCTTGAAACAGGAGCAGATGAAGTCCGATGTGTTCGCCTACGCACCACGCCCCAAGTAATCCATCTTCTACCAGAAAAAACGGCAGCCCTTGAGCTGCCGTTTTTTTGCGTTCATGCAGCAGCGCGCTCCGCGTGCGACCGCTTCCGCACCGGCTGCAGACTGGGCATTACGGACCGCTTGCCGCTTTCCGCTTCAGGCCGTTGGTTAGAGCAGGCTGATCACCTGTTCTTCCGGCAGCCGGGATTTGGGCAGTTGGGCATTGAAGTCATCCGGGTGACGGTAGCCCAACGCGACCAGTGCGACACTGGTCAGGCTGCGTTCTCCTAATCCCAGCTCCCTGTCGAGGATCGACCGGTCGAACCCTTCGATCGGGCAGGCGTCGACCTCCAATGCCGCCGCACCCAGCAGCAGCGTGCCCAGTGCCAGGTAAACCTGTTTCTCCATCCAGTGCTGGGCATCTTTCAGTTCCAAACGGTGCAGATTGACGAAATAGGTGCGGCCGTTGTGCTGGCCCTGGCGGGCATCGTCGTTGGCAAAACGGCCGTCCTGCTGCTCCTGGGTCAACAGCGTCTGCAGGTGATCATCATCGATCGAGGTGCGGGCGCAGAACACCACCACATGGGAGGCGTCCAGTACCTTGGCCTGGTTGAAGGCGTAGCTGTCACTGGTCGCTTTGGCAACCGTCTGTTTGCCCTCCGCGCTGCCGGCAACGACGAAGTGCCAGGGCTGGGAGTTGGTGGATGACGGGCTGAAGCGCAACAGATGACGGACCTGCTCGATCACCGGTTCGGCAATTCGGCGCTGCGGGTCGAAGCGCTTGGTGGTGTAGCGACGCTGTACGAGTGCACTGAGGTTCATCAAGGGTCTCTCCGGATGAGGTCGTTAAATAGGCTCAAAATAGGCTCAGCCTGGTTGCTGGCTGAAGGTCGGATAGCTGCTGTAGCCCTGTCGGCTGCCGCCGAACAGGCTGTCGGGATCGAATGCTGCCAGTGGCCAGTCGTTGGCGAAGCGGCTCGGCAGGTCCGGGTTGGCAATGAATGGCCGGCCAAAGGCCACCAGGTCGGCCAGGCCGTCGGCAATGATCGTCTCGGCCCGCTGGCGGTCGTAACCGCCGGCCACGATCAGCGCGCCACTGAAACGCTGCCGCAATGCCTGACGGAATTTCCGCGGTATTTCGGGAGCGTCGTCCCAGTCCGCCTCGGCCAGGTGCAGGTAGGCGATCTCGCGCTGCTCGAGACGGCTGGCGGCCTCCAGGATAGTGCCGATGATTTGAGGGCAGTTCATGCCGCGGGCGGTGATATAGGGCGCCAGCCGTACGCCGGTGCGTTGGCCGCCAACCTCCGCCGCCACCGCTTCGGTCACCTCTTCCAATAGCCGTAAGCGGTTGTCGAGGCTGCCGCCGTAGGCATCGCTGCGTTGGTTCGAGGTGGTGCGCAGGAACTGGTCGATCAGGTAGCCGTTGGCGGCGTGAATCTCCACGCCGTCGAAACCGGCCCGGATCGCATTGGCGGCAGCCTGGCGGAAATCGTCGACGATGGCGCCGATCTCATCGATCGTCAGCGCCCGTGGCGTTGGGCAATCCAGCATTCGGCCATGGCCGTTGGCATCCGTCACCCACACCTGGGCGTTGGGATTCAGTGCCGAGGGGGCAACCGGCCGCTGGCCACCGTGGAAGCTGCTGTGTGACATCCGGCCGACATGCCAGAGTTGCAGGAAGATTTTGCCGCCGGCAGCATGCACCGCTTCGGTAACCAATCGCCAACCGCCGACTTGGGCGTCGCTGTAAATCCCCGGCGTCAGGCTGTAGCCCTGTCCCTGCCGGGAGATCTGGCTCGCTTCGCTGATAAGCAGGCCGGCACCCGCGCGCTGGGCATAATATTCCGCCATCATCGCATTGGCGATATCGCCCGGCTGGTTGGTGCGGCAGCGGGTCATGGGCGCCATCACCATCCGGTTGTTGAGCGCTAGCTGGCCAAGCATGAATGGGCTCAGTAGGTGGGGGCTGTGCATCAGTGGTACTCCTGGTGGCAGTGGATTTTGAGGGGGCTGCCTCGTCGATAGCGGGTGAACTGATGTTATTTGTAGCGAATACTTTGAAAAACCAGTTGAATTAGAAATTAATTTCAAAAATCATTTGAAGATGCGCTTCATTAAAGATCTGGAACTGTTTGTCCACACCGCTGAAACCGGCAGCCTGTCAGCTGCAGCGCGGCTGCTGGATCTGACCCCGGCTGCAGCCAGTGCGGCTCTGAAACGGTTGGAGGCCGAACTGGATACGCCGCTGGTGGTGCGTTCCACCCGCAGCCTGCGGCTGACCCACGAGGGCGAGTTGTTCCTGCGTCACTGCCGCCAGGCGTTGCAGTTGCTGGCCGATGGCAAGGAAGCGGTGCAGACCGGCCGGGCGCTGGTCAGAGGGGTGTTGCAGGTCTCGGTGCCGTCCGATTTCGGCCGCAACCTGCTGTTGCCCTGGCTGGACCGGTTTCAGGCGCAATACCCGGAGGTGCGTGTGCGGCTGCAGTTGTCTGACCGTATCGCCGATATCTATCGTCAGCCGGTGGATATCGCATTGCGTTACGGGGCGCCCGCCGATTCCAGTTTTATCGCATTGCCGTTGGCGCCAGCCAATCATCGGGTGCTCTGCGCCGCGCCGGCCTATCTAGCGCGGGCCGGGACGCCAACATCGCCGGCACAGTTGGCCGACCACAACTGTCTCTGCTTTATGCTGGGCGAGCAGACCCATGACCGCTGGCGCTTCAGCGACGGCGAGCGGCAGCTGTCGGTGATTGTGAACGGCGACCGGCTTGCCGATGACGGCGATGCGGTGCGGCGTTGGGCGCTGGCGGGACGCGGGATCGCCTACAAATCGTTGCTGGATGTGGTTGAGGATCTGCGTAGCGGCCGGCTGGTGCGGCTTTGCACCGACTGGCAGGGGGAGGCGGCGCCGCTCAACCTGATCTGTCCCGACCGGCGCCAGTTGAACCCGGCGGTGCAGGCGTTGCGGGAATTTCTGGCGGCGCAATGTGAGGCTCTGTTACGTTAGCTCAGGTCGGCAGGGCGATGGGGAGCGAATAACCTTCATCTCTGCGGATAGCTGTAATCTTGCAAATGGCGAAACCAAAGGGCCGCGGCTGCGCGCGGCCCGATCTTGGTTCATTCTGGTCGCTGTAGGTGCACAATGAAGGCTCAATGAGCATCGTTCCAGTCTGCCTCCCAGTTGTGCCGGTAGTCATCCCCATGGCGCTTGTCCGTGGTCTGGGCGTCCATGGCGTTCATGGCCAGCCAGTGCAGTGCTGGCGTGTTGTAGGTTGGCTGTTGGCTGCTCGGGGCGCCGGTAAAAGCCAATGCCAGCCCCAGAACAAGAGTTATGGCTGCAGTTTTCATTGATCCTCACCTCGGGTTCTCTGTTGATTCCCTTCCTCATTAGCGAATCTAGATGGTTGCAATGAAACAGAACTGAAAACTGGGCTAGCGGGCTATACCGTTCGGGAATAAGCGACGGGATTGGCTGAGTTCCCCGAAATTGGTGGTTTTTTACGGTTTCTTTATGGTTTTTCGCAATGCGACGTTGCGCTTCGGCCGGGTCGCGGTATCAACTCCCCGGATTCGTCAACCCTGGTGGGGGCATCCTGATCAGGCTGTGTACGATTAATCTGTATAGGCTGCGCTGAGCACTTGCTGTCGATGGTTCCCGCTAAGCCGCGGTGAACCATAAAAAAGGCGCCGCTTGGCGCCTTGTTCGACACTATCAGCTTTATCAGCTCTGGCCGCCGGGCATCGGCAGTGCCGGCAGCTTGTCGGATAGCAGTTGCAGATGTTGTTGCAGGGTGGCTTCGGCGTCTTCGCTATTGCCCATACTGCGCAGCAGGCGGATCAACTCGGCCAGAGTTTCGCGGTTCGGCTCCAGCTCCAGGCTCTGGCGGAAAAAGTCCAGCGCCTTGCCCCAATGCTGGTTACGCAGCGACAGCCGACCCAAGGTCAACAGCAGGGCCGGGCTTTGCGGGTGCCCTTTCAGCCAGCTGCGTGCCTGATCCAACTGCTTGTGGGCGTTGCTGCTGTTGATCCGTCCGTACAGCGTCACCAACCCCTCGTCCCACTCCCGCTTGATCAGGTTTTTCAGGGTCTGCTCCGCCTGGTCGTCGGCACCCAGTTCGATCAGCATCTCGCAGTAACGCTCGACCAGTTGCAGATCGCGGGTCATGTCGGTCGGCATCGACTGCCAGGCTTGGTTCAGCAGAGCCAGCCGTTGCTCGTCCGGCGTTTCGACGGCGACGTTGCCGAGGCTGCTCTCCAGTCGGTTCAGGTGGCAGGTGCGGGTCAGCTCCAGCATCGCATCATTGCGCAGTACCTGCTGCTTGCGCAGGTCCGGCAGCAGGCTGGACAGTGATTGCCAGTCCTTCAGCTGGATGTAGACATCCTTCAGCAGCTTCATCACGTAGGTGTTGCGCGGCGCCAGCCGACGCAACTGCAGCAGCATCGCCAGGCAGGGCTCCAGCTGGCCGCGGGCCAGTTGGATCTGGGCCTGGGTGATGCCGACCGCGAGATCGGCGTTGGGCGTGCTCTGGCGGGCTTTCTGCAGCAGCTCGTCGGCGGCCTGGTCGTCGCCCTGCTCATGAGCGGCGCGGGCGGCGGCCAGGTAGTTGACCAATGCCAGGTCGGAGCGTTCGGCGGCGGAGCCGAGCTGGCGCTGCGCTTTCTGCCAGTCGCCGGCGGACAGTGCCAACAGCCCCTGCAGGGTTTTGTGCCGGGCGATACGCTGGCGGCGCTGCTCACGCCAGCCGCGCAGTTTGCCGGTCGGCAGGCGGGTGTTGAACGCCAGGTTGAGCAGCCAGTGCAGCAGCAGGAAGCCGGCCAGTACGATCAGCAACAGCATCCACAAGCTGGTCTCGACGGTGGTCTGATCGTAGGCGATCAGCACGTAGCCGGAATCCTGCACCATCTTCTGGCCCAGCCAGGCGCCGACGAACAGTACCAGTATCAGCAGTGCAAACAGTTTTTTCATATCAGGCGGCTCCCTTCTGCTTCAGCTCGGTCATCCGCTGCAGATACTCTTTCAGGCTGCCCAGCGAGCCGCTGATATCCGGCAGTTCCGGTGCAACCTGGACCGGCTTGAGTTCGCGCACGCCGCGCAGCAGTGCCTGGGTGGTGCCGTCGTCCGCTTCGAAGTAGGTGCTGATCCACTGCTCGGCCTTGTTCAGGGCACTGTCGTAGGCCGGTTGCTTACGCTGTAGCAGGGCCAGTTGGGCCTGCTCCAGCATCAGGTGCAGGTTTTGCTGCAGGTAGTAGGTCTGGTCCGGCGATAGCAGCGGCTCGACCGGCTCATCACGGTGCTGGATCACCACCAGTTTGCCGAGTTTATCCATCGCGCTGGCCCAGGCCTCTTTCAGGCCGCTGGCCCAGGAGGCTTCGACCGTTTCCGGGTTGATCTGCTCGAGCATCTCGGGCAGCTGGTGCTGGTCGTTGACCGGGGTGACACGCAGGGCGTCGACCTGGTGGTTCATGGCGTCCAGCTTCAGGAACAGCCCCTCGGTATCGATCGACGGTACCGCTTCCAGTGCGGCGATGTCGGCGGCCAATGCCTTGCGGACATCATAGATGGTCACGTCGTCGGTCTCGGCCAGGATCTTGTCGGCCGATTTCAGCAGCTGCAGTGCGCCGGACGGGGTGTTTTCCATCAGGATCCGCTGGTTGGCCAGCCGCAGCAGGTACTCCACTTCAGCCAGCAGCCAGTCCTTGCGATTGTTGTGCTGAGTGGCGGTGACCTGCTGGATGGCGCTGGTCAGCCGCTGCTGCAGCTCATCGATATGGCGCTGATCGGAATCGGCGCGGGCTTTGAGTGCGCCCAGCTGGCTGTTCATGTTGGAGATATTCTGGTTCAGGTCGCTGCGGGCGCCGCTGATGGTGGTTTCCACCTTACCGTTGATCTCGGCGCGCAGCAGCGCGTTCTGCTGGCTCTGCTGCAGGTTCAGCCAATACAGGTAGCCGGAAGCGCCCAGCGCGGCCAGTGACAGCACCAACGCCAGTTTGCCGGGCCAGCCTGCGGTCGGTTTGGCGGCGACCGGTGCGGCGCTTTCCGCAGTGGCCGTGGCGGCTGAAGAATTTTGTTCGGTCGCTTGTTCGGTCGTTTGCTCAGCGGTTTCCGGTGCTTTCGAATCACCGCTTTGCTCACTATCCGGGCTGGCGTCGGCGGCCGGGGCCTGTGGCGCCTGTTGAATTTCCTGGTTGTCGGCGGAGCTGTTGTTATCGTCTTTTTTCTTCATGAGTCGCTGTCCAAGTCCAAATCAGGGGCGAGTGCCTGAATCATTGCGCGGTCGTCCGGGCCCTGTGCAACCCGCACCTGCCGCCAACCGAGTTGTTCTGCCTTTAGGGCAATACGCTGGCTGGGCACCACCAGCTGGGCCGACTGCAACGGCTGCAGCCACTGTGCCGCCAGCGAGGATAGATTGTCCAGTCCCTCGCCGCTGGTGGCCAATACCGCGTCGGGGGTAGGTAGCAGTGCCTGTTGCAGTTCGCTGTCGCTGTAACGCGGGCAGCGGCGCCGGTACAGATCGGCATAGTCGACCCGGGCGCCACGTTCACGCAGGGTCACGGCCAGTTTCTCGCGGCCGTCGGCGCCCCGCATGATCAAAATCTTCTCGCCGCTGACATCGTGCAGCAGGTTGGATTCCAGCAGGGCTTCCGAATCGTAACCCGCCGTGCTGTGAAAGGCTGTAATGCCATGGTCGGCCAGGGTTTCGGCGGTGCGTTGTCCGATCGCCAGCCAGTTGATCCGCAACGGCAGTTGCGGCCAGTACTGGTCGATCCATTCTGCGCCGAGCCGGGCGGCATTGGCACTGACAAATATCACGCTGTGATAGAGGTCGAGATCGAGCACGCAGCATTTGGCCCGCAGGTATTCGGGCGTACCCTCGTCGACCGGCTGGATCTCCAGGCACGGCAACAGTACCGGATCGGCGCCCAATGCGCGCAGCCGCTCGGCCTGCCCCTGCGCCTGGTGGGCGGGGCGGGTGACCAGGATCCGTTGGCCGTGCAGCGGATTAGTCATCGGCCTGATCGTAGACCGCTTTGAGGATTTCGCCGGCACCGACGGCCAGCAGGCGTTCGGCCAGCTCGATACCGAGCCGCTCGCCGTCCTGCGGCTTGCCGCTGATCTCGTCGCGCAACACCAGCGAGCCGTCCGGCCGGGCCACCAGGCCGCGCAGGCGCAGTTCGCTGTGGTCGTCGTTCAGGGTGGCGTAGCAGGCGATCGGCACCTGGCAGCCGCCTTCCAGGCGGCGGTTCATGGCGCGTTCGGCCTGAACCCGCCAGGCGGTCGGCTGGTGGTGCAGCGGTTGCAGCAGGGCGATCACATCGGCGTCGTCGCTGCGGCATTCGATGCCGACCGCGCCCTGGCCGCCGGCCGGCAGGCTGAATTCGGGCGCCAACTCTTCGCAGATCCGCTCGGCCAGCTCCAGTCGCACCAGGCCGGCGGTGGCCAGGATAATGGCGTCATATTCGCCGTCATCCAGCTTTTTCAGCCGGGTCTGCACGTTGCCGCGCAGCCATTTGATCTGCAGGTCGGGGCGCTTTTCGCGCAACTGGGCTTCGCGGCGCAGCGAGGAGGTGCCGACTACCGCGCCAGCCGGCAGGTCGGCCAGCCGCTGGTAGGTGTTGGAGACGAAGGCGTCGGTCGGCTTTTCGCGCGGACAGATCACCGCCAGCCCCAGCCCGGCCGGGAACTCCATCGGCACATCTTTCATCGAGTGCACGGCGATATCCGCCTCGCCTTCCAGCAGCGCGGTCTCCAGCTCCTTGACGAACAGCCCCTTGCCGCCGACCTTGGCCAGCGGGGTGTCGAGGATCTTGTCGCCCCGTGAGGTCATCGGTACCAGCTGGACTTCCAGCCCGGGGTGATGCTTCTCCAGCTCCGCTTTGACATATTCCGCCTGCCAGAGGGCCAGTAGGCTTTTCCGGGTGGCGATTCGGATGGTCTTGGTGCTCATCGCATGATCCTGTAGCTACCGCACTTGGGCGGGAAAAACGAAATGGCCAGATTGTAGCAGATTGCTCGGCCGGCCTTAAAAGTTCGCCGGTCCATCATGTTATACTGTGGCGCAATTTGTTGACCGAGCACAGCACTTCGTTGTGTCAGTAGAGGATTCTTCCATGAGCGATAAAACCAACCAGCAGTGGGGCGGTCGTTTCAATGAACCGACCGACGCTTTTGTAGCCCGGTTCACCGCCTCCGTTGAGTTCGACCAGCGGATGTACCTGCAGGATATCCGTGGCTCGATTGCCCACGCCAAGATGCTGGCCGCCGCCGGCGTGCTGACCGAGCAGGAGCGGGACGATATTCTGCGCGGTCTGGAAGAGATCCGTATCGAGATCGAGCGGGGCGAATTCGAATGGTCGGTGGCTCTGGAAGATGTGCACATGAACATCGAGGCGGCGCTGACCAAGAAGATCGGTATCACCGGTAAGAAGCTGCACACCGGCCGCTCCCGCAACGACCAGGTGGCCACCGATATCCGCCTCTACCTGCGCGACGAGATCGACCTGGTGCTGGCCGAGATCAGCCGCCTGCAGCAGGGTTTGCTGCAGATCGCCGAGCGCGAAGCCGACACCATCATGCCGGGCTTCACCCACCTGCAGACCGCCCAGCCGGTCACTTTCGGCCACCACCTGATGGCCTGGTTCGAGATGCTGAGCCGCGACTACGGTCGCTTCGTCGACTGCCGCGAGCGGGTCAACGTGATGCCGCTGGGCGCCGCGGCGCTGGCCGGTACCACCTATCCGATCCAGCGCGAGCTGACCTGCCAACTGCTGGGCTTCAACGCGCCGGCCGAGAACTCGCTGGACGCGGTGTCCGATCGCGACTTCGCGATCGAATTCTGTTCCGCCGCCAGCCTGCTGCTGATGCACATGACCCGGATGTCCGAGGAGCTGGTGCTCTGGACCTCGGCGCAGTTCGATTTCATCAACCTGCCGGACCGCTTCTGCACCGGTTCGTCGATCATGCCGCAGAAGAAGAACCCGGATGTGCCGGAACTGGTACGCGGCAAGTCCGGCCGGGTCTACGGTCATCTGGTCAGCCTGCTGACGCTGATGAAGTCCCAGCCGCTGGCGTACAACAAGGACAACCAGGAGGACAAGGAGCCGCTGTTCGACACCATCGACACCGTCAAGGGGTGCCTGCGCGCCTTCGCCGACATGGTGCCGGCGCTGGAGTCCAACAAGGGCAATATGCGGGAGGCGGCACTGCGCGGTTTCGCCACCGCTACGGACCTGGCCGATTACCTGGTGCGTAAGGGCGTAGCTTTCCGTGATGCCCACGAAATCGTCGGCAAGTCCGTGGCCTACGGTATCGAGCAATCCAAGGATCTGGGCGAGATGAGCCTGGATGAATTGGCCCAGTTCTCCAATGTGATCGAGCGGGATGTGTTCGAAGTGCTGACCCTGGAGGGCTCGGTGGCAGCTCGTGACCATATCGGCGGCACCGCACCGAACCAGGTGCGCGCAGCGGTCAAGCGCGGTCAGGCCAAGCTGGACGCCCGCGGCACCGAATGATTTTTCGAGCTGTCGGCTAGGCAAAAAAAACCGCGCTTTGCAGCGCGGTTTTTTTATTCAGGCTCGCTCGGCGTTTCCTGCCGCTGGACGCTCACCGCTTAAAACTGATATCCACCATCAGGTCGCTGGCGATCGCCTCCAGGGCTTCCTGAAGCTCGTCGAGGTCGGCATCGGTCGGCGCCTGCAGGTCGGCCTGGGCCTTGAACAGTTCTTCAGCCGACATCGAGCCGGACACCAGTTCGGTTGCCAGTCGTTCGACATTGATATGGCGCTGGGCCAGCAGTTGGGAGATTTCACGTACGATGCCCGGCTTGTCGTGGCCAATCAGCTCCAGCGTCAACGCCTGTTGGTTGGCTGCCGCTTCGGGCTCTTCGCCCTGTTCGGCGATCACTTTCAGGCCCTGGCTTTCCAGTGCGCTCAGTGCGTCAATCAGTGCCGCGGATTGCTCGGCAGGCACCTGAACGGTCAAAATACCCGCGAATTTACCGGCCAGGCGGGACATGCCGGACTGCAGCCAGTTGCCGTCATGCTGGGCGACGGTCTGCGACAGCAGTTCTACCAGTCCGGGTTTATCCGGGCCGATCACGGTCAATACCAGAGAAGTCATGATGTTAAGCTCCTGTTTTACATGCGCATTAAATCGGCCGCTGTCCCCTTCGGCCGGTTCGTTGTCATCTCAATTGACTATATCACCATGTTGGCAATAGTCAGCGCCCTTTGGCCGGTATTTGCGCTGGTGCTGCTGGGGTATCTGGCCCGGCGCTGGCGTTTTCCGTCCGCCGACCTCTGGCCGGCGGTGGAACGGGGCACTTACTTTGTGCTCTTTCCGACACTGCTGGTGTATAAGCTGGCGCTGGCCGACCTTGCCGCTGTCCATTGGGCGGGGGTGGGTTTGGCGACGGTGGCGCTGGTTTGCGGCGGAGCGCTGCTCTGCCTGGCGCTGCGTTTTTGGCCGGCGCTGGATGGCGCCGCGTTCAGCTCGCTGTTTCAGGGCGCGATCCGCTTCAATACCTATGTCGGTCTGGCGGCGACCACCGCGCTGTTTGGCGATGCCGGCCTGGCGATCGCGGCGGTGATCATCGCCCTGATGATCCCAATGCTGAATCTGTTCTGCGTGCTGCTGTTCAGCCTGGTCGGGCCGCAACGCCCCGGCTGGCGCGCTATCCTGGGCGCCTTGGTACGTAATCCGCTGATTATCGCCTGTCTGCTGGGCATCGGCCTGAATCTGGCCGGGCTCGGGCTGCCGGCGCCGTTGGCGTCGGTGATGGAGTTGCTCAGCCGGATGGCGCTGCCGCTGGGCTTGTTGGCGGTAGGCGCAGGTTTGAGCGTGCGGGCGTTGCACCAGGCTCGCAGCCGGGTGCTGTTGGCCAGTCTGTTTAAGCTGCTGCTGATGCCGCTGTTGGCGCTGCTGTTGGCCAAGATGTTGTCACTGGCACCGCTGGAAGGGCGGCTGTTGCTGTTGTTTGCCGCATTGCCGACCGCGCCCAGTGCTTATATCCTGGCGCGCCAGATGGGCGGAGATGCGCCGTTGATGGCGGCGATCATCACCGCCCAGACGTTGCTGTCGATGCTGACCCTGCCGTTGGCAATGCAGTGGTTGGGAAGCTGGCTGCCGGTTGTTTGAAAATCATCAGGGGCGGTCTCTAACGGCCACCTGCTTTGTCAGGTGGGCTGGACAGGCCTGCTCATTCCGCTGTGCCGCCTTCCGTACATCTGGCTGTTCTGGAGCCTGCAGAGAACATAAGGGGCTTACGCTGTGCAGGTTTCTCATTTCGATCCGGAAAATCGTCGATTTTCAGCGGTGTTTTTAAGTTATTTTGCAGAAGATGTTAAATTTGTTCGCTAACTTGCCGAAATCACTATGAAATCTGTGTGAAAAAGCTTGCAATATTTTACCGTTTTGAAAAACTAACGGACGTTTGATTAAAGCGGCCGAAGGAGTTCGCCGCTTAACTGCAGTATCTGCGAGCAAAGTAATGAAAAAAGGCCCTGATCTTGTCGTTGTCCTGGTTCTGGTGTTTGTCATCGGTTCAGTGATGACCGGTGTCACCCATGCGGACTTTCAATTCGCCAGCCTGGTCGAACAGGTACTCAATAAAAGCTGATCAGACTGCCGCCAGGTAGTGCTGTTGATCAGTCACGATGCCAGTCAGCGGGATATCCCAGCTGGCGACCGGCAAACTGTCCACTTTTTGTAGCTCATGCGCCAGGCCCAGCAGGGTCGGCCCCCGCATATGTTGCGTGCGGCGGGTATAGGCGAACGTGCGGTCGTAATAACCTCCACCCATGCCCATGCGGCCGCCGTCAGCGTCGAATGCCACCAGTGGCAGCAGTACCAGGTCCAGTGCCCAAGCCGGCCGGCGCGGCGCTTTCACCAGATCCGGTTCCTCGATGCCGTAGCAGTTGCGGGTCATTATGGTGTCGGCGTCATAGGGGGCGAACCAGAGCCGGTTATGTCGCACCGGGTGCAGGATTGGCAGATAAGTTTGCTTACCCATCGCCCAGCAGCGTTCCAACAGGGGGCGCGGGTCTATCTCGCCGTCGGAGGGCAGGTAGAGCGCAATATGTTGGGCGCGGATGAAATAGGACAGCGAGCAGAGGTTACCGAGCAACCGTTGGGCAGCCTGTTTCTGCTGTTGTGGGGTAAGGGCGCGGCGCGCGGCGCGCATCTGACGACGTAGTTGCTGTCGGGCGTCCAATGTCAGCTCCTGATCCGTGATGGAGGCTTAACTATCAGAGAAAGTCTGGTGCCCGGACGGGGTCGCCGGCACTACCGGCATGGTAGCAGTGAAAGGGGACTCCCCGGAAGTGCCGGTGTCGGTATTGGCCCTGAACCCTAAGGTTCAAGGTGGGGGCAACTGAAGCACTTAAGGCTTTCCGTCAAGCGGACATGCGCACCGTACTATCGGGTCACCCCCGGCAAAAAGTTTATCGGCTCGAGGGACTAACCAACTGTCGAACACCCCAGGGAGTCAGCGCCATTATACCGCTTGGCGGACCGATGTCAGGTCTTGAAATTCTGCCTGCATCTGCTAGGGCTACTTTGTAGCTGGTTGTTTTTTAAGCGATTGAAGGCAAGGTGAAAATAATTCACCTCGCCGGAGGAGGTGTCAGTGTTGATCCGGGTCGCCGGGTTTCAGGGAGGCGTCCAGGCGGGCGTTCAGTCTCTGTAGCTGCTGCTGAACCCGGTTCTGCTGCTCGCTGCGTGCCTGCTGCTGTACCAGTTCGTGGCTGATGTTCAGGGCGGCGAGGATGGCGATCCGCTCCAGGCCGACGGTTTTGCCGGCGCCGCGGATCTCGGCCATCTTGCCATTGAGGTAGTCGGCCGCCTGCTTGAGCTCAGCCTCGGAGCCTTCCGGACAGGCGATCATATACTCCTTGCCCAGCAGTGTGACGCTGACGGTACGGGCATCGCGGCCGCTCATGAATGCTGCTCCAGTGACTTGAGGCGTTGGATCATCGCTTCCACCTTGTGGCGGGTCTGGTCGTTGATCTGCAACAGACGGGCGCGTTCTTCGCGCAGCTGGGCTTCGCTGGCCCGCAGGTGCTGATTGTCCTGCTCCAGTTGTTGGCAGCGGGCGAGCAGTCGCTCGATCTGCTGTTCCAGTGCGTCGAAATAGTGCTCCGTCATGATGTACCCCTGTTGCATGTGACAGCGACTATAATCAGCGCCCGAAGCGCGGTCAATCGCGCCCGCTTGTGGCCCGGCCCTGGCCTTATTTGCAACGGCGCTAAATGCTAGGATACAGGGCAAACCCTCTTATAGTTACTGTACGTCATGGCCTCTGAACATATTAGCCCGATTGATTTACCCGATTTTGACCTGATCGCCAACCTGCTGGTGCAGGAGGGTGTCTTCGTGGTGTCGCCGTCCGAACTGCATGGTCTGTTCTGCGGCCACCTGGCTGCCGGTGCCCGGATGGAGCCCGATGCGCTGCTGCGGATCGCCTGTGACCTGATGGATGTCAACTCGCTCAGCCAGGAAAGCAGTAAAGTAGGCCTGCTGGCGCTGTACCAGGCCAGCCTGGCCCAGTTGCAGGCGACGGATTTCAGTTTCCAGCTGTTGCTGCCGGACGATGAGGTCGAATTGGCCCAGCGGGTGCAGATGCTGGCGAACTGGTGCACCGGGTTCCTGAGCGGATTCGGCCTGCATGGCCAGCACAGCGACGCCAGCCTGTCGGCGGAAACCCGCGAAACCCTCAACGACCTGGGCCAGATCGCCCAGATTGCGCTGGATGTCGAGGAAACCGACGAAAACGAGGCCGATCTGATGGAGGTGCAGGAGTATGTCCGTATGGGCTGCCTGATGGTCTTTACCGAGTGCAACGGCGATCGCTCCGATGACGACGCCAAGCCTGAACCGACGGTGCACTGATATGAGTCAGCGGATTGAAGCGGAAGTGTTTGCCGGGCGTCGAGCCCGGCTGTTGGCCCAGTTGCCGGCCGGTAGCGCCCTGCTGTTGTCGTCGGCGCAGCTGCAGACCCGCAACCATGATGTCGAGTACCCGTTCCGCCAGGACAGCAATTTCTACTACCTGACCGGTTTCGACGAGCCGGATGCCCTGTTGCTGCTGTTGCCGGGCCGCGAAGGGGGGGAGTATGTGCTGTTCTGCCAGGATCGCGATCCGGAGATGGAGATCTGGCACGGTTACCGCACCGGCCCGGAAGGCTGTCGCAGCCGTTACGGCGCCGACGATGCCTGGCCGATCGACCAGGTTGACGAGCAGATGCCGCTGCTGCTGGATGGCCGCAGCCGGCTGTATTACCGCTTGGGCCACGATCAGGATCTGGATAACCGGGTGCATGATTGGCTCAACGCGATGCGGCTGCAGGCACGTCAGGGTATCCGCCCGCCCAGCGAGCTGGTGCTGGTCGATCCGCAGCTCAACGAGATGCGGTTGTTCAAGGCGCCCGAGGAGCAGGCGGTGATGCGCAAGGCCGGCGAGCTCTCGGCCGAGGCCCACGTCAAGGCGATGCAGGCCTGTCGGCCGGGTGTCTTTGAATACCAGCTGGAAGCGGTGATCAGCCACCACTTCGCGATGCATGGCTGTCGGCAGAGCGCCTATCCGTCGATCGTCGGTGGCGGCGCCAATGGCTGCGTGCTGCACTACACCAATAATGATCAGCCGCTCAATGACGGTGACCTGGTATTGATCGATGCCGGTATCGAGTTGGACTACTATGCCGCCGATATCACCCGAACCTTCCCGGTCAACGGTCGTTTCTCCGACGAGCAGAAAGCGCTCTACGAGCTGGTCCTGAAGGCCCAACAGGCCTGTATCGAACTGTGCCGGCCGGGCGTGCTCTGGGACCGGGTGCATGAGCGTTCGGTCGAGGTGCTGACCGACGGGCTGATCGAGCTGGGTATCCTGACCGGCGAGCGTGACGAATTGATCGACAGCGGTGCCTATCGCGACTTCTATATGCACCGTATCGGCCACTGGCTGGGGCTGGATGTGCACGATGTCGGTGACTACAAGGTCGACGGCGAATGGCGGCCGCTGCAGCCGGGCATGGTGATGACGGTCGAACCCGGTCTTTATATCGCACCGGACAATACGCGGGTCGATGCGCGCTGGCGCGGCATCGGCATCCGTATCGAGGACAATGTGCTGATCACCGATGATGGCTGCGAGCTGTTGACCGACGGCGTGCCGAAGACGGTGGCGGAGATTGAAGCGCTGATGGCGCAGGCACAACAGTAATGAAACAGCACTATGACATCCTGATTATCGGCGGCGGAATGGTCGGTGCCAGCCTGGCCTGCGCGTTGCTGCCGGCCAGCGAAGCGCTGGCGCTGAATATCGCGGTGGTCGAAAGTCACCCGTTGCCGGAGTCCGGCCTGAGCTATAACCCCAGCTACGACTCCCGCGCGACGGCACTGGCCTACGGCAGTCGTTCCAGCTATGAGCTGATGGGGGTCTGGCAGAAACTGGCCGAGCATCTGACGCCGATCGAACATATCCATGTCTCCGACCGCGGCCGGTTCGGCGTCGCCCGCCTGCATGCCGAGCAGGAGCGGGTGCCGGCGTTGGGCTACGTGGTGGAGAACCACTGGTTGGGCCGGGTGCTGCTGGACCGGTTGCAGCAGCCGGATGCCGGCCGGATCGACTTTATCTCGCCGGCCGAGGTGATCGGCCTCAATCCGGAGGCCGATCGGATGTCGCTGCTGCTGAGTCGCGACGGCGAGCAGCACCGGTTGAGCGCCGAACTGGTGGTGATGGCCGACGGCGGCCGTTCGTCGCTGCGCGAGCAGCTGGGGATCGGTTACCGCAGCGACGGCTACGGCCAGCACGCGGTGATTGCCAATGTGAGCCCGGATAAGCCGCACGGCGGGGTCGCTTACGAGCGCTTCACCGACAGCGGGCCGATGGCGCTGCTGCCGCTGGACGACCAGGCTGGGTTGCACCGTTGCGGGCTGGTCTGGACGGTGCCGGATGACAGGGTCGACGAGATCATGGCGCTGGACGATGAGGCGTTCATCGAACGGCTGCACGACCGGTTCGGCTATCGCGCCGGTCGCTTCATCAAGGTGGGCGAGCGGCACAGCTACCCGTTGAAGTTGATGCTGGCCGAGGAGCAGGTGCGCAGCAACCTGGTGGTGCTGGGTAACGCCGCTCATGCGCTGCACCCGATTGCCGGTCAGGGCTACAACCTGGCGCTCCGCGCCGTGGTGGCGCTGGCCGAGCAGCTGATCAAGGCCCGCAAGCAGGGCGTCCCGCTCGGCGACCTGGCGATGCTGCAGCAGTATCACCAGGGGCGATTGGCGGATCAGCAGCGCACCATCGGCTTCAGCGACTACACCATGAAACTGTTTACCAACCGTAATCCGCTGCTGGCGGCCGGTCGCAACCTCGGCCTGCAGTTGCTGGATATCTGCCCGCCGGCCAAGACCCTGTTCGCCCGCAGTGCGATGGGGCTGGATCAGCCGGCGCCGGAGCTGAAAGCGGCGCTGAAACCGGAGTTGAAATAGATGAATCCGCAGACTGCCGAAACCGTCGATATCCTGGTGGTCGGTGCCGGTATGGTCGGCCTGGCCGCCGCGCTGGCGCTGGCGCCCAGTGGCTTGAATATCCGTATCCTGGAAGCGCGCGAGGTCGATCCCGATCGCATTGCTGCCCAGCTGGCTGAGCAGCAACAGCAGGGCTACGACCCGCGGGTCAGCGCGCTGACCTGTGCCTCCCAACAGCTGCTGAGCCATGTCGGCGCCTGGCCGCAGATGGTAGCCGACCGGGTCAGCCCATACACCGATATGGACGTCTGGGATGGTGAAGGCACCGGCCATATCCATTTCTCCAGCCGCGACCTGCACGAGCCTGCGCTGGGGCACATCGTCGAAAACCGGGTTACCGTGGCGGCGCTGCTGCGCCAGTTGGCCGGCCACGCCAACCTGCAGCTGGACAGCGGCGTTCAGGTGACCGAGCTGTCGCCGCCGCTGGTCGATGGGGGGCGGTGGGTGACCCTGTCCGATCAACGGCAGCTGCGCGCCAAGTTGGTCATTGCCTGCGACGGCGCCTTGTCGCGCACCCGCCAGCTGGCCGGGCTGCCGATGTGGGAGTGGGATTATGGCCATCACGCCATCGTCACCACCGTCACCACCGAACAGCCGCACCTGGCCACCGCCTGGCAGCGTTTCACCGACGATGGCCCGCTGGCGTTGTTGCCGCTGGACGATCCGCACAGCTGCTCGATCGTCTGGTCGACCTCGCCGGCCCACGCCAAGGCGCTGACGGCGTTGGACGATGCGGCATTCTGTATTGCGTTGGGCGAGGCGTTCGAACAGCGTCTGGGCAAGATTACCGGCAGCGATCCGCGCTTTGTCTTCCCGCTACGTCAGCGTCATGCCCAACACTATGTGCAGGACGGTTTTGCGGTGATCGGCGATGCCGCCCATACCATTCACCCGTTGGCCGGCCAGGGGGTCAACCTCGGGCTGCTGGATGCCGCTGAACTGGCGCAGACGTTGCTTGACGCCCAGGCGCGCGGCGAAGCGTTCGGCAGCGAAGCGGTGCTGAAGCGGTTTCAGCGTCGCCGGCAGAGTGCCAACCTGCAGATGGCGGCGGCAATGGAGGGCTTCAAGCGGCTGTTCAACAGTCGTCAGCCGGGGCTGAGGCTGGCACGCAATTTCGGCATGTCGCTGATCGACCGGCTGGGGCCGGTCAAGAGTCATATCGTGCAGCAGGCGATGGGGCTGTCCGGCGATCTGCCGCAGTTGGCACGCAGGCCGGTGCGATCCTGAGGGGTAGGGTTCGGCTCATGAGCCGGCATTGAACTGTCATCGGAATATAGATACATTGGCTGCCCTTCGAGGCGGCGCCCGAAAGAAAGGCTGGATTGTCGCCGCGACTGGCTATACTGGTGATGCACCAATGATCGGCCAGCCGAACATGGTCAGTAACGGAGAGCGGCCGCTCTCTTGAACAAGAACAGGGTGTGGGAAGGAACTATGAGCGATATTCCGTCTGATTTGAAATATGTAGCCAGCCACGAGTGGATTCGCGAAGAGGGCGAGGGGGTGGTTACCGTGGGTATCACCGACCACGCGCAGGAGCTGCTGGGCGATGTGGTGTTCATCGAGCTGCCGGAAGTAGGCGCCGAGCTGGGTGCCGGCGACGACGCCGGGGTGGTGGAGTCGGTCAAAGCGGCCTCCGATATCTACGCACCGCTGAGCGGTACCGTGCTGGCAGTCAACGAACTGCTGGAAGAATCTCCGGAAACCGTCAACAGCGATCCCTATAACGATGGCTGGTTCTTCAAGCTGAAGCTGAGCGACGTTGCCGAGCTGGACGATCTGCTCGGTGCCGACGGCTACGCCGAACTCTGCGAATCCGAAGCCTGATTGCGGCCGTTTCAGCCGTCGAGTGCTACATCCTGTCCCGGCCCCGGCCGGGACATTCCGTTTCTGACAGGTTGCTGAAAAGCACGGGCATTCGCCGTGCCGTTCAACCGCCTGCTAACGCCTGGTAAAGCTACAGTCCCATGTCTTTGCAAACATTGCGCCTCAAAGCCAACGCCGACAAACGCCTGCGCGGCGGCCACCTGTGGATCTACAGTAACGAAGTCGACACCCAAGCCACGCCGCTCAAGCAGTTCGAGATTGGCGAGCAGGTGGTGGTGGTCAACGAACGCGGCAAGCCGCTGGGGATCGCCTATATGAACCCCAACAGCCTGATCTGTGGTCGTTTGGTCAGCCGTGATGTGCAGACCCCGCTGAACCGCTCGCTGATCGTCCACCGCCTGAAAGTGGCGCATTCGTTGCGTGAGATGCTGTACCCCGAATCCTGCTACCGGCTGGTCTACGGTGAGAGTGACGGTCTGCCGGGGCTGGTGATCGACCGTTTCTACGATATCTTCGTGGTACAGGTCAGCACCGCCGGTATGGAGGCGGTGCTGGACGAGATCGTCGAGGCGCTGAACAAGGTGTTCAATCCGAAGGCGATCCTGCTGCGCAACGATGGCAAGATGCGGGCGATGGAGGGGCTGGAGACCTACACCGAAGTGGTGCAGGGTGAGCTGCCGGAGTTGTGCCCGCTGAGCGAGAACAACACCGAGCTGCTGGCACCGTTGCAGCGCGGTCAGAAAACCGGCTGGTTCTACGACCACCGAGAAAGCCGCGCCAAGGTGCAGCAGCTGGTACAGGGCAAGCGGGTGCTGGACCTGTTCAGCTATGTCGGGGGCTGGGGCGTGCAGGCGCTGGCGGCCGGTGCCGAGGAGGTGGTCTGCGTCGATGCCTCCCACTTCGCGCTGGAGGTGGCGCGCGAGAACGCCCGTATCAACAACGCCGAAGCGCGTTTCACCGGCTTGCACGGCGATGCCTTCGAGGCCTGCAAGGCGCTGGTGGCCGAGCGTGAGCGGTTCGATCTGGTGGTGGTCGATCCTCCGGCCTTCATCCAGAAGAAAAAGGATCTGCGCAATGGCGAGCGCGCCTACGCCCGGATCAACAACCTGGCGATGCGGTTGCTGAAGAAGGGCGGGGTGCTGGTGTCGGCTTCCTGCTCGATGCATTACCAGCGCGACCGGCTGGTGGACATGATCCGCTCCAACAGCCGTGAGCTGGACCGCAGCGCGCAGATCTTCCATGTCGGCTACCAGGGGGCGGACCACCCGATCCATCCGGCGATCCCGGAAACCGATTACCTGAAGGCCTATTTCGCTCGTATCCTGCCGGCGGGATAAATCGCCGGATCTGCTAGGAGTCCGTGAGATGGAAAAGCGAACGCTGGGCAGCAGCGCACTGGATGTCAGTCTGATCTGCCTGGGCACCATGACCTTCGGCAACCAGAATAGCGAGGCGCAAGCCCATCAGCAGCTGGACTGCGCCATCGCCGCCGGGGTCAACTTTATCGATGCTGCCGAGATGTACCCGGTGCCAACTGGCGCCGAGCTGCAGGGCCGCACCGAGCAATATATCGGCAACTGGCTGCGCGCACGCGGCAACCGCGACCGGCTGGTGATCGCCACCAAGGCCAGCGGTCCCGGCGAGATGGTCAGCTACCTGCGGCCCGATATCCATTTCGACCGGCGCAATATCAGCGAGGCGTTGGATGGCAGCCTGCGGCGGCTGCAGACCGACTATATCGATCTGTACCAGTTGCACTGGCCGGACCGGGCCAGCAATTTCTTCGGCCAGCTCGGCTACCGGCACCAGCCGGAAAAGGACGGTACTCCGATCCAGCAGACGCTGGAAGTACTGAAGGAGCAGGTCGACGCCGGCAAGATTCGCTATATCGGTTTGTCCAATGAGACGCCCTGGGGGCTGATGAGCTTCCTGAAGTATGCTGAACAGTTCGATCTGCCACGGGTGGTGTCTTTGCAGAATCCGTACAGCCTGCTGAACCGTACCTGCGAGATCGCGCTGGCCGAGATCATGCAGCGCGAACAGGTCGATCTACTGGCCTATTCGCCACTGGGTTTTGGTACCCTGAGCGGCAAATATCTGGACGGTGCTCTACCCGCCGGTTCCCGGCTAGCTCTGTTTCCGCACTACCAGCGCTACCTGACCGAGCAGGGCGTACGAGCCACCGAATCCTATGTACAGCTGGCACGCGAGCATGGCCTGGATCCGGCCCAGATGGCGCTGGCGTATGTCAATAGCCGGCCGTTCCTGGCCAGCAACATTATCGGCGCCACCTCGCTGGCGCAGCTGGAGTCGAACCTGGCGTCGGTCGAGCTGAGGCTCGGTGCGGAGCTGCTGGCGGCGATCGAAGCGATCCATAACCGCTTCCCCAACCCCTGCCCCTGACGATGACCCGGCCTGCGATTGGGTCGGGATAAAGTCTCGTTATGGCTGCTCTCGATGATCGCTGCCGGTGTTATACCGGCAGCGTGATTGCTCATCACCGCGCTCCGAATCCTTTGCTAGTGCTTCTGGCCGTTGTTGACCACACTTTAAGGGTAACAACGGGGAGGACCTGCTGATGTACCAGGTCGGTGAAGTGATGTATCCGGTCAACCGGCCGCTGCATGCCGAGATGAGCCTGCCGGAGGCAGTGGATATTATCCTCAGCTCCGGCTTTATCGGTTTGCCGGTGGTGGATGACGACAACCATGTGGTGGGGTTCCTGTCGGAACACGATTGCATGCCGCTGCTGCTGAACGGCAGCTACCATAGCGATATCCGTACCCTGGTGCGCGATATCATGCATGCGCCGCCGCTGTTGGTGACGCCGCATCAGAGTATCGTCGACCTGGCGATGCAGATGCGAGACCAGAAGCCGAAAGTCTATCCGGTGGTGGTGCAGGGACGGCTGGTCGGTCTGGTTACCCGCAGCCATGTGATGCGCGCCCTGAACGACGCCTTTCGGGCCAGTAAAACGGTGGCCTGAGTCGCGCGCGGGGTAGTGCCGGCAACTGAACGCTTTGTGCCAGTGTTCAGTCGACCGGATGATCTCCAACCGTCTACGTCAGTGCGTCCACTGACGCGCTTTCCTGCGACCTGTTTTCGCCGCTGCCGAAACAGCCGGTAGCTTCGCTTTGCGCAGCCTGCTGAGCGCCCGGCGCGGTGCACCTGCCGGTTGATTATGTTAACTGGTACGGCATTTGCTGAACTGAAAAGAAGTGTGGAACAATAGGTCGAAAAGAATTTAGGAAAAGTAGACGTGATCGATTCGGATGGGTTCCGACCGAATGTCGGTATCATTATTGCGAACTCGCTGGGTCAGGTACTCTGGGCAAGACGCATCGGGCAGGATGCATGGCAGTTCCCGCAGGGTGGCATTCACCCGAATGAAACACCGCAGCAGGCGATGTTCCGTGAACTGAAAGAGGAGATCGGGCTGACACCGACGGATGTCGAGATTATCGCGGTGACCCGAGGCTGGCTCCGCTACCGCCTCCCCAAGCGTATGATCCGGCGTAACTCCCAGCCGCTGTGCGTGGGGCAGAAGCAGAAGTGGTTCCTGCTGCGGATGCTAAGCCACGACGGTGCCGTGGCGATCGACCAGACCGACTCGCCGGAGTTTGACGACTGGCGCTGGGTCAGTTACTGGTATCCGCTGGGCCAGGTGGTCTCCTTCAAGCGGGAAGTTTATCGTAAGGCGATGAGGGAGTTGTCGCCTAAACTTTCAGGTCTGAGCTGTAACTAATCAGGAGGTCGTTCGCCAATGCTGGATGTATTGCGCAAAATCGTTCAGGAAGTCAGTACCGCGCCTGACTTGCAGGCGGTGCTGGATCTGATCGTGCGACGAATCCAGCGGGCGATGCGTACCCAGGTCTGCTCGGTATACCTGTTTGACGCCAGTCAGCAGCGCTATGTGCTGATGGCCTCGAAAGGGCTCAACAAGGAGGCGATCGGCAACGTCAGTCTGTCGCCGTCGGAAGGGATCGTCGGCCTGGTCGGTGAACGTGCCGAGCCGATCAACCTGGAAGACGCCTCCACCCACCCCTCCTTTATCTACCTGAAAGCCACCGGCGAGGAGCGTTTTCACGCCTTCCTGGGGGTGCCGATCATCCACCACCGCGATGTGCTCGGGGTGTTGGTGGTTCAGCAGAAGGAGGTGCGTCGCTTCGATGAGAGCGAAGAGGCGTTCCTGGTCACCCTGTCGGCGCAGTTGGCCGGGGTGATCGCCCATGCCGAGGCCACCGGTTCGGTGATCCGTGGCGCCCAGGCCGGCAGCGAGGAGCGCGATCGGCGCTTCATCGGTGTCTCCGGCGCGCCGGGTGTGGCGATCGGCCGGGTGGTGGTGGTCGCTCCCGCCGCCGACCTGAATGCGGTGCCGGACCGGGACGCCCAGGATATCGATGAGGAGCTGGACAAGTTTCACCAGGCGCTGAGCGCCGTGCAGCGTGATATCAAGGTGGTCGGCCGCAGCCTGTCGAAGCACCTGCGCTCGGAAGAGCAGGCACTGTTCGACGTCTATCTGCGGATGCTGGACGATAACGCGCTGGCCGGTGAGATCAGCAGTCGAATTCGCCAGGGGGTCTGGGCCCAGGCGGCGTTGCGTGATGTGATCCTGGATCATGTGCGCCAGTTCTCGGCGATGGAGGACCCCTACCTGCGCGAGCGTGCCAGCGATATTCGCGATCTGGGCCGGCGCATTCTGGCGTACCTGCAGGAAGCCAGTCCGACCTCGCTGCAATTCCACGAGAATACCATCCTGGTGGCCGACGAACTGTCGCCGGCCATGTTGGGTGAGGTGCCGACCGACAAATTGATGGGGCTGGTGTCGGTGCATGGTTCCGGTAACAGCCATGCCGCCATCCTGGCCCGTTCAATGGGGATTCCGACGGTGATGGGGGTGGTCGATCTGCCCTACACCAAGATCGATGGCTGCCAGGCGATTCTGGACGGTTATGCCGGTCGGTTCTATCTGAATCCGTCCGAAGAGTTGGGTGATGCCTACCAGGAGATCCTGCGCGGCGAGCAGGAGGTGGCGGCCGAGCTGGCCACCTTGAAAGATCTTCCGGCGACCACCACCGACGGGTATCGGATGCCGCTGTGGGTCAACACCGGCCTGGTGGCCGACGTGGTACGTTCGTTGGAGCGCGGCGCCGAGGGAATTGGTCTGTACCGGACCGAGATCCCGTTCATGATCCGGGACTTCTTCCCCAGTGAGCAGGAACAGATGCAGACCTACCGGCGTCAGCTGGAGGCATTCCACCCGCGGCCGGTCACCATGCGTACCCTCGATATCGGCGGTGACAAGGCGCTGCCCTATTTCCCGATCGAGGAGGAGAACCCGTTTCTTGGCTGGCGCGGTATCCGGATTACCCTGGATCATCCGGAGATTTTCCTGGTGCAGGTAAGGGCGATGCTGCGGGCGGCCGAAGGGCTCAACAACCTGCGTATCATGCTGCCGATGGTGACCAGCGTACGCGAGGTGGAGGAGGCGTTGCACCAGATCGACCGCGCGGTAGTCGAACTGCGCGATGAGGGCCATGTGGTCGACCGGCCGCCGGTGGGGGTGATGGTCGAGGTGCCCGCCGCGGTGTACCAGGTGCGCCGTTTTGCCCGTCGGGTGGATTTCATCTCGGTCGGTTCCAACGACCTGACCCAGTACCTGCTGGCGGTGGACCGCAACAACCCGCGGGTGGCCGACCTGTACGTGCCCTACCATCCGGCGGTACTGCGGGCGCTGGACTATATCGCCCGCGAAGCACGCAAGGAGAAGAATGTTCAGGTGTCGATCTGCGGCGAGCTGGCGGCCGAGCCGGCCGGGGCGTTGCTGCTGATGGCGATGGGCTACGACGTGCTGTCGATGAATGCCACCAACCTGCCGCGCATCAAATCCGCTATCCGCGGGGTCAGCCTCAAGCAGGCCCAGGCGCTCTACGATCGGGTCAAGCAGATGGACGATGCCGACAAGATCTGTCAGCTGCTGCAGGATGAGCTGAAACGGCTGGGTCTGGCCCAGCTGTCCCGCCCGCAGATGCCGGGCGAGACCTTTAATCGACACTGAGCGCCGCTTGCGGCGCCAGTTGAAAGTTCAGTCGTTCCCGCTGTCCGTCCGCCGAGAAGTTCTGTTCCGCAATCCACACCCGGCCATCGCGATGCTGAATCAGTGCCGTGCTGGCGCGGGTGCCGTAGTGTTCCGACTGGATAAAGCAGGATGACAGCAGTTTCTCCCACTCGTGACTGATGCCGGTATCGGGCAGCTGGTTGTCGTTTGCCTGCTGTGGGTGCCAGAGCAGTGGCAACAGCTGCTCGCAATGGGGTTCCGAATCCGTTGCCAGGTAGTTGTGCAGCCGCTTTTTCAGCGCCGTCAGTTTCGGCCAGGGGGTGTCCAGGTGGGCGTTGCTGAGGCCGTACAGGCCGGGCTTCAGTCGCCGGTAACCGCCGCCCCGGTTGGACAGATAATACAAGTCGTCGCAGTCGCCCAATAACAGGTTGAAGCCGCCATAGTGATGGCCCTGCCGCTGCAGTGCCAGGGCAAATTCCGCGGCGCTCTGTTCGCCAACCAGGTAGTCGCGAATCAGATGGCCGCGCGAGCGCTTGTCGGTTGGCCGGTTGCGGCCGTCACGGTGGTTGGTGACCGCCGCGAGCTTGCCGTCGCGGTTCAGCGCCAGCCAGCTGCCGTCCTGTTCCAGGTCGCGACCGCCGAGAATATGGTCGTGCTCCGACCAGAAGCCGAGCGGAAGGCTGGGGCGAGCATAGAATTCGTCCCGGTTGGCAATCAGTATCAGCGGGAAATCCGGATGCTGGCGGTAGGAAAAAGCGATCAGGCACATGGCTGCAGTGTCTCATATTCAGCCTTGTCTGCAAGCGCCAAGTGGCCTGTCGGCCGGGTTATTCGGTACACTAGCGCCCACAGGATGAACACCAGGTAACCCGGGAAAAGGAGCGCTAGAAGGATGTTGACCACCCTGTTGTTGTATCTGTTGCTGGGCGCGGTGGCTGGCGTGGTGGCCGGGCTGTTCGGTATCGGCGGTGGCCTGCTGATCGTGCCGGTACTGGTGTTCAGTTTCGAGTTGCAGGGGATGGCACCGGAGGTGCTGACCCATGCCGCGGTCGCGACCTCGCTGGCGACCATCGTGGTGACCTCGCTGGCTTCGGTACGGGCCCATAACCGGACTGGAGCCGTGCGCTGGCAACTGTTCAGGCCATTGACCGCCGGTATCGTGCTGGGCGCCTTCGTCGGTGTGCAGCTGGCGGTGATGCTGCCGGGTCACTGGTTGCAGGTGTTGTTCGGGCTGTTTGTGCTTTGCGTGGCGGCCCAGATGGCCTTTAGCCTGACGCCGAAGGCCGGCGAGCGGGTTGCGTCGGCAGCGGGGCTGGTCGGCGCGGGTGGTCTGATCGGTGGTCTGTCGGCGATTTTCGGTATCGGCGGCGGCACCCTGACGGTGCCCTATCTGAGCTGGCGGCGGGTGTCGATGCAGCAGGCGGTGGCGACCTCGGCGGCCTGCGGCCTGCCGATCGCGCTGGTCGGTGCGCTGACCAATGTCTGGCGTGGCTGGGGCGATCCGCTGGTTGCCGATTGGAGTCTGGGCTATGTCTACCTGCCGGCCTTCTTCGGTATCGTGCTGAGCAGTTCGTTCTGCGCCAAGTTCGGCGCCCGGCTGGCCCACTCGCTGCCGGGGCCGACCCTGAAGCGGATTTTCGCGGTGTTCCTGCTGCTGGTCGGTTGCCGCTTCCTGATAACCAATCTGATGTGAGAAAACGGCGTGTGGATTCATGATATCGACCCGATAGCGATTTCGTTGGGCCCGTTGCAGGTGCATTGGTATGGCCTGATGTACCTGATTGGCTTCGCGGCCGCCTGGTGGCTGGGCAACAGGCGTGCCGCGCAGCCGGGCTCAGGCTGGACCGCCGATATGATCTCCGACCTGGTGTTCTGGGGCGCGTTGGGTGCGGTGTTGGGCGGGCGTTTCGGTTACGTGCTGTTCTACAACTTTGACCAGTTTCTGGAGGATCCGCTCTGGCTGTTCGCGGTCTGGGAGGGGGGGATGTCCTTCCACGGCGGTCTGCTGGGGGTGTTGCTGGTGTTGCTGCTGTTCGGCCGCAAATACAACAAGAGCTTCCTGGAGATGGGTGATTTCGCCGCGCCGCTGGTGCCGATCGGGCTGGGCGCCGGACGGTTGGGCAACTTTATCGGCGGCGAACTCTGGGGTCGGTCAACCGACCTGCCCTGGGGGGTGATCTTCCCGCGCGCGCCTGATGCACTGCCGCGCCACCCCTCGCAGCTGTACGAATTTGCGCTGGAAGGTGTGCTGATGTTCGCGTTGCTGTGGTGGTATTCGAGCAAGCCGCGGCCGCGGGCGGCGGTTTCCGGCCTGTTCCTGCTGCTATATGGCTTGTTCCGCTCGTTGGTGGAGCTGGTGCGCGAGCCGGACGCCCATATTGGTTTTATTGCCTTTGGCTGGTTAACGAAAGGGCAGCTGTTGTCGCTGCCGATGGTGCTGCTCGGTGGTTTGATGTTGTGGTGGGCTTATCGCCGCGACGCGCGCCGGGTGGCTTGAAGAGATGCGGCTGCGGCCGCTGGAGAGAGTAATGCAACAGTACCTTGAGCTGATGCGGGATATTAAAGAAAACGGTACCGATAAAGGTGATCGAACCGGTACCGGGACCCGCTCGGTGTTCGGCCGCCAGCTGCGGTTCGATCTGGCAGAGGGCTTCCCGCTGCTGACTACCAAGAAAGTGCACCTGAAGTCGATCATCTACGAACTGCTCTGGTTCCTGGATGGCAATACCAACAACGACTGGCTCAAGGAGCGCGGTGTCCGGATCTGGGACGAGTGGGCGCTGGAGGATGGCGAGCTGGGGCCGATTTACGGCAAGCAGTGGCGCTCCTGGGCCTGCCCGGACGGTTCGACGGTGGACCAGATCGCCGAATTGATGGCGCAGATCCGTCGCAACCCCAATTCGCGCCGGCTGATCGTCAGCGGCTGGAACCCGGCCGACCTGCCGGACGAGTCACTGAGCCCGCAGGACAACGTGCGTAACGGCAAGGCGGCGTTACCGCCCTGTCATACCCTGTTCCAGTTTTATGTGGCCGACAACAAGCTGAGTTGTCAGCTCTACCAGCGCAGTGCCGACTACGTGCTGGGGGTGCCGTTCAATATCGCCTCCTATGCGCTGCTGACCCATATGATCGCCCAGCAGTGCGATCTGCAGGTGGGGGAGTTCGTGCACACCTTTGGCGATGTGCATCTCTATATGGATCACCTGAACGATCCGGCGATCGTCGACGAGCAGCTCGGTCGTACGCCGCGGGCGCTGCCGAAGCTGCAGATCAAGCGTAAGCCGGAGAGCCTGTTCGACTACCGGTTCGAGGATTTCGAGATCCTCGACTACGATCCCTATCCGCCGATCCGCGCTGCGGTATCGGTATAAAGGAGGGCCGAGCATGAAGCTGGCTATTATCGTCGCCCAGGCGCAGAACCGGGTGATCGGCATCGACAACAAGCTGCCCTGGCATCTGCCGGAGGACTTGAAGTACTTCAAGCAGGTCACCATGGGCAAGCCGATCATCATGGGGCGCAAGACCTTCGAGTCGATCAAGCGGTCGCTGCCGGGACGCACCAATATCGTGATCACCCGCGATCAGGGGTATCAGCACCCGGGTATCCGGGTGGTGCACAGTCTGGCAGAGGCGGCCGAACTGGCCGAAAGCATCTGCCTGATCGAAGGGCATGACGAAGCGATGGTGATCGGCGGCGCGGAGATCTACCGCCAGGCGCTGCCGCAGACCGGGCGTCTCTACCTGACCCAGGTGCATGCCGAGGTGAACGGCGATGCCTGGTTCCCGGCGCTCGACACGGCCGACTGGCGCGAGATCGCTCGGCAGGACTTTGCGGCCGATGACGGCAATCCTTACGACTACAGTTTTATCGTGCTGGACCGGGTGTGATGGGCGAACAGGCACTTCTTGAGATCCTGGCGGACGGCAAGTTCCATTCCGGCCAGGAGTTGGGGGAACTGCTGGGGGTCAGTCGCAGTGCGATCTGGAAGCAGATCCGCAAACTGGAAGCGCTGGGGCTTGAGATCTACAGCGTCAAGGGGCGCGGTTATCGGCTGCCAGGTGGTATCGAGCTGCTCGATAGCGAGCGGATCGGTCAGGCGTTGGATGCTGCGGTGGCGGCTAGACTGCAACGGATCGAACTGGAGATGACCCTGGCCTCCACCAATCAGGCGGCGCTGCAGGCAAGTCAGCAGGGCGACAGTCATGGGGTGTTGTTCCTGGCCGAGCGGCAGACCGCCGGTCGCGGTCGCCGTGGTCGCCAATGGGCCAGCCCGTTCGGCGCCAATCTCTACTTTTCGCTGGTGTGGCGTTTCCAGACCGGTGCCCAGGCACTGGAGGGGCTCAGCCTGCTGGTCGGGCTGGCGCTGGTCGAGTCATTGCAGCCGCAGTTGCCGGAGCCGTTGCTGTTGAAGTGGCCCAACGATCTGCTCTGCCGGCAACGCAAGCTGGCCGGTATCCTGCTGGAGATGAGTGGTGATCCGCAGGGGGATTGCCAGGTGGTGATCGGCGTCGGTATCAACGTGCAGATGCCGCTGGCGGCCGCTGAGGCGATCGACCAGCCCTGGATCGATCTGGCCGGGCTGAATGGCGGTCCGGTTTCCCGCAACCAGCTGCTGGCGGCGGTGCTCAACTCGCTGGTGCCGAAACTGGAGCGTTTCGCGGTGGAGGGCTTCGCCCCGTTCCGGGATGCCTGGCAGGCGGTTAATGCCTATCAGGATGCACCGGTCAAACTGCTGCTGGGGCCGCGCGAAGTGGAGGGTGTCTGCCTGGGGGTCGATGAATCCGGTGCGTTGCGGCTGCGGATGGCGGATGGCGAACAACTGTTCCATGGCGGTGAGATTTCGCTGAGGCAAGCATGATTCTGGAGATCGATGTCGGTAACACCTTTCTGAAGTGGCGGTTGCTGGCGGCGGACCACGTCGTCGAGCGGGGCCGCTGCTACAGTGGCCAGTTGGCGCAGGGGATGCCGGAGCAATGGCCGGATCGGGTCTGCCGGGTGCGGATCGGTTCGGTGGCCGGTGCCGAGGTGGATGCGCTGCTGGAGCGGTATTGTCGGCAGCGTTGGCAGCTGGTGCCGCAATTCGCCCGTACCGCTGCAGCGGCCGGCGGCGTACGCAACAGCTATCAGGACCCGGCGCGTATGGGGGTGGACCGCTGGCTGGCGATGCTGGCCGCGTTCAATGATGCCGGCGGGGCCTGCTGCGTGGTCGATTGCGGCAGCGCGATCACCGTTGACTATGTGGCCGCGGATGGTGTTCACCAGGGGGGCTATATCATGCCCGGCCTACGGCTACTAAAGGAAAGCCTGCTGTCGAACACCGCCCGTATTCTGGTGGATCAGTCGCTGGAGCAGTTCGATACCAGACCGGGCACCCACACGTCGGCAGCTGTGGAGCATGGCATCAACCTGATGTTTCAGGCGCTGCAGGAAAAGATTCTGGCGGATCTCGAATCGCGACCGCAACCGGTGCCACTTTATATAACCGGCGGCGACGGTGAACTGTTTCATCGCTTGGCCGGCTGTGGTTGCTATCGACCGGAGCTGGTGATGGACGGCCTGGTGTGGGCGCTGGAGGGCTAGTGGATGCGCTGGTTGTTCCTGTTTCTGATGCTGGCCAATGCCATTCTGCTGTTCTGGTACGCCCAGCAGTCGGTGGTGCCCGACCGCGGTCGAGAATCGGCGGCGGAGGGTTTGCCGCTGGCGCTGGTCAGCGAACAACCGCCTGCGGCCCTGCGGTCGGTGGTGGGGGAGGGGGCTGCGGTCGACGGTGAACGGCCGGAGTTGCCCTGCTTTATGATCGGTGTGATCGACAATACCCTGACTGCCGAGCGGATCGTGGAGTTCTTTTCCGTGCGGGGGTATCGCGCCCGTATCAATCAGCAGTCAGATGAACGGGTGGTCGGCTACCAGGTCGGCTTGCCGGCGCCGGATGGCGATGCCGCCCGGGTGGCCTTGCTGCGCCAGCTGGATGCCGCCGGTGTAGTGCCGGAGAGTCGAATGGTGCAGGGGCGCTTGCAGTTTGTACTGGCACGTTACGCCTCGGAGCGGCAGGCTGCGGATTTCGTTGCCGGCCTGGCGGCCAAGCTGGCGCCGGATCTGCAGCCCGCGATCAGCCCGGTTCAGCAGCTGGATTGGACCTATCTGGTCCAGATAGACGGTCCTTTTGATCAAGAAATGTCCAGCAAGATCAATGCGATAGTGCGGAAAGCGTACCCAGAACTAAAAATTGAAAAAAAGTTGTGTAAGGGGGTTGCACTCCCCCGGGGTGATCATTAATATACGCCCCACTTCGAGACGGAACGCCGGTATAGCTCAGTTGGTAGAGCAACTGACTTGTAATCAGTAGGTCCCGAGTTCGACTCTTGGTGCCGGCACCATTTCGGCTCGAAGTAAATTGGCTGGTGAGGTTCCCGAGTGGCCAAAGGGATCAGACTGTAAATCTGACGCGCGAGCTTCGGTGGTTCGAATCCACCCCTCACCACCACTCAGCTAGGAGCTTCGGCGGGTATGGTATAGTGGCTATTACCTCAGCCTTCCAAGCTGAAGAGGCGGGTTCGATTCCCGCTACCCGCTCCACTAGTTGTTATGCTCATGTAGCTCAGGGGTAGAGCACACCCTTGGTAAGGGTGAGGTCGGCGGTTCAAATCCGCCCATGAGCTCCATTTTCGCAGAGGGTAGATATAGCAATATATCTACCCTTTGTTCTATCTGGCGTTTGCCGCCGTTTGGTTAATGTTGGCTAATCTGGAATAATTCTGATGGCAAAAGAACAATTTGAACGCTCCAAGCCGCACGTTAACGTTGGTACTATCGGCCACGTTGACCACGGTAAAACAACCCTGACTGCTGCCCTGACTCGCGTGTGCGCGGAAGTATTCGGCGGTGAAATGCGTGCATTCGACCAGATCGACAACGCACCGGAAGAGCGTGAGCGTGGTATCACCATCGCGACTTCCCACGTTGAGTACGACTCCAACATCCGTCACTACGCGCACGTCGACTGCCCGGGGCACGCCGACTACGTGAAGAACATGATCACCGGTGCTGCGCAGATGGACGGCGCGATCCTGGTATGTGGCGCGACTGACGGCCCGATGCCGCAGACTCGTGAGCACATCCTGCTGTCCCGTCAGGTAGGCGTACCGTACATCGTGGTATTCCTGAACAAGGCTGACCTGCTGGCAGAAGACTGTGGCGGCGTTGATTCCGACGAGTACGCAGAGATGCTGGAGCTGGTCGAAATGGAGATCCGTGAGCTGCTGGACACTTACGACTTCCCGGGCGACGACACTCCGGTTATCGCCGGTTCCGCGCTGATGGCGCTGAACGGCGAAGACGACAACGAACTGGGCACTACCGCTGTTAAGAAGCTGGTAGAAGCGCTGGATACTTACATCCCGGAACCGGAGCGTGCGATCGATCAGCCGTTCCTGATGCCGATCGAGGACGTATTCTCCATCTCCGGCCGTGGTACTGTAGTAACCGGTCGTGTAGAGCGCGGTATCGTCAACGTGGGCGACGAGATCGAGATCGTTGGTATCAAGGAAACCACCAAGACTACCTGTACTGGTGTCGAAATGTTCCGCAAGCTGCTGGACGAAGGTCGTGCAGGCGAGAACATCGGTGCGCTGCTGCGTGGTACCAAGCGTGACGAAGTTGAGCGTGGTCAGGTCCTGGCGAAGCCGGGTACCATCACTCCGCACACCGAGTTCGAAGGCGAAGTCTACGTGCTGTCCAAGGAAGAAGGTGGTCGTCACACTCCGTTCTTCAAAGGCTACCGCCCGCAGTTCTACTTCCGTACCACTGACATCACTGGCGCCTGTGAGTTGCCGGAAGGTGTTGAGATGGTAATGCCGGGTGACAACATTCAGATGTCTGTTACCCTGATCAACCCGATCGCGATGGAAGAAGGTCTGCGCTTCGCCATCCGTGAAGGTGGTCGTACCGTAGGTGCCGGCGTGGTATCCAAAATTATCAAATAAATTTGATAGTTAGGTGTTGCCAAGCATCGGGGAGGTGCATATAATGTGCCTCCCTATTACGCAGTAGGCCAGTAGCTCAATTGGCAGAGCAGCGGTCTCCAAAACCGCAGGTTGGGGGTTCGATTCCCTCCTGGCCTGCCAATCTCTCTCGAGATTGGTGTCACGAAAAAGCGCATGCTTTCATATAATCGAGGCTCCGGGCGTGAATTCTAAAGTGACTTCCGAAGGTTCCAGATTCGATGCCCTGAAGTGGGCTATTGTTGTTTTGTTGGTCGCGGCCGGTGTGGTCGGTAACTCCATCTATGCGGAGCAGTCCCTGTTTTATCGCGTGGTGGCGTTGCTGGTGTTGGCGCTGGTGGCGGGCTTTCTGGCGCTGCAAACGGAAAAGGGGAAGTCGTTCTTCGCTCTGTTTAAAGAGTCGAAGGCGGAGATTCGCAAGGTGGTCTGGCCGACTCGCCAGGAAACACTGCAGACAACGGCGATCGTTGTGGTGGCGGTGTTGGTGATCGGTTTGCTGCTTTGGGGGCTGGACTCGCTATTGAGCTGGCTGGTTTCCGGTGTAATCGGTTAAGGAGTGAAGGGCATGGCTAAGCAGTGGTATGTGGTACATGCGTATTCCGGTTACGAGAAGCGCGTAAAGAATTTGCTTGAAGAGGGTGTCAAGCGGGCGGGTATGGAAGACCTGTTCGGGGATATCCTGGTGCCGACCGAAGAGGTTGTTGAAATCAGGGATGGCAAAAAGCGCAAGTCCGAGCGTAAGTTTTATCCGGGCTATGTGCTGGTCAATATGGAAATGAACGACGAGACCTGGCATCTCGTCAACAGCACTAACAACGTGCTGGGCTTCATTGGTGGTACTGCTGGCAAGCCGGCGCCGATCACCGAGAAAGAGGCTAATGAGATTCTGCAGCGCGTCGAAAGTGGTGTGGATAAGCCGCGTCCGAAGACTGTCTTCGAGCCGGGCGAGATGGTGCGTGTTATCGATGGCCCATTCGCCGATTTCAATGGTGTGGTCGAAGAGGTCAACTACGAGAAGAACCGCCTGCAGGTTGCGGTGTTGATCTTCGGTCGTTCGACGCCGGTTGAGCTGGAGTTTACTCAGGTCGAAAAAGCCTGAGTTGAATCGGATTCACTGCCTCAGCTCCTTTTTGGAGCTGGGGTTTTGTTGTGTGTAACGGGGAGCCGCAAGGCGTTATTACCCATAGGAGTAATCAATGGCTAAGAAAATCGAAGCTTATATCAAGCTGCAGGTTGCCGCTGGTCAGGCGAACCCGTCTCCGCCGGTAGGTCCGGCGCTGGGTCAGCACGGCGTAAACATCATGGAGTTCTGTAAGGCGTTCAACGCGGCTACACAGTCCATGGAAAACGGCATGCCGATCCCGGTTGTGATCACTGTATACAGCGACCGCAGCTTTACCTTCGTCACCAAGACTCCGCCGGCAGCTGTTCTGCTGAAGAAGGCGGCGGGTCTGAAGAGCGGCTCCAGCCGTCCGAACACTGAGAAGGTGGGTACTGTTACCCGTGCTCAGCTGGAAGAGATTGCGACAACTAAAATGGCTGACCTGACCGCTGCGGATATGGATGCTGCGGTTCGCACCATCGCGGGCTCCGCTCGTAGCATGGGTCTGGTAGTGGAGGGCGAAGAGTAATGGCTAAGCTGACTAAGCGCCAGAAGGCGATCAACGAGAAAGTTGAAGCTGGCAAGCTCTACCCGGTTGAAGCGGCGGTTTCCCTGCTGTCCGACCTGTCTGCAGTCAAGTTCAAAGAGACTGTTGAAGTTGCAGTGAACCTGGGTGTCGACCCGCGTAAATCCGATCAGGTTGTGCGTGGTTCCACTGTGCTGCCGAACGGTACTGGTAACGACGTTCGCGTCGCTGTGTTCGCTCAGGGCGAAAATGCCGAGAAAGCGAAAGCGGCGGGTGCTGACGTGGTAGGTTTCGAAGATCTGGCTGAGCAGATCAAAGGTGGCGACCTGGACTTCGGCGTGGTTATCGCAACTCCGGATGCGATGCGCGTTGTCGGTCAGCTGGGTCAGGTGCTGGGTCCGCGTGGCCTGATGCCGAACCCGAAGGTTGGCACTGTAACTGCGGATGTTGAAACCGCAGTCAAGAATGCTAAAGCCGGTCAGGTACGTTTCCGTACTGACAAGAACGGCATCATCCACGCTGGTGTTGGTAAGGTTGACTTTGATGCGGCTGCTATCAAGCAGAACATCGAAGCGCTGCTGGCCGACCTGAAGAAGCTGAAGCCGGCTTCTGCGAAAGGCGTGTATGTGAAGAAAGTCACTCTGTCCTCCACTATGGGGCCGGGGCTGGCTGTTGATCAGGCGTCTCTGGACTTCTGATCGACATAAAGGTTTTTTGAGGGTCTTCGTGACCTGTTAGACAGAGACGAAGGCCGTCAAAGACCGCAGGTGATGCGTTATCACCTCGGTGGTGACGCATCTTAATGGGCAAGACCAGCCTGCGCAGACGGTGAGATTCATTAATGAATCGAACCACCGTGCTCAAGCTCCGTACTGCGGAGCGGTTGGTAATCAGTCGAAAGACTAACTCCAGGAGTATAACGTGGCATTAGGACTCGAAGACAAAAAAGCGATCGTCGCTGAAGTCCAGGACGCTGCTAAAGACGCCTTGTCGGCGGTTGTCGCGGATTCCCGTGGCGTAGCCGTTGGCGATATGACTGCACTGCGTAAGCAGGCGCGTGAAAACGGTGTGTGGCTGAAAGTTGTGCGCAACACACTGGCGCGTCGTGCGATTCAGGGTACTGATTTTGAGTGCCTGAACGACGCATTCGTCGGCCCGACTATCATCGCATTCTCCCAGGAACACCCGGGCGCTGGCGCTCGCATCCTGAAAGACTTCGCGAAAGGTAACGATAAGTTCGAGCTGAAAGCTGCAGCCTTCGAAGGCGAAGTGGTAGATATCGCGATGCTGGCAAGCCTGCCGACATACGACGAAGCTATCGCTAAGCTGATGAGCGTCATGAAAGAAGCAGCAGCTGGCAAGCTGTGCCGTACTATTGCGGCTATTCGCGACCAGAAAGAAGAGGCGGCTGCGTAATTCAGCGCAACGCTTTGTTGAAGCTTTAATGAGCGTAAGCTCAAGTTTTTATTCAGGAATTAAATCATGTCTCTGACTCACGAAGATATCCTCAACGCAATTGCTGAAATGTCCGTTAAGGACGTCGTTGCTCTGATCGAAGCAATGGAAGAGAAGTTTGGCGTTACTGCTGCTGCTGCGGTTGTAGCTGGTGCAGCTGGCGGCGAAGCTGCTGCTGCTGAAGAACAGACCGAGTTCGACGTTGTTCTGACCGCTGCTGGCGACAAGAAAGTAAACGTCATCAAAGCAGTACGTGGCGCTACCGGCCTGGGCCTGAAAGAAGCCAAGGCAATGGTAGACGGCGCTCCGGCGACTGTTAAAGAAGGCGCAAGCAAGGAAGAAGCTGAAGAGCTGAAGAAAGCTCTGGAAGAAGCTGGCGCAACTGTTGAGCTCAAGTAATCGCGTTGATGCATTACAGAACAGACTAGCGCTGTTCTAGCTCTAATGGCTGGTGGCAAATTGCCACCGGCCTTTTTCCGTTATTTATAGATAGTAAATAAATGACGGTCTGTACTCCCGGAAGTCCCCCTTCTGGACAGCTTCACAATCTAGGTGCGCATGCTGGGGAACACTGATGGCTTATTCATATACTGAAAAGAAACGCATCCGTAAAGATTTCGGCAAACTGCCGGAAGTGATGGATGTACCTTATCTGCTGGCGATTCAGCTGGATTCTTATCGCAGATTTCTGCAGACAGGTAACAGCGATGCTGGGCGCAAGGACGAAGGCCTCCACGCCGCTTTTAACTCTGTTTTCCCGATTGTTTCGTATTCTGGCAATGCATCGCTGGAATACGTTGGCTATCGCCTCGGTGAACCCGTATTTGACGTCAAGGAATGTCAGCTGCGCGGCGTAACCTATGCAGCGCCGCTGCGTGTGAAAGTGCGCCTGGTGATCTATGACCGCGAATCGAGCAATAAGGCGGTCAAGGACATCAAGGAGCAGGAAGTCTACATGGGCGAAATGCCGCTGATGACCGAAAACGGTACCTTCGTGGTGAACGGTACCGAGCGTGTTATCGTGTCTCAGCTGCACCGTTCTCCGGGTGTATTCTTCGACCACGACAAGGGTAAGACCCACTCGTCCGGCAAGCTGCTGTATTCCGCCCGGGTGATCCCGTACCGTGGTTCCTGGCTTGATTTTGAATTCGATCCGAAGGACAGCCTGTTCGTTCGTATCGACCGTCGCCGCAAGCTGCCGGCGACCATTCTGCTGCGTGCCCTGGGCTATGCGGCAGAAGAGATCCTCGAGACTTTCTTCGACAACACCAATTGGACGCTGGATGGCGACAACATCCGCATGGAATTGGTGCCGGATCGCCTGCGCGGCGAGACCATGTCGTTCGAGATCAAGGATCCGGAAGGCAATGTTATCGTGGAAGCGGGCCGTCGTATCACACCGCGCCACATCCGTCAGATGGCAAAAGCCGGCATGACCGAGCTGGATGTGCCGATGGAGTACATCTGCGGCAAGCCGATCGCCAAGGACATCATCGATCCGACTACCGGTGAACTGCTGTGCAACTGTAACACCGAGATCACCGAAGATCTGGTTGAGCGGCTGCAGACTGCCGGTATCAACCAGATCGAGACGTTGTACACCAACGATCTGGATTGCGGTCCGTTCATCTCCGACACCCTGCGCATCGACCCGACCAGCAACCAGCTGGAAGCGCTGGTCGAGATCTACCGCATGATGCGTCCGGGCGAGCCGCCGACCAAGGAGTCCGCCGAAGCGCTGTTCGAGAACCTGTTCTTCTCCGACGAGCGTTACGACCTGTCCGCGGTTGGTCGCATGAAGTTCAACCGTCGCCTGGGCCGTGCCGACGAGACCGGTTCCGGCGTGCTGGATAAAGATGACATCCTGGATGTCATGAAGACCCTGATCGACATCCGTAACGGTAAAGGCACCGTCGACGATATCGACCACCTGGGTAACCGTCGTATCCGTTCCGTCGGCGAGATGGCCGAGAACCAGTTCCGTGTCGGCCTGGTACGTGTCGAGCGCGCGGTGCGCGAGCGTCTGAGCATGGCGGAATCCGACAACCTGATGCCGCAGGACCTGATCAACGCCAAGCCGGTCGCGGCCGCCATCAAGGAGTTCTTCGGTTCCAGCCAGCTGTCCCAGTTCATGGACCAGAACAACCCGCTGTCCGAGATCACCCACAAGCGCCGTGTCTCCGCGCTGGGCCCGGGCGGTCTGACCCGTGAGCGTGCCGGCTTCGAGGTGCGAGACGTACACCCGACCCACTATGGTCGTGTCTGCCCGATCGAGACCCCTGAAGGTCCGAACATCGGTCTGATCAACTCGCTGGCGGTGTTCGCGCGTACCAATGACTTCGGCTTCCTGGAAACGCCGTACCGTAAGGTTGTCGACTGCCAGGTGACCGACGAGATCGAATACCTGTCGGCGATCGAAGAGAACAAATACGTGATCGCGCAGGCGTCCGCCACCATGGATGCCGAGCTGCGTCTGACCGACGAACTGGTCAACGTGCGTCACCTGAACGAATTCACCGTGATGCCGCCGGAGAAGGTCCAGTACATGGACGTGTCTCCACGCCAGGTGGTTTCCGTGGCAGCGTCGCTGATCCCGTTCCTGGAACACGATGACGCCAACCGTGCATTGATGGGTTCCAACATGCAGCGTCAGGCAGTGCCGACCCTGCGTGCCGACAAACCGCTGGTTGGTACCGGTATGGAGCGCAACGTGGCGCGTGACTCCGGCGTCTGCGTGGTGGCCAATCGCGGTGGTGTGATCGAGTCCGTCGATGCGGCGCGTATCGTGGTGCGCGTCAACGACGACGAGCTGGTTGCCGGCGAGGCGGGTGTGGATATCTACAACCTGACCAAATACGTGCGTTCCAACCAGAACACCTGCATCAACCAGCGCTCGATCGTCAACCCGGGAGATGTGGTGACCCGCGGTGACATCATGGCAGACGGTCCGTCCGTCGACATGGGTGAGCTGGCGTTGGGCCAGAACATGCGCATCGCGTTCATGCCGTGGAACGGTTACAACTTCGAGGACTCCATCCTGATCTCTGAACGGGTGGTGCAGGAAGACCGTTTCACCACGATCCACATTCAGGAACTGACCTGTGTGGCGCGTGACACCAAGCTTGGGCCGGAAGAGATTACTGCCGATATCCCGAACGTCGGTGAGTCTGCGCTGGCCAAGCTGGATGAGGCCGGTATCGTGCACATCGGTGCCGAAGTGGGCCCGGGCGACATCCTGGTCGGCAAGGTAACGCCGAAAGGCGAAACCCAGCTGACGCCGGAAGAGAAGCTGCTGCGGGCGATCTTCGGTGAGAAAGCGTCCGATGTTAAGGACACCTCGCTGCGCGTTAAGACCGGTACTATCGGTAAGGTTATCGACGTACAGATCTTTACCCGTGATGGCGTCCAGAAGGACCAGCGGGCGATCGATATCGAGAACGCCGAGCTGGCTAAGATCCGTAAGGACCTGAACGAAGAGCTGCGTATCGTCGAGCTGGACACCTACGAGCGTCTGGCCAAGGCGTTGGTCGGCTTGAACGCTGAAGGCGGTGCCGGTCTGAAGAAAGGCGACGAGATCACCGAAGCCTTCCTGGCCGGCCTGAAGAAGGACGACTGGTTCAAGATCCGCGTTGCTGACGAGGCGGTTGCCGAGCAGCTGGAGCTGGCCAAGGCACAGCTGGAAGAGCGCAAGGTCGAGCTGGACAAGAAGTTCGAAGATAAGAAGCGCAAGCTGCAGACCGGCGACGACCTGGCACCGGGCGTGCTGAAGATCGTCAAGGTCTACGTTGCCACCAAACGTCGCATCCAGCCGGGTGACAAGATGGCGGGCCGTCACGGTAACAAGGGTGTTATCTCGGTGATCATGCCGGTCGAGGATATGCCGTACGATGAGAACGGCGAGCCGGTCGACGTGGTGCTGAACCCGCTGGGTGTACCGTCCCGTATGAACGTCGGTCAGATCCTTGAGACCCACCTGGGGATGGCGTGTAGTGGGCTGGGCCGCAAGATCGACGAGATGCTGCAGATCGAGCGCCAGCGTCAGGAAACCGTCAAAGAGGTGCGCGAGTTCCTCGGCAAGATCTACAACAGCGAACTGGGCGGGCAAAAAGCCGGTCGCCAGGAAGATCTGGACGGCCTGAGCGACGACGAGCTGCTTGAGCTGGCTGGCAACCTGCGCGGCGGTGTGCCGATCGCGACACCGGCCTTCGATGGCGCCAAAGAGGCTGAGATCAAGGAACTGCTGCGTCTGGCTGGTCTTAATGACAGCGGTCAGTCCACGCTCTTTGACGGCCGCACCGGCGAGAAATTCGATCGCCAGGTAACTGTCGGTTACATGTACATGCTGAAACTGAACCACCTGGTAGACGACAAAATGCATGCCCGTTCTACCGGTTCGTACAGCCTGGTTACCCAGCAGCCGCTGGGTGGTAAGGCGCAGTTCGGTGGTCAGCGCTTCGGTGAGATGGAGGTCTGGGCGCTGGAAGCCTACGGCGCATCCTATACTCTGCAAGAGATGCTCACCGTTAAGTCCGATGACGTGACTGGCCGTACCAAGATGTATAAGAACATCGTGGACGGCGACCACCGCATGGAACCGGGTATGCCTGAGTCGTTCAACGTACTGGTGAAAGAGATCCGTTCACTGGGTATCGATATTGAACTGGACGGCGAATAACAAGGCATTAGTGGCATTTACGGCCGGCGCCCAGCGTCGGCCCTGAACTCCGCGAGGAGCTATCGACAATGAAAGATCTGCTGAATCTGTTGAAGTCCCAGGGGCAGACCGACGAATTCGATTCCATTCGAATCGGTCTGGCATCACCGGAGATGATCCGCTCCTGGTCCTATGGTGAGGTTAAAAAGCCGGAAACCATCAACTACCGTACCTTCAAGCCGGAACGCGAAGGCCTGTTCTGTGCCAAAATCTTCGGCCCGGTGAAGGACTACGAGTGCTTGTGCGGCAAGTACAAGCGTATGAAGCACCGTGGCGTCATCTGTGAGAAGTGTGGCGTCGAGGTCACTCTGGCCAAAGTGCGTCGTGAGCGCATGGGTCACATCGAACTGGCCAGCCCGGTTGCCCACATCTGGTTCCTGAAGTCGCTGCCGTCCCGTATCGGTTTGATGCTGGATATGACGCTGCGCGACATTGAGCGGGTGCTGTACTTCGAATCCTTCGTGGTGATCGATCCGGGTATGACGACCCTGGAACGCGGCCAGATGCTGAACGACGAGCAGTACTTCGAAGCGCTGGAAGAGTTCGGTGACGAGTTCGACGCCCGCATGGGTGCCGAAGCGGTACAGGAGCTGCTGACCTCCATCGACCTGGAAGAGGAGATCCGGACTCTGCGCGAAGAGATGCCGCAGACCAACTCCGAAACCAAGCTGAAGAAGATGTCCAAGCGTCTGAAGCTGGTCGAGGCGTTCCAGAAATCCGGCAACAACCCGGAGTGGATGATCCTGAAGGTGCTGCCGGTACTGCCGCCGGATCTGCGTCCGCTGGTACCGCTGGACGGTGGTCGCTTCGCGACTTCCGACCTGAACGATCTGTACCGTCGGGTGATCAACCGTAACAACCGTCTGAAGCGACTGCTGGACCTGAACGCACCGGACATCATCGTGCGCAACGAGAAGCGCATGCTGCAGGAGTCCGTCGATGCGTTGTTGGATAACGGCCGTCGCGGTCGTGCCATCACCGGTTCCAACAAGCGCCCGCTGAAGTCGCTGGCCGACATGATCAAGGGTAAGCAGGGTCGTTTCCGTCAGAACCTGCTGGGTAAGCGAGTCGACTACTCCGGCCGTTCGGTGATCGTGGTCGGTCCGTACCTGCGCCTGCATCAGTGTGGTCTGCCGAAGAAGATGGCGCTGGAACTGTTCAAGCCGTTCATCTTCTCCAAGCTGGAGCTGCGTGGTCACGCCACCACCATCAAAGCTGCCAAGAAGATGGTCGAGCGCGAAGAGCCGCTGGTCTGGGATATCCTGGATGAAGTGATCCGCGAACATCCGGTGCTGCTGAACCGTGCGCCGACCCTGCACCGTCTGGGTATCCAGGCGTTCGAGCCGGTACTGATCGAAGGTAAGGCGATCCAGCTGCACCCGCTGGTCTGTGCGGCCTATAACGCCGACTTCGACGGCGACCAGATGGCGGTACACGTACCGCTGACGATCGAGGCGCAGCTCGAAGCCCGCGCGCTGATGATGTCGACCAACAACATCCTGTCGCCGGCCAACGGTGAACCGATCATCGTACCGTCGCAGGACGTGGTACTGGGTCTGTACTACATGACCCGTGAACGCGTGAACGCCAAGGGCGAAGGCATGGTGTTCGCCGATATCGCTGAGGTCCAGCGTGCCAACGGTGCCGGTCAGGTGTCCCTGCAGGCGCGTATCAAGGTACGGATCACCGAGACCATCAACGATATCGACGGCAGCTCGGTGACCCGTACCGAGATTAAAGAGACCACTGCAGGTCGTGCGATGCTGTTCGCCATCGTACCGGCCGGTCTGCCGTTCGCGCTGGTCAACCAGTCGATGAAGAAGAAGTCGATCTCGCACCTGCTGAATGAGGCTTACCGCCGCTGCGGTCTGAAGGACACCGTTATCTTCGCCGACCAGCTGATGTACATGGGCTTCCGTCAGGCGACCCTGTCCGGCTCCTCCATCGGCGTCAACGACTTCGTAATCCCTGACGAGAAAGTCAATATCGTCGGCGAAGCGGAAGTCGAGGTTAAAGAGATCGAGCGTCAGTTCGCTGACGGCCTGGTAACCCAGGGCGAGAAGTACAACAAGGTTATCGATATCTGGTCGCGTGCCAACGAATTGCTGGCCAAGAAGATGATGGAAAACCTGAAGACCGAGCCGGTTATCGACCGTGAAGGCAACGAGGTCGAGCAGGAATCCTTCAACTCCGTGTACATGATGGCCGACTCCGGCGCGCGTGGTAGCGCCGCCCAGATCCGTCAGCTGGCCGGTATGCGAGGCCTGATGGCGAAGCCGGACGGCTCTATCATCGAGACGCCGATCGTAGCGAACTTCCGTGAAGGTCTGAACGTACTGCAGTACTTCATCTCTACCCACGGTGCCCGTAAAGGTCTGGCCGATACCGCACTGAAGACGGCAAACTCCGGTTACCTGACCCGTCGTCTGGTCGACGTGGCGCAGGACCTGGTGATCACCGAACACGACTGTGGCACCGACGAAGGTCTGGTGATGCAGCCGCTGATCGAAGGCGGCGACGTGGTGGTAGGCCTGGGTCAACGCGTACTGGGTCGTGTGGTTGCCCGTGATGTGCTGGATGCGGCAAGCGGCGATCTGTTGATCGAAGCCGGCACGCTGATGGACGAGGCCTGGATCCACCGTCTGGAGAACGATGACAAGTACTCCGGTATCGACGAAATCGTGGTGCGCAGTGCGATCAGCTGTGAAACCAGCTACGGCATCTGCTCCAGCTGCTATGGCCGCGACCTGGGTCGCGGTCACCTGGTCAACCCGGGCGAGGCAGTCGGCGTAATCGCGGCACAGTCAATCGGTGAGCCGGGTACTCAGCTGACCATGCGTACCTTCCACATCGGTGGTGCGGCATCCCGAGCGGCAGCGGTCGACAGCATCCAGGTTAAGAACGGCGGCGAGATCCGTCTGCACAACCTGAAGTTCGTTGAACGTCCGGATGGCAACATCGTCGCCACCTCGCGTTCCGGTGAGCTGGGTGTCAGTGACGAGCACGGTCGTGAGCGCGAGCGCTACAAGCTGCCGTACGGCTCCGTTATCAAGGTCAAGGATGGTGCTCAGGTCAATGCTGGCGATATCGTTGCCAACTGGGACCCGCACACCCACCCGATCATCACCGAGGTGGGCGGCAAGGTGATCTTCGTCGGCATGGAAGACGGTATCACCGTTAAGCGCCAGACCGATGAGCTGACCGGCCTGGCGACCATCGAGATCCTGGATGCCAAGGATCGTCCGCAGGCGGGTAAGGATATCCGTCCGATGATCAAGCTGGTCGATGCGGCTGGCAACGATGTCATGCAGCCGGGCACCGAAACGCCGGTGCAGTACCTGTTGCCGGCCAAGGCGATCATCAACCTGGCCGACGGCGCTGACGTGGCTGGCGGTGACGTACTGGCGCGTATCCCGCAGGAAGGCGCGGTCAACAAGGATATCACCGGTGGTCTGCCGCGAGTGGCGGACCTGTTCGAAGCGCGTAAGCCGAAGGAGTCCGCAATCCTGGCGGAAATCTCCGGTACTATCAGCTTCGGTAAGGAAACCAAGGGCAAGAAACGCCTGGTGATCACCCCGACCGACGGCGGCGATCCGTACGAACTGATGATCCAGAAGTGGCGTAACCTGAACGTGTTCGAAGGCGAGCAGGTAGAGAAGGGCGAAGTGGTTTCCGACGGTCCGTCCAACCCGCACGATATTCTGCGGGTACTGGGTGTCGGCGAACTGGCCAAGTACATCACTTCCGAGATCCAGGACGTCTACCGTCTGCAGGGTGTAGGCATCAACGACAAGCACATCGAGGTGATCGTTCGCCAGATGCTGCGGAAAGTCGAGATCCTGCAGGCCGGCGACAGCGACTTCATCCCGGGTGACCAGGTGGAATACAGCGCGGTCGTCGAGCAGAATGCGCGTCTCGAGGCGGAAGGCAAGATTCCGGCCAAATATGAGCGCGTGCTGCTGGGTATTACCAAGGCGTCGCTGGCAACCGAGTCCTTCATCTCCGCGGCCTCCTTCCAGGAGACTACCCGCGTACTGACCGAAGGTGCGGTTACCGGCAAGAAAGACTACCTGCGTGGTCTGAAAGAGAACGTGGTCGTGGGTCGACTGATCCCGGCCGGTACCGGTCTGGCATATCACAAAGAGCGCAAGCGCAAGCGTGATCAGCAGACCGGCACGGTAACGGTTTCGGCGGAAGAGGTTCAGCAGGCGCTGACCGAAGCGCTGAATGCCTCGATGCCGGATTCTGAGTAAATTTTACTCAGAGTTTGACGAGATCGGCCGGGATTGATTAGAATCTCGGCCCTTATATCGTGGCCGGGTCTCTGATCCGGTCTTTTTCGGTGCTCATAAAACAAACTTGGAGTTTGCTTAATGGCAACTATCAACCAGTTGGTACGCAGCCCGCGTAAGCGTAAAGCTGAAAAGGGTGACGTACCTGCGCTGCAGGCGTGTCCGCAGCGTCGTGGCGTATGCACCCGTGTATACACCACTACCCCGAAGAAACCGAACTCCGCACTGCGTAAAGTGTGCCGTGTTCGTCTGACCAACGGTTACGAAGTGACCTCCTACATCGGTGGTGAAGGCCACAACCTGCAGGAGCACTCCGTGGTGCTGATCCGCGGCGGTCGTGTTAAGGACCTGCCGGGTGTGCGTTACCACACCGTGCGTGGCTCCCTGGACTGCTCCGGCGTGAACGATCGTAAGCAGGGTCGTTCCAAGTACGGTACTAAACGTCCGAAGTCTTAATCGTCGTCCATCGGCGAGGCTGCTGTAGTCAGATCCGCATAGAACACGGTTCCAAGTGCTACCCGGCTAGACCGGACACGGTAAGAGTAAGGTCAGGTGTGCAGATGCCTGATGAACCTGAAGACCTTTTTTTGATTAGAGGGCTTATCAATGCCTAGAAGACGCGTCGCTGCGAAGCGCGAAATCCTGCCGGATCCCAAATTCGGTAACACAGTACTGGCAAAATTCATCAACCACGTCATGATCAGCGGCAAGAAATCCGTCGCTGAGCGTATCGTTTATGGTGCCCTGGACAAGCTGCAGGAGCGCGGTGCTGCGGATCCGCTGGAACAGTTCGAGAAAGCACTGGAAACCGTTCAGCCGATGGTAGAGGTAAAGTCTCGCCGTGTCGGTGGTGCTACCTATCAGGTGCCTGTTGAAGTTCGCCCGTCCCGCCGTACAGCTCTGGCTATGCGTTGGCTGGTTGACTCCGCTCGTAAGCGTGGTGAGAAATCCATGGCGCTGCGTTTGGCTGGTGAAATCTCAGATGCTGCCGAAGGTCGTGGTGCGGCTGTTAAGAAACGTGAAGACGTTCACCGCATGGCTGAGGCGAACAAAGCGTTCGCTCACTACCGCTTCTAACCTTCAGAGGATTGAGTTGTGGCTCGTAAAACTCCTATCGCACGCTACCGTAACATCGGTATCTGTGCGCACGTAGACGCCGGTAAGACCACCACTACCGAGCGTATTCTGTTCTACACCGGTCTGTCTCACAAAATCGGTGAGGTACACGACGGTGCGGCAACGATGGACTGGATGGAGCAGGAGCAGGAGCGTGGTATCACTATCACTTCTGCTGCCACTACCTGTTTCTGGAAGGGTATGAACCAGCAGTTCGACGACCACCGCGTCAACATCATCGATACTCCGGGACACGTTGACTTTACCATCGAGGTAGAGCGTTCCCTGCGTGTACTGGACGGTGCCGTCGTGGTTCTGTGTGCCTCCTCCGGTGTACAGCCGCAGACCGAAACCGTTTGGCGTCAGGCTAACAAGTACGAAGTTCCGCGCATGGTGTTCGTCAACAAGATGGACCGTGCCGGTGCCGACTTCTTCATGGTCGTTGACCAGCTGAAGGATCGCCTGGGTGCCAACGCTGTGCCGATCAACTTCCCGATCGGTGCGGAAGATGAATTCAAGGGCGTTGTCGACCTGATCCGCATGAAGGCTATCATGTGGAACGAAGCCGACCAGGGTATGACCTATGAGCTGGAAGATATCCCGGCTGATCTCCAGGACAAGGCTGACGAACTGCGCGAGCAGATGGTCGAAGCGGCTGCCGAAGCGACCGAAGAGCTGATGGAGAAGTACCTGGAAGATGGCGAGCTGAGCGAAGACGAGATCAAGGCTGGTCTGCGCGCTCGCACCCTGGCTAACGACATCGTGCTGATGCAGGCGGGTTCCGCATTCAAGAACAAGGGTGTTCAGGCGGTGCTGGACGCGGTTATCGAGTACATGCCGTCTCCGAAAGACGTTAAGGCGATCGAAGGTACGCTGGACGACGCGGCAGAAACCGTTGCAACCCGTGATGCCGACGACGACGCACCGTTCGCTGCGCTGGCGTTCAAGATCGCGACCGATCCGTTCGTGGGTACCCTGACGTTCGTACGTGTCTACTCCGGCGTTCTGAACTCTGGCGACAGCGTCTACAACTCTGTCAAGCAGAAGAAAGAGCGTATCGGCCGTATGGTGCAGATGCACTCCAACAGCCGTGAAGAGATCAAGGAAGTTCGCGCGGGCGATATCGCTGCGATGATCGGCCTGAAAGACGTGTCCACCGGTGACACCCTGTGTGACATCGACAACAAGATCGTCCTGGAACGTATGGAGTTCCCGGAGCCGGTAATCTCCGTTGCGGTTGAGCCGAAGTCCAAGGCTGACCAGGAGAAGATGGGTATCGCACTGGGCAAGCTGGCTCAGGAAGACCCGTCTTTCCGCGTCGAGACCGACCAGGAATCCGGTCAGACCATCATCTCCGGTATGGGTGAGCTGCACCTGGACATCATCGTTGATCGTATGCGTCGCGAGTTCAAGGTGGAAGCGAACATCGGTAAGCCGCAGGTGGCATACCGTGAGAAGATCCGTAAGTCTGTTGAAGCGAACCACAAGTTCGCCCGTCAGTCCGGTGGTCGCGGTCAGTACGGTCACGTCGTGATTGAATTCAGCCCGTCCGACGAGGAAGGTCTGGAATTCATCAACGAGATCGTGGGTGGTGTCATTCCGAAGGAATACATCCCGGCGATCGAGAAAGGTATTACCGAGCAGATGCAGAACGGTGTTATCGCCGGCTATCCGCTGATCGGTCTGAAAGCTCGTCTGTATGACGGCTCTTTCCACGAAGTTGACTCCAACGAGATGGCGTTTAAGATCGCTGCCTCTCAGGCGCTGAAGAAGTACGCTCAGGAAGCGAGTCCGTGCCTGCTGGAGCCGATGATGAAGGTGGAAGTGGTGACTCCGGAAGAGTACATGGGTGACGTGATGGGCGACCTGAACCGTCGTCGTGGTCTGGTCCAGGGCATGGAAGACAGTTCCTCCGGCAAGGTCATCAACGCTCAGGTACCGCTGGGTGAGATGTTCGGTTATGCAACCGACCTGCGTTCCGCTACTCAGGGTCGTGCGACGTACTCCATGGAGTTCTTCGACTACGCTGAAGCACCGCAGAACATCGCTGAAGCAGTTATCAACCAGAACTAATATTGGATATTCCTTTAAGAGGTATTAACCGTGGCTAAAGAACAATTTGAACGCTCCAAGCCGCACGTTAACGTTGGTACTATCGGCCACGTTGACCACGGCAAAACAACCCTGACTGCTGCTCTGACTCGCGTGTGCGCGGAAGTATTCGGCGGTGAAATGCGTGCATTCGACCAGATCGACAACGCACCGGAAGAGCGTGAGCGTGGTATCACCATCGCGACTTCCCACGTTGAGTACGACTCCAACATCCGTCACTACGCGCACGTCGACTGCCCGGGGCACGCCGACTACGTGAAGAACATGATCACCGGTGCTGCGCAGATGGACGGCGCGATCCTGGTGTGTGGCGCGACTGACGGCCCGATGCCGCAGACTCGTGAGCACATCCTGCTGTCCCGTCAGGTAGGCGTACCGTACATCGTGGTATTCCTGAACAAGGCTGACCTGCTGGCAGAAGACTGTGGCGGCGTTGATTCCGACGAGTACGCAGAGATGCTGGAACTGGTCGAAATGGAGATCCGTGAGCTGCTGGACACTTACGACTTCCCGGGCGACGACACTCCGGTTATCGCCGGTTCCGCGCTGATGGCGCTGAACGGCGAAGACGACAACGAGCTGGGCACTACCGCTGTTAAGAAGCTGGTAGAAGCGCTGGATACTTACATCCCGGAACCGGAGCGTGCGATCGATCAGCCGTTCCTGATGCCGATCGAGGACGTATTCTCCATCTCCGGCCGTGGTACTGTAGTAACCGGTCGTGTAGAGCGTGGTATCGTCAACGTGGGCGACGAGATCGAAATCGTTGGTATCAAGGAAACCACCAAGACTACCTGTACTGGTGTCGAAATGTTCCGCAAGCTGCTGGACGAAGGTCGTGCAGGCGAGAACATCGGTGCGCTGCTGCGTGGTACCAAGCGTGACGAAGTTGAGCGTGGTCAGGTCCTGGCGAAGCCGGGTACCATCACTCCGCACACTCGTTTCGAAGGCGAAGTCTACGTACTGTCCAAGGAAGAAGGTGGTCGTCACACCCCGTTCTTCAAAGGCTACCGTCCGCAGTTCTACTTCCGTACCACTGACATCACTGGCGCCTGTGAGTTGCCGGAAGGTGTTGAGATGGTAATGCCGGGTGACAACATCCAGATGGACGTTACCCTGATCAACCCGATCGCGATGGAAGAAGGTCTGCGCTTCGCCATCCGTGAAGGTGGTCGTACCGTAGGTGCCGGCGTGGTATCCAAAATCATCGAGTAATCCTTGATGGTTTGCCGCTAAGGCGAAGAAAGGCTCTCCCTCGGGAGGGCCTTTTTTGTTCGTTAATTAAACAGTTGACGCAAATGGCCGGCGACAGTAGAATTTGCGTCCCCTCTATAAAAGGGGTGGTCGGCTATTGCCGTTTAAAAACTGATGGAATTGTGTGATCGAAATGCAGAATCAGAAAATTCGTATTCGTCTGAAGGCGTTTGATCATCGCCTGATCGACTCTTCCGCGCAGGAGATCGTAGAGACTGCTAAGCGGACTGGTGCTCAGGTGCGTGGTCCGATCCCACTTCCGACTCGCAAAGAGCGCTATACCGTACTGATTTCTCCGCACGTGAACAAAGATGCACGTGACCAGTATGAAATCCGTACCCATAAGCGCGTGCTGGATATCGTCGAGCCGACAGAAAAAACTGTCGACGCTCTGATGAAGCTGGATCTGGCAGCGGGTGTAGAAGTGCAGATCAGCCTCGGCTAATAAAGCACTGCGCAGATTTATCTAATTAATGAAGCGCTATTTGTGGAATGCTCTGGAAAGGGTAGCCATAGCGGGTGACAGCCCCGTACACAACTGGCAAGAGGTAGAAAAATGTCTGTAGGTCTTATCGGACGTAAAGCGGGTATGACTCGCGTCTTCACTGAAGACGGCGTATCCGTGCCAGTCACCGTCATCGAAGTGGAGCCGAACCGTGTTACTCAGGTGCGTACTGAGGAAGCCGATGGCTACGCAGCAGTGCAGGTGACTACCGGTGGTAAGAAAGCAAATCGTCTTTCCAAGCCGGAAGCAGGTCACTTCGCAAAAGCTGGCGTAGAAGCCGGTCGCGGTTTGTGGGAGTTCCGCCTGTCGGGTGGCGAAGAAGTCAACGTTGGTGATGAGCTGACAGTTGCGCGCTTCGAAGCAGGTCAGAAAGTAGATGTTACCGGTCAGTCCAAGGGTAAGGGTTTCCAGGGCGGCGTTAAGCGCTGGAACTTCCGCACTCAGGACGCGACTCACGGTAACTCTCTGTCTCACCGTGCTCCGGGTTCAATTGGTCAGTGTCAGACCCCTGGTCGTGTCTTTAAAGGCAAGAAGATGGCAGGTCACATGGGTGCCGAGCGGGTTACCGTTCAGACCCTGGAAGTCGTTCGCGTAGACGCTGAACGCAACCTGCTGTTGATCAAAGGTGCCGTGCCGGGTGCTCCGGGTGGTGACGTAATCGTTAAACCGGCTGTTAAAGCTGGCGCCTAAGGGGGTACGCAATGAACTTGAATCTGACAGGAGCTAACGGCTCCGTGGAAGTTTCTGACCTGGCTTTTGGCAAAGAGTACAACGAAAGCCTGGTGCACCAGGTTGTCACTGCTTACCTGGCGGGTAGTCGTCAGGGTACCAAGGCACAGAAGACGCGTTCTGAAGTGTCCGGTGGCGGTGCTAAACCGTGGCGCCAGAAAGGCACTGGCCGCGCGCGTGCGGGTACTATCCGCTCTCCGCTGTGGCGCAGTGGCGGCGTTACCTTCGCTGCTCAGCCGCGTGACCACGCTCAGAAAGTAAACAAGAAAATGTACCGCGCTGCGCTGCGTTGCATCTTCTCTGAGCTGGTTCGTCAGGATCGCCTGGTGGTGGTTGAAGAGTTTGCGCTGGAAGCGCCGAAGACCAAGCAGTTTGTCGCTAAGCTGGATGAGCTGAAGCTGGACAATGTGCTGCTGGTGACTGAAGACGTTGAGTGGAATCTGTACCTGGCCGCTCGCAACGTACCGCACGTGGACGTTCGCGATGTCGCCGGTATCGATCCGGTCAGCCTGGTCGGTTTCGAGAAGGTGCTGGTAACCGTGCCGGCGCTGAAAAAGATTGAGGAGGTGCTGGCATGAATCCGGGACGTATCTATCAGATCCTGATGGGGCCGCACATCTCTGAGAAAGCGACCATCGTAGCTGAAGATTCTCAACAGGTCGTATTCCGCGTATCGAAAGACGCTACCAAGCCGGAAATCAAACAGGCGGTAGAAGAGCTGTTCGACGTTAAAGTAACAGGCGTCAACATCGTCAACGTTAAAGGCAAGACCAAACGCACCATGCGTGGTCTGGGCAAACGTAACGACGTACGTAAAGCATACGTGCGCCTGGCGGAAGGCTCTGAGATCGATTTCCTCGGTGGTGAGTAATAGAGGGTTAAACCATGGCAGTGACTAAAACTAAGCCGACCTCTGCGGGACGTCGCCACGTAGTAAAAGTTTCCAACTCTGAGCTGCACAAGGGTAAGCCTTTTGCTGCGCTGGTTGAGAAGAAAAGCAAGTCCGGCGGTCGTAACAACTACGGTCGTATCACCACCCGTCACGTCGGTGGTGGTCACAAGCAGCAGTACCGTGTGATCGACTTCCGTCGCAACAAGGACGGCATTCCGGCCGTTGTTGAGCGTCTGGAATACGATCCGAACCGTTCTGCACACATCGCTCTGCTGAAATATGCAGACGGTGAGCGTCGTTACATCGTCGCGCCGAAAGGCGTGGTAGCCGGCGCTAAAGTAGTATCCGGCCAGGATGCTGATATCAAACCGGGTAACTGCCTGCCGTTGCGTAACATTCCGGTGGGTTCAGTAGTGCACTGTGTCGAGCTGAAGCCGGGTAAAGGCGCGCAGCTGGCACGTTCTGCTGGTACATCCGCTCAGTTGGTTGCTCGTGAGGGTGCCTATGCCACTCTGCGCCTGCGCTCTGGTGAGATGCGTAAGGTGCTGGTTGAGTGTCGTGCGACTCTGGGTGAAGTTTCAAACAGCGAACATAGTCTGCGTCAGCTGGGTAAAGCTGGTGCGACACGTTGGCGCGGTGTGCGTCCGACCGTTCGTGGTGTTGCAATGAACCCGGTAGATCACCCGCACGGTGGTGGTGAAGGTCGTACCTCCGGTGGTCGTCACCCTGTGACGCCTTGGGGTGTACCGACCAAAGGTCATAAGACCCGTAAGAACAAGCGTACCGATAAGCTGATCGTACGTCGTCGTTCTGCCAAGTAATTAATTTGAGGATACGGCTGTGCCACGTTCACTGAAGAAAGGTCCTTTTATCGACCTTCACCTGCTGAAAAAGGTAGAGGCTGCAATCGAAAATAACGAACGTCGTCCGATCAAAACCTGGTCTCGTCGTTCTACTGTCTTTCCGAACTTTGTCGGTCTGACGATTGCGGTCCACAACGGTCGCCAACATGTGCCGGTGTTCATCTCCGAAGACATGGTTGGTCACAAACTGGGTGAGTTCGCTGCAACGCGCACTTACCGCGGTCACGCTGCCGATAAAAAGGCCAAGAAGAAGTAAGGGGGTAAATGATGGAAGTAGCCGCTAAGCTGAAAGGCGCTCGCATTTCCGCCCAGAAAGCGCGCCTGGTAGCGAACCAGATCCGTGGTAAGGCAGTCAGCGAAGCCCTGACAATCCTGGCGTTCAGCCCGAAAAAAAGTGCGGCGATCGTTAAGAAGGTACTGGAGTCTGCGATTGCGAACGCAGAGCACAACGAAGGTGCCGACATCGACGATCTGCGCGTCTCTGAAATCTTCGTAGACGAAGGTATGACGATGAAGCGCATCAAACCGCGTGCAAAGGGTCGCGCTGACCGTATTTTGAAGCGCAACTCCCATATCACCGTTAAGGTGGCTGACTAAGCGCTGACGCTAGGAGATTCGACATGGGTCAGAAAGTTCATCCGAACGGTATTCGTCTGGGTGTCGTTAAAGACCACACTTCCGTGTGGTATGCCGACAAGGGCGAATACGCGACTAAGTTGCTGAACGACCTGCAGGTTCGCGAATACCTGGAGGAGCAGCTGAAAAACGCATCTGTAAGCCGCATCGAGATCGAGCGTCCGGCGCAGAATGCAAAAATTACCATTCACACCGCTCGTCCGGGCATCGTGATCGGTAAGAAAGGTGAAGATGTAGAGAAACTGCGTACTGCCGTCTCCAACATGATGGGCGTGCCGGTTCACATCAACATCGAAGAAGTACGTAAGCCGGAACTGGATTCCAAACTGGTTGCTCAGGGTGTAGCGAGCCAGCTGGAACGTCGTGTGATGTTCCGTCGTGCGATGAAGCGCGCAGTACAGAACGCTATGCGTCTGGGCGCTAAAGGTATCAAGATTCAGCTTAGCGGTCGTCTCGGCGGTGCCGAGATCGCGCGGACTGAATGGTACCGTGAAGGTCGTGTACCGCTGCACACGCTGCGTGCGGACATCGATTACGCGACCTATGAAGCGCACACCACTTACGGTGTTATCGGCGTGAAAGTCTGGATCTTCAAGGGCGAGATTCTGGGCGGCATCGAGCAGGTTCGTGCCGACAAGAAAAACGCGCCCAAGAAGAAAGGGAAGTGAGGTAAAGGTCAATGCTGCAACCGAAACGTCTCAAATACCGCAAGATGATGAAAGGCCGCAACCGCGGTCTGGCACAGCGTGGTAGCAAAGTGAGCTTCGGCGAGTTTGGTCTGAAAGCGACCGGTCGCGGTCGGATCACTGCCCGTCAGATCGAGGCTGCTCGTCGTACCATGACTCGTCACGTCAAACGTGGTGGTAAGATCTGGATCCGGATCTTCCCGGACAAGCCGATCACCAGCAAGCCGCTTGAAGTGCGTCAGGGTAAAGGTAAGGGTAACGTTGAGTACTGGGTGGCTCAGATTCAGCCGGGTAAAGTACTGTTCGAAATGAGCGGTGTGCCGGAAGAGCTGGCTGCAGAGGCATTCAACCTGGCTGCGGCCAAGCTGCCTGTTTCTACAACCATTGTTAAGCGGACGGTGATGTGATGAAAGCCAACGAACTGCGTGAAAAGTCCGTTGACGAGCTCAAGCAGGAACTGCTGGGTCTTCTGAAGGAGCAATTCAACCTGCGCATGCAGAAGACAACCGGCCAGTTGGCTCAGAACCATCTGCTCAGCCAGGTTCGTCGCGACATTGCTCGTGTGAAGACTGTACTCAACGAAAAGGCAGGTAACTAAGTATGAGCGCAGAAAAACGTACTCGGACTGTTACCGGTCGCGTAGTCAGCGACAAGATGGATAAAACCATCACGGTACTGGTAGAGCGTAAAGAGAAGCACCCGGTTTACGGTAAGTTCATGAAACGCTCCACCAAACTGCATGCTCACGACGAGAAGAACGAATGCCAGATGGGTGATACCGTGACTATCGCGGAAACCCGTCCGCAGTCCAAGAGCAAATCTTGGGCGCTGGTTCGTATTGAAGAGCGTGCGGCGAAGGTGTAATATATTGCGCCTTTGCTCCTGTTAGCTATTCCGGTCGCGCGGCGGCCGGTCAAGTTATAGTTTGTGGAGTAGACCATGATTCAAACTGAAACGATGCTTGATGTCGCTGACAACAGCGGCGCCAAGCGAGTGCAGTGTATTAAGGTCCTGGGTGGTTCTCACCGCCGTTACGCGAGTGTTGGCGACGTGATCAAGGTCACTGTCAAAGAAGCGATCCCGCGTGGCAAGGTTAAGAAAGGTCAGGTTCTTAAAGCTGTCGTTGTGCGTACCCGTAAAGGTGTGCGTCGCCCGGACGGTTCGCTGATCCGCTTTGATACTAACTCAGCGGTTCTGCTGAACCAGAACGAGGCGCCCATCGGGACTCGTATCTTCGGCCCAGTAACGCGTGAGCTTCGCTCTGAGAAGTTCATGAAGATCATTTCCCTGGCGCCTGAAGTGCTGTAAAGACTTGAGCTCCGAGTAGCTTTGGTCCATGGAAAAACGCCAACGCCGTAAGGTGTTGGCGTTTTTGAGCATGAGCAGGTAGTAGGAAAGAGGTTAACAATGCGCAAAATTCGACGCGACGACGAAGTAGTCGTAATCGCAGGTAAAGACAAAGGTAAGCGCGGCAAAGTGCTGCGTGTCCTGGAGAACGATCGCCTGATCGTTTCTGGCATCAACATGGTGAAGAAGCACACCAAGCCGAACCCGATGCTGGGTAAGGCCGGTGGCATCGTTGAGAAGGAGGCGGCTATCGCGACTTCCAACGTGGCTATCTTCAACGCCCAGACTGGTAAAGGCGACCGTGTAGGCTTCAAGATCCTTGAAGACGGTACCAAAGTGCGCTTTTTCAAGTCCACCGGCGAAACCATTAACGGTTAATAGGAGTTGGTGTCATGTCTCGATTGAAAGCGCTTTACAAAGAAACCGTTAAGCAGCAGCTGAAAGAAGAGCTGCAGAGCCCGAACGTGATGGCAGTGCCGCGCGTGACCAAAGTGACCCTGAACATGGGTGTTGGCGAAGCTCTGGGCGACAAGAAACTGCTGGATAACGCCGTTGCCGATATGACTGCTATCGCAGGTCAGAAGCCGGTCGTTACCCTGGCTCGCAAGTCCATCGCAGGCTTTAAAGTCCGTGAAGGCTGGCCGATCGGTTGTAAAGTAACCCTGCGCGGCGAGCGTATGTGGGAATTCCTGGATCGTCTGGTAGACATCTCCATCCCGCGCATCCGCGACTTCCGTGGCCTGAACCCGAAATCCTTCGACGGCCGTGGTAACTACAGCATGGGTGTCAAAGAGCAGATCATCTTCCCGGAAATCGACTACGACAAGGTCGATAAACTGCGCGGTATGGATATCACCATTACCACTACAGCGCAGACCAACGAAGAAGGTCGTGCCCTGCTGGCTGCCCTGCAGTTCCCGTTCCGCAAGTGATTACGAGGTGAATCATGGCTAAGGAATCAATGAAGGCACGCGAAACTAAGCGTGCAAAGACCGTAGCTAAGTACGCTGAGAAACGTGCTCAGCTGAAAGCTATCGTCAAGAACCCGAACGTCTCTGAAGATGAGCGTTGGGAAGCACAGATCGCGCTGCAGAAACTGCCGCGTGATGCTAACCCGGTACGTCAGCAGCGTCGCTGCCAGCTGACCGGTCGTCCGCACGCTGTTTACCGCAAGTTCGGCATCTGCCGTAACAAACTGCGTGAAGCGGCAATGCGCGGCGATGTGCCGGGTCTGAAGAAGGCCAGCTGGTAATCCGGCGGGTCAATCGGTAAGCACGGTGGTCTGGGCAGATTATTGCTACCGCACCGTGCTGCACATGAGAGGAAGTAAATACGCATGAGTATGCAAGATACACTGGCGGATATGTTCACCCGTATCCGCAACGGCCACATGGCAGAAAAGCAGGCCGTATCCATGCCGTCTTCCAAAATGAAGGTTTCTGTAGCCGACGTTCTGAAAAACGAAGGTTATATCGCTGACTACAACGTAGAAGGCGAAGCTAAGCCGGTCCTGACCGTAGAGCTGAAATACTTCGAAGGCAAGCCGGTTATTGAAGAGATCAAGCGTGTTAGCCGCCCGGGTCTGCGCATCTATAAAGCTGCTGCTGACCTGCCGAAGATCGCTGGCGGTCTGGGCGTTGCGATTGTCTCTACCAACAAGGGCGTCATGACCGACCGCGCTGCACGTGCTGCGGGTGTCGGTGGTGAAGTGATCTGCACGGTATTCTAAGGGGTTGAACAATGTCTCGAGTTGCTAAAAAACCCGTAGTTGTACCGGCAGGCGTAGAACTGAAGATCGATGGTCAGGCCATTGCTGTTAAAGGCAAGAACGGCCAGTTGAACCTGGACGTACACCCGGCAGTTGAAGTTCAGCAGGGTGAAGGCGGTCTGACTTTCGCACCGCGCGATGGCTCCAAGCTGGCGCTGGCGATGTCCGGTACCGTTCGTTCCCTGGTGAACAACATGGTTGTTGGCGTAGACGCAGGTTTCGAAAAGACTCTGCAGCTGCAGGGTGTTGGTTACCGTGCCGCGGCCAAGGGTAACGTGCTGAACCTGACACTGGGTTTCTCACACCCGATCGACTACGAACTGCCTGAAGGCGTAACTGCAGAGTGCCCGAACCAGACCACCGTTGTCATCAAAGGTGCTGACAAACAGCGTGTGGGTCAGGTCGCTGCAGAAGTGCGCGCGTTCCGTCCGCCTGAGCCGTACAAGGGTAAGGGTGTTCGCTACGCTGATGAATATGTTCGCCGTAAAGAAGCGAAGAAAAAGTAAGGCAGGGTCATGAACGCTAAGAAACAATCTCGTATTCGTCGCGCACGCCGCTCTCGCTTGAAAATGCGTGAGCTGGGTGTAGCGCGTCTGTGCGTCAACCGCACACCGCGTCATATCTACGCACAGGTAATCTCTGCTGACGGCAGCAACATTCTGGCGTCTGCTTCCACTGTTGAAAAGGCTCTGCGTGAAGGCGCGACCGGCAACGTTGAAGCGGCACAGAAAGTGGGTGCACTGGTTGCTGAACGTGCTAAAGAAGCAGGTGTTACTGAGGTCGCTTTCGACCGCTCTGGTTTCAAATACCATGGCCGTGTCAAGGCGCTGGCAGATGCCGCCCGTGAAGGCGGTCTGCAATTCTAAAGGGGTCGAAGATGGCAAATCACGAACAGAAAGACGGTGATCTCCAGGAGAAGCTGGTTCAGGTTAACCGTGTCGCCAAAGTGGTTAAAGGTGGTCGTATCTTCGGTTTTACCGCCCTGACTGTAGTAGGTGACGGAAACGGCCGTGTAGGCTTCGGTCGCGGTAAAGCGCGCGAAGTACCGGTCGCTATCCAGAAGGCAATGGAGCAGGCGCGTCGCAACATGGTCACAGTTGACCTGAACGGTGACACCCTGCAGTACCCGGTTAAGGCCCGTCACGGTGCCTCCAAGGTCTACATGCAGCCGGCATCCCAGGGTACCGGTGTCATCGCCGGTGGCGCGATGCGTGCGGTACTGGAACTGGCCGGTGTACACAACGTACTGGCGAAATGCTACGGCTCTACCAACCCGGTAAACGTGGTACGCGCGACCATCAAAGGTCTGGCGTCCATGAACGCACCGGAAGACGTAGCGGCCAAGCGTGGTAAGTCCGTAGAAGAGATTCTGGGGTAATAGACGATGGCTAACAAGATTCAGGTAACGCTGGTGCGCAGCACAATCGGCATCCTGCCGAAGCACAAGCTGTGCGTTAAAGGTCTCGGCCTGCGTCGTATCAACCACACCGTAGAAGTGGAAGATACCCCGGCAGTACGCGGCATGATCAACAAAGTCAACTACATGGTTCGTGTAGAAGGCGAGTAAGGGAGTTCATCACATGCGTCTGAACACTCTGAGCCCGGCTGAGGGCGCCAAGCACGCACCGAAACGCGTTGGTCGCGGCATCGGTTCCGGCTTGGGCAAAACCTGTGGTCGTGGCCACAAAGGTCAGAAATCCCGCTCCGGCGGTAAAGTGAAGCCTGGTTTCGAAGGCGGTCAGATGCCGCTGCAGCGTCGTCTGCCGAAATTCGGCTTCACCTCTCGTCAGGCTCGCTATGTGGCGGAGATCCGCCTGAACGAACTGGCGAAAGTAACTGCTGAAGTCATCGATCTGGCAGCACTGAAAGAAGCCGACATCATCAAGAACGAGGCCAAGCGTGCTCGTGTGATCCTGTCCGGTGAAATCAACAAGGCAGTGACCGTCAAGGGTCTGAAAGTGACCAAGGGCGCACAGGCTGCAATCGAAGCTGCAGGCGGTAAAGTCGAGGCGTAAATGGCTAAGCAAGGACCCGTACCGGCAGGCATGCAGAGCGGACTCGGAGAGCTTTGGGCTCGACTGAGATTCGTTCTGCTGGCGATCGTGGTGTACCGCATCGGGGCACATATCCCGGTGCCCGGTATCAACCCGGATCGCCTTGCCGCGCTGTTTGAACAGAACCAGGGGACCATCCTCAGCCTCTTTAATATGTTCTCCGGTGGTGCACTGGAGCGCATGAGTATTCTGGCACTGGGCATCATGCCGTACATTTCGGCATCCATCATCATGCAGTTGATGACGGTGGTTAGCCCGCAGCTGGAGCAGCTCAAGAAGGAGGGTGAAGCCGGTCGACGCAAAATCAACCAATACACCCGCTATGGCACTGTGATTCTGGCGACTATCCAGTCGTTCGGTATGGCAGTCGGCCTGGCGAATCAGGGCGTGGCGTTCAGCGCCGATATCAGCTTCTACTTCGTAGCTGTAGTCACCCTGGTAGCCGGTGCCGTGTTCCTGATGTGGCTGGGTGAGCAGGTGACCGAGCGCGGCATTGGCAACGGTATCTCTATTCTGATCTTTGCCGGTATCGTGGCCGGATTGCCTAGCGCAATCGGTCAGTCCTTCGAAGCCGCCCGGCAGGGTGACCTGAACATCCTGGCGCTACTGGCGATCGCTGCCCTGGCGGTAGCGACCGTTGGTTTCGTAGTGTTCATGGAGCGCGGCCAGCGCCGCATTACCATCAACTACGCCAAGCGTCAGCAGGGCCGTCGCGTGTACGCGGCGCAGTCCAGTCACCTTCCGCTGAAGGTAAACATGGCGGGTGTTATCCCGCCGATCTTTGCATCCAGCATCCTGCTGTTCCCGGCTTCGGTCGGTCAGTGGTTCGGTCAGACCGAGGGGATGGAATGGCTGCAGGACATCGCGCTTGCGTTGGGTCCGGGTCAGCCGCTGTATATCCTGCTGTTTGCAATTTGCATCGTGTTCTTCTGCTACTTCTACACCGCGATTGTTTTCAATCCGAAGGATGTGGCGGATAACTTGAAAAAATCTGGTGCCTTCATCCCGGGTATTCGCCCTGGTGAACAATCCGCCCGCTACATCGATACGGTGTTGAGCCGCCTGACCCTGTTCGGCGCACTCTACATTACCGCCGTATCGCTGATGCCGCAGTTCCTGGTGGTTGCCTGGAACGTGCCGTTCTACTTCGGCGGCACCTCGCTGCTGATCGTAGTGGTGGTGGTAATGGACTTTATGGCGCAGGTGCAGGCGCACCTGATGTCTCATCAGTACGAGTCCCTGATGAAGAAATCCAACCTGAAAGGTGGCGGTGCAGGCATCCTGCGCTGACACTGGAGGACTAGATCATGAAAGTACGTGCATCTGTTAAAAAGATCTGCCGTAACTGCAAGATCGTTCGTCGCAACGGTAGTGTACGCGTGATCTGTAAAGTAGAGCCGCGTCATAAGCAGCGCCAGGGTTAATCCTGGCTGGGAAGCAGAAGCGCGCAACCTTGCTTTATTTTTGAACAGGGTGTATTATTGCGCGCCTTCTGCGAACGAAACGAATTGATCTTGGACCTTATCGCAGGCCGATAAGGTCACTATATGGAGTAAGTTGAATGGCCCGTATAGCTGGCGTCAATATTCCTGACAATAAGCATGCGGTTATCTCCCTGACGTATATCTTCGGGGTGGGCCGCACGACTGCTAAACAACTCTGCGAGACTTGTGGCATCGAACCGACCACTAAGATCGGTGAACTGTCCGAAGAGCAGCTGGATAGCGTTCGTGGTGAAGTTGCTAAGCTGACTGTCGAAGGCGATCTTCGCCGCGAAGTCTCAATGAACATCAAGCGTCTTATGGATCTGGGTTGCTACCGTGGTCTGCGTCATCGTCGCAGCCTGCCGGTTCGCGGTCAGCGTAGCAAGACTAACGCGCGCACTCGTAAAGGCCCGCGTAAGCCGATCCGTAAGTAAGTGGTAAGCGATAGGAATTTCCAAATATGGCAAAGCCAGGTAATCGCACACGTAAAAAAGTTAAAAAGCAGGTAGCGGACGGGTTCGCCCACATCCACGCCTCTTTTAACAATACGATCGTCACTCTTACCGATCGCCAGGGCAATACTCTGTCTTGGGCTACTGCAGGTGGCTCCGGCTTCCGTGGTTCCCGTAAAAGCACTCCGTTCGCCGCTCAGGTTGCTGCCGAGCGTGCTGGCGTAGCTGCCCAGGAGTATGGTCTGAAAAACCTCGACGTGTTTGTGAAGGGCCCGGGCCCGGGTCGTGAGTCCGCCGTTCGTGCATTGAACGCTTGCGGCTACAAAATCGCAAACATCACCGACGTGACGCCAATCCCGCACAACGGTTGTCGTCCGCCGAAGAAACGTCGCGTTTAATCTGGAGACGGTAATATGGCTCGTTATCTTGGACCTAAGTGCAAGCTGTCTCGCCGCGAAGGTACAGACCTCTTCCTGAAGAGTGGCGTGCGCGCACTGGACAGCAAATGCAAAGCTGAAACAGTGCCGGGTATGCACGGTGCTCGTCGTGGTCGTCTGTCCGACTACGGTCTGCAGCTGCGCGAGAAACAGAAAGTACGTCGTATGTACGGCGTATTGGAACGTCAGTTCCGTGGTTATTACAAAGAGGCGGCTCGCCGCAGCGGCGCAACCGGTGAAAACCTGCTGCAGCTGCTGGAAGGGCGCCTCGACAATGTGGTGTATCGTATGGGCTTCGGCGCTACCCGTTCCGAAGCACGTCAGATCGTCTCTCACCGCCAGATCACCGTCAATGGCCAGGTCGTGAACGTTGCGTCCTACCAGGTCAAGGCCGGCGATGTGGTTGCTGTACGCGAGAAAGCCAAGAACCAGCTGCGGATCAAGAACGCACTGGAGCTGGCTGGCCAGCGTGCACCGGTTGAGTGGGTAGAAGTCGACAGCAGCAAAATGGAAGGTACTTTCAAGGCCGTTCCTGAGCGCAGCGACCTGTCTGCCGACATCAACGAACACCTGATTGTCGAGCTGTACTCTAAGTAACACTTGAACTCTTGAATTGGTGAAATTATGCAGCGTTCCGTTAACGAGTTTCTAAGTCCCCGTCATATTGACGTTCAGGAGATCAGCAAAACTCGTGCGAAAGTGACACTTGAGCCGCTCGAGCGCGGCTTCGGCCACACGCTTGGTAATGCTCTGCGTCGCATCCTTCTCTCGTCCATGCCGGGTTGTGCAATCACGGAAGTCGAGATCGAAGGCGTGCTGCATGAGTACAGCGCCATTGAAGGGGTTCAGGAGGATGTCATCGAGATCCTGCTGAACCTGAAAGGCGTGGCCGTAGCTTTGCACAACAGCGACGACGTCACGCTGACACTGAGCAAAAGTGAAGCTGGCCCGATCACCGCGGGTGACATTCAGCTGAACCAGGACGTTGAGATCGCCAATCCGGAGCATGTGATTGCTCACCTGAACGAAGGTGCCCGCCTGAACATGCAACTGCGCGTGACTCGTGGTCGTGGCTACGTACCGGCTGACGTACGTAACTCCGACGAAGACGAGACACGTGCCATTGGTCGCCTGCAGCTCGATGCGACCTACAGCCCGGTCCGTCGTGTGTCCTACGTGGTCGAAAGCGCCCGTGTAGAACAGCGTACGGACCTGGACAAGCTGGTTATCGACATCGAGTCCAACGGCACCATTGATCCGGAAGAGTGCATCCGTCGTGCTGCTACAATTCTGCAGCAGCAGCTCGTTGTCTTCGTTGATCTCGAAGACGGCGCCGATCAGGCGAAAGACGAGCCGCAGGAACCGGAAATCGATCCGATCCTGTTGCGTCCGGTGGATGACTTGGAGCTGACTGTTCGTTCTGCCAACTGTTTGAAAGCAGAACAGATCTATTACATCGGTGACCTGATTCAGCGCACCGAGGTAGAGCTGCTTAAAACCCCGAACTTGGGCAAAAAGTCGCTGACGGAGATCAAAGACGTACTGGCTTCCAAAGGCCTGTCTTTGGGCATGCGTCTTGAGAACTGGCCGCCGGCTAGCCTCAAAAACGACGATAAAGTTGCCTCCTGAGCAGCGATTTAACACTAGTTTGGTAAGGATTTAGACATGCGTCATCGTAAATCTGGTCGCAAGTTTAGCCGCACCAGCGCGCACCGCAAAGCGATGTTCAAAAACATGGCCGTTTCACTGTTCGAGCATGAGCTGATTAAAACCACTCTGCCGAAAGCGAAAGAGCTGCGTAGCTACGCTGAGCCGCTGATCACTCTGGCTAAAGAAGACTCTGTAGCAAACCGCCGTCTGGCATTTGCTCGCACTCGCAGCAAGACTGCGGTTGGTAAACTGTTCAACGAACTGGGCCCGCGTTACGCGAACCGTCCGGGTGGCTACGTACGTATCATGAAGTGCGGTTTCCGCGCTGGTGACAACGCACCGATGGCTTACGTTGAGCTGGTTGACCGTCCGGTTGCCGCTGCAGCGGAAGAATCTGCTGAAGATTAATCTTCAGTCGTGCTTCTAGAAAACCCGGCCTCGGCCGGGTTTTTTTGTGCCTGTTTAATGCGCCAGACAGTCCTCTGGCCGCATTGCCGGCTAAGTGCCGCGATCGGTGTCAGTTTTTAACCGGCTGCTCGCCTGCTGTCTGTCGAACTGGGTGAAACACAGGCACGAAAAAACCGCTGGCCGGAAGGTTCAGCGGTTTTTCTATAATGCTGACTTGCAGCTTGCAGCTTGCAGCTTGCAGCTTGCAGCTTGCAGCTTGCAGCTTGCAGCTTGCAGCTTAGCCCAGCATCGGCTTCAGGAAGCGGCCGGTATGCGATTGCGGTTGTTCGACAATCTGCTCCGGGGTGCCGGTGGCGATGATCTGGCCGCCATTGACGCCGCCTTCCGGGCCCAGGTCGACGATCCAGTCGGCAGTTTTGATTACGTCCAGGTTGTGCTCGATCACCACGATGGTGTTGCCGTGGTCGCGTAACCGGTACAGCACGTTGAGCAGCTGCTGGATATCGTAGAAATGCAGGCCGGTGGTCGGTTCGTCGAGGATATAGAGTGTCTTGCCGGTATCCCGCTTGGACAGCTCCTTGGCCAATTTGACCCGCTGGGCCTCGCCGCCCGACAGGGTGGTGGCGGCCTGGCCGAGGCGGATATAGGACAGGCCGACGTCGATCAATGTCTGCAAGCGACGCGCCAGGGCCGGGATGGCATCGAAGAATACCCGTCCCTCCTCGACGGTCATCTCCAGTACCTCGTCGATGCTCTTGCCCTTGTACTTCACCTCCAGGGTTTCCCGGTTGTAACGCTTGCCCTTGCAGACGTCGCAGGGTACGTAGATATCCGGCAGGAAGTGCATCTCCACCTTGATCACCCCGTCGCCCTGGCAGGCCTCACAGCGGCCGCCCTTGACGTTAAAGCTGAAGCGGCCCGGCTTGTAGCCGCGCGAGCGGGCTTCCTGGGTACCGGCGAACAGCTCGCGGATCGGCGTGAAGATGCCGGTGTAGGTGGCGGGGTTGGAGCGTGGCGTACGGCCGATCGGGCTCTGGTCGATATCGATCACCTTGTCGAAGTTGTCCAGCCCCTCGATCTTGCGGTGTGGTGCCGGGTCCAGCGTGGTGGCGTGGTTCAGCTCGGTACCGGCCACCGGGTAGAGGGTGTTGTTGATCAGCGTCGACTTGCCGGAGCCGGATACCCCGGTGATGCAGGTCAGCAGGCCGACCGGGATCTCCAGGTCGACGTTCTGCAGGTTGTTGCCGTTGGCGCCAAGCAGCCGCAGCGTTTTGGCCGGGTCGGCCGGGGTGCGTGCGGTCGGCACCTCGATGCAGCGCTCGCCGGACAGGTATTGGCCGGTCAGCGAGTCGCGCGTATTCATCACCTGCTGCGGTGAGCCCTGGGCGATCACCTGGCCGCCGTGTACGCCGGCGCCGGGCCCAATGTCGATCACGTGGTCGGCCAGCCGGATCGCGTCTTCGTCGTGTTCCACCACGATCACCGTATTACCTAGGTCGCGCAGGTGCTCCAGGGTGCGCAGCAAGCGCTCGTTGTCGCGCTGGTGCAGGCCGATCGAGGGTTCGTCGAGGATATACATTACCCCAACCAGGCCGGCGCCGATCTGGCTGGCCAGCCGGATCCGCTGGGCTTCGCCGCCGGACAGGGTGTCGGCGTTGCGGTCCAACGACAGGTAGTCGAGGCCGACGTTGACCAGGAAGGTCAGCCGCTGGCGGATCTCCTTGAGGATCTTGTCGGCGATTTCGGCCTGCTTGCCAGCCAGTTCCAGGCGGTCGAAGTAGCCCAGGCAGTCGCCGATCGGCAACCTGACGATCTCCGGCAGCGTATTATCAAGGATGAATACGTGGCGGGCGTCGCGACGCAGCCGGCTACCGTCACAGGAGGGACAGGGCTGCATGTTCAGGTACTTGGCCAGGTCCTCGCGCACCATGTCGGACTCGGTCTCGCGGTAGCGGCGCTCCAGGTTGTTCAGTACCCCCTCGAATGGGTGCTGCTTGCTGATGATGTCGCCACGGTCGTTAAGATAGCGGAACGGCACCGCCTCCTTGCCGGAGCCCTGCAGAACCACCTTCTGATGGCGGCTGTCGAGTTCGCGGAACGGGGTATCCATATCGAAGCCGTAATGCTCCGCGACCGCCTTCAGCTGCTGATAGTAGTACAGGCTGCGGCGGTCCCAGCCGCGGATAGCACCTTCGGACAGGGTCAGACTGCTGTCGTGCACCACCTTGTGCGGGTCGAAGTACTGGCGCACGCCCAGGCCGTCACAGCTGGGGCAGGCACCGTGCGGGTTGTTGAACGAGAACAGCCGGGGTTCCAGCTCCTGGATGCTGTGGCCGCAGGTCGGGCAGGCGAAACGGGCGGAGAACACCAGGTCGTCATCATCGCCCTCCATCCAGGCCACCTTGGCGATGCCGTCGGTCAGGTTGATGGCGGTCTCGAACGATTCGGCCAGCCGGGTCTGCAGGTCGCTGCGCACCTTGAAACGGTCGACCACCACCTCGATATCGTGCTTCTTGTTCTTGTCCAGCTCCGGAGCGCTGTCCAGGTCGACCAGGATGCCGTTGATCCGGGCGCGCACGAAGCCCTGTCCCTTCAGTTCATGCAGGGTGTGCAGGTGTTCGCCCTTGCGGCCCTGTACCACCGGCGCCAGCAGCATCAGTTTGCTGCCCTCCGGCAGTGCCAGTACCTGGTCGACCATCTGGCTGATGGTCTGGGCCGCCAGCGGCAGGTCGTGATCCGGGCAGCGTGGTTCGCCGGCGCGGGCGAACAGCAGGCGCAGGTAGTCGTAGATCTCGGTGATGGTGCCGACCGTGGAGCGGGGGTTGTGGGACGTGGATTTCTGCTCGATGGAGATCGCCGGCGAAAGGCCCTCGATATGGTCGACGTCCGGCTTCTCCATCATCGACAGGAACTGGCGTGCGTAGGTCGACAGCGATTCGACGTAGCGGCGCTGGCCTTCGGCATAAAGGGTATCGAAGGCCAGCGAGGACTTGCCGGACCCGGACAGGCCGGTGATCACGATCAGCTTATCGCGCGGAATATCGAGGTCCACATCCTTCAGGTTGTGGGTGCGAGCACCGCGCACCAGAATCTTATCCATCCGCTCTCCTGGCTGGGCAAAAAACAGGCATTATAAAGAGTTCGCTCCGACAGCTCTATGACCGTTCGCGGCGGTGAATCTGGTCGGCCGGCTGTGGTATCCTTGCGGCAATAGAAAATTGTTTCGGCCGGGTCGCCAGGCCCGGCCCAAGTCGCCCCTTTAACGGCGTTCAATACTGGAGATTTCAATGGCGCGTGGTATCAACAAAGTAATTCTTATCGGTAACCTGGGCGGCGACCCCGAAGTGCGCTACATGCCGTCGGGCGGCGCGGTAACCAATGTTACCCTGGCCACCAGCGAGAACTGGAAAGACCGTAACACCGGCCAGCAGCAGGAACGGACCGAGTGGCACCGGGTGGTGTTCTTCAACCGGCTGGCGGAGATCGCCGGCGAGTACCTGCGCAAGGGCTCCAAGGTGTATATCGAGGGTTCCCTGCGTACCCGCAAGTGGCAGGACCAGAGTGGCCAGGACCGCTACACCACTGAGATCGTCGCCAGCGAAATGCAGATGCTGGACGGTCGTGGCGACAGCGGCGGCTATAGCCAGCCGGACTACAGCCAGCAGCAGGCGCCGCGCCAGCAAGCTCCGCAGCAGAACTACCAGCAGCAGGCGCCGCAGCAGAACTATCAGCCGGCCCCGCAACAGGCGCCCCAGCAACCTCCGCAGCAGCCCCAACAGCCGCAGCAGCCGCAGCAGGCGCCGGGTTTTGACGACTTCGACGACGATATTCCGTTCTAATCGATGGACAGCGGAGTCTTTGCGCAACCTGTAAAGGTGCTGGTGACCGGTGCGGATGGTCAGGTGGGACGCGCATTGCAGGCGTTGGCCGAGGAGGACGGCTTTTTCGAGCTGATTCCGCTGGGCAGCCTGCAACTGGACGTGACCAATGCCAAGGCGGTACGGGCGCAGCTGAACGAGCACCTGCCGGATTACCTGATCAATGCGGCCGGATTCAACGATGTCGACCTGGCCGAGCAGCAGCCGGAGCGCTGTTTCGCGGTCAACCGGGATGCGCTGGAGGGGCTGGCGCTGGCCTGCGGCGATCTGGGTATCCCGGTGCTGCACCTGTCGACCGATTACGTGTTCGACGGTCACTATGCCAGCGGTTATACCGAAGACGACGAGGCGGCTCCGCTGGGTGTCTACGGTGCCAGCAAATGGGCCGGTGAGGAGCATCTGCGCCGGTTGCTGCCCCGCCACCTGATCCTGCGCTGCAGCTGGCTGTTCAGCGAGGCGGGCACCAACTATGTGCTGAGCACCTTGAAGAACGCGGCGGAAAGCGGTGGCCGCCTGAAGGCGGTGAATGACCGGGTCGGTTGCCCGACCTCGGCGGCCGATGCGGCACGGGTGCTGCTGGCGATCATCAAGCAGCTGCAAAATGGTGCCGATGCCTGGGGCACCTATCATTACAGCGGCGCTGAGGTGACCACCCTGTACGGTTTCACCGAGGCGATCATCGCCGAAGCGCGCCAGTACGACGGACGCTTCCAGACGCTCGAGCTGGAGGCGGTCGCTTCGGCCGACTATCCGACCGAGGCGCAGCGACCAACCTCGTCGGTATTGAAGTGCCGCAAGCTGCTGAACACCTTCGGCATCCGCCAGCGGCCCTGGCGCAACGAACTTTCAGCGGTAATGCGCAAGATCTACCACGCGGACTGAGCCGACCCGGAACAGTCCGTAAGCGCCCGCATAATGTTAAAAAAACTGCCAGGGTAGCGGCTGGCGGGTCAGTGCAACACTGACGATATAGCCGGCGCTGGCCCAGGCGGCCAGCAGTGCCGCTACGCGGATCCCTTTGCTGCGGCCCCGTTTCAGGGCGATCGATCCCAGTACGATATAGAGCAGCAGGCCGCACACCTTGGCAGTCAACCAGTGATCACGAAACGGCAATTGCTGCACCTGCCAAGCCAGCAGCAGTGCGCTGGTCAGCAGTACCGTGTCGATCATATGGGGCAGTACCCTGGCCCAACGTCGCTGCAGCATCTGGCTGTCGCACAGCATCCAGATGCCCCTTAGGCTGAACAGAGAAAGGCTCAGGATGACCGAGCCGACATGCAGGTGTTTCAGTATCAGATAGCTCATCAGGTTCTCATTCGGGCCTGGGATCGGTGGATGGCTTGTCGTAAGCGGAACATTATGCCACTGTTCTAGCTAATGAGTGTTTTCTCATCCCTGCTTTAATTGTCTAAGCACTATCTTCATAACCAGTAATAATAAGAATTAACGAATACAGTTCGATGACTGATAACGTTGCGCCCAAAGAGGATGCGCTGGTCGATAAGTTCGGCCGTCGCGTCGATTATGTTCGGCTGTCGGTAACCGACCGCTGCGACTTCCGTTGTGTCTACTGCATGAGTGAAGATATGCAGTTCCTGCCCAAGCCGCAGGTGCTGACGCTTGAGGAGTTGTATCAGCTGGCCGCCAGTTTCGTGTCGCTCGGCGTGCGCAAGATCCGCCTGACCGGCGGTGAGCCGCTGGTGCGCCGCGATGTACTCTGGCTGATCCGCCAGATCGGTCAGCTCGGTTGCGAACTGGTGATCACCAGCAACGGCTCGCAGCTGTCCAAAATGGCGCCGGCGCTGCGTGAGGCCGGGGTATCCCGCATCAATATCAGCCTGGACAGCCTGAATCCGGAACGCTTTAAGCGGCTGACCCGCACCGGTCGGCTGGAACAGGTGCTCGGCGGTATCGACGCCGCCCTGGACGCCGGATTCGAGCGCCTCAAGCTCAACGCGGTGGTTCTGAAGGGGCGTAATGATGACGAGGTGCTGGACCTGGTCGACTTCGCTCGCGACCGCGGCCTCGATATCAGCTTCATCGAGGAGATGCCGCTCGGCGCGATTACCGAGCATGACCGCGCCGAGGCCTACTGTTCCAGCGACGAGGTGCGGGCGCTGATCGAGCAGCGCTACCCGCTGCAGCCGACCACCGAGCGTACCGCCGGCCCGTCCCGTTACTACCGGATGGCGGACAGCGACAGCCGGATCGGTTTTATCTCGCCACACAGCCATAATTTCTGCGCCGACTGCAACCGGGTGCGGGTCACCGTCGAAGGGCGCCTGCTGCTCTGTCTCGGCAATGAACACTCGGTGGACCTGCGCGAAGTGATGCGCCGTCATCCCGGCGACAGCGAGCGGCTGCGCCAGACCATCATCGATGCCATGGACCTCAAGCCGGAACGGCACTGGTTCGACCTGGATGACGAGCCGCAGATCGTCCGCTTTATGAACATGACCGGCGGTTGAGCCGGTCGTCACCCTGTAGTCCCGTCCCGTAGCCTGTTTCTTATAGAGGAGTCACCCATGGCCCATGCCGCCACCGCTGAACTGGTGCCGCTGAATATCGCGGTACTGACCGTGTCCGATACCCGAACCGAAGCCAACGATACCTCCGGCGATGCGCTGGTCGAGCGGTTGCAGCAGGCCGGTCATCGACTGGCCACCCGGACGATCGTCAAGGACGATGTCTATCAGATGCGGGCGGTGGTCTCCGCCTGGATCGCCGATCCGCAGGTGCAGGTGATCATCAGCACCGGCGGCACCGGCTTCTACCAGCGTGATTCCACGCCGGAAGCGATGGCGCCGCTGTTCGACAAGCAGATCGAGGGTTTCGGCGAGCTGTTCCGGCAGATCTCCTACCGGGAGATCGGCTCCTCGACCATCCAGTCACGGGCGCTCGGCGGCCTGGCCAACGGCACCCTGATCTTCTGCCTGCCGGGTTCGACCGGCGCCTGCCGCACCGGTTGGGACAAGATTCTGGCCGAGCAGCTGGATGCCCGCCATCGGCCCTGCAACTTCGTCGAGATACTGCAACGCCATGCCGGCAACCAGGAGGGCTGAGATGGATCCCTGTAGCCAACCCGGCCTGATGCCGGTTGATCAGGCACTTGAGCGACTGCTGGCGGCCACCCCGGTCAGCGCGACGGTCGAAACGGTACCGCTGTTGCAGGCCGCCGGCCGGGTGTTGGCCGAGGCGCCGCTGGCGGCGGTCGACGTGCCGCCGGCCGATAACAGTGCGATGGATGGTTACGCGGTCCGCTGCGCCGACCTGAGCGACGCGTCCGAGAGCCGTTTGCCGGTCAGCCAGCGGATTGCCGCCGGTTGCGCCCCGCAGCCGCTGCAGCCGGGTACGGCGGCACGGATCTTCACCGGCGCCGAGATTCCGCCCGGCGCCGATGCGGTGGTGATGCAGGAACAGGTGCGCCGCGATGGGAACGCCGTCTGGCTGCCGGCCGGCGTGCGTGCGCAGCAAAATATCCGCCCGCGCGGTCAGGACCTGCGCCAGGGTCGGCCGGTGCTGGCCGCCGGTCGCCGGCTGCAGCCGGCCGATCTCGGTGTGCTGGCCTCGGTCGGCCTGGCCGGGGTGCCGGTCTACCGGCCATTGAAGGTGGCGGTGTTGTCCACCGGCGATGAGCTGGTCGAGCCGGGCCAGCCGCTGGCGGCGGGCCAGATCTACAACTCCAACCGCTACCTGCTGGCCGGACTGCTGGCCGGGCTGGGCATGCAGCTGGTCGATCTGGGCCGGGTCGCCGACACCGCCGACGCCACCGAACAGGCGTTGCGCCAGGCGGCCGAACAGGCCGACCTGATTATCAGTACCGGCGGCGTTTCGGTCGGTGAGGAGGATCACGTCAAGGCGGCGGTAGAGCGGCTGGGCGCACTGGAGTTGTGGCGCATCGCCATCAAGCCGGGCAAGCCGCTGGCCTACGGCCAGGTGTGCGGGGTGCCGTTCTTCGGCCTGCCGGGCAATCCGGCCTCGGCGCTGATCACCTTCTGGCTGTTCACCCGCCCCTGCCTGCTGAAGCAGCAGGGGGCCGCGCCGGAGCCGCCGTTGCGAATGACGGCACAGGCTGGTTTCAGCCGCAGCAAGCCGATCGTCCGCCAGGAGTACCTGCGTGCCCGGCTGGAGGATGGGGTGGTCCAGCCGCACGGCAACCAGAGTTCCGGTATGCTGTCGTCGGCCGCCTGGGCCAATGGCCTGGCGGTGATACCGGCCAACAGCCAGCTGGTCGAGGGTGAGCCGGTTGAGTTCATTCCGTTCTCCGAACTGCTGGTTTGATCCGCGTTCGCTGAAATTAGCCGCGCAACGCTGTAAAATACGCGCTTCCAAAAATAAGTGTTAAGGGCAGCAATGAGCCAGCAGGACCCGTTCCAGGAGATTCGACCTTACCGTGACGACGAAGTGACGGAGGTGCTCAATCGTCTGCTGTACAACGAAGAATTCGTCAGTGCGGTTACCCAGTACCAGTTTCCGAGCGCGGCCGGCTGGCTGGGCTGGCTGCTGCGTCCGCTGGTCCGCATGGCGTTGGCGCGCAAGGTCGGTGACGTCTGCAGTATCCGCGACTTCCAGCAGATGGTGGCCGATTACATGGAGAAGATGATCGCCCGCTCCACCAGCAAACTGAGCTGCTCCGGCATTGACGAGCTGGACCCCGACCAGGCCTACCTGTTCGTTTCCAACCACCGCGATATCGCGATGGACCCGGCGTTCGTCAACTGGACCCGCTACCAGATGGGCATGGACACGGTGCGCATCGCCATCGGTGACAACCTGCTCAGCAAGGACTACGTGTCCGACCTGATGCGGCTCAACAAGAGCTTTATCGTCAAGCGATCGGCCAAGGGGCCGCGCGAGATGATGGCGGCGTTGACCCAGCTGTCACAGTATATCGACCACAGCATTCAGGCGGGCCATTCTGTCTGGATCGCCCAGCGCGAGGGCCGGGCGAAGGATGGTAACGACCAGACCGATCCGGCGATCCTGAAGATGTTCTACATGGCGCACCGTAAGCAGCGCAGCTTCAGCGAAGCGATCGAGCGGCTCAATATCGTGCCGGTGTCGATCTCCTACGAGTACGACCCCTGCGACTACCTGAAGGCCAAGGAGCTGGCGGCGATGGCCAGCGAGGGCCGCTACGAGAAGGCCCAGTACGAGGATATCGACAGCATCGTCAAGGGGATCGTCGGTGACAAGGGCCATGTGCATGTCGCCTACGGTACGCCGATCCGCGGCGAGTTCGAGTCGCCGGAGGCGCTGGCCGAGGAGATCGATCGCCAGATCATCGACAACTACTATCTGCACCCGTCCAACTACCTGGCAGCCGGCGAAAACGGCGAGTTCGATGCCCAGCAGCGGGCCGGCTTCGAGGCGCGGCTGGCGCAGGTGGCCGATGGTGCCCGGGATATCCTGCGTCAGATGTACGCCAACCCGGTGATCAACAAACATAAACAGGAATCCCTATGAGCCGACTGACCCACCTGGACGCCAACGGTCATGCCGCGATGGTCGATGTGTCCGACAAGGCGGTGACCACCCGCCAGGCGACCGCCCGTGCCGAGGTGCGGATGTTGCCGGAAACCCTGCGACTGATCTGCGAAGGCGGCCACAAGAAGGGCGATGTGCTGGCGGTGGCCCGTATCGCCGGCATCCAGGCCGCCAAGCGGACCAGCGACCTGATCCCGCTCTGCCACCCGCTGATGCTCAGCAAGGTCAGTGTCGAGCTGACCCCGGATGAGGCCAACCACCGGGTGGTGATCGAGGCGACCTGCAAGCTGGCCGGTCAAACCGGTGTCGAGATGGAGGCGCTGACGGCGGCTTCGGTGGCAGCGCTGACCATCTACGATATGTGCAAGGCGGTCGATAAGGGGATGGTGATCGGTGAGGTGAAGCTGCTGGAGAAGAAAGGCGGCAAGAGCGGTCACTGGCAAGCGGAGGACAACTGATGCTGACATTGGTCTATTTTGCCCGCATCCGCGAACAGCTGGGGCTGGACAGCGAGCAGTTGCCACTGCCGGCTGGCGTGACCACAGTCGGCCAGCTGATCGAGCACCTGGTGGCTGAGCGCGGCCCGCGCTGGGCCGAGGTGCTGCAGGCACCGAACCTGCTGGTGGCCGTCAACCAGGAGATGGTCGATCCGCAGCAGCCGCTCGGGGAGAGTGACGAGGTTGCCTTCTTCCCACCGGTGACAGGGGGCTGAGCATGGCGGCCAAGGCCAACGCGCTGCACTATGCGCGCGCAACGTTTTATTATATCGGCTTCTACCTGGTTACCATCCTGTACTCGGGGCTCTGCCTGCTGGTGGCACCACTGCTGCCGTTCCGGGCCCGTTTCAGGCTGATCACCAGCATCAACTACTTCTATATTTTCTGGCTGCGGCTCTGCTGCGGCGTCAAGGTGGAGGTGCAGGGGCGCGAGCACTTGCCAGAATCGGGCGCCTACGTGGTGATCGCCAACCATCAGAGCGAATGGGAAACGCTGTTCTTCCAGACCCTGGTGCGGCCGCAGTGCACGGTGTTGAAGCGGGAGCTGTTGAAGATTCCGTTCTTCGGTTGGGCGCTTGGCCTGCTGAAGCCGATCGCGCTGGACCGTAGCAAGCGTCGTGGCGCGCTGAAACAGCTGCTGCAGCAGGGCAAGGAGCGGCTGGCCGATAAAATTCCGGTGCTGATCTTCCCGCAGGGCACCCGGGTGCCGGTCGGCGAGCTGGGTCGCTTCAACAAGGGCGGAGCAATGCTGGCGGTGGCCGGCGATGTACCGGTGGTGCCGATCGTGCATAACGCCGGCGAGTTCTGGCCCGGCAAGAGCTTCGTCAAATATCCCGGCACCGTTACCGTCAAGGTGGGACCGCGGATCGACACCAACGGCCGTACCGTCGACGAAGTGCATGATCAGTCGATCGAGTGGATGTTGGCCGAAATGAAGGCATTCAATCACGCTTGATTTAGCTAATAGCTATTAGCTATTAGCTGATAGCTGTCATCTGTAGAGAACGTTGTTTGGGCTGCTGGATTTCCGAACGTTCCTCGCCCCCTGCCACTTAACCGGCATAGCGCTGGTCCGTCTGCCGGGCCAGCTGCTGTAGCTGCTCCGATATCTCCAATCTGAAACTGGCCGGCTCGCTCAGTTGGCGCAACTCAACGGGCAGGCTGGCCAACTGCTGGCCGACCCGCCGGCGGATGGCGCTGAGCGGTTCCGCCGGCGTCAATCGCCGGCCATCCCGCATCACCGGCTGCAGCAGCGGCTGGCCGCTGTCGTCTGTCTCTTCGGCGCAACAGAGCCGGTCATAATCCAGCTTGCCGTCCGCCCGGTAGTGACGGTACAGCTGCTTGACGCCCGGCCAGGTCGCCTTGCCGCTGGAGCGCTTGCGCCGCGGAATGCCGGCATACTCCTGCAGCTTGTAGGCGCAGTTCAGGAAGGGGGCGTCTTCGGAGGTGGTCAGGCTGGTGCCGATGCCGTAACCGTCGATCGGCGCCCCTTGTTCGCTGAGTTGCTCGATCAGGTACTCGTCGATGCTGCTGCTGGCAAAGATGCCGATCTCCGGGTGACCGGCTTTGTCCAATATCTCGCGTACCCGCATCGCTTCCTGGTCAAGCTCGCCGCTGTCGATCCGCACCGCCTTGACCTTCAGGCCGCGCGGTTGCAGTTCGTCGGCCAGCGCCGCCGCCCGCGCGGCGCCGCGAGCCGTATCGTAGGTGTCGATCAGCAGCACCAGGTTGCCCGGTTGGCTGCTGACGAAGTGGCGGAAGGCGTCCGCTTCCTGTTCATGCGCCTGGATGTAGGAGTGCGCCATGGTGCCCATGATCGGTAGGCCGTACTGCTGGCCGGCCAGTACGTTGGAGCTGCCGTCGAAACCGCCGATGTAGCAGGCGCGGGCCGCCAGCAGGCCGGCTTCGGCGCCGTGGGCTCGGCGCAGGCCGAAATCGACCAGCAGCTTGTCAGGCCCGGCGGCCAGTCGGCAGCGGGCGGCCTTGGTGGCCACCAGGGTGGGTAGCTGCAGCAGGTTGATCAGCCGGGTTTCGATCAGTTGTGCCTCAGGTAGCGGAGCGCAGACCCGCAATAGCGGTTCGTTGCCGAAGAATAGGCTGCCTTCGGCGATGGCGTACACCTCGCCGCTGAAGCGGAAGCGGGCCAGGTAGTCGATCAGGTTGCGCTGGAAGTAACCGCAGCCGGCCAGGTAGTCCAACTCCGCGTCGCTGAAGCGGGCCTGGGCCAGGAAATCGAGCAACTGCTCCAGGCCGGCGCTGACCAGGAAGTTGCGCCGGGCCGGCAGCGAACGGACGAAGAACTCGAACACCGCCGGCCTATCCATCCCCTGGTCGAGATAGCTCTGCAACATGGTCAGCTGATAGAGATCGGTCAGCTGCGGGCTCTCATGGGGTTGCATTGTTCAGGTCCGTCAGCTCGATCGGTCGGGCGCCGGCTGTCTGCATCCGTTCGATCGCCCTGGCGCCATCGTCCGGTTGGACATTCACCGCGCGGATCCCATCGGTTAACAGCAGCACCTCGAAGCCCTCCTTTAGCGCATCCAGCACCGTATTGAGTACGCAGTAGTCGGTGGCCAGACCGCCGATCAGCAGTCGTTTGCAGCCGCGTTGACGCAGCTGGTGGGCCAGGTCGGTCTGCTGGAAGCCCGAGTAGGCGTCCTGTGCCGGGCTATCGGCCTTGGAGATGATCCTGGCAGCCGCCGGCAGTGCCAGCCCCGGTGCCCAACTGGCGCCTTCGCTGTGCTGGATGCAGTGGGGTGGCCAGGGGCCGCCCTGGGCCTGGAACGAACAGTGATTGGCCGGGTGCCAGTCACGGGTGGCGAATATCGGCAGGTCATGGGCCTGAAACCGTTCGATATAGTGGTTCAGCACCGGAATCACCCGGTCGCCCTCCGCTACCGCCAGGCTGCCGCCAGGCAGAAAATCCCGTTGCAGGTCGACCAGTATCAGGGCATCGCCTTCAGTCGGTGTCAGCGCTGTTTGTTCGCGCATTGTTGCCTCCCGGGAAGGGATCTCTGTGGGCATCAATTAAAGCGTAGTTCATCGGTTTGGGAGGCTGTCGATATCACCGGCGAGTCAGCAACGGAAAATGGCAGCGGCTCCTCTGGTTGCCCTGTTCAACGGTCGACATGACTTTTTGAGTGTTTGATTTGACGGGTTGTCGGCAACGCGTGATGATGTCAGCGTTACGCCGAGCGTTGCTTTTTTTAGTATGCCTGGATAGCGTGTCGGTGCTGTTATGAAAGGTGTTTTCCGGGGCGTCACCTAAGGACAGTTTGCTTGCCGTAGGTCACAGTGTCGTGCGAACGCGGGCTTAAGATAAACGGCAAGCTGTTTGGAGCAGCCGATAAATTGGCCATGGACGAAGCGCGCTTTTTCAGCAGGAGACAGCAACAACGATGCAGCTGATTCGCAAGATAATGATCTTGCTCGTCTGCCTGGCACTGGCCTGGTTGGCCGGTAGCGGCTGGGTGTTGATCAGCTATGTCTATCCCGGTTTCGAGCAGCTTGAGCTGAACCATGCGCGGCAGAATGAAGCCCGTGTCGAGGCGGCGTTTAACGTCGAACAGCGGCGGCTGAGGAATTTCATTACCGACTGGGCTGAGTGGGATCATACCTATCGCTATCTGCAAGGTCGCAATGACAGTTTCATCGTCGACAATCTGGGCCTGCAGCCGGCAGAGGCGCTCACCGATATCGATATCGATTTCATGTTCATCTATGACCGCCAGGGACAGCTGGTCTGGGGGCTGACGGTCGAGCCCGAATCTGGCCAGCCGGTCGCCAACGATCCGTTTTTCAGCCAGCCATCCGCCGGCGGCAACCACTGGCAGCAACTCGCACAGCCGGTCTATTCAACCGGCCTGGTGCGCACCGAACGGGGCGCGGCGTTGATCGGTAGCGGACCGGTGGTCGATCACAACAACCCGGTCGATGTGGCCGGCTGGATGGTGATGGGGCTTCATGTCGATCCAGCCTATATCGCCCGGCTGGCCGCGCGGCAACAGGCCGATATCAGCATATTGCCATTGGCGGAGACTGAGGGCGGGAGCTACCAGGATGATACCCGGCGGGTAACTGCCAAGACGCTGACCGGGCTGGATGGTGAGCCGGCACTGCGGGTGCAGATCGTTACACCGCGGGATATCACCGCCAAGGGCAAGGAGGTGATTGGCTTCAGTCTGATCGGTCTGCTGCTGGTAACCGCTGGATTTCTGCTGGTGCTGCTGTTGCTGCTGTTCCGTTATGTGGCGCGCCCACTGCAGGCGCTGGTGGATGATGTGATGCAGCGGGCTGAACCGGATCATCCCGGCCAGGCGGCTGGCTTCCGCTTCAAGGCGGAGTGGAAGCTGTTGCATGACGAGTACCACCGGATGTTGAGCCGATTCCAGCAGGCGTCTGAACGGATCAAGACGTTGGCCTACCGCGATTCGCTGACCGGCTTGCCCAACCGGATGTACTTCGACCAGTTGCTGGAGGAAACCATTGAGCTGGCGCAGCGGCGCCAGCGTGGTTTCGCGGTGTTCTTTATCGATGTCGATCGCCTGAAAGGCGTTAATGACGAGTATGGTCACCGGGTGGGCGATCTCTACCTGAGCAAGGTCGCCTCACGGATGCAACAATGCCTGACTCGAGCCGGGCTGCAGGTTTGTCGACTGGCCGGCGATGAGTTCACGGTCCTGCTACCGGGGGTGGAACGGCAGGACCGGGCGGAGGGGATCGCCGAGCGTCTGCTGGATGTGGTGTCGGAGAGTTTCCAGGTCAATGAAAGCCTGACATTGACGCCGTCGATCAGTGTCGGCATCACGCTGTACAGCCCGGGAGATAGCGCCGAACAGCTGCTGAGTAAAGCCGACCAGGCGATGTATAGAGTCAAGCGTGGCGAACGGGGCGGTTTCGAGTTTTACGGTCCTACCGCCGAGCCGGCAGTGGACGAAACGGCTGAGGCTTGAGATTGGCGTCGTTCAGTTCAGCTCATTTCGGTCCTGTGCCTGCTTTATCGCTTTTTGCAGCTGCTCGATATTCTCAGCAAAACGCACCAGCTCGCGATCGAACGCCTGCAGCCGGTCGCGCAGCGAACCCAGCTTGGCGAGTACCTCCGGCGAGCAATTCGCCAATTCGCCCTGTTGTTCGTAGTCGATCAATGCCACCCGTACCAGATTGTCCGGTGTTTCGATCGCCAGCGGATAATGCAGCAGCGAATGGATAACTTGCCGCAGGGCTTCGATCTCCTGCTGCGAGGGTACCCGCTCCGGGTCTTCCAGCCAACGGCGCACCTGGACTTGCAGGGCGGCCAGTGTCTCTAGAATTATCTGCATCGGCGAATCGCCACTTTTTCCTACTTTCATTGAGTGTAACATGCGCTAAGTAACAGATAGCGGGGCAACGGCTTGGGCGCATATCGGATTCGGGTAAAGGGATTGGTACAGGGGGTCGGCTTCCGGCCGTTTGTCTGGCGGCTGGCGAACGAGGTGGGCCTTCACGGCCGGGTGCGCAACGACAGCGCCGGCGTGCTGATCGAGCTCTGGTGCAACGAGCGCCAGCTGGACCGGTTTACCGAGCGGCTGCAAGCGGATTGCCCGCCGCTGGCGCATATAGAGGCGGTCACCAGCACGCCGTTCGAGGCGCCGGTACCGGCAGATTTTTCCATTGTGGCCAGTGAACAGGGCGAAGTTGCCACCGGTTGTGTGCCCGATGCGGCCAGCTGTCCGGCCTGCCTGGCCGAGCTGTTTGACGCTGGCGACCGCCGCTACCGCTATCCGTTCATCAACTGCACTCATTGCGGGCCGCGGCTGTCGATCATCGAAGCGATCCCCTATGACCGCGTTCATACCAGCATGAAGGCATTCAAGCAGTGCGACCGCTGCCAGGCCGAGTACGACGATCCCGCCGATCGCCGCTTCCATGCCCAGCCCAACGCCTGCCCGCAGTGCGGCCCGCAGTGCTGGTTGGAGGATGGCGCCGGCAATCGGCTTGCGCCGTCTGGTGAGCTGTTTCACTGGCTGGCCGGGCAGCTGCGGGCCGGCAAGGTTTTGGCGCTGAAAGGGCTGGGCGGTTTCCACCTGGCCTGCGATGCGACCAACGATGCCGCCGTTCGAGAGCTACGCCGGCGCAAGCAGCGGCCGGCCAAGCCGTTTGCCCTGATGGTACGCGATCTTGAGGTGCAGGGCCGTTATGCTCGCCGCAGTCCGGCGGCGGACAAGGTGCTTGCCGGTTCGGCGGCGCCGATTGTGCTGCTGGATCGGCAGGACAATGAGCTGACCCTGTCGCCGAATGTAGCGCCGGGGCAGTACCAGCTTGGTCTGATGCTGCCGAATACCCCGTTGCACCACCTGCTGCTGGAATCCTTCGACTCGCCACTGGTGATGACCAGCGGCAACCGCAGTGGCCAGCCGCCGGCGATCAGCAACGACGAAGCCCGCCAGCAGCTGGCCGGTATCGCCGATATCCTGCTGCTGCACGACCGGGCGATCGTCAATCGGGTCGACGATTCGGTGGTGCGCCAGGAGGTGGACAGCCTGCGGTTGTTACGCCGGGCGCGCGGCTATGCACCGCAGCCGTTGCCGCTGCCGGCCGGCTTTGAACAGGCGCCGGAGCTGCTGGCACTGGGCGGCGAACTGAAGAGCACCCTCTGCCTGCTGCAGCGCGGTCAGGCGGTCCTCTCTCAGCACCTGGGTGATCTGGAGGACGCCCGCACCTACGCCGAGTACGAGCATACCATCGGCCTGTACCGGCAGCTGTACCAGCACCGGCCGCAGTGGTTGGTCAGCGATCTGCACCCGGAATACCTGTCCAGCAAATACGCCGCGAACTGCCAGGAGGTGCAGGGGATCGGCAGGCTGCAGGTACAGCACCACCATGCTCATCTGGCTGCTTGCCTGGGTGAACACGGCTATCCGCTGGCGGGGGCGCCGGTGTTGGCGCTCTGCCTGGACGGTACCGGCTACGGCGAGGACGGTAGCCTCTGGGGCGGTGAGCTGCTGCTGGCCGAGTATCGTGATTTCCGGCGTCTGGGCTCGCTGGCGCCGGTGGCCTTACCCGGTGGTGGGCAGGCGATCCGGGAGCCCTGGCGCAACCTGTTCGCTCACTTGCTGCGGTCATTGCCGGAACTCGATGAGCGGCTGCTGCAGCAACTCTGGCCCGGCTTTGCAGGTAAGCCCTTGCCAACCCTGCGGGCGATGCTGGACAAGGGGTTGAATGCGCCCTTGTCCAGCTCGGCGGGGCGGCTGTTTGATGCCGTGGCGGCGGCGCTGGCTTGTAGCTTCGAGCGGATCAGCTACGAGGGACAGGCGGCGATCGAGCTGGAAGCGTTGAGCCGGCGTTGTGGCGATGAGGTGGCGGCTTATCCGTTTGGGCTTGAGCAGGGAGAGGGGCGTTGGCTGCTTGACCCCGCGCCAATGTGGCGGGTGCTGTTCGATGACCAAAAGGCGGGGCGAGCGCCGGCGGAGATCGCGCGGGCGTTCCATCGCGGCTTCAGTGATGCTCTGCTGGCGCTGGTGGACCGCTTGGCTGCCCAGCATCCATTCAGTACCGTGGTGCTGACCGGCGGTGTCTTCCAGAACCAACAGCTGCTGCAGGGGCTGGAGACCGGCTTGCAGGGGATGGGCATGCAAGTGCTTGCTCACGCCAAGGTGCCGGCCAATGATGGCGGGCTGGCCTTTGGCCAGGCACTGGTAGCGGCGGCGTGGTTGCTTGGCGATGCCCCTCCTGCAAGAGAAGCCCTGGCTCTGCCGTAGCAGCTCGCTCGGCGAGCGACTGTTAATAAATTACCGTCAAAAGTTAATTACTGAAAAAGACAACGCCATGTATATCACCTTTCTGGGTACCTCATCGGGAGCGCCGAGCCGCAGCCGTAATGTCAGCGCCACTGCCGTGCAGTCGGAACGTGGTCGCGCCTGGTTGCTGGTGGATTGTGGCGAGGCGACCCAGCACCAGTTGCTGTATACCCCGCTGTCGCCGCAGAAGCTGGCGGGGGTGCTGATTACCCATATTCATGGTGACCACTGTTACGGCCTGCCGGGGTTGCTGGCCTCCTGCCAGCTGAACGGCCGTACTGCGCCGCTGACGCTGGTGGGGCCGGCGGCGGTCTGGGATTACCTGCAGGCAGTGATCCGTTTTACCGCGCTGCGTATCGACTATCCACTGCAGTTTATCGATGTGGCCGGGCTGGACAGCCTTAAGCTGGCCGGCTTCGAAATCAGCGCTCATCCGCTCAGTCACCGGGTGCCGAGCTGGGCTTACCGTTTCCTCGAGGCGGATATCGGCAATCGGCTGCTGGTGGATAAGCTGCAGGCCGAGGGCGTCGAATCCGGCCCGCACTACGGCGAACTCCAGCAAGGCAGGGATGTCCGGCTGGCCGATGGCCGACAGCTGCGTAGTACCGACTTTACCGTACCGGCCCGCATGCCACAGTCGGTGGTGATCGGCGGTGATAATGATCGGCCGGAACTGCTGGCCGAGGCCTGTGCCGCTGCCGAACTGCTGGTGCATGAAGCCACCTACACCGACGAGGTGCTGCAACAGATCGGTGACGGGCCGCAGCACAGCAGTGCCCGACGGGTGGCGGAGTTTGCCGAGCAGGTTGGCCTGGCGCACCTGATCCTGACCCACTTCAGCCCGCGCTATCAATTCGCCTTGGTCAAGGCGAACGACCGCTCGATCGACGAGGTCAGTCTGGAGGCGAGAGCTTGCTACCGGGGTGATCTCTGGTTGGCGAGGGATTTCGACCGTTTTCGGCTGACGCCGGATGGCCAGCTGCTGCGCGAAAACCTGCGTTGGCCGGATTGATCGGTGAGTGGCTGCCGGGCTCTGGCAGGTAACACTTGGCCGGAAGGTAACTTTGGGTAGGTGTTACCTAACTACCCAAATGTGGGGCCCGGAACTGTGCAACTGGGTAACAGTCTGTTGCATTTCGGTGCGCAGTTGCGGTGCTTGTCGGAGGTTGTAACTTTAAAATTCTTTTAAAACAATGGGTTATGATTTCTGGCACGCGGTCTGCTTTATATAAAGCGAACAACAACAAAAGACAGCTCTGTCGACTCGGCCAGTAATAAAAATAACAACAGGCTGTGGATCAAAGAGCTTACCAGTGCCTCGAATAAAAATAACAATGAGGTTTAAGAAGCTGGTCGTATAGTGATACTGACAATCCCGAATGTACGTCTGGAACAATAAAAATAAGCCGGAATAACGTACTGTCAGGCGCCGGTAGTGTTCAGAGTTCTGTGTCGTTTCCTACACTTGACTGAAAAAGGGAGCGACACATCATGGCTGATAAGTACGAAATCGATATCCAGGCGTTTGCCAAAGCACTTCAGGCCGGTCAGAGTCTCAATGGCAAGGATGGCTTGCTCACACCGCTGATCAAACAGATCACCGAAGCGGCACTGGGCGCGGAGCTGGACGAGCATCTGACCAATGACGCCTCGACCAACCGCAAGAACGGCACCTCCAAAAAGACCGTCAAAACGGCGTCCGGCGAATTTGAGCTGGAGACACCGAGAGACCGCAACGGCTCGTTCGAACCCCAGACGGTCAAGAAGTATCAGACCCGGTTGACTGATGAGATGGAGGGCAAGATCCTCTCCCTGTTCGCGCTCGGCAACAGCTATCAGAGCATTCGTGAGCACATCATG
>NZ_JAILYN010000016.1 GCF_019795155.1 Marinobacterium arenosum | reverse complement strand
GGGCCTCATCTACAGGGCAGTCTTTTCGACTTCGCAGCCCGCCTGGCTCACCGGCTCCTTGCGATGGGCGGTAGCTAATCACCCATCAACGAGAGATACAAGCAGCCCGCTCCGAGGGCGACCGGCCCTCTGGTACGAATCCCGAGACTTGTCGCGGTCGGAGCCCAAGGGGCATGCCAAGCCCGCTGCTACGGAATCCATGCGTAGCAGCCCGCTCCGAGGGCGACCGGCCCTCTGGTACGAATCCCGAGACTTGTCGCGGTCGGAGCCCGCTGCTACGGGGCCTGTGGTAGCAGCCCGCTCCGAGGGCGACCGGTTCCCCGGTACAAATCCTGAGACTTATCGCGGTCGGAGCCCGCTGCTACAGGGCCTGTGGTAGCAGCCCGCTCCGAGGGCGACCGGCCCCCCGGTACAAATCCCGAGACTTGTCGCAGTCAGTACCCAAGGGGCATGCCAAGCCCGCTGCTACGGAATCCATGCGTAGCAGCCCGCTCCGAGGGCGACCGGCCCCCTGGTACGTATCCCGAGACTTGTCGCGGTCAGAGCCCGCTGCTACGGGGCCGGAACCCAGTAGCCCACCGGCCAACAATCGCCCTGTGCCCGCCCCCGAACTTCACCTATAATCGCTTGCTGTGATCGCATTCAGTCCGGCCACCCGATAACAGCAGGCCTGTTCATTTTTTAGACGCAGTGTGATCCCCGTCACATTCTTGTTGCCCCGTTTGAGGGAGTCTAGTACTCCTGCCCATGGATAGATTGACAGAGTAATAGGTGCCAGACATGAACTGGAACGCTTTCTTGTGTTGGTTGTTGATGTCTTTGACCAGCTACAGCTACGCGATTGCAGGCTCCGAGCAGCCCGCACAGACCGTTGCTGCCCAAGTGGCGGGTACCGTGCTTTTCGCCACCGGCGCACGCGAGCGGTTCGATGCCAACCAGGTTCAGCATCCGGTCAAACGTGGTCAGAACGTTTTCGTCGGCGACCGGATCATCACCCGTGAAAACGGCCATATCCAGCTGAAGATGGCCGATGGCGGCTACCTGAGCCTGCGCCCCTCCAGCACCCTGACCATTGAAGCCTACAGCGTCGACCCGAGCCAACCCACGTCCGAGAAGGTCAAGCTGAACCTGAGCCAGGGCACCTTGCGCAGTGTCACCGGCGGTGTGGGCGAACGCAGCAAGGGCAATTTCCGGCTGAATACTCCTGTTGCCGCCATCGGTATCCGCGGCACCGATTTCAGCGTGTTTACCTCCGCCGATATCTCCCGGGTGATGGTGAGCCGCGGCGGCATCGCCATGTCGCCGTTCGGCGATCAGTGCAGCGCCGATGCGCTGGGTGCCTGCCAGGGCAGCCAGGTTCGCGAGCTGTTCGCCGGTCAGGCCGCCGCCTATCTCGAATTAACCAAGGGCACGGAGTCTCCGCGCCTGCTGGAGGGCCAGCTTGAACAACTGCTGCCGCAGATCGACGAGCTGTTCGAAAGCTCCGGTTCAACAACGCCGAAAACCGATACCAGCGACGACACCGCCATCGTAAAGCCGCTCTCCCTGCCGCCTGAGATCGAAGCCCTGCTGCAGGCGTCGCTCGACCAGGACCAGGATCGCGACGGCATCCCCGACTACCAGGACAGCGAGCCGAATGACCCTGCCCAGTTGGTCGACACCGATAAGGACGGCATCGCCAACTGGCGGGATCTGGACGACGACGGCGACGGCATCGCCGATGTGCTCGAACAGCACTGGCTGATGGACCCGTTGCAGGCCGACTCCGACCAGGACGGCATCAACGACGTCACCGAACTGATGATGGAGACCAACCCGCTCAGCGCCGATACCGATGGAGACGGTGTGCTGGACGGCAGCGACCGCCGCCCGCTACAGCAGGACCACTTCACTATCGGCGGCGTTACCTGGAGCTTTGACGACCTTGCCCAGGCTCAAGTCAGCACCGCGTCGGAAACCCGCGCGATCGGCTCTTCGCTGTGGCAGATGGATATCGTCGCCAGCCAGTCCGGCCAGGCAGACAGCGGCAAACTGACCGCCGGGCTGGATGCGGTGACCGGCATCTGGTGGGGCGATGCCCAGACCCTGAAGGTGGTCCAGCAGCTGATGGCCCAGCCCAACTGGGATGACGTGCAGAAAAGCTGGGCGCTGAACCTGATTCTCGGCCAGACCGACGGCAACACCCTGAAGTCGCTGATTCCGCTCTGGCAGCAGCAGCCCGGATATATCCTGGGCAACGACCAGCTCAGCATCATGCTGGATATCGCACCCGAAGCCCTGCAGCAACAGACCTATACCTACCGACCGCAGTGGCAGATCGATTCCGCCCAAACCGCCAACTTCAGCAGCTACCTGGAATCGTTCAGCATGGAGAGCCTCACCGTTGACGCCGAGAACGGCCTGTTCGAAGCCCGGGTCAGCACCGCCACCGGTGGCAACCGGCTGATTCGCGGCCGAGTCGACAACGGTATGCTGTTTGGCGGCGACAGCGACTTCCAGTTGGAGGGCGGTATCGTCGATGAAGACCAGTTGGTACTGGTGCTCGGCAGCGGCGACCACAGTACCCTGGTCAGGCTGTCACTGGACGGCACCAGCCAGCTGAAACTGGCGCAAACCTGGCAGCAGATCCAGCCGAACCAACAGGCCAACACCGGCCGGGTGGAGTGGGGCCGCTGGAGCAACTTTGCCGAACTGGACGCCCAGGATGCACAACTCGCGCTGCGCGAAGGCTATGAACTGGTCGGCAGCAACAGCCACTTCGCACTGTTCCGGCCGCAATCCGGCGATCTCAATCTACCGGACCAGGGCCGCTTCGCCTTCAACCTGAATGACTATGAAGCGGTCTACCAGAACGGCAGCCATATCGAGTCCGCCTCGGTCAATAACGCCGCGCTGGAGGTCGACTTCAACCAGAACCGCTTCGCCATGCAGATGGGCGTAGACGCCCCGTCGCTGAGCACCACCGAGTCGCTGCGCTCCTACGGCTCGTTGAGCGACCAGGGGCTGCTACAGAGCGAAAGCGGCCTGTCCAACACCCGGGCGAGCGGCTTTATCGGTGAAAACGCCCTCGATGCCGGTCTGCTGTTCGAGAAAGAGCTGACCGACAACAGCCGGATTAGCGGCGTCAGCTACTGGAAGCGAGCCGACTAGCGTTGCCCTACCTGAAACAGCACCTGGTGGCGCTTAGCGCCACCCTGCTGCTTTGCCTGTCGATCTTCTGGCCCGCCAGCGAGAGCCTCAGCTGGTTCTGGTACGACCTGAAAACCGCCCGCTTCACCGAACAACCGGCAACCGCCGACTCGCGAGTAATCATCGTCGACATCGACGAACAGAGCCTGGCGCAGGAGGGCCGCTGGCCCTGGCCCCGGCAACGGGTCGCCGAACTGTTACGGACTCTCACCGAGAAGTACCAGGTCAGCCTGATCGGCGTGGATATCCTGTTCCCCGACCGTACCGACCAGGACGAGTCGCTGTTCTCGCTGCTGCCGGCGCAACCGATCAGCATCGCCCAGGCCTTCCAGTTTGGCAGCAGCGATGAAGCCGGCGACGGCCAAGCCCTGCAGCGCGGCCGGTTGGCCAGCCCGGTTACTCTGGATCACGATCTCGAAACTATTAAAAAAAACATCCCCACTGCCAGCGGCTACCTGGCCAGCAGCGGCGCCAATCCCGAACTCGACTGGCAGGCTGGCCATGTCTCCCCCCGGGTGGACGCCGACGGCCGCATCAGGCGCGTCGCGCCACTGGTGCGCTGGCAAGGTCAATACTACGAGATGCTGGCACTCAACCTGTACCGCCGGCTGCTGCAGCTGCCGGCCAGCTACCGGCTGAGCGATACCGAGATAAACCAGGCCAGCAACCTGCTCAGCAACGGCCCTTTGCAGTTGCCGCTCGATGACGACGGCATGCTGCTGATCCCCTACCCCGCCGAAAGCCGGCCGGTACAGTACATTCCGGCCAGCGAGATTCTGCAGCGCGCCGTCGACCCGGCCCAACTGGACGGCGCTATCGTGCTGATCGGCTCCACCGCCACCGGCCTGTACGACCAGGTCGCCACCCCGGTGAGCAGCCTCTACCCGGCGGTAGAGATCCATGCCAACCTGCTGCTCGCCCTGCTCGACCAGCGCTGGACCTACCAGCCCCGCTGGGAACCTGGCGCCCAGCTGCTGCTCTGCGTTGTCCTGCTACTGCTGGCCGCCACGCTGTTCAACTACGGCCACGGCCTGCTGGCGCTGATCAGCCTGAGCATTGTCACCGCCGGCTGGTTCGCGTTCAGCCTGAACCTCTGGCAGGAGCAGCAGCAGATCCGGGCCTGGCCATCGCTCGCCGCCAGCCTGCTGTTACTTGCCATCTACCTGCCGCCGCATCTGTGGCAGAACTACCGCCAGAAGAACCGGCTGCAGAAGCTGTTCAGCGCCTACGTACCCGATGCGGTGGTCGACAAACTGATGAAGCAACCCGACCTCACGGTCGGCCTGGTGGCGGAAAAACGCACCATGAGCGTGCTGTTCGCCGATCTGCGCGGCTTCACCGCGCTGGCCGAGCAGATGCCGCCGGAAGAGCTGGCCCAGCTGATGAACCAGCTGATGGGCGCGATGACCGAGGCGGTGCATCGCAACGGCGGTACCGTGGACAAGTATATGGGCGATGCGCTGATGGCTTTCTGGGGCGCGCCGCTGGCGGATCCGCGCCATGCCGAGCGGGCCACCCAGGCGGCGCTCGATATCCACCGGACCGTACTCGAACTGGCCAGGGCGTTCCAGGCCCGCGGCTGGCCGGAGCTTGACGTCGGCATCGGGGTAAACAGCGGCGAGATGGTCGTCGGCGATATGGGCTCGACGTTCCGCCGCAGCTACACGGTGATCGGCGACGCGGTCAACCTCGCCGCCCGCCTGCAACAGATGACACGCAAGCTGAAAGTCCATATCCTGTTGGGCCAGCAGACGGTAGATCTATTGCCCGCAAGTGGATTGCAGCAACGAATGAAACCGCTCGGCGCGGTGCCCATTCCCGGGCGCAAGCAGCCGATTCAGGTATACAGCCTACCCCTGTGAGAATTTAGTTACCGCCAGACGCCTGATACAGGGATGCAGTAGTTCAATATGTCGCCACCGCCGAAAGCCATCAGCCTGCTGAGTGGTTGTGTTCTCTTTCTATTCAGCGCATTCGCAACCAGCGCCCAGGCCGACGATTGTGCCAGCGCGCTGACTGGCGGCTACCAACACCTGCTGGACCATGAAGCCCAATGCAGCCATCTGGCCGATTTCAACTATCAGCTGGGCCTGCGGGCACTACAGCAAAGCGACCATAACACCGCCATCAATGCCTTTCAGCGGGTCACCCTGCAGAACCCGAACCATGCCGGCGCCTGGCTGGACCTGGCCACGCTCTATTTCCGCATCCAGGATCGGCAATCGTTGGCGGCCACCCTGCAACAGATCGAACAGCGCTTCGCGGTACCACCGGCGATCGAACTGATCCTGGAGCGCTATCGCAACTGGCTGGCCCAATCGCAACGCTCGCCCAGGCGGCTGCAGGCGGCGGTTGAGATCGAACTGGGCCACTCGACCAATATCAACCACGGCACCAGCCATGACAGCATCAACCTCGGCGGCCTCGACGTGGAGATCTCCGACGCCAGCCGGCCGCTGGAGGACAGCTTCACCGCCGCCACCCTGCAGCTCTCCTGGGACCAACCGCTGTACAGCTGGCAGACCCAGATCTGGACCGCCCTGCGCGAACAGCAATACGACCGCTTCGACGATTACAACAGCCGCTGGGGCCTGATCGGCGTCAACGGCCAGCGCGGCCTCGGCAGCGACCGCCGCCTCAGCCTGTCGCTCTACCGCCTGTGGCTGGACTCCGGCGATGTCAGCAACCAGACCAACACCTGGTTCCAGGCCCGACTGTTGCAGCGCTGGCAGGACAACCTCGCCACCACCGGCTGGCTGACCCTGCAGAGTGTCGACGCCACCAACCAGAGCGACAGCGACCAGCAAAAACTCGGCCTGCAGCTCAGCCTGAACCAGCTGGGCTGGCAGTGGCAGCTGGCCGGCGAATACGGCCGGGACACGGCCAGAGAGTTCCGTAGCGGCGGCGACCGCGATATCGGCCGGCTCTGGCTGGATGCCCGCCGACCACTGGCCGACGGCACCCTCAACCTCTACGTGGAATGGCAGGCGGAATACGACCAGAAGCCGTTCAACCAACTGCTGTTCGGCGACGTTAAACGCGACCGCGAACAGATGCGCGCCGAAGCCCGCTACCAGTTCCCAATCGCCAAACAGCACCAGATGACCGTCTGGGCCGGCTACCAGCAAGAGAGCTCGGATATCGACCTGTTCGACAGCAAAGGCTGGCAGGGCGGCCTGCGCTGGCAGTGGCTCTGGCAGCCCTGATTTTTTTGAATTCCCCAGTCGTAGCAGCCCGCTCCGAGGGCGACCGGAGCCTGGCACCAATCCCGATATCTGTCGCGGTCAGAACCCGCTGCTAAAAACACCCCTACCGTAGCAGCCCGCTCCGAGGGCGAGACCCACGAACGGTGCCAACCCTGTCGCGGTCAGAGCCCGCTGCTACAAAGCCCCGCCTGTCCACAATACCCGGCAGGAGGCGCACCCCACGGCGAAATTACAATCTGGCAACGCAACAATGCGCTACGGCGATACTGCCGCTATGATGGGATAGACCTGCACACCGGACCTGTTGCCGCAATCGTCGGAAGAATACCGACATAATTACGTAAGATGCAGCCAATGCCGACTATCAGTGAGTTTTTTGGCATCCTGATACGGATGTATTATGACGATCACAACCCGCCTCACTTTCACGCCTATTATGGCGAACACGAGGCGCTTATCTCGATTGAGACATTAGAAATCCTGGATGGCTCCTTGCCTAATCGCGCCAAAGCACTTGTTGTTGAATGGGCTATCGAGCACAGACAAGAGCTCCGGGATGACTGGAAACTGGCGGAAAAACACCACCCGCTTAACAAGATCAAACCACTGGAGTGACAAAGGTGCGTAGAGTAACCAGTGTAAAAACTAAGCAGGACTACACCCTGGCGCTGACCTTTGACGATGGAACAGAAGGAGAGGTCTCCATTGCTGACCGCCTGTTCGGCCCAATGTTCGAACCGTTGAAAGACCCCCGACTCTTCGCTCAGGCAAGCGTGGACGAATTCGGTGCCGTTTGTTGGCCGAATGATGCCGACCTTGCCCCGGACGCCCTGTACACTAAGGTAAAGTCGCATTGAGGAGCGATACCCGCAGACCATACCAACCCCGTCGCGGTCAGAGCCCACTGCTACAAACCTCCCGCCTGTCCACAACACCCGGTGGGAGGCGCGCCCCGCGGCGACATTAACCAGGTAGGGTGGGCACGCTTTTTGTGCCCACGCGAATACCCCCCAGCCGTAGCAGCCCGCTCCGAGGACGACCGGAGCCTGGCACCAATCCCGATATCTGTCGCGGTCAGTACCCAAGGGGCATGCCAAGCCCGCTGCTACAAAGCCCCGACTTCCCCCTCACGGTGATAAAGCGCGCCCGCGACGACACGACAAAAAATCAACGCGCCAACGAACACGGATATCCTGGTTTTCTTCTTTTTGACCTACCGATACTATGAAATGGATTCTGTTGAGGAGAGCGCCATGAAACCCTCCGTAGCCCTTGCCACCCACCGGGATGCCATCCGTCGCGTTGTGGCGTCCCACCATGCACAGAACGCCCGCGTTTTCGGCTCCGTCATCCATGGCGAAGACACCGAAGACAGCGATCTGGATCTCCTTGTCGATCCGACGCCGGAAACAACTCTTTTCGACATCGGCGCAATCCGGCATGAGTTACTACAGCTCCTGGGCGTACCGGTGGACGTACTGACACCAAAAGCACTGCCGGAGAAGTTCCGGGCAAACGTCCTTGCCGAAGCGAAGCCGGTATGAGTCGCGACAAACAACGCTTGGCCGACTACCTGACGCACATCCTGACCGCCATAACGCGAACTAAAGCCAAGCAAGGGCATCACCCGCGAACCATGCCACCCCGTCGCGGTCAGAGCCCGCTGCTACGAACGCCCCTGCCGTAGCAGCCCACTCCGAGGGCGACCACCCACGGCCCGTACCAACCCTATCGCGGCCAGAACCCACCGCCGCAGCTCCCCCTGCCGTAGCAGCCCGCTCCGAGGGCGACAACCGCGAACCATGCCAACCCTATCGCGGTCAGTACCCAAGGGGCATGCCAAGCCCGCTGCTACAATCCCCCTGCCGTAGCAGCCCGCTCCGAGGGCGACCACCCACGGCCCGTACCAACCCTATCGCGGTCAGTACCCAAGGGGCATGCCAAGCCCGCTGCTACAATCCCCCTGCCGTAGCAGCCCGCTCTGCAGGCGACACCCACGAACGGTGCCAATCCCCTCGCGGTCAGTGCCCGCCGCTACAAAGCCCCGCCTGTCCACAACACCCGGTAGGAGGCGCGCCCCGCGGCGATCAATGAATCCTGCGCCCCAACAGCGGTAACAACTGACATACAACGTCAGCCCATGCTCCTGTCGTTTCAACCTCATCTCTGACGAAGAAAACGCAACACTCCGCCCTTTAACCAACACCCAACCGTCGAAGCTCTGCGAATCAGATCACCAACACACAACTGAACCTGTTTAATGGAGCACTCATTCCACTGCAACTTATTTAGCGGTCACTGATATTCCAATCCCCCTCATTTGGTTTAGATCAAGGCCGCTTTCCCGATTCCATCCACGCTAAAAAATAACCTATAAAATAGGTCGGAATAACAGCGTCAAAATGACAACCCCGAAACAAAAGCTGGCTGTTTTTTAACCACACCCTAAGTACCCGGCCAGCGCCGCCCCGCCCGACCGCCACGACAAAGCCCCTACAATCAACCGGTTAAAAAATCATGAACCCACCCAACCAAGCCATGCCACACCCGGCAAAGCCCGTCACAAATCAACCCGGCAGCAAAAAAGAAAAACAATAAACAACGGATGTGACCGCCATCACATAACCGTGCCAGGCCCCGTGCTTCAATGCAGCCTAACACCTATGTATTGCGGTGGCTTTTAACCCGGCGTGCGTTGACACCCCGGTACACTGTCTATACATTGGAGCCGCTTGTAGCGGGCGCTCCGTCTTCTCTTGATAGAGCGCCCTTTACATGCAGAGGCACGTATATAGGCCTTGTGCCTCTGTTTGAACACAAAGCGTTGTCGCTTTGTCATATATGACCAAGTGAATTGGAATCACTTCTTAAGGAGTTTTGAAAGATGGCAGCATCTGACTTTATCGATCAGGTTCAGGAAGTTTACATTGCTTACTACGGCCGTCCGGCTGATCCGGTAGGCCTGACTTTCTGGACCGAAAAACTGGACGAAGCCAACGGCGATCTGGCAGCAATCATCGACGCCTTCGGCACTTCCGCCGAAGCCAACACTCTGTTCGGCGGCCAGACCAACGAACAGACTGTTAACACTCTGTTCAACCAGCTGTTCGGCCGCGACGCCGACGTTGAAGGTCTGCTGTTCTACTCCAACGCCCTGGCTAACGGCACTCTGACTGCTCAGTCCATCGCGCTGGATATCCTGAACGGTGCCCAGAACGACGACGCTACCATCGTTGCTAACAAGCTGGCGGTTGCTAAGTCTTTCACTGACGCCCTGGATACTTCTGCAGAGATCATCGCTTACTCTGGCGACGACGCAGCTCAGACCGCTCGTGATCTGATGGCAACTGTAGATGCCTCTACAGACACTGCAACTTTCGACGTTGCTACTACCATCGCGGCGATTGAAGCGGGCAATGGTGGTGTTGAAGGTACTACTTTCACGCTGACTACTGGTGTTGATAACCTGACTGGTACAGCTAACAACGATACCTTTATTGCTCAGGAATCCGCCACTATCGCTGCTGGCGATACTCTGCAGGTTGGTGACACCATCGACGGCGCTGGCGGCACAGATACTATGAGCATCGTTAGCGACACTACCGGCACTGTATCCGGCGCAACTCTGAAGAACATCGAAAACGTTGTTGTTCGTACGACTGCTGCCGAAGGTACTGGTGCTAGCACTTTCAACGCAGCAAATGCTGCCCAGATGACCAACCTGACTCTGGATCGCATTACCGACGACTTCACTGTCAGCAACGCTTCTACTGGCACTACTGTCAAAGTAGTAAACAATGCCGGCGCTACTGTCGACGTGACTGTTAACTACGATAGCGTAACTGGTACTTCCGACGCTGCAACTGTAGAAGTTGACAAGTTCGATGCTACTTCCGACCTGACTATCGGCGATGGTATTGAAACTCTGGCCATTAAAGCATCCGGCTCCGACAGCACTATCGCAGAACTGGATCACGGCGCTAACGCGACTGCCCTGAACTTGGATGCTACTGGTGCCAAGCTGACCATCACCGAAAGTGATGTAGGTGCAGACAACACCGTCAAGACCATCACCGTAACCGGTGACAGCGCCGTTACTATCACTAACGATCTGAGCACTGCTGTAACTACTATCGATGCGTCTGCAAGCACTGCTGGCGTCAGCGCTTCCCTGAACGGCTTGGCCGCTAAGGCGACTGTCACCGGTGGTTCTGGTGCTGATACGCTGACCGCAATCAACACTAACGCAAACACCATTAACTTGGGTGCTGGTGATGATACCGTTGACCTGAATGCTGTTGTGGCATCCTCTACCGGCACTATCGCCGGTGGCGATGGCACTGACACCCTGGTATTTGGTGACGCATCCGCAACCCTGATCACCACTAACAACAAAGCAGGCTTCACTGGCTTCGAAACGATGAAGGCCGAAGTATCTACCGATACTCTGGACTTCGAAGCCCTGAGCACCTTTGTAAACCTGGAGCTGGGCGCATCTACAGCAGTAACTGTAAACAACATCTCTACTGCCGCAGCTGGTGCGATCCTGGTTTCCGGTGATCAGGCTACTTCCACCATCCTGAACATCAAAGATGCGACGCTGGTTGGTCAGGATAACAGCATGACGCTGACGCTGGACCACACCACTAAAGAAACCGATATCGATATCGCTGACCTGCAATCTGATGGTCTGGAAACTCTGAATATCGTTTCTACTGGTGCCGCTACTTCAGGTGGCTCTGTACAGAACAGCGTCGAGCTGGGCACTGAAACCAACGATCTGACCAAGATCAATATCTCTGGCGACAGTGACTTCGCCCTGACTGTTCAGGGTGGTGCAAACCTGGCTGGTCAGCAGACCGTAGACGCTTCTGCTGCAACTGGTAAGCAGGCTATCGACCTGTCCGGCGATACCGACGGCGTGTCTATCACTGGTGGTAGCAACGACGACACTATTACTTCAGGCTCTGGCGATGACATCCTGAACGGTGGCGCAGGTAACGATACTATCGCGGTTACCACAGGTCGCGATACTATCGATCTGGGTACTGGCAACGATACCGTTAGCATCACACTGGCAACTGCTGACGCTGTAAACGCTAACTACAAGATCATCAAGAACTTCGACGTAGCAACTGACAGCCTGGACCTGAACGGTACTGCATTCAGCACTCTGGGTGCGGGCGGTAATGATGACATCACTGCCGGTGGTGCTGCTGCAAACGAGTTTACAGCCCTGACAACTGCCGGTAACGTTACCGTTGCTGACCCGGTAGCCGTAGTTGAGCTGTCGTTCGAGTTCTCCAGCGGTGTAGACCTGGACGACCTGTCTGCCAACTCCTTGAACGGTACTAACCTGCTGTCCGCATTGGGCGCAACCAGTGGTACCACTGCAGGCACCATCACTACTGCTGGTAACGATGAAGACCTGCTGATCATCGCGTACCAGGACGGCGATGCGATCCTGTACCACGGTAACGGTGCCGGTACTGACACTAATCTGGTTGCTTCGGAGATCAACCTGATCGGTATCATCGAAGGCGTTGAAGTTGGCGCCTTGACTGTAGCTGACTTCATCTAAATAGATGTTGCATGTCTAGACTAGTAAAAAACGCCTAGACACTACAGACTAACTAAAACCGCTACTTTTCGGGGTAGCGGTTTTTTGTTTTCCGCCCCGTAAACACCCCAACTTAAAACAGATATTACTGTAGCGTACAAAAACTCATCTGCAGAGTAACCGTCCGGTAAACACACCTTCTTTCATGCATCTCAGCCGCTAACAATAGGTGCCCATCTATTTTTAAGTGGGCACCTACGATGATGACTGACACTGTTCGTAAGCGCCGCCGGCACGCGCCCGAGTTCAAGGCTGCCGTTGTGGCTGCCTGCCTGGCGCCCGGCGCTTCCGTGGCGCGCATCGCCCGCGAGCATGACCTCAATGCCAATCTCGTCCAGACCTGGATCCGCAAGGCCCGGCAACAGCCTTCGGGCACGCGTTATCCCGCCTTTGTTCCGCTCAAGTTGCCCGCCAGCTCAGGTGCGAAGGTAGCGACTGCACCACAAGGGCCTATGTCGGACCGGATCCGTATCGAGATTCCACGCCCGACCGGTGCCCTGGTGGTCGAATGGCCGGCCTCCCACGCCGAGGGCTGCTTGGCGCTGCTGCTGAATCTGCTGCGATGATCCGCATCGACGAGATCTGGCTGGCCACCGAGCCGCTGGATATGCGCGCCGGACCGGACACCGCCCTGGCCCGGGTGGTGAAGGTGTTCGGCAGTGCCCGGCCGCACTGCGCTTATCTGTTCGCCAACCGACGGGGTAATCGCATGAAGGTGCTGATCCATGACGGTCTCGGCGTCTGGCTCTGTGCCCGCCGCTTGAATCAGGGCAAGTTCCGCTGGGCCGAGGCCTGGCGGGGTGATCGGCTGGTGCTGACGCCTGAACAGCTGGCCGCGCTGGTGCAGGGGCTGCCCTGGCAGCGGATCGGCCCTGACGGCGTGATTAGCGTGCTGTAAGAGCGGAGCACAACCGTTGGCCTGACGCTATTGGCCGTTTCGCGCATCGCCAGACCGCTGTCGCTCTGGCACACTCCCTGCCATGACCACGCCCCCCGACCTGTCCCAGCTCTCCGCCGAACAGCTTCGCCAGAAAAAGGGGTCTCAGAAAAAGGGGTCAGACCCAATTAAATATCATCCCTCCTTTCTCGGCCTACCGCGCTTCCGCGGGCTCAGGTCACGACCCAGCATGGCGCTGATCTGAGCCTGGAAGCGGTCGCTACCAAATACCCTGCCCTGCTCCGTTGCCTGGCGTAAACTGCCAAGCTGGTCCTCTTCCAGCGGCGACAGCACGATCTCCCGATAATGTGCCCGGCGCTCCCGCCGATTTTTACCCAGGGCGGTATACATCTCGTGCGGTGTGATCCAGGGCTGCCAACCATCCAGCGCGTTGTGGCGGTAGGAACTCCAGCGGTAGTCTTCTGGCCGCGTCACCATCCCGGCCCGCACTGGGTTGAGCTCGATATAGCGCATGCAGGTGAGTAGATAGTGATCCGAATCGATCAGGCTGGATTTGAAGCGCCCCGACCACAGATGGCCACTCCGCCGGAAACGCTGGTTGATCAGCTGCGCATAGCCGCTGTTCAGGCTCTGCATCAATTTGCTGATGCCTTTTTCAGAATTCGGTGTCACCAGCAGGTGGATGTGATTGGTCATCAGGCACCAGCTGTGAACACGCAGGCAGTACCTGTAGCTGTATTGCTGCAGGTACTGCAGATAAGTGTGGTAGCAGTCGTCATCGAAAAAGACCGCCTGGCGATCGACGCCTCGTTGCACCACGTGGTGGGGTAGCCCTGGAATTTCCAGTCTCGGTGGACGTGGCATGCGTGACCTCCCTGTGACCCATGCGTAGTCAATTGCTTATAGCAGTCGGCAAGGCAGTCGCACAAGTGCAACGGATACGCGCTTCAATTGGACGTGACGATGCTGTTAGGATTGTCTACAAAGTTGATCGACCAGCGGCTGGGCGAATGCGACAGTCCGCCCCAAGGGATATGTACCTGTAGGTCAGGCGTTGTCTGGACAACCAGGGAAGGCGGGAGCTTACCTATCAGTGATTGAAGTTATCGAAATCGTTAATCGTTGTGATCAGGAACAAGGGATTCTGAGACCGTTCATTTGCGAGTGTGAAGATGGCGAGCAGTACTTCCTGAAGGGGTCGAACTCAACGGCGCAAGGATTGATTCGCGAATGGATTGCAGCCAATCTGGCCTCGGAGTTCGGCCTACCTACGCCTACTGTTGAGATTGGTTATATCGATATGGGGCTACGTCAGGTTGTCACCCCGGAGTGGCAAGGTGACCTGCAGTTCGAACATGGCTTTATGTCCCACTCGGTAGCCCCATGCGAAACCGTGCTATTCTCCGATTTGTCACGAATTCCGTTGCAACTGAAGCGTGACATATTGATGTTCGATTACTGGATTCAGAACAGTGATCGACATCTCACCGAGATGGGCGGAAATATCAATCTACTGATGACCCCAGTCACCAAGTCTCTGATGGTGATTGACTTTAACTTGTCATTCGAAGAGCCCTTCTCTGCACAGGACATGGATGGCCACGTGTTCCGGGGAACACTACATGAGCAGCCGCTGGATCTGGCCTCAAGGGCCGAATATGGCCTTAGGTTCGACAAGGCCAAAGAGAGATTGGCCGAATTTATTAGAGAAATACCACAAGAGTGGGTAGACTCCTCCGCATCGAGCAAAACTATACTCAAACATATTGAAGAGACGCTCGCGCGGCACACACAAGACGAGTTCTGGGGGGCGCTGACATGAAAAAATTTGCATGCCAGTACAAAATCATACGGTTTGCACCGTTTGTTGAGACGGAGGAGTTCGCCAACATTGGCGTTGCCGTCTATTGTCCCGCAAATGGCCTCCTTGAGTATCGCTTGGCTCAGCCCCGCTTTGGCCGGGTGACAAGCTTCTTTCATGATATGGACCCGGCGGTCTACCGGGCAGCCCGCGAATCTTTGGACAGAGAACTGGGACGAACCAAGGAGCTACTATCTCAACTTTCTGACGTAGAACTCGGCAAGCAAGTCTTCAACGAGCTAACTCGTGAAAAAGGCGGCTTAGTCAGGTTTTCCAGCTTTCGTGCAATCTTGACACCGAAGGTCAGCCTTAAAGCCGATCAGTTGTTTGACCACTATGTGGGGCGCAGCTTCAACAACAAGGAATACCGTGAGGTCACCCTCGAGCGACGTGTACGAGAGCAACTAAAGCAGTTCAATCTCGACAAGGCTTATAAGAAGGCCAAATTGGGTGGTGGCTTAATCGAAGTTAACTTGCCCTTCGTAAAGATTCGGAATGGTAAGCCGCTAGCGGCAATCAAGCCGATCGCCTTTGATCAGAAGACACGAACCAAGATGGTTGAGCATGCGGATACCTGGCTATCTCGAGCAGAGCACCTGTTGGACGGGGAACTTCCTGCTGAAGGTCTGCTACTGGCACTGGACTACGAAAGCATCGGCGATAAGCAAGTCGAACGCTATGTAACCAACGTGCAGCGCAAGCTAAATGAGATGGGAGTGACCACTATCAAAGGGGTTGTCGAGAAGGAGATTGTAGCTTTCGCCAAAGCACACAATGGCAGCAAGACGCCGGAAACGGACGGTGTTCCGGAAATAGCCCATTAACAGCTACCGGTCTGAACGACTACGCCTAATGCCGTTCAGATAAAGCCCGCATCCTTAGCGCGCTTCAACGAGCCCCGGTTTCCTTCATTGGATACCGGTTAGGTCATGGAATATGCGTTTGACAGATTGGCCTTCATAGTAGGGCGTACTCGGTGTGCCCTTTGGGTATCAGTGCGCCACCGCCGCAGGCCGTTGTGGAGCCCGGCGGGCTCCTAGTCGACTGAAGTCACCCCAATAGTCACCGTCGCAGTTACTTAAGTGGACAGTATTACGGCCACACCCGGCCTTTCAGTGCCCGGCGGTTCTGTCGGCTATCTGCGACGCCCTGCGCTGCAAGCGCATCAACCGGCGCTTGAAGTAAGCGGTGCGTAGCCGCATCCAGTCCGCCGAATGCAACATGCCATTAAACAAGGCCCTGTCCGAAACAGCCGCGTCCTGAACTCTGACCATGCTCTCGCACTGAAATGCACAGCTGTCGGAAAATTCACTGAACTGGTCATAGAGTTCCAGCAGTTCCTCTGCCAGCTGCGCCGTCGATATCTGTTCCTGATTCATCCCTGCCACCTTTGCTCCGATATAGGAGCAATAGTCGTACTTTATTCTGCCAGAATCAAGCTCCGCTAACGGAGCAAGACAATGAATCTGGTAGGACCGCGTGTAAGACAGCTACGTGAACAAAAAGGGCTGACGCAGGAACAGTTGACGGCTCGCTGCCACCTGCAGCAATGGCCTATCAGCCGCGGCTCACTGGCAAAGATAGAAGCCCGGGTGCGCCGGGTGACCGACCTTGAAGTGGCGGCGCTGGCCAGAGCCTTGGATGTGGAGGTCCAGACACTCTTTATCGAGGCGGACTAGCAGTGGACATTACGACTGGTCAGGCTTATTCCCGGCCTGTGCCCGCTCGCTGTTCGGCATCGCGGATCAGTTCCGACAGCGGGACCTCCAGTGCCGCCGCAATAAGCATCAGGGTATTGAATGAGGGTTGCCGCTTGGCACGCTCGATATTGGAGATATAGGCCCGCTCCACGTCACAACGCTCAGCCAGCTGCTCCTGTGACAGTTCGGCCTCCAGCCGACGCATCCTGATCGCCTTGCCCAATGCTTGTTGCAGAGTCATCTCACCTCCCGAAACCAGAGGCCCAGACTCGCCAATCCGCTTGTTTAAGACTACGACCCTTAAGATACCTATAGTATCTATTTGATACATTTCGTTCTTTATTGCTAATATTAGTGTCTACCAGAGGGAGTACTGAAAAAGCATCGGACAGGGAGGTTAAGATGACCGTTCTATTGGAAGATCTGCAGGCGGAGATTCTGCTGCAGATAGACAAGCTGCAGGCGCTGAGCCAGGTGTGGATGAATGTCGAGTTCACCGACTATACACCGGCCCCCGCCACCCGCGCCCACTACGCGATGACGGTGGACGATCAGCTGGAAACACTGAAAAAGATGATGGAACAACTGAACCAGCTGCTGGCAGCACAGCAGCAAGCCGGTTTGGAGACCGTTGCCCATTAAGCGTGATTGGAGATCCGGGGATGTCGACCTTAATGGTAGAAATCCGCCAGCAGTGGCTGGTTAAACACCAGCCGGTAGACAGTACTGGCAGGACAAGTGTAAAGTTTTTCCGCTGGAATTGGTGATGCTTGCAAACCCTAATGGACGATAGGGCTGCATCATTGAATAAAATCGACAGGGAAAGTCCTATGAATCTGATACCTCAGACGGGTAGCGATGTGCTCATCGCTCACTCAACCTCTACCGATCCGCAGTTCGGAGCAGAAATAGCTGTCTTGCCTGACGGTACCTTTATGGTGGCCTGGTCTGAAAGAGTGGCGCTTGGGGTTCTTCAGGACTATTTCAGTATCTTCTCATCGACTGGCGATGCCATTTTGCTGGATGCGAGCCTGTCGAATGACAGCTCTGATCGCCGCTCTGTCTCGGATATCCTGGCCGTTGAAGACAGATTCCTGATGGTTTGGCGAGCCAGTGGAAATGGTGACTACAACTACTACGCGACGCTCTTCGATACCGACGGCAATGTCGTCACCCCGAAAACTCACTTCGCCAGCTTCGATAGTGGGCTACGTTCTATCTCCCTCTGGCAGAACGATGATAACCGGATTGTCGCCGGTTACTCCAACTGGAGTTCCAGCTTCTCCGGCGGAAGTGATGACTGGGACGTGGCGGGCGCCTTGTATGAGTTGCGTGGCAATACGCTGGTCAACGTGCGTTCCGAGGTGCTGCTGAACGCTTCACTGCCGGAAAACCAGGAGGGTGCCCAGATCGCCCAGCTGGCGGATGGCCGCCATATCGCGGTGTGGGACTCCGATAACGGCAACGGCGTCAACTCTTCGGTACTCTATTACCGCTTTCTTGATTCGAGCCTGAGCCCGAAGGGGGATCAGCAGCTCGTGGCGGAGCCGCCCAGTGACAGCTCGATGACGGTCTCTAACCAGGTTGTCGCTCTTGCCAGCGGCGGGTTTGCAGTAGTATGGCAACAGCGCGACCAGGCGGTGGAAGGCTACGAGGATTACTGGGCCGTTGGTGATTATTTCGTCTATTACCGTGTGTTCGATGCGGATGGCGTCCCAATGGCAGAACCGGTGCGGATCAGCTCCGGTGAGGTGAAGGATGAGTTTCGCCCCCAGATGACGAAACTGGCTGACGGAAACTTTCTAGTGACCTGGAACAGCCACCCATTAGCCGACGATCCCTGGCAGATCAACGGCCAGTACTTCGACCAGAATTTTACCCCGCTGGGAAACGGCTTCGAGCTGGCACAATACCGCGATGGCTCCCCCATCTATACCGAACCAAAGATCGAACCCTTAGAGAATGGCGGGTTCCTACTGGCCTGGGATGATCTCAGTGAGACAGCAACGGAGGACAGCCAGGATACCGACGTTTTCGTACAGATTTTTGGCCCGACCATCGTCGCCCCGAGCGACGCCATCCTGAGCAGGTTGCCGCAGGAGACCAGTACGGTACTGGCATCGAGCGATAATATCACCCTGCATATTGTCGATAGCAATGGCAATGCCACCCAGGATTACGATGAGGCGTTGATCGTTAACGGGGATTATCTAATCGATGCGGAAGCGGTCCAGCTGATCCGCCTCTACAGCGCGGCACTGGGACGCACGCCGGATCGCGGCGGCTTCGATTACTGGGACCAGCAGGTGGAACAGCAGTCACTGGCGGAAATAGCCGAGGGCTTTTACTGGTCCGCCGAAATGCAGCAGCAGATGGATACCGATGCAAGCGGCACCGTGACCGACGAAGAGTATATAGCCCATCTGTACGGCAATGTGCTCGGGCGGCAACCCGACGAGGCGGGCGCACTCTTTTGGTTGGGCCGATTAGCTGACGATGTTAGTAAAGGCCTGGTCCTGGCCGAGTTCGTTAACGGTGAAGAGTTTATTGGTCAAACCCAATCCCTGGTGGGCGAATTTGCAGCGGCCAACACCGACTTGTGGGTGGCGAGCTAGTAAGGTTGCGCGGTGCCGGGTAGCACTGAAATTTAGTCAGTAAGTCAATCCAATACTGGGATGCCTATATCAAGCATCCCAACAACTATATATTTTTGATTATCAAACTCATTTAGAAAGGAATCTTTATGTTTACGGATAGCATTTTAGGAGATGCAGGCGGATTTTTCTTATATGATACCAACGGATCTGGCACCTCTATAATTGGTTGGAGCCTGGGACGTGGGATTGGTAATTATCGTGGTTACTATGAGATGGTTGAGGGTGGCATCGAAGGCTCTAGCAGGTCCGCTGTCAGTATCTCTAATTTGGTTTCGGGTCAGACGTTGTGGACTCATGACCTCGCTGTTGGGGATGATGGAAGCTTTACTATTAAGCTTGTTGCAAATGAATCGGCTGACTACGGTTGGTACTTTAGAAACTTCGACTCCTACGGTACCCCCACTAGCCCATTGATAACCATAGGAGAAGGGTCTGCATACGACGATGTAGGTAGAAGCGTTGTCGATATTAGTGGCAGTGGAGATACAGTAGTTTTATGGGGTGGAATTACCGTTCTGAATGACGGAGAGATCGGGGAGTACAAGACTGACGACACGCTGACGCTAAGCGTATACAGTCAGGACGGTGAAAAATTATCAGACACGGTCATCGTTGATAATGGCAACGATGATGAAAACTATAGAAACCCATCCCTAACCAAACTGTCAGACGGGTCCTTTCTTATCGCTTATCATTATGGCTTCTGGGGAAGGGATATTTATTTCAGGACTGTAACCATAGATGATAGTGACAACGTTTCAGTATCCGAAGAGATAAAGATTCCATCGGAGATAAGCTTTTTCTCTTCTATCGAGATGATTCCCTTAGCAAACGGAAACTTTGTCTACACCTACAATATTGGCGACCTGTTCAAGTTTCAGATATTTACCCCCGAAGGCAATGCGGTCTCGGATCTTGTTGAAATTAGCGAGTCTTCATGGAATTTTGAAATTGCAAGCATAGACAATGGCGGATTTGTAGTCGCGCATGCCTATGATGGAACTGATGACGGGGTTTTCAACCGAGGGATATATATTGATCAGTTTGATAACTTTGGCAATAGAGTTGGTGAGCGCCAGACGGTCGTCGAAGAGCCCGAAGATTACCATATTGAAAATCTGATATATGAAAATGATCAGTTGTACGTAATTGCAGAGAGCGATTACCGCTACTATACATACACGTCTGAACCAGCCGATATGCTGGATTATGCATTGATAGATACCGATCAGGACAACCGCATCGATTGGAATGAAGGCTTTATTGTCGGCGACAATGCCATTGTCAATGCTGAAAGCTTTCAACTTTACCGCATCTATGCCGCCGCACTGGGGCGATCTCCGGATAAAGGTGGCTTCTCATATTGGCAGGGAAGATGTCAGGACGGTTCGTCCATAGAACAGATAGGCGATGAGTTTTTCTGGTCAAGTGAAATGCAGGCTGCGATGGACATGGACGCCAACGGGGATGTCTCTGACAATGAATTTATTCAGTACCTTTATGCAAACGTGCTGGGTAGAGAGGCCGATAGTGAAGGAATGGCGTATTGGCTGAGTCAGTTGGATTCCGGCCAGGGTAAAGGAAACGTCCTGGCTTCATTCCTGAATGAAGAGGAGTTTATAGAGATTTCCATTGAGGGCGCTGTCTCCTTTGCCGAAGAGAACCTGGATCTTTGGGCTTGAGAGCAATGGACATCCAGCAGCTCCAATGGAGCTGCTGGCAACGCAAAGCCCAGACGGCTCAAGTTCCCCAAAAGCTGAACTCAATCCCATCGGCAATCTGCCCGCTAACCTGCAATTGGTTCTCCGCCGATTCGGAGAAGCCAGCCAGCACCGAGACGTAGTCATGGTTACCCTGCGTCATCTCGTTCAACCACCACTCCAATCCGCCCTGGTCGGGGTCGCGGTGCAGGACGTTGTTGTAAACGGCGGTCAGGAATGCCTCGCTATCGACGTTATCGCCGTAGAGGCTGCGAAATTCATCGGAGTCGATAAAGCGGGCAGCCACCTCCTCGATCAGCATGCCGCCGTCCATCTGGCTGATCCAGTATCCCAACCCTGTCTGGTCAGGGGCGCGGTCAAAGGCGGCCTGGTAGATCCGGTAAGCCTGTCCGGCAATGCCTTCGATATCGAAAGCCAGCGCCATCTGATCGGAAAACAGTAGCCGTTCGATCCCTTCCAGCAGGTCGGTTTCACCACTGTGGGAAACGCTGACAGTGCCGTCCTCCAGCAGATCGATCAGGCTTTCTGCAAAGCTGCTGTCCAGCACCAGGGTATCGGTACCGGCATTGCCGAATACCTGGTCACTGCCCTGGGTATCGATCAGTACATCATTGCCACTACCGCCATTGAGATAGTCGGCGCCACCAAAGGCAAAGCCGAACAGGCCGGAAATATCGCCCTGATTCGCGTAGGTGTAGTAATCCACCGTACTCAGGTTCAGCCCGCTCACCTCGAACTGAACCGCCCCGCCAGCCATATAGAATGCATATCCGGTGATCGTACCGTTACCACCAGCATCAAATGTTCCGGTTACCCGAAACACTGATCCATCAGCTGATTGAATCTCGATCAACGATGAATTGAAGGTAACCACCTCACCCACCAGCAGCGTTTCCTGTCGCTGATCGATACCGCTATCCCCCAGCGTAATCGTTGCCATCACGGCCCCCTTGCCCGTCGTTATTGGTGAAGTCTAGTCCAAGGGACGCGCATCCGAGACAGGGCAAAAACGCACTGCAAGCACTGTTCCGCGAACACAATAGCGCCTGGTTCCAATGCTCTACGATTATGCGACAACACTTTCTGATATATCCCGAATAACCAAAAACCGGCAAGAAATTTAAACAGCCGTTTGGAATCTGACGATACGTCGCAGAAAGTCAAAGTTTATTCTTCAAAATTACCTATCGGCTTGGCTATAGTGTACTCAGATTATGAAGCCCGGCATGCAGCTGCCAGGTAACAGGCATCTTGCGGTGGTAGTTATTACTGCTGTCGCACGTAGGCTTACTTTATAGGTACCTGCCGTCGTTCAGGGCGGGAGAGGTAGGCTTATCAATGGCTAACATTGGACGGTGCAAGAATGACTATACAGCCCCACTATCATCCCTTGGCCATCATTGGATCGGGGCACAGCTATCGAACGACACCTGATCTTTTCGCTAGCTACCTATGCCACATGTTGCCCAATCGGGCGCTCATTGAGCGCTTCTCCCCCTCTTTTTACTTGCGTTTCAGTACCCCTCTATAGGCTAGCGTCCGTCCCGCTGGCCTGGGCTTTCCTGTTCGTTTTTAAGACAGCTTACTTAAACGAATATTGATACCCGGTGGCGATGGTTTCTGCGGCTTAGGTCATTGATGCCGAAATAAGCAGATGGCGCAGAAAGCAACCGAACCACCAGCAACTGTGGATATTGGGTCAACTTTTAAATTACCGCCCAGACTCAGGCTTAAAAACCAAACCAAAAGACTTCTGAAACGCTCATTAAATAAAGATTTGACATAAATAGAAGCGAAGAGATCGCGACAGGCAGCTAAGGTCGCCGGCTGTTAGTGCAGTCACCTTCGCAACGGGTACAAACCGGGAACAGAGACTTATGGAAACAACCGCACTGATTCAACAGATCTACATCGCCTATTATGGTCGCCCCGCCGACCCGGCCGGCCTGAGCTACTGGGGCGACAGGCTGGGCGACGAAGGCCTGGACAGCATCATCGAAGCCTTTGCCAATTCCGCCGAATCTCAGTCGCTTTACGGTACCAACCCAGAGCCTGCCAATCTGATCAACTCGATCTACGACCAGCTGCTCGGTCGCACCCCTGACGATGAAGGCATGAGCTTTTATAGCGATAAGCTGGCAACTGGCGAGCTGAGCGCGGCAACGCTGATGCTGGACGTGTTGAACGGTGCCGTTCAGGGCGAAGACAAGGCCCTGGTGGATGCGAAAGCCGAGATCGCCAATGAATTCACGAGCTACGTTACCACCAACAACCTGACCTACAGCGGCGATGTCGCGGCCTCGGTCAGTCGCGCGATGCTGTCACAGGTGGACACCTCCACCGACTCAACCAGCTTTACCGGCCAGATCGCCCAGACCGGTACGCTGACCAATATGGCGTCAGAGCGCCCGGAGTCGGTCCAGGCATTGCTGCCGGCGTCCGGCGAGCTGGCCGACCTGATGGACAGTGCACCGGCCGGTGCCACCCTGTTCGACATCATCGAATTCGCCACCGAGGTGGTGGAAACCTCGGTAACCGACAATTCGGTGCTGGAGATCTTCAGCGCAACCTCGTTTGGCGACCTGCTCGGCGGGATGCAAAGCCCGGACGAGATCAGTAACCTGAAAACGGCGGTATCCCAGGGCGACCTCACTTCATTGCAGGAAGCCGTCGCCGCCCTGCCGCCTAGTGAAGAGACCGAAGAGGAAACCGAGGAAGAGACCGGTACCATTGGCGGCGGCGGCGGTGGTTCCAGTGCCCCGTCGATCGGCATCTCCTACAGCCCGGATACCTTTGTCGAAGCCTCCGCCAACAACGGCTCGATCTCGACCGTTGCCACCATCACCCTGTCCGGCGGGGAAACCTTCACCGGCACCAACGGCCAGGCGCTGGCCGGCGCCGTGGTCAGCAACGTGCCGACCGGGTTGACCGCGACCGTCACCAAGACCGGCAGCACCACGGCGACTGTGGCACTGACCGGCAATGCTACCGCGCACGCCGATGCCAACAGCATCAACAATCTGACAGTCACCCTGGGCGATACCGCATTCACCGGCGGCGACGCCTCTGCAGTCAGTGGTGCCACCACCAGCAACCTGTCTGTTAATTTTGCCGATGCCGACAGCAAGGAGCTGAACTACGACCTGACCACCTTTGCCGAAGCCAACGCCAACGACGGCTCGATCACCGCCACCTCCACCCTGACACTGACCGGCGATACCTTCACCGGCTCGAACGGTCAGGCGATCTCCGGCGTCAGTTTCTCCAACGTGCCGACCGGCCTGACCGCCTCGCTGGTCAAGGCCAGCTCCACCACTGCCACACTCAGCTTCTCCGGTAACGCTGCCGCCCATGCCGACGCCAACGACATCGCCAACGTCACCGTTACCCTGGGTGATACCGCATTCGTCGGCGGGGACGCCTCGGCGGTAACCGGCGCCACCAACGACAGCATTGCCATCAACTTTGCCGACCCGGTGGTCAAATCGTTGTCCTACAGCCGTACCACCTTTGCCGAAGCCAACGCCAACGATGGCTCGATTGCCGCCACCTCCACGCTGACGCTGGAAAACGAGACCTTCACCGGTACCAACGGCCAGGCGATCTCCGGGGTCAGCTTCTCCAATGTGCCGACCGGCCTGACCGCCTCACTGGTCAAGGCCAGCGCCACCACGGCAACGCTGAGCTTTACCGGCAACGCAGCGGCCCATGCCAACGCCAACGACATCTCCAATATTACGGTAACGCTGGGCAACTCGGCCTTTGTCGGTGCCGATGCATCGGAGGTGACCGGCGCGACCAACGACAGCATCGCCATCGACTTCGCCGACCCGGTCGCCAAGTCGTTGTCCTACAGCCAAACCAGCTTCAGCGAAGCGGCTGGCAACGACGGTTCCATTACCGCCACCGCCACACTGACCCTGACCAACGAAACCTTCTCCGGCACCAACGGTCAGGCGATCTCCGGGGCTAGCTTCGCCAACGTACCGACCGGCCTGACCGCCTCGCTGGTCAAGGCCAGCGCCACCACGGCCACGCTGAGCTTTACCGGTAATGCCACCGCCCATGCCGATGCCAATGATATTTCCAACCTGACCGTCACGCTGGGCAATTCCGCCTTTGTCGGCGGCGATGCATCCGAAGTGACCGGCGCGACCACCAACAACCTGGCGATCGATTTCGCCGACCCGCGCTCGCTTGCCTACGATCGTGACCACTTCACCGAGAGTGTCGCTAACGACGGCAGCATCACTGTGACCGCGACCCTGACGTTGACCGGCGATACCTTTACCGGCAGTAACGGCCAGGCGCTGTCCGGCGTTTCCTTCGGCAACGTCCCCAGCGGCCTGACCGCCTCGGTGGTACGGGCCAGCGACACCACTGCAACGCTGAGCTTCTCCGGCAACGCCGCCGCACACGCCAACAGTAACGACCTGTCCAATGTTTCCGTCACCCTGGGTAATGCCGCGTTCTCCGGCGGTAATGCCTCGGCGGTAACCGGCGCTAGCAAAACCGGCATCGTCATCGACTTCGCCGGGCTGGGTGCGATCACGGCCGGCGACAGCGGCGCGAATATTATCCTGGGCACCGGTTCCGCCGATATTATTTACGGCAACGGCGGCGCGGACACCATTAACGGCTCGGAAGGCAACGACACCATCGATATCACCGATGGCTCATCGGCTTCGGCAGAAATCGATATCACCGCGACGAGCAATGGCACCGACACCGTGATCGGCTTTAAAGGCGGCGCCGCTGTCAGCGGCGGCGATGTGCTGGACTTTTCTGCGATCGCAGGTCTCACCGATTCAATCACAACAGCGGTGACCCTGACCTCCGATTTTTCGGCCGATAACGTTTTCGTATTTACCTCGACAGAGGTATCGATCGCCGATGCTGCCAGCGCGATCGCAACTGATACCGATGTTGTCGCAACGGAAGGTTTCATCGTGATTGCCGACTCCGATAACAATGGAATCGCCACTGTCTACCACTCAACTGATTTGGCCAATAACGGCACTGAAACAGCGCTGATTAAACTGTCAGGATTCAATATCGACGATTTAACTGCGGATAACTTTTTAGTTTAACTAACAAACTTATTCGGATTGGAAGGATTTTAAAATGTTAACTCAAAACGAAACCGGTTATATCGAAGATGACGGTTACTTCGTAACCCAATATGACTTTGACTGGAATGTAGTTTCCATTAGCGCGAATACCGACACAGATGACGGTAAAGTAGCCGATGAGATTCTGGATGTAGACGGTGTTACCGTTATCGGTTACACCTATACGGATGATGGTGTTGTCTACACCTACGATGTTGATGGCAGCGGCGACGTAACCGGCTATACAGAGCAGTGGACCGAAGAGTTCCTCAATGAAGCGGGTGATACGGTCTCCTACAGCTATACCTACGAATACGACGCCACCGGCCAGTTCGTCGGCTACAGCTATTCCGACGGCAGCAAGGTAGTCAGCTACGATGCGGACGACAACTTCACCTCCAGCACCATCGATCCCAGCCTGCTGGTCGACGAAGGCGACGGTACCTACAGCTACACCGATGATTTCGGTGTGACCACGATTTACAGTGATTCCAACGGCACCACGGTGACCGGTTATATCACCAACTACAGCTGGGATGGCGGCTCAGAAACCACCGAGTACGACGCCAACTGGAACATGGTGACCACCAGCATCACCGAAGGCAGCAAGACCACCACCTACGACAGCGAGTGGAACGTTATCGGCACCTCGACCGACCTGGGCGATCTGTCCGGCGAAGTGGAAGGCGAGTACACCGTCTACACCGAAACCGACCAGTGGGGCGGCGAAACCAAATATTACACTGATGCCGACGGCAACCTGGTCAAGTACACCGAATCCTACAGCGGCACCTACAGCTACATCGACTGGAAAGGTGAAGCGGTAACCAGCGATTACGTTGACACCTACACCTACGATGCCAACGGCAAATTGCTGGGCTACGGCGGCAGCAACAGCGAGTCGGATGGTTCCAGCTACAGCTACAGCACCACCTACAACTACAACGAAAGTGGCGAGCTGACCGGCTACACCACCAGCAACGAATGGTCGGACCAATACGGCAGCGGCAGCTACACCGGCGAATACGACGCCGACTGGAACGAGCTGAGCAGCAGCGGCAGCAACAGTTATACCTACACCGACGAGAACGGCGATGAGCAAACCGGCACCAGCAGCTTCGAAAATGTCCACCATTACGACGAGAGCGGCGAGCTGACCGGCCATACCAGCACCCATACCTGGGACGGCGGCTCCGAAACCACCGAGTACGATGCCAACTGGAACATGGTCTCCACCAGCATCACCGAAGGCGGCAAGACCACCACCTACAACAGCAACTGGGAAGTGACCAACACCAGCTTCGACTTCGGCGAGCAGGCGGGCGTGGTTGAAGGTGAGTACACCGTCTACACCGAAACCGATAGCTGGGGCGGTGAAACCACCTATTACACCGACAGCACTACCGGTGAGCTGGTTAAATACACCGAGACCTACAGCGGCAGCTACAGCTACACCAACTGGGACGGCCAGCAGGTTACCAGCGAGTATGTGAACAGTTACACCTACGACGCTGACGGCAACGAGCTGGGCAACAGCGGCAGCAGCACCGGCTCCGACGGTTCCTCCTACAGCTACAGCACCACCCTCAACTACGACGAAAGCGACCAGCTGATCGGCTACACCACCACCAACCAGTGGTCGGACCAGTACGGCAGCGGCAGCTACACCGCCGAATACGATGACGAATGGAACGAGCTGAGCAGCAGCGGCAGCAACAGCTACACCTATATCGACGAGAACGGCGACGAGCAGACCGGCACCAGCAGCCACAGTGAAACCCACCACTATGACGAGAACGGTGATCTGACCGGCCATACCTCCACCCACACCTGGGATGGCGGCTCGGAAACTACCGAGTACGACGCCAATTGGAACATGGTCTCCACCAGCATCACCGAAGGCGGCAAGACCACCACCTACGACAGCAACTGGGAAGTGACCGGCACCAGCTTCGACTTCGGCGAACAGGAGGGCGTGGTCGAAGGTGAGTACACCGTCTACACCGAAACCGACAACTGGGGCGGTGAGACCACCTACTACACCGACAGTACGACCGGCGAGCTGGTCAAATACACCGAAACCTACAGCGGCAGCTATACATACACCGACTGGAACGGCCAGCAGGTCACCAACGAGTATGTAAACAGTTACAGCTACGATGCCGATGGAAACGAGTTGGGCTACAGCAACACCAGCACCGGCTCAGACGGCTCCACCTACACCGACAGCACCACCCCCATCTACGATGAATTCAATGTGTTGACGGGTTACATCACCACCAGCAGCTGGTCGGACCAGTACGGCAGCGGCAGCTATACCGCCGAATACAATGCCGACTGGAACGAGCTCAGCAGCAGCGGCAGCAACAGCTACACCTACATCGACGAGAACGGCGTAGAGCAGACCGGCACCAGCAGCTATGAAACCGTCCACAACTATGATGGAAACGGTGACCTGACCGGCCACACCTCCACCTACACCTGGGATGGCGGCTCGGAAACCACCGTGTACGATGCCAACTGGAACATGGTCTCCACCAGCATCACAGAAGGCGGCAAGACCACCACCTACGACAACAGCTGGACCGTCACCGACACCAGCTTCGACTTCGACCAGTTGCCGAACGAAACCGAGGGCGAGTACACCGTTTACACCGAAACCGACAACTGGGGCGGTGAAACCAAGTACTACGTCGACGGCAATGGCGATCTGGTCAAGTACACCGAGACCTACAGCGGCAGCAACAGCTACACCGACTGGAACGGCCAGCAGGTCAGCAGCGAGTATGTGAACAGTTACACCTACGATGCAGCGGGCAATCTGCTAAGCCAGAGTGGCAGCAACACCGAATCCAACGGTGCCAGCTACAGCTACAGCGAAACCACCCATTACAATGAGTCCGGAGCAATCACCGGCTACACCTCCGAAAACAGCTGGTCGGACCAGTACGGCAGCGGCAGCTCGACCGCCGAGTACGACGCCAATTGGAACGAGATCGCCAACAGCGGCAGCAACACCTACAGCTACACGGACGAGTTTGGTCAGCAGCAGACCGGCATCAACGAGTACAGCACCAGCAACAACTACAACGAGAGTGGCGAACTGATCGGCTACACCACTACCAATGAGTGGTCCGACAGCTACGGCAGCGGCAGCAATGCCACCGAATACGACGCCGACTGGAACATCATCAGCGAGAGCGGTAGCAGCAGCTACAGCTTTACCGATGAAAACGGCCAGCAGCAGACCGGCAGCAATACCCACAGCACCACCTACAACTACGACCAAAGTGGTTTGTACACCGGCTACACCATCAGCGACGAGTGGTCCGACAGCTACGGCAGCGGCAGCTACAGCGCCGAGTACGACGCCAATGGCAACCTGGTCAGCGAAAGCGGCAGCGATAGCCACAGCTACATCGACGAGAGCGGCGTCGAGCAGACCGCTACACACAGCTACAGCACCACAGCCAACTTTGATGGCAACGGCGAACTGACCGGCTACACCACCACCAACGAGTGGTCGGACGAGTACGGCAGCGGCAGCTACACCGCCGAATACGATGCCAACTGGACCCTGATCAGCGAAAGCGGCAGTGGTGACGAAGGTACTGCCGGCGTGCCCGGCGACAACGACGGCCCCTACAACTACAGCTATATCGACGAGAACGGTGTCGAGCAGTCCGGTGAAGGTATCCTCAGCACCACACCGAACTATGCGGAAGACGGGGTGACCATCATCGGCTACACCGTCTACGATCAATGGTCGGGTACCGATGGCAGTGGCAGCTACACTGCCGAATACGATGCCGACTGGAACCTGATCAGCGAGACTGGTAGCGGTGACGAGGGTGCCGGCAGCGAGCCAGGCAACAGCGACGGCCCCTACACTTACAGCTATATCGACGAGTATGGTGTCGAGCAGTCCGGTGAAGGTAACCTCAGCACCACGCCGAACTATGCGGAAGATGGGGTAACCGTCATCGGCTACACGATCAGCGATATCTGGTCCGGCACCGATGGCAACGGTTCCTACACCGCCGAGCAGGACCTTGACGGTACCCTGATCAGTGAAAACGGCAGCTTCAGTGGCAGCTACATCGACGATAACGGCGTGCAGCAAACGCATACGCACAGCCACAGCATGGCGGCTCAGTACGACGAGTTCGGCGCCCTGAGCGGTTACCTGACTACCGCACAGTGGTCGGACGCTGAGGGCGAGGGCTCGGTCGAAGAGACATTCGATGCCAACTGGACCCTGCTCAGTCGCGTCGAGAACGAGACCGAGCAGTACACCGACGAGACCGGTGCGCCGATGACCGCGACCAGCACCGAAACCACCACCGCGAACCTCGACGGGTCCGGCAATGTGATCGGTTACAGTTCGGTAGAAGAGTTCTCCGAGGAGATCGGCACCGGTACCCTGACCGCCGAATACGATGCCGATATGAATATGATCAGCGGCAGCTACACCTATATGGATGTAAACGGTGTGGAGCAGTCCGGCACCCTGATGGAGACCATCACCGAGGTCTTTGCGGAGGACGGCGTCACCCTGATCGGCTACACCGAGACGGAAACCTGGAGCGGCACCGACGGTAATGGCAGCTACACCTCAGAGTACGATGCCAACTGGAATCTGATCAGCGAGTTCGAAAACACCGTCGACGCAAACGGCGTTAGCGAGAACAGCTATGGCTTCTACCAGCCGTCCGACGACTATGTGATCGACGGTGCGACCTTCGACGGCGCACTGGCGGATCGCATCGAACTCGACTTCTCGGTCGACATCGTCAACACATCGGTAACGGGGGCCGTATCCGACAGCACCCTGGTGGAGGATATCAACGCCCTGCTGAACGTATCCGGCGCAGGTTTCGACCTGGATGTCGTCAATGATCAGGCGGCCGCTATCGTTACCGCCGATGCCGGTGACCTGGTAGGCACTTCCTGGATCGCGATCGATGCGGATGCCGATAACAGCTTCGGCGAGAACGATTACCTGATCGAAATCACCGGGACGACCCTGACCGACTTCAGCGAAGGGGTCTTCGTCTGATCGGACCGATCGAACTGAGGTAGGATCGATTGAAATCCCCCGGCCCGCCGGGGGATTTTTTTATGTCTGTTTGCAGGGAATTGTTAGATCCTGAAGATCGCGGCGGGAAACTAAACGCCTGACGACGACGCATACTCCTGTAACAGCGGGCTAGGCATGCCCCTTGGGTACTGACCGCGACAGGGTTGGCGCGGCCCGCAGCTGTCGCCCTCGGAGCGGGCTGCTACGAAGTACGGAACCCTGTAGCAGCGGGCTTGGCATGCCCCTTGGGTACTGACCGCGACAGGGTTGCCACGGTCCAAAGGCGTCGCCCTCGGAGCGGGCTGCTACGAAGTACGGAACCCTGTAGCAGCGGGCTTGGCATGCCCCTTGGGTACTGACCGCGACAGGGTTGCATGGCCTGCGGATGTCGCCCTCGGAGCGGGCTGCTACGAAGTACGGAACCCTGTAGCAGCGGGATCCGACCGCGATAGTCCTAGCGCAGTCCGCAGCTGTCGCCCTCGGAGCGGGCTGCTACGAGACGCGAACCCGTAGCAGCGGGCTCCGACCGCGACAGGGGTTGGCACGGTCCAAAGGTGTCGCCCTCGGAGCGGGCTGCTACGAAGTACGGAACCCTGTAGCAGCGGGATCCGACCGCGACAGGGTTGGCACGGCCCGCAGCTGTCGCCCTCGGAGCGGGCTGCTACGAAGTACGGAACCCTGTAGCAGCGGGCTCCGACCGCGACAAGATTGCCACGGTCCAAAGGTGTCGCCCTCGGAGCGGGCTGCTACGAAGTACGGAACCCTGTAGCAGCAGGCTCCGACCGCGACAGGGTTGGCACGGCCCGTAGCTGTCGCCCTCGGAGCGGGCTGCTACGACAGAGGGGATTCGTAGCAGCGGGCTCTGACCGCGACAAGATTGCCATGCGCCACCGCCGCAGCCAGTTACGCTGATCCGCCCCTACAATTTCAATAACCGCTCACGCATGGATTCGACGATCACCGACCAGTCAAAGCCGCGCTGAACATGCCGGTAGGCACTGTCGACCAATCCGGCGAGCTGCTCGGGCGCAGTCGCCATCGCCCTGATCCGCTGTTCGAACTGCTCCAGCGGTGCGATCAGCAGATCCTTCTCAGCCCGGAACTCCAGGCCGCGATTGCCGAACTCGGTGGTCAGGATCGGCAGGCCGGCGGCGGCATAATCCAGCATCTTCAGGTTGGTGCCGGAGCCGCTGGTCATCGGGTTGAGCGCAAGATCGGCGGTGCCCAGCCAGACGCTCTTTTCTTCGTCACTGAGCAGGCCCAAGGTATAGACGTTGGCTGGCAGATCGTCACAGACCGGATGGGAGCAGACACTACCAAACACCATGAAATCGACTTCAAGGCAGCGCGGCGCCACCGACTTGATCCACTCAACCGCCTCGATATTCGGCCCGTGCCAGCTGCCCATGAACAGGGCCACGAAACGGCCCGCCAAGCCGACCCGACGTTTATGACGCTGACGGCTGCTGCCGTCCGTAAAGCTGGTCTTATCCAACGCCACGCCGTTGGCCACCACCAGCGTTTTCGCCTCGTCGATCTGGTAGAGCTCGGCCAGCCTCTGGGCATCCTCCCGGCTGCACACCAGGATCTGCTCGCTGTCGCGGCAGCAGGCCTGCTCCACCGAGTGGACCTGTTCGAGGTACGGTTCGGCCGCAGCCGGCTCTGTCTGCTGCAGTACCGCCCGCTTCATATCCAGTTCGACGTTATGGGCCTCGTACCAGAGCGGCCCGCGATAGACATCGCGAATCGCGCGGTAGAGATAGGGGTGCGAAGCGATCACCAGATCGGCACTGCGGCTGGCCGCCAGCAGCGTATCCAGATAGGCCGGCGACTTGCGGTAACCTTCGATCGCCGCAATATCGGTCACCGAGGCCTGCAGTTCATCCCGTAACTGCAGCTCATACGCGAGCTGCTCGCCCGATTTCGCCACCCGCAGCTCCTTCAGGCCCGGCAACAATTGCAGCGACTTCTCGTCCTGCGGGTTGTCGGTCTGGGTGACCAGGGTGACGTCGGCGAACTTGGCCACTTCGCGATAGAGGTAGTAGACCCGGCTCTGGCCACCGCCGCGTGGCGGCCAGACCGGAAAGTTAAGCGCCACCACCAGCTGCGGTCGAGGTCTCTCCGCCTTTACCGTTATACCGGCCTGTTCGAGCGGTTCCGGTTCGGCCAGCAGCCGGTCCAGGGTGATATCCCAACGTACATGGGCGACCTTCTGGCGCGCATTCTCACCCATCTGTGCAGCGAGCTGCCGATCATCCATCAGCCGCTGCATTGCGTCGGCCAGTGCATCGGCATCCACGTCGACCGAGTAGCCGCTGACACCCTGCTCGACGAACTCGTTGACCCCGCCGGCATCAACCGTGGTGATCACCGGCTTACCGGCCTGCATCGCCTCAATGGTGATCAGGCCGTAATCCTCGTCGTAAGGGATAAAGGGCACGAAGCGGGCGCCACCGTACTGGCGCACCACCTCGGCATCGTTGATGCGGCCCAGGAAACGGACTCGGGGGTCAGGCGCCGCCAGCTCCCGCAGCGATTCGGCCTCGGGACCGGTGCCGGCGATGCGGAACTCCATATCGCCCCGGGTGCGCATAAAGGCTTCGATCAGCAGGCGGATCCGCTTCGGGCCATCCAGCCGGCTGATGGTGAAGATATAGTCGTCGCCGCTGTTGTCCAACGCCGGCAGGTCGGACGGATGGTGAATCACCGTTACCGGCACACCTTCAGGAAAATAGTCCTGCCGGCTGGCGACGTTGTGCGAGATGGCGCTGTAACGTTTGATCGAGCCGGGACGTAGGGCCACCGAATCGAGGAAGTGGACGATCTTGCGGGTCAGCGGCCCGGGGAACGCGAACAGCTCCTCGGGCAGAGACTCGCGCGCCTGCTGCAGGGCGGCCCAGAATTCCGGCAATCGTTGGTGTGGGAATTCCGGCTGTTCCATCAGCTTCAACAGTGGCTGTAAAGCCGCCGGTTGTTCCTGTAGTTCCAGCGGCTGGCCGCTGAAATGGTAGGTATCGTACAGGCCACGCAACTTGTGCTGCAGGTAGCAGTGATGATTCGGGTGGTTGACCATCCAGGCCGGATACTTGGTGGAGATCACCTGATCGAAATGGCTGAGATCCATTTCGCTGAACATCCGGTAGCTCTGCATCAACTGCCAGAAATCCTGCTCCGGCGACGGAACCTTGACCAGCTCGATTTCATATCCTTCGCGCTGGTTGAGGTTCTGCAACATCCCCCACCAGAGCTTTTCCGCACCGCCGACCGTGTAGGGTACCGGGCTCGGCGCAACAATCGCTATCTTCATACCATCAATCCGCCAGTCCCGGGGCTTACGCCAGCAGGCTATCCACCACGTTTTGCCAGCTGATCTGCTGCCGGTCGTAATCGGCACGCGCCTGCTGGCCCATCTCTCGGGACCGCTTGCGGTCGGCATACAGCTGATCCAGCTTTTCGGCGATTGCCTCTGGCTGCGGCGGCAGGACGAAACCGTTTTCGCCATCGCGGACGAACTCCAGCGGACCGCCGGAATCTTCGCAGGTGATCACCGGCTTGCCGGACAGCATCCCTTCCAGGGTGATGTAGCCGTAATCCTCATCGAACGGCGCGAAGAACACCGCCAGGGCTCGGGCGTAGTAGGCGAACTTCTCGGCCTCGGTGAACTTGCCGATCAGCTTGACCCGGTCTTCCAGCCCCAGCTGCTCCACCAGCCCCTGGTAGTAGGCACGCTGGCCACCGTCGCCGGCGATGATCGCCTTCACCGGTGTCTTGCAGTACTGCATCGCTTCGATCAGCAGGTCCTGCCGCTTGAGGCGCTCCAACCGACTGGGGCAGAAGATATAGCCCAGGTCCTCTTCGCAGTAGAACTGCTCGGCCATATGCGGCGGATGGTAGAGCGGCTTGGCACTCAGGCCGTTGTACTGCTGCAGCCGGTCAGCCACCCGTTGGGAGTTGGCGAACAGCTGCTTGGCACGGCCCAACACCCGGCCGTCGAAATCCTGGACCTTGTGCTTCAGCTGCTGCAGCGGCGGCGTCTGCGCCTGCTTTTCGTACAGTTCGTAGACTGCTCGGTGCTGGTGCATGATCCAGACCACGTGCTGGTCATGCTGCACGCCGTAGGCGGGAAACTGCAGGCTGATCACCCGGTCGATCTCGACCCCGTTCAGCCGGTTGAGATCCAGGGTTTCGGTATAGGCCATCAGCTGCTCGATATCGGCCTCGGGCGAGAAGCGGAACGGAAAACGGATCAACTCGACCTCGTGCCCCGCCCGTTTCAGTTCGCGAGCCACACCGTTGATATGGTAGTCGGCCCCGCCCGGCATGAAGGGTACGATATTCGCCGTCACCAGCACCTTCATGCCTGCACCTCCGGCTTGACCGCCATGATGGCGTAATCCTGCGGACCGCAGAGGTGGCCGTTGACCCGTTCGGTGAGCGGATCGATACCGGCCACTTTCGCCTCCTCCGGATAGGGGTGCAGGCGGATGATTTCGGCGTCCACGAAGCCGTGGTAGCGGGCCAGAAACTCGACCGAGGTCGGCGTTACCGGATTGCGATGGGTCGGATCATGGTAGAAGGTATGGCTACCCACCAGCAGGTTTTCCGGGTTCGGCGTTTCGAACAGGATTCGGCCGCCCGGCGTCAGCACCCGCATCGCTTCATTGAACACCCCGAACAGGGTGGCGAACGGCAGGTGCTCGATAATATGGAAACCGCTGATCAAGTCTACGCTGGCCTCCGGCAGGCTCTGCAGGTGAGCCAGCGCGTCGGCCTGGCTGACCTCCAGCTCCGCTTCCTGGCACTGCTGCACCATTACCCGGTTCATATCGATGCCCTGCACCTGCCAGCCCTGCTCCCGCATCAGCTGCAGCCATTCGCCACGGCCGCAGCCCAGGTCCAGCAAACGGGTCTCGCCACGCTCGGTGAGCGCCTGCAGGTAAGGCAGGTAGACCTCCATCGCCGCGCGGATCTGCTCCCGCGTGCCCCGGCAGGCATCCTCGAACGCCACGTAGTAGGCGTCCATCTGGTCGTCGGCATGTGCGGTCGCGACCGCCTTGGCATGCTGCAGGTTTTCCGGCTGACGCAGCTCGTCCAACATCAGGTTCAGGTTGCGCTGCTGGTAGCGCAGCTCCTGGCGTACCAGGGCAACGTCGGAAGCCACTGCGCCGGCAGTGTCCAGCCGCCCTTCCAGCCGGTCGATGCGCGCCAGGATACGGCCCATCTCCTGCTGCAAGCCGGCCATCAGCCGCTGCTGGTTTTCCACCGCCGCCATCTCGACCGCACTGATATCGGATAGTTGCGGACCGTCCTTCTTCCACGGCTTTAGCAGCAGATCGATCCGGTCCAGTACCACCCGCAGTACCCGGGCCAGCGGACCGGTCTTCTTCAGCAGCTTGTGGCGGGCGATCGGCCACTCCAGGCCATTGATCTTGACGCCACGCTGCTGCCCCTCTTCCGACATCAGCAGGTCGGCCAGCAGATGTTCCTTGCTGCCGCCGTTACGTAGGTAGGCGGTATAACCGTCCAGACCGGCATCGTCCGGTTCCCGTTGCAGGATGCCGCGAAAGGCGTTGGCGACAAACTGCATATCGTCGAACCGCAGCAGCTCGTGCAGCTGGTATTCGGATTTGATCACAAAACGGTTCAGGCTGGACAGCTTGGGCTCCGGCAGGCTGACCGCTTGCGACAGGTCAACCGGAACAGCCGCCTGGTCGGACTGTACCAGCTCCAGTTCGGCGGCTTCCTTACGCACGTTGTCGAGGATCTGTTCAATGTCCAGTTGCGGGGCTTGCTTAGTCATAGAGGTTGGCCACTCTATCCATCTTGTTAGATTCTATTTCCAGGGTGGGGTGTAGCCGGCAGACACCGGAGAAGTTGGCGCCCAAGACCCCAGCCACTTCGAAGCGCAGCAGGTTGTCGCACCAGTGGTAGCAGTCATCGATATGGTTTTCCTGGCTGTGCAGCGCCGCCGTCACGGTATATTTCCCAGGCGCGATATCCATCGGCAGGGTAAAGGCTATGGTCTGCTCCTCACTTTCCTGCAACCTCATCACTTCGCCCAGGTGGTAGCTGTTGGTGCCGAAAATATCCTGGCCGAAGCGGTCCCGAACCAGAATGCCGACCGTCAGGTCATCCACCGGTTCGTTGGCACGAATCTTCAGTTCGATGCGGGTGTTTTCACCTGCGGCGACCACATTGCTGGCCGAACGCTCACCCAGCAGCTGCGAGTCGATGATCTCTGCACTCAGCGAACCATAGGTTTCGGCACCGTTGGCCGCCTTGACCAGCTGCTGTTCCTGCTCGTCCAGCTCGGCCATGATCCGGTTGTAGTGGTTGACCGCGTCTTCCGGCGAGCCTTCGCAGACCACCCCGCCCTGATCCAGCACGATGGCGCGATCACAGAGCATCTTTACCGCGTTAAGGTCATGGGAGACGAAGATGATGCCGCCGCCCTGTTCGCGGAACCGCTTGATCCGCCGCATGCATTTCTGCTGGAAGTGGCCATCGCCGACCGACAGCGCCTCGTCAACCAGGAAGCAACTTGGGTTGGCGTGTATCGCGATGGAGAACGCCAGCCGCATGGTCATGCCGGACGAGTAGGTGCGGATCGGCTCATGGATGAACTCACCGAGTTCGGAGAAGGCGATGATATCGTCCAGCGACTGTTCGATCTCCTCGCGGCTCATACCGATCAGCAGGCCATTGCCGTAGATGTTCTGCAAGCCGGTCAGGCTGGCATCGAAGCCGGTGCCCAGCTCGAGCAGGCCGGTGATCTTGCCCTCTTTGCGGATCTCGCCCGCATCCGGCAACAGTACGCCGGTCAGGATCTTCAGCAGGGTCGACTTACCGGCACCGTTTTTGCCAAGCACGCCGAGCGTTTCGCCCGCTTTCAGCTCGAACGAGATCCCCTTCAGGGCTTCGAAGCTCTGATGATAGGAGCGCCGCATCAGCATCTCCTTCAGACGGTCCGAGGGCTTCCTGTAGAGTTTGAAGCGCTTGTGCAGATTTGAAACCTGAATCATAGTCATAGCGTTTAAATAAAGTCGCGAATATCCCGCTCAAGTTTCCTGAACATCCATACCCCCAGCATCAGCAGCAGGGCCGAGGTGGCAAACAGTATCGACAGCGCGGTCCAATCCGGCATCCGCTGGTACATCACCAGGTCCCGGTAAGCGGTAACCAGATGGTAAGCCGGGTTGAGCATGAAGAATATCCTTACCTTCTCGGGCAGGATATTGACCACATAGACGATCGGCGTCAGCCAGAACCAGAGCTGCAGGATCACGCTGACGAACTCCCGGATATCACGGAAGAAGACGCTGAGCACCGCACAGATGAACCCCAGTGCGTAGGCCATCAGCTGCTGTACCACGAAAATCAGCGGAATCAGCAGAAAATGCCAACTGAGCGGAAAGCCGATCAGCAGGATGAAAAACATAAAGAACAGGTAGGAAATTGCAAAGATGATCGTTTCGGTCAGCACGATATACACCGGCATCACCACCAACGAGATGTTCACCTTACCGATCAGCGACGCCTTGTCGCTGAACACATTGGTTACCCGGGAGATGGTATTGGACAGCGCGTTCCAACCCAGAATCCCGGTCACTAGGAAAATGCTGTAGCTGTATTCGGCAAACTCGGCGCCCAGTATCTCCAGCCTGGCCCCCATGATCTTCGAAAAGATCAGTACGAAGATCAGGATGTTTACCAGCGGCATGACAAAGGACCAGGCGCCGCCCAGCAGGGAGCCAGAGTAGCGGTCGATCAGGTCCTGCCGGACAAAGTTGATCAGCAGTGCTTTATTCACGCATTACTCCTACGCATCAGATTGCCAGCGCCAACGGCCAGGCAAAGGCCATGCCCAGCAGGTTTGCCAGCATGTCGTACCAACAGAAGCCACTGCCCCGGTAGTGATCCCATATCTCTTTCGCCAACCCGACCAGGAAAGTGGTGGCCAACGCCAGCGGCAGCGGTACAACCAGGGAACAGCCCAGCAGGATAAAAAAGCTGTACCAGAAATGCTGCTGTTTATCTTCTTCTCTAAGCTTTGCGATCATAACTTCGAACGATTCAATCCGGCCCGCCACTCTTCAGGCTTGGGCCAGTCGCTTGAACTCCGTCAACAGGGTTTCGCCGGAACGTTGCCAGGTATATTGGCTGGCGATGTCACGCCCGCGCTGTTCCATCTCCCGGCGTAGCCGATCATCTTCGAGTACGGTCAACAGGGCTTGGCTGATGTCATCACAATCGCTTGGATCCACCAGCCGTGCTGCGCCGCCAGCGACTTCCGGCATCGAACTGGTGTTGGAGGTGATGACCGCCGTACCGGACGCCATCGCTTCGGCGATCGGCATGCCAAACCCCTCGAAATACGAGACGTATCCCATACAGCTGGCCGCCGCGTAGATCAACGGCAGGTCCTGCTGGGCAACGTAACCCAGCCGAATCACCTCGCCCCGCTTGAGCATCGGAGCCAGCAGCGCTTCAAGCTTCTCGGTCATCCAGCCCTTGGCGCCTACCAGCACCAGCGGGAACCCCTGCCGCAGAGCAGCCGGCAAGGCCGCGTAGGCCTGGATCAGCCCTTCGACATTCTTGCGCGGCTCCAGTGTACCGACAGATAGTACGTACTGATCAGGCAGGCCGTAGCGCTGCCGTGCACCAGCCAATGCCTCTGTCGAATGCGGCAGGCGAAACGGATCGCCGACCGCAGGCGGCACCAGGGCGATCTCCGCTGCCGGGATATCGAACGCCTGCTCAATTTGCAGGCGGGTATACTCGGATACCGCCACCACCCGTTTCGCCTGCCGCAAGCTGTTTCCCAGCTGCTGATCCAGCAGCTTTACCCGCTCTGCGGGGTGGAACTGCGGATAAACCATATGGGACAGGTCATGAACGGTGGTGATTGCCGGATTGCTCACCGGCAATAGCAGGTAGTTCGGTTCCCAATACAGATAGCCATCGCACTCGGCGGCACGGCGCCGGGCGGTACGCTCGGCCAGCAGCTGCTTGGCGCGCCGGGCGAACGGCACCCGCCGGGCGACCTTCACCAGCTGGCCACGGATCGATTGGCGCAATAATCGCTTGGCGGGTTCGCTGTCAGAACCGGCGCAGCTCGAATCAGGCTCCAGTAACGTCGCCAACTGTTCCCGTTCATACCATTTAACCGGCGACATCCCCCGAATATCCTCGACCTCCGGATGCGTAAGCAGGAACGAAAGCAGTTCCCGGGTGTAGTGTCCGATACCGGTCAACGGGGGCATAAGCGATGCCACGTTGGTAATGATCTTCATTTCACGTCAGTCATTCGGTCAAAGATGGAGCGGGAAACAATACTGATGAGTGCTCCATGACTCACCACTGAATTTCATTCGTCTGCCGAACGCCCAATCAGCTGCAGGTAGTGTTCTCTGTAGGCATCCCCCATCCGCTGAGCGGTGAAGAGCGCCTCGTAGCGCTTACGCGCCGACAGCGCGAAGCGCTCGGCCTGCACCGGCTCCCCGGCCAGCTGCCGCATCGCCTGCGCCAATGCTGCCGGATCATCCGGCGCCACCACCAACCCGGTCTCGTCGTGCTGATTCACGAAGTTGGTGCCGGTGCCGATATCGGTGCTGATCATCGGCTTGCCGTGCATCGCCGCCTCCAGAAGGCCGACGCCGAACGCTTCCGAGCGCAGATGCGAGGGGAACACGAAGGCACCGGACAGCCTGAACAGGGCCGCCTTATCCTCCTCGGACAGAAAGCCGGTCCAGTGGATATTATCCAGCCCCGCCGCCTGCTGGCGCAGATCCGACTCGATGCCGCCGGCACCACCGATCACCACCGGCAAACCGGTCTGGCGGGCCGCTTCGATCAGCACGTGCAACCCCTTGTAGTAACGCAACGCGCCGATAAAGAAGAAGAAACCCTGGCCAACCCGCTTGCGCCATTGCTCACCCCGTGACTCGTCGGGCCGCGGATAACTGGCTTCGTCGATGCCCAGCGGCACCACGTGGGTCTTGTCGCGATAACGTTGCAGCACCTCGCTGCTGGCCACGTAGTTGTCGGAGGTGGCCACGATCCGCTCCACCGAGCCCAGAAAGCGGTGCATCAGCGGCGCATACAGCCGCTTGGCGATCTTCTGCTTGACCACATCGCTGTGATAGGTCACCAGCGACGGCTTGCCCGAATTGAACAGGCAATGCGCCAGGTCGGCAAACGGATAGGGAAAGTGGTAGTGGATCAGGTCGGCCCGCCGGGCCAGCTGCCGATAGTGACGCAGATAGGCCCAGCTCATCGGCGTGGAGAGCAGGTCCAGGCTGGCCGGTACGCAGTGCACCCGGGCTTCGGGCCGCTGGTGCAGCTCGTATTCCGGGCCATCGTGCAGAATCAGCACCTCATGGCCGAATCCCTGCTGACAGGTGCTCAGCGCCAGCTGGTAGATAACCTGCTCGACGCCGCCGAACGATTTCGGATAGCCGGTCTTGAAGACGTGCAGAATCTGGGGCATCAGCGGCAGCTCACCCCTGCGCCTCAAGCCACTGGTTGACCATCCGGATATCGGCTTCGGTCAGGCTGCCGCTCTTCTGCAGCAACTGCATCCGATAGATAACGAAGTCGTACTGGGACTGCTTGAAATCGCGGGTAAAGCGGTACTGTTCACGCAGCGCGTCCAGTACATCGACCACGGTGACGGTGCCGTATTCGAAACCGCGCTGCATCGCTTCATGAGACTTGCGCGCCGACAGCACCGCCTTGTGCGCCGCCCGGGTCCGCGCCCAGCTGGCTTCGGTATTCAGGTAGGCCTCGCGGATCTCCTTCAGGAACTTGCGCTTCTCCTCTTCGTAGGTCTGCTGGCTGACCACCAACTGCCCGTGCATCTCGTCCACCCGGGCACTGGTACTGCCGCCGCTGTAGAGCGGCATCGAGAAGTTCAACGCGGCAACGTAGGTCTCGGTGCGTGGCGCCGAGGAGTTCTCAAAGCCGATATCGCTTTTCTGCGCGCTGAGCTGCATCGACAGTGTCGGCAGGTGTCCGGCGCGCGCCTGGCGTACGGAGGCACGGGCTGCCTCGATCTCCTGCTGGAGGGATGCCAGGGTCGGGTTGTTTTTCAGGCCGTCGGCAATCCACTGTTCCAGCGACATGCCGTTTTCGACGTAGTCGATCTGGTCCTGCAGCCGTTCCAGTTCGCCCTCGATCGGGTGGCCGACCAGCTCGGACAGCGCCTCGCGGGCGATGCTGACCTTGTTGCGGGCAGCGATCTCGTCGGCATCGATACCATCCAGCCGAGCCTCGACCTCCAGCACATCGGTCACCACCGCCAGCTGGCGCTCGTAACGGGAACGCAACTGGGCCAGCTGCTTGGCGGTGGCCTCCCGCTCGGCTCGAATCAGCTGCAGGTTATCCTGCGCGGCCAGCGTTTCCATGTAACGGGTGACCACGTCCACCGCCACCAGGGCCTTGGTCTCGTTGAACTGCTCGACACGCTGCTGCGCCAGGTAGTCGTAGCGTTCGTTGTTCTCCCACTTGCTCTTGTCGAACAGCGGCTGCTGGACCACCAGGCTGTACTTCTCGCCCTTGAAGCTGTCGGAGGAGCCGCTATCGATCACGTCACGCTTGGTGTCGGTCAGCGTGCCTTGCATCGAGACCTGCGGCAACAGAGCACCGAACGCCTGCTCGGACTGGGCTTCGCCCACGTTCACCTGGGCCGCCGACCTGAGCAGTCGCGGATCGGCATCGATGGTTTCGTTGTACAGTTCCAGCAGGCTGACCGCCTGTGCCGGCATCGAGATGAGTGCGGCACAAACGGCGGTAAACAGGGACTTACGCATGATGTCCTATCAGTCCTCGATCATCGAACGGGCAAAGGCATTGGTGGCAGGCTGTACCAGGTATTCCAGCAGGGTACGGGCACCGGTATTGATCAGCACCTCGGCCGGCATGCCCGGCACCAGCTTCAAGTCACCCAACAGCTGTCGGCCCTCTTCAGTCACTTCGACCCGGGCCAGGTAATACGGCATGCCGGTCTCCTCATTGACCAGCCGGTCGGCCGACAGGTTGAGCAGACGGCCCTCGATTACCGGGGTGGTCGCGCTCTTGAAGGCACTGAAGCGGATATCGGCGGTCAGGCCCGGCGCGACCCGGTCGATATCGTTCGGCGATACCTGGGCTTCGACGATCAATTCTTCGTTATCGGGCACGATATCCAGGATCGGCCGCCCCGGCGAGATAACGCCGCCCACGGTGTGGATCTCCATCCCCAGTACCATGCCGGCTACCGGCGCGGTCACTTCAGAGCGGCGAACTCGGTCGGAGATCGCCGCGATCCGCTCCTGCAGGTCAAAGACACGGGTCTGGGTCTCGGTCAGCTGGTTGACCACCTCGGAGCGGAACTCTTTGTTCAACTGCAGGATCTGCAAACGGGTTTCGCCGATCTTGACCTTGATGCCCGCCTGGGAGGACTGGTGCTCGGCGATCTCACCAATCAGTGTCGCTTTGCGACGTTCACCGTCGCGCAAACGCTGCTTGTCGACGTAACCCTGCGACAGCAGTGCCTTGTTGTCGCCAATCTCTTCATCATAGGAGGCAACCAGTTGGCGCTTACTGCGGATCAGCGCATCGAGACCACGGCTCTGGGTCTCCAGCTGGCCGACACGCTGTTCCAGCACCTCGATCTCGCCTTCACGCTGCTGTTTGCGGGCATTGAACTGCTGATTCTCGTTCTCCATCGCCTCACGGGCACGAGCGTCGTCAACCAGCAGCAGATCCGGATAGGCCACCGTTTCCAGTCCATCACGTTCCGCAATCAGCCGCGCTTCCAACGCCTTGGCAGCCATATGCTGGCCGCGCAGGATCTCCTGTTCCGCCCGCGCCTGGGTATCATCCAGCACCAGCAGCAGATCGCCGGCCTGCACCTGTACGCCGTCACGCACCAGGATCTCCTTAACGATCCCGCCCTCCAGGTGTTGTACCGTCTTGCGATAGTTCTTGACCGTCACCACACCCGGCGCCAGTGCGGCACTGTCCAGCGGTGCCAAGGCGGCCCAGCTGCCGAACACACCGAACACCAGGAACAGGATGGTGAAGCCGATCGCACGGATCGGCATATCATTGGTTTCAACGACTTGCGCTTGCGTCATCTGGTTACCCACTGCCTCTGTCACTCTCTGCTACCTCTCTGATCAGTTGGAGGTAGACTGCCTGGAGCCACGCTCGCCAGACGCCTGGTTATCTGTTTCATCGGCCGCCAGCGCTTCCTTGGGCTGGGAGACCGCCTTGGGCTGCGCAATCGCCTGCACCGGTACCGGCTGAACCTTCGGCGCAGCCTGACGGGCCTGGGCCTGGGCCTGGGCCTGTGCCTGTGCCTGTGCCTGTGCCTGTGCCTGTTGACCAGCTTGCGGCTGCTGCAGTTTTTTCAGCACCTCGTCGCGCGGCCCGTACATCTGCAGCTGCCCTTCACGCAGTACCAGCAACTTGTCGACCTGGGCCAAGACGCTGATCCGGTGAGTGATGATAAACACGCTGGCACCGCGCTGCTTCATGGTCTGAATCGCCTGGGCCAGTGCGCGCTCACCCTGGTCATCCAGGTTTGAGTTGGGCTCGTCCAGTACCAGCAGCACCGGCTTGCCATACAGTGCCCGGGCCAGGCCGATCCGCTGGCGCTGGCCGCCGGACAGGCCGCCGCCGTGGGCCGCGATCACGGTGTCATAACCGTTCGGCAGCGCCAGGACCAGCTCATGCACACCGGCCGCCCTGGCCGCTTCAACCACCTTTTCCGGATCGACTTCGCCAAAGCGGGCGATGTTTTCGCTGATGGTGCCTTCGAACAGTTCGATATCCTGCGGCAGGTAACCGATATGCGGCCCCAGCTCTTCACGGTCCCAGGCAAATACGTCGGCACCGTCGAGGCGGACCTTGCCGGACAGTGTCGGCCAGATACCCAGCAGCGCCCGCGCCAGGGTAGATTTACCGGCCGCACTCGGGCCGAGAATACCGATCACGTCGCCGGAGTTGGCCGTGAAGGTAACATTACGAACCACCGGGTTACGGCTGCCCGGCGGCGCCACCATCACCGCTTCGACGCTGACATTGCCCTTCGGCGCCGGCAGCGACATCCGTTCCGGCTCGGCCGGCATCTTGGTCAGCACTTCGTCCAGTCGCTTGTACTGGCTGCGTGCCGTAACGAAGCCTTTCCAGGCGCCGATCATCTGATCGATCGGCGCCAACGCCCGGCCCAACAGAATGGAACCGGCAATCATCAAGCCCGGCGTGATCTGATTCTGAATGGCAAGGTAGGCGCCGGTGCCGAGGATCAGCGACTGCACCAGCAATCGGGTGGTCTTGGAGATCGACGTCAGCGCGGCGGCCCGTTCGCTGGCCTGGGCCTGCCAGATCAATACCTTGTTGTGGCGTTCTTTCCAGCGCTCGCGCATGCTGCCGAGCATGCCCATCGATTCGATCACCTCGGCGTTACTGAGGTTCTTGCTGACCGAGCCGTTGGCCGCGCTGGCCTCCTTGTTGGCCTGCTGCAGCAGCTTGCCGGTCAGTTTTTCGTTAACCACCGCCATGATCGCCAGCAGGATCACACTGAACACCGCGATCCAGCCATACCAGGGGTGGAAGATAAACATCACCGCGATGTAGATCGGCATCCAGGGGGCGTCGAAGAATGCGAACAGGCCGTTGCCGGTCATGAACTGGCGCACGCCGGTCAGATCCTGGATCGGCTGACCGGTATTGGCCGCGCCGCCGCTGTACAGAGACTGCTTGAAACTGGCGTTGAAGATCCGGTCGTTGAGCAACGAGTCGAGCCGGGCACTGATTCTTACCAGCATCCGTGAGCGTACCCACTCCAGACCACCCATCGAGATCATCAGCATCGCCATGATCAGGGTCAGCATCAGCAGGGTGCTCTCACTGCCGCTGGTCACCACCCGGTCGTAGACCTGCAGCATGTAGATGGCGGGAACCAACATCAGGAAGTTGATAAACATACTGAAGAAACCCACCGCCATAAACGAGCCCCGACAGGCCCTCAGCGCTTTGCGTAGCAGGTTCTGTTCTTCAACTTTCATAAAGTATCTCGGTCGAGTTAACGTTCAGGTGCAGCCGGTTACAGCGACTTAAACCAAGGCGATTCGCGTATCCGTTGGCCGGGAGGCGGGTTGCGTCCGATGCATACAGATCACATTCCAGCTGGCTTCCTGCCAACAGATGCCCCTTAAAGGCCTGCGAAATCTATCAAAAAAACGGATCCTACACCACTTGTCCGGGTAAATCTGTGCGCCTGCGCACAGTTATCGGGACGGAAGTTATATGGGAAGCTGTAAGCGGAAAGTTTCAAGCGGCAGAGGTTAGCCGAACCGGATTGCCCAGTGTGATGGCAATTGATTGGTAGCAGTCCGCTTGGAATGCACCTTGGGTACCGAGGGGTGACAGCCGCGGACCGTGCCAAGTGGCGGTCGCGGTCGGAGCCCGCTGCTACAGGGTTCCGTGCGTCGTAGCAGCCCGCTCCGAGGGCGACAATCACGGACTTCGAAAGAACTAACGAAGGTCGCGGTCGGAGCCCGCTGCTACAGGGGCCGTGCATCGTGGCAGCCCGCTCCGAGGGCGACGCCTTCCGACCACGCCAAGACCTGTCGCGGTCGGAGCCCTATGCTACAGGGCTCAGTCCTGCTCGTTTAGCGGTCCCCGCTCAGCGACCACAAAAGCAATCACCAGCTGTTTTTCATCGCTGTAAGAGAGGTGTAGCCGGCGGATGCCGAGTTGGCCGGCACGCAGGGCAGCGCCGCCACTGAGGCTCAGTTGCGGCTGGCCGTCGCCGTTGTGGCCGATCTCCAGATGCTGCCAGCTGACGCCGCGACCGATGCCGGTACCCAGCGCCTTGGCGGCGGCTTCCTTGGCGGCGAACCGCTTGGCCAGGAAACGGGGCTGGTCTTTGCTGGTCTGGTAGCGCGGCAATTCAGCCGGGGTCAGGATGCGCTCCGGCAGGCGGGGGGTGCGCGCGATCGCCTTGGCGATGCGCGCAATCTCGATAATATCGGTGCCGACTCCGGCGATCATCGGATCCGGGCCTGGGCATCCAGCATCAGCTTGCGCATCTCGACCACCGCCTCTTTCAAGCCGACGAACAGCGCGCGGGCGATCAGGCCGTGGCCGATGTTCAATTCGTTGAGGTGCGGGATCTCGGCAATCTGCTCGACGTTGTGATAGTGCAGGCCGTGGCCAGCGTTGACGATCAGGTCGCGATCATGGGCGTAGCGGGCGGCATCACGGATCCGCTCCAGTTCGGCGATCTGCTCCTCGCTGCTCTCGGCATCGGCATAAGCACCGGTGTGCAGCTCGATCACCGGCGCACCGCAGCGCAGGGTGGCGTCGATCTGGGCCGGTTCCGGGTCGATGAACAGCGACACCTCGATGCCCGCCGCCGCCAGCCGGTCGCAGGCTTCGCGGATCTTGTCCTCATTGCCGACCACATCCAGACCGCCCTCGGTGGTCAGCTCTTCGCGCTTCTCTGGCACCAGGCAGCAGTGGGCCGGCTTGACCTGCTCGGCGATCGCCAGCATCTCTTCGGTGACTGCCATCTCCAGGTTCATCCGGGTCTGCAAGGTCTCCTTCAGCAGGAACACGTCGCGATCCAGGATATGGCGCCGGTCCTCACGCAGGTGGATGGTGATGCCGTCGGCGCCGGCCTCCTCGCAGATCGCTGCCGCCTGCACCGGATCCGGATAACGGGTTCCGCGGGCCTGACGCAACGTGGCGACATGGTCGATATTGACACCTAACAGCAGGCGACTCGGTTCAATCACGGCTTACTCCTTGAGCTTCAGGAACAGTTCTCGGCTGCGCAGCGGTTTATCGCCCAGCAGCTGTTCGATCGCCAGCCGCATCAGGCGCTTGGCGGCCCGGCGCACTTCGGCAGAAGCATAATGATCCTGCCCTATCGCCTGCAACTGGTTTCCGGTGAAATAGTACATATCGGGCTTCTGCGGCGGCCGGCCGAGCGGCACCAAGCCCTGGCCGGCCCGGTAGCGATAGTGGCCGGCCGGGTCGATGCGGTCGAGGTCCAGCCCGTAGCCCATCTCGCCGAGCAGCCGGTGCTCGAAGGTACGCAAGGCGCCTTCGATATCCTGCGCCGCCGCCAGTTCGGTGAGCACGTACTGGTAGTAAACAAACAGCTTGGGATGGGGTTCGAACGGCTGCAGCACCCGCTCCAGCAACTCGTTGACGTAGAGCCCGCAGATCAGCGCCGAGCCGGTCAGGAACAGCATCTGACCGACCGGCTCGGCGCCGCTCATGGTTTTCAGATCCTGGCGGCCGCGCCAGCCGATCTGCAGCGGCACGAACGGCTGGATGGTGGCGCGCAGCCGGGAGTTGGGCCGACGGGCGCCCTGCACCACCGCACTGCACTTGCCATGTTCGAGAGTGAAGAAATCGACCAGCAGGCTGGTATCGCGATAGGGGCGACTGTGCAGCACGTAGGCCGCCTGCCCCTCCATCCGGTAATCCATCGGGCCAACCCGCCGTCAGTCGAGGTCGTCGTACCCGAGGCTACGTAGTGCCCGCTCGTCGTCAGCCCAGCCGCGCCGCACCTTGACCCACAGGTTCAGCATCACCTGGGTATCGAACATCGCTTCCATGTCCTTACGGGCATCGCGGCCGATGGTCTTCATCCGGCTGCCCTTGTCGCCGATCACGATCCGCTTCTGGCTGTCGCGCTCGACCAGGATCAACGCGCTGATCACCAGCAGGCCGTCCTCGTCGTAGTAGAACTCCTCGATCTCGACGGTGGTACCGTAGGGCACCTCGTCGCCGAGGTTGCGCATCAGCTTCTCGCGCACGATCTCAGAGCAGACGAAGCGCGAGCTGCGGTCGGTCAGCTGATCCTCGTCGTACATGTGCACGCCCTGTGGCAGGTGCTGCTCCACCAGCGCTTCCAGCTGATCGACGTTGTGACCATGCTTGGCCGACATCGGCACGATGCCGGCAAACTCCCTCTTCTCGGCCAGCTTTTGCAGCTGCGGCAGCAGGCTGGCCTTGTCGGTCAGCTGATCGACCTTGTTGACCGCCAGGATCACCGGACAACTGGCAAACTTGAGCTTGTCCAGTACCAGCTGGTCCTCTTCGGTCCAGGCGGTACGGTCGATAATGAACACCACCAGGTCGACACCACGCAGTGCTTCGCTGGCCGCCCGGTTCATGTAGCGGTTCAGCGCCTTGGTTTCGGTCTTGTGCATCCCCGGGGTATCGACATAGATCGCCTGCAGATCGCCCTCGGTCTTGATACCGACAATCTGGTGACGGGTGGTCTGCGGCTTGCGCGAGGTGATACTCAGTTTCTGGCCGAGAATCCGGTTCAGCAGGGTCGACTTGCCGACATTGGGGCGGCCGACAATCGCTACGAAACCGCATTTCTGATCCGGGTTGTCCGGCGTCAGCAGGTGGGACAGGTCTTTGGCCATCAGTTCTTACCTACCTGCAGGCTCTGCAGCGCCGTGCGGGCCGCCTCCTGCTCCGCCTGGCGGCGACTGCTGCCGATGCCAACCGTCGCCTCGTCCAGCACCTCGACATGGCACTGGATATGGAAGGTCTGGGCATGCGCCTCACCTTCCACCTTGATCAGTTCGTAGTTCGGCAACGCCTTGTGGCGGGATTGCAGAAACTCCTGCAGCCGGGTCTTGGCATCCTTCAACGATTCGTTAAGGTCCAGCCCATCCAGCCGCTGCTGGTACCAGGAGAGAATAAAGCGTCGCGCGGTCGTCTGATCGCTGTCCAGATAGATTGCGCCGATCAGCGCTTCCACCGCATCGGCCAAAATCGAATCACGGCGATAACCGCCGCTCTTCAGCTCGCCGGAGCCCAGTCGCAGGTAATCCCCCAGATTCAGCTCGCGGGCGATCTCGGCCAGCGTCTCCCCCTTGACCAGCTGGGCGCGCAATCGGCTCATCTGACCTTCGCGGGCTTCCGGAAAGCGGCTGAACAGCTCCTCGGCAATAACGAAGTTCAGGATCGAGTCACCCAGAAACTCCAGCCGTTCATTATTGCGCTTGCCGCAGCTACGGTGAGTGAGCGCCAGCTCACAGCGCGATTCATCCTTAAATTGGTAACCCAGCCGGCGGGTCAGTTCTGCAATCGGTCGTATCAAGGTGCTATAGCTTCGTAATTCTTTTCAAATTTAACGAGCGCATCGACGTTGAAATACATCGGCACCCGCACTTCATATTTAAGATCAAACCGGATAATTCCGCGGTCCCGGCTCACTTTCAGTGCTTCGGGCTGCAACTTGATCTGGTTGATACGGAACTTCTTGGTCAAATCCAACCGGATTCCGGACAGCGGCTTACGCAGCTCGTTCGGGTCATTGCTGACCGCAGTCAGCACCGAATCGATGGTTCGGAACTCAAAATAGGCTGGCGACAGTTTCAGCGCCATCGACAACGCGATGCCGCCGACTATCAGAAACAGCAGGATCGACAGTAGCGAAGCGCCACGCTGGCCATCAGGATGTTTGCTCATCTCCCCCTCCAAGCGTTAGAGCATCTCGAAACTGTTTCGAGATCCCCGTCACTGAATAAAGCGCGCCTCGCTGAAATCCGGAATGCTGAAGCGCTCCGGCCAGTATACCCAAACTGCGAAGGCTTTCCCTACCAGCAGCTCATCCGGCACGAAGCCCCACATGCGACTGTCGTTGCTGTTATCGCGATTATCGCCCATGACAAAGTAATGTCCTTCTGGAACTTCCACTTCGCCATCGATCCGCGGCCGGAACAGGTCCTGATAGATGCGGTGCTTTACTCCCCCCAGGGTTTCATTCAACAGCAGTTGCTGGGGTTCGGCCGGCGGCAACTGGGCAACCAGTTGCTGAGGCTGAGCTTCGCCATTGATATAGAGCGTCTTGTCCATATAGCGGATTCGATCACCCGGCAGGCCGACGACCCTCTTAATATAGTTAACGCTTGGATCCTGCGGATAACGGAACACCGCGATATCACCCCTTTTAGGATCGTTGATCGGGATGATCTTGGTATTCGACACCGGCAACCGAATCCCGTAGTGGTACTTGTTGACCAGGATGAAGTCGCCGATATTCAGGGTCGGCAGCATCGAGCCGGACGGGATCTGGAACGGCTCGATCAGAAATGAGCGCAGTACCAGTACCACCGCCAGCACCGGAAACATCGATTTGCCGGTATCGACCCAGCCGGGCTCGCGATTGAGCTGTTCGACAGTCTCCTGCGGCAGATTTCCGCCGGCCTGGGCCTGGGCGGTTTCCAACCGCTGGCGCCGTTGCGGCGCCAGCCAGACGCGATCCAGCAACCAGACGGCCCCACAGAGACCGGTGGCGACCACCAGGATCAGCGCAAAATCAAAGTTCATGGCAGTTCCTTAGCTATCAACCTTCAACACGGCCAGGAAGGCATCCTGCGGAATCTCCACACTGCCGACCTGCTTCATCCGCTTCTTACCCTCTTTCTGCTTCTGCAGCAGTTTCTTCTTACGGCTGACGTCACCACCGTAACACTTGGCGGTTACGTTCTTGCGCAGCGCCTTGACGGTGGTACGGGCGATCACCTTGCCGCCCAGCGCCGCCTGGATAGCCACGTCGAACATCTGCCGCGGGATCAGCTCTTTCATCTTTTCACAGAGCAGACGGCCACGGTACTGGGCGTTGTCGCGGTGCAGGATCACCGCCAGCGCGTCTACCTTGTCGCCGTTGATCAGGATATCCATCCGCACCAGCTGGGCCGGTTCGAAGCGGATGAAGTTATACTCCAGCGAGGCGAAGCCGCGGCTGACCGACTTAAGCCGGTCGAAGAAATCCAGCACCACTTCGGCCATCGGCAGTTCGTAGGTGACCTGCACCTGATTGCCAACGAAGTTCATGTTCTTCTGCACGCCACGCTTCTCGACACAGAGACCGATCACCTGGCCCAGGTAGTCCTGCGGCACCAGGATATTGGCTTCCACGATCGGCTCGCGCATCTCGCGGATCGAGCCCGGGTCCGGCAGCTTGGACGGGCTGTCGATCTGAATCACTTCACCGTTGTTCAACTCGAGCTCATAGACCACGGTCGGTGCGGTGGTGACCAGATCGAGGTTGTATTCACGCTCCAGCCGCTCCTGGATGATCTCCATGTGCAGCATGCCGAGGAAGCCGCAGCGGAAACCGAAGCCCAGCGCGTCGGAGGTTTCCGGCTCGAAGAACAGCGAGGCGTCGTTCAGCGTCAGCTTGTCCAGCGCCTCGCGGAAATCCTCGTAATCATCCGAGCTGGTCGGGAACAGACCGGCGTAAACCTGCGGCTGCACTTTCTGGAAACCAGGCAGTGCCGCCACGTCCGGCGTCTTCTGGTGAGTCAGGGTGTCGCCCACCGGTGCGCCATGGATATCCTTGATGCCGGCCACCACGAAGCCCACTTCGCCGGCCTTGAGTTCACCGGTCTCCGTGCGCTTCGGCGTGAAGATGCCGACCGAATCGACACCATGGCTCTGGCCGGTGGATTTGACCACAATCTTGTCTTTCTTGCGCAACGTGCCCTGCTTGACCCGCACCAGGGACACCACGCCGAGGTAGTTGTCGAACCAGGAATCGATGATCAGCGCCTGCAGCGGGGCATCAATGTCGCCCTCCGGCGCCGGGATGCTCTTGATCAGCGCCTCCAGTACGTCATCGACCCCCATGCCGCTCTTGGCGGAACAGGCCACGGCATCGGTCGCTTCGATACCGATCACCTCTTCGATCTCCATGCGAACCCGCTCCGGCTCGGCCTGCGGCAGGTCCATCTTGTTCAGTACCGGCAGCACTTCCAGGCCCTGCTCCAACGCGGTGTAGCAGTTGGCCACCGACTGGGCTTCAACGCCCTGCGCGGCATCGACCACCAGCAACGCGCCTTCGCAGGCCGCCAGTGAGCGGGACACCTCGTACGAGAAGTCGACATGCCCCGGGGTATCGATGAAGTTCAGCTGGTAGGTTTTGCCGTCCTGGGCGGTGTAGTTCAACGTCACGCTCTGCGCCTTGATGGTGATGCCGCGCTCGCGTTCGAGATCCATCGAGTCGAGCACCTGCGCCGCCATCTCCCGATCGGTCAGGCCGCCACAGACCTGAATGAAGCGGTCCGCCAGGGTGGATTTACCGTGGTCGATATGGGCGATGATGGAGAAGTTGCGGATGTGATCGAGGTTGCTCACGTATTGACTACCACTCGGAGATACATTGGACGGAAAGGCGGCAAGTTTACCGTATTTCCCACAGCGGAGCTATCTCGCTCCATTAACCGATAAAAGGCTACAAGCGTACGTAAAAAGGGGCCTGCGGCCCCTTCTCCATAGCAGTGGCGGCGCCGCTGATTCGGTCCGCTAGCAGTTCCGTAGGGAGGGCACGCTTTGTGTGCCCTCTCGCATACAGTCTTAACTCGGCCGATCAGCCAGCCGATGCTCAATCATTCAGCTTCAGCGGCACGAACAACGGACTGCCCCGCCGCACGATCCGCATCGGCACCGCACGGCCACTGGGCAGTTCGGCAACCAGCTCGTTGAAGCGCTCGACCGAATCGACCTGCGCGCCGTTCAGCATGGTAATCACGTCGCCGACCATCAACCCGGCACTGGCGCCGGCACCCTTCTGCACCCGCTGTACCACCACGCCGCTGCGCACGTTCCACTTGGCCTTACGCTCGCCATCCAGCTCCGCGACCACCACATCCAGCCGGTTGCCATGCGGCTGATCACGGTGCTGCTGCTGACCGGACGCCAGCTTGGGCTGCTCCTCCGGCAGCTCGCCGATCTCCAGCTGCAACCGCTTGCGCTCGCCCGCCCGCACCACGTCGAGGTTAGCCATGGCACCCGGCTTCACCCGTCCGACCATGTGCGGCAGATCGGAGGAGAGCACCACCTCACGGCCATTGAAGCGGGTGATCACATCACCCTCCTGCAGGCCACCGCTCTCTGCCGGACTCTCCGGCAACACCTTGGCAACCAGGGCACCGGCCGGGCGCTCCAGGCCGAATGATTCAGCCAGGTCCTTGTTGACTTCCTGGATGATCACACCAAGCCAGCCACGGCTGACGAAGCCCTGCTCCTTCAGCTGCTCGGCCACCTCCATCGCCACATCGATCGGGATGGCGAACGACAGCCCCATGAAGCCACCTGAGCGGGTATAGATCTGCGAGTTGATACCCACCACTTCACCCTCCAGGTTGAACAGTGGCCCGCCGGAGTTGCCCGGGTTGATCGCCACATCGGTCTGGATAAAGGGTACGTAGGTCTCGTTTGCCAGCGCCCGCTCCTTGGCGCTGACAATACCTGCCGTCACCGAGTGATCGAAGCCGAACGGCGAACCGATCGCCAGTACCCACTCACCCACTTCCAGATCAGCGGAGCTGCCCAGCTCGACAGTCGGCAGGTTACGGGCATCCAGCTTCAGCAGCGCGATATCGGTGCGCTTGTCGGAGCCGATCACCTGAGCCACCAGTTCGCGGCGATCTGATAACCGCACAATCACCTCGTCGGCACCATCGATCACATGGTGGTTGGTCAGTACGTAGCCGTCCCGGGAGAGAATGAAGCCGGACCCCAGCGACTGCGGCGAGCGACGGCGCTCACGCGGCTTGATATCGGGCATCTGGAAGAAGTGGCGGAAAATCTCCGGCATATCTTCGTAGCCGGGCCCATTGAACGGATTGAGCGCCCGCTCCGTTTCGGTCGATTTCTGCACGGCGCTGATATTGACCACCGCCGGCGAGGCTTCCTTAACCAGCGACTTGAAATCGGGCAGGCTGGCCGCCTGCGCGACAGAGGCCCAGACAAACAGACAGAAAACCCATAGGGATGCTCTGATGCTACGCATTTGGTTAGATCCTTCCTTTACGGCTATTCGGGGTCAGACGACCCGCAACAGTATTGGATGATAGTCGTGCGAGCGCTGCCAACGGCGCCCGACCAGGCGCACCAGCCCGAGCCCGAGTAACAGCCCGACCAATGCGGCGAGAATCACGAAGCCTTCCGCCACCCCGGCCTGGCTGACCAGCCCGGCCAGCACGAACAACGCGATTAGAGGTATCAGATAGAGCAGTAGCGAGGCCTTCATGAAAGCGCCTTCGGCGATGCCGATCACCACCGAGTCTTCGACCGTCACCGGCCGCTGGTGCGGGTTCTCGACACAGATCACCACCCGCTTGCCGGCGGTCGCCTCCGCCACCAGGCGCTGGCCGCAGCCTGCTCGGGCGCTGCAACTGGCACAGGCGCTCTGCTTATGCACCTCCACCCAGACGCCATCGGCATCCACGTCCACCACCCGACCACGCTCTTCAATCATCTGATGCTTAACTTAACTGCTGTTAGTTGGTTTTAACCGATGCGGCGATCCGCTCGGCAATCATCAGCGGCACATCGCCCACCACGGTAACGAACTTGTTACCCTGGCGCTTGCCAACGGCGATCATGCCGCCCACCTGGGCCACGCCTTCAGGCACCGACTGCCGACCCAGCTCTTCGATACAGACCGACACCGCGTGTCTGCCATCGCTGAACATCATCACCTCCGCCTGCGGCATCACCTCGTGACGCACATTACGGAAGCCCTCGGGCAGCCACTTGGCACTCCAGGCCGGTTTCTGTTCACTCAAAAGATGCTGGTGCTGGGCGATATAGTGCGCCAACCCCTGTGACAGGCGGATCACCTCCGGCTCCTGACCTGTATTGCCGCCCAGCACGGTACGATTGCCGAACTGCGCGGGCATCAGGCTGTCGTTGCCACCGGTGGCCGACGGCAGCGTGTACTGCGGCCGGCTGTCCGCCAGTTGAGCCGGGCTCTGCTGGCCGAGATTCTGCACGCCAAGAATCACCATCGCGGTGACCGATGCCGCCACCGCCATGCTGGTCAGCGGCTTCAAGAAGCGGTTGTGCAGGCGACGCTCATCGCTGGCCGGCGCCTGTTCCCGTGGCGCCGGATCAACCTCTAGAGGCGCTTCCGCCTCCACCGCGGCCATCACCCCGGCACTGATATCCACACCCACCCCCTGTATTGGCTCGCCGCGCAGTGCGTTACGTGCGACATGGAAACGACGCCACTGCTCGCCTATTTCAGGCGACTGTTCCAGCTGCTCAAGTGTGCGGCGCAACTCAAACTCGCTCGCCTCGCCATCCATCACAGCAGACAGGCTTTCGACGGCTTGCTCATTCATAGCCCTACCTCGATGCATTCCCTAAAAGTCCCAAATTCAGTCTGTCGATGCCATTATCGGCATGATCTCTTTATCTATCGCTTCTCGTGCCCGGAAGATCCGGGAGCGGACGGTACCAACCGGGCAGTCCATAACATTGGCGATATCTTCATAACTCAATCCCTCGAATTCGCGCAGCGTCAGGGCGACACGCAGGTCCTCCGGCAGCCGGTCCAGCGTACGCTTGACCACCTGCTCCAGTTGATCCCGATACAGGCTAGCCTCGGGCGATTCGATGTTTTTCAGTTCCGCGGCACTTTCAAAGTGCTGGGCGTCACTGACATCCACATCCACATCCGGTGGTCGACGTCCCTTGGCCACCAGGTGATTCTTGGCCGTGTTGATCGCAATCCGGTACAGCCAGGTATAAAAGGCACTGTCACCGCGGAAATTCGGCAGTGCGCGGTAGGCCTTGATAAACGCTTCCTGGGCCACATCCAGCGCCTCGTGATGGTCGTAAACGTAGCGACCAATCAGGCCGATGATCTTATGCTGATACTTCTTGACCAGCAGATCGAAAGCCCGCTTATCGCCGGCCTGCACCCGCTGCACGAGTCGCTTGTCGATCTCGGCCTGGCTCTCGTTAGACACTCTGATTCCTTATTACCGTCCCTAAAATCATCGTACCCGAACCGGATACGCCACCGCATGAAGTATTCAACTGCCTCTACCCCATTGCAAGCTTCAACCAGCAGAGTGCCTCGAACTACAGTGTTCGACAGTCGCTTGAATGAAAGTTCCCGGGCTTACGGAAAATTAAGGGGCATCCTCATTTTTTTGGATGAGAACAAGGCGCTCACGCTGGCGGATTCGGGCTAAAGAGGCCTCGATAGAGCTGGCCGGATAACAGAGAACGCACGCTGCTGTCAGCGAATTCCATAATTGCCGGCCCGGCGGCATAATGTTGCGGTCCGATGAACGGTCGCACGACCAGAACAATAGTTAAGGAACGGGATGACCAGATCAAACAGCCATGACGTACTGATTATCGGCTCCGGCTCCGCCGGCCTGACTCTGGCGCTACAGCTGGCCGAACACCACCGGGTGGCGGTGCTCAGCAAGGGGGAGCTGAACGCCGGCTCCACCTGGCACGCCCAGGGCGGTATCGCCGCGGTACTGGATGAAGCGGACAGCATTGCCGAGCACGTTGCCGATACCATGACCGCCGGCGCGTCGCTGAGCCACGAGGATGCCGTGCGCTTTACCGTCAGCCACGGCCGCGAGGCGATTGACTGGCTGATCGGCCAGGGCGTCCCGTTCACCCGTAATGGCGACGATGCTGAGGAGAGCTACCACCTGACCAAGGAGGGTGGCCACTCACAGCGCCGTATCATCCACGCCGCCGACGCCACCGGCAAGGCGGTCCAGCGAACCCTGATCGAGCGTGCCCGGGAACATAGCCAGATCGACCTGTTCGAGCACCATGTGGCGGTCGACCTGATCACCCGCGACAAGCTGCGGCTGCCGAACAACCGCTGCGTCGGCGCCTACGTGCTAAACAACAAGAGCGGGCATGTTGAGGTGTTCCAGGCCCCGTTCGTGGTACTGGCCACCGGCGGCGCCTCCAAGGCCTACCTCTACACCAGCAACCCGGACGGCGCCAGCGGCGACGGCATCGCCATGGCCTGGCGTGCCGGCTGCCGGGTGGCCAATATGGAGTTCAACCAGTTCCACCCGACCTGCCTTTACCATCCGCAGGCCAAGTCCTACCTGATCACCGAAGCGGTGCGCGGCGAAGGCGGCAAGCTGCGACTGCCCAATGGCGAGCGCTTCATGGACCGCTACGATGAACGCGGCGAACTGGCGCCGCGTGATATCGTCGCCCGCGCCATCGACCACGAGATGAAACGGCTCGGCTGCGACTGCGTCTACCTGGATATCTCCCACAAACCGGCCGAGTTCATCCAGTCACACTTCCCGACCATCCACAAGCGCTGCCTGAAGTACGGCATCGATATCACCAAGGAGCCGATCCCGGTGGTACCGGCGGCCCACTATACCTGTGGCGGCGTAATGACCGATCAGTACGGCGCCACCGACGTGGCCGGCCTGTACGCGATCGGCGAGACCGCCTTCACCGGCCTGCACGGCGCCAACCGGCTGGCCAGCAACTCGCTGCTGGAATGCATCGTCTATGCCCGCTCGGCCGCCGAACAGATCAGCCGTGAACTGGCCGGCACACCGGAACAGCCGCAGATACCGGATTGGGACGAGTCGCTGGTGACCGACTCCGACGAGGATGTGATCATCTCCCACAACTGGGATGAACTGCGCCGTTTCATGTGGGACTACGTCGGCATCGTACGCACCACCAAGCGGCTGCAACGCGCCAAGCACCGGGTCGACATGCTGCAGCAGGAGATCACCGAGTACTACAGCAACTACAAAATCAGCCGCGACCTGCTGGAACTGCGCAACCTGGCGCTGGTTGCCGACCTGATCATCCGCTCGTCGATGCTGCGCCACGAAAGCCGCGGCCTGCATTACACGCTGGATTACCCGGAGCCAGGACCGGAGCTGCGCGATACCGTGCTGACCCCGGTCAACTACCAGTGGCCGCGCCGCTGAGCCATCGATATTGAGAGATCGCCCAGGGTTCGAGCTGCCAGCAAACGCAAAAACCTGTAGCAGCGGGCTTGGCATGCCCTTTGGGTACCGACCGCGACAGGTCTTGGCACGGTCCGAGGGTGTCGCTCTCGGAGCGAGCTGCTACGAAGTACGCCCCTGTAGCAGCTGGCTTGGCATACCCTTTGGGTACCGACCGCGACGGACTTGGCACGGTCCGCAGATACCGCCCTCGGAGCGGGCTGCTACGGCAGGGCCCTGTAGGGCGCCACCCGGGGCGCCACCGCCGCAGGCGGTTGAAAACGCCTGTCGGCGTTTGGCCGGCCAGGTCCGGCACCTACCTGGGATCGTTGGGATTCGTACCTCATCCCAACCTACGGATTACGAAGCACGGCCCGTGTAGGAGGGGCTTCAGCCGCGACAGGGCCTTGGCACAGTCCGCGATGTTTTCCCTCGGAGAGGCTGCTACGAAGTATGACTCCTGTGGGAGCGGCTTCAGCCGCGACCAACGGCGATTTCTAGCCTCCCCATAACCCGTCGCCCTCGGAGCGGACTGCTACGAAGCAGGAAACCCCGTAGCAGCGGGCTCTGACCGCGACAGATCTTGGTACGTCCGACGATTTCGCCCTCGAGCGGGGTTAGATTCTTAACAAGAATCCTGCGGCGGCTTGGCGTGTCGGGCCAATACGCTGAGCCGGCGAAAGCCGTCGGCATCAACCGAATCGCGCCAGACCAACAACGGCAACGGCAGCAGCCGTTCGGCGACGCGCAACTGCATATAGATCAGCCAACGGCTAGCCAGCAACGCCCGGATCTCGGTGACCTGCAGCCAGCCATGCCGGCCCAGCAGACGCAGGTCGCCCTCGGCGGCCTGCCAGACCAGCCGCTCGATCCGCTCGGACGGGCCGATAAAGCTGTATAGCAGCGACATCACCAGCAGCAGTGAAAACAGCCATTGCAGGAAAGGAGATAGCGCCGCCAGCCAGATCGCCAGCAGCGCAACGGCGTGGACCAGCAAGCGCCAGCCACGCCAGAGACGGGAGGGTTTCAGCCGCAGATCAATCCGGCTGAACACGGTCGAGGATGATATTGACGATCCGTTTCAGATCCGGATCCTGCGGCTCTTCGCGCTGCATGAACCAGAGAAACAGGTCCTGGTCCTGCTCATCGAGCAGTTTGACGAACCGGTCCTGATCCTCTTCGCTCTGATCACGGAACGCCTGCTCCATGAACGGCACGAACAGCACATCCAGCTCCAGCATGCCACGGCGGCACTGCCAGGTCAGCCGGCGGATATCTTCTTCGCTGTACTTCATGTTACTCCTGCCCTCTATCGGACCGGACGGTTCCGGTCAGTCTTTGATACGGTACTCGGCCGAGCGGGCGTGAGCGGTCAGGCTTTCGCCACGGGCCAATACCGAGGCGACCTTGCCCATCTCGGAGGCGCCGTCGGCCGAGAAGTAGATCAGCGACGAGCGCTTCTGGAAGTCATAGACCCCTAGCGGCGACGAAAACCGCGCGGTGCCGGAGGTCGGCAGCACGTGGTTCGGGCCGGCGCAGTAGTCGCCCAGCGCCTCGGCGGTGTAGCGCCCCATGAAGATCGCACCGGCATGGCGGATCTGCGGCAACAGCTCTTCCGGGTTGTCGACCGACAGCTCCAGGTGTTCCGGCGCAATCCGGTTGCCAACCTCGACCGCCTCGGCCATATCACGCACCTTGATCAACGCCGCCCGCTCACGCAGCGACACTTCGATGATCGACTCACGCTCCATGGTCGGCAGCAGCTTGGCGATACTCTGTTCAACCCGGTCGATGTAATCGGCGTCCGGGCAGACCAGGATCGACTGGGCATCTTCATCGTGCTCGGCCTGCGAGAACAGGTCCATCGCCACCCAGTCCGGGTCGGTCTTGCCGTCGCAGATCACCAGGATCTCCGACGGGCCGGCGATCATATCGATACCGACGGCACCGAACACCGCCCGCTTGGCGGTCGCCACGAAAATGTTGCCGGGGCCGACGATCTTGTCGACCTTGGGCACCGTCTCGGTACCATAGGCCAGCGCAGCCACCGCCTGGGCGCCGCCGATGCAGAACACCCGGTCGACGCCGGCCAGTGCCGCCGCCGCCAGAACCAGCTCGTTCAGCTCGCCGGCCGGTGTCGGTACCACCATGATGATCTCGCCGACGCCCGCCACCTTGGCCGGCATCGCGTTCATCAGCACCGACGACGGATAGGATGCCTTGCCGCCCGGCACGTAGAGGCCGACCCGGTCCATCGGCGTCACCTGCTGGCCCAGCATGGTGCCGTCCGCTTCGGTGTACTGCCAGGACTCGCCCTTCTGACGTTCGTGGTAGGTGCGCACCCGCTCAGCTGCCGTTTCCAGCGCCTGGCGCTGCTCCGCCGGCAGGCCGTCCAGCGCCTGCTGCAGCCGTTCGCGGCTCATCTCCAGCTCGGCCATCGAGGCCACCGACATCCGGTCGAAGCGGTTGGTGTATTCCACCACCGCGGCATCCCCTTCCGCCTTGACCTTCATCAGGATCTCATCGACGATCTGGTTGACCTTGCTGTCGGAGACCGACTCCCAGGCCAGCAGCCGGTCCAACTGGGCGGCAAAATCGTCCTGGCTGCTGTCCAGCTTGAGAATGTTCAGCTCGCTCATCCGTTCACCTCCGCGCGACGCGCCGCGATAGCCGTGTCCAGCAGGTCGAGAATCGGCTGGATCTGGCGGTGCTTCATCTTCAGCGACGCCTGACCAACCACCAGCCGCGAGCTGATATCGGCGATATGCTCCATCGGCTCCAGGCCGTTGGCACGCAGGGTGTTGCCGGTGTCGACGATATCGACGATGCGGTCGGCCAGCCCCATGATCGGCGCCAGCTCCATCGCCCCGTACAGCTTGATGATGTCCACCTGCTGGCCCTTGCGTGCGAAGTAGTCACGGGTCACGTTGACGAACTTGGTGGCCACCTTCATCCGGCCGTTGACCGAAGGCGCATCCTTCATGCCCGCCACCATCAGCTTGCACTTGGCGATCTCCAGGTCGATCGGCTCGTACAGCCCCTCGCCGCCATGTTCCAGCAGTACATCCTTACCGGCCACGCCCATATCGGCACCGCCGTACTCGACATAGGTCGGCACGTCGGTGGCACGGATCACCACCAGCTTGATGTTGTCATGGTTGGTGTCGAAGATCAGTTTGCGGCTGCTAAAGATATCCTCGGCCGGTTCGATACCGGCAGCCGCCAGCAGCGGCAGGGTTTCTTTCAGAATACGCCCCTTGGACAGGGCAATAGTCAGATTCTGCTTCATCCTGATCTTCACTCACTCTCAGCCCGGCACGCGACGGATCCGCGCACCCAGCAGTTGTAATTTTTCTTCAATACACTCGTAACCGCGATCGATGTGGTAGATCCGGTCGATGGTGGTTTCGCCGTCGGCGACCAGTGCGGCGATCACCAGGCTGGCCGAAGCCCGCAGATCGGTCGCCATCACCGGCGCACCCTGCAATTTTTCAACACCTTCGATCACCGCGGTATTACCGTCGATGGTTACGTTGGCGCCCATGCGGATCATCTCCTGCATGTGCATGAAACGGTTTTCGAATACCGTCTCCTTCACTTTGCCGACACCTTCGGCAACGATATTGACCGCTGCGAACTGGGCCTGCATATCGGTCGGGAACGCCGGATAGGGGGCAGTGGTGATGTTCACCGCCTGGGCGCGCTTGCCCTTCATATCCAGGGTGATCCAGTCGGCTCCGGTTTCAACCTCGGCGCCCGCTTCGCGGAACTTCTGCAGCACCGCATCCAGGGTATCCGGCCGGGTGTTCTTGACCTTGATACGGCCGCCGGTGGCCGCCACCGCCGCCAGGTAGGTACCGGTTTCGATACGGTCCGGCAACACCGAGTAGGTGCAGCCGTGCAGCTTCTCGACACCGTTGACCACGATGGTATCGGTGCCGTGACCGCTGATATCGGCGCCCATGGCGATCAGGCACTCGGCCAGATCGACCACTTCCGGCTCGCGGGCGGCGTTTTCGATGATGGTCTGGCCTTCCGCCAGGGTCGCCGCCATCAGCACGTTTTCAGTGCCGGTTACGGTGACCATGTCGAAAAACACCGGCGCGCCCTTCAGGCGGCCGTTGCTGCGGGCATGGATGTAACCGCCGGTGACTTCCACCTCGGCACCCATCGCCTCCAGACCACGGATATGCTGATCGACCGGACGACTGCCGATCGCGCAGCCACCCGGCAGCGACACCCGGGCTTCGCCGAAATGCGCCAGCAACGGCCCCAACACCAGGATCGACGCCCGCATGGTCTTGACCAGCTCGTACGGGGCGTGGGTCTCGCGCAAGGTACGCGGATCCACTTCGACACTGAGCTTTTCGTCGACGGTCAGTTCAACACCCATGCGGCGCACCAGCTCCAACATGGTGGTGATGTCGTGCAGATGCGGCAGGTTGCAGACGGTAACCGGCTCGGAGGCCAGCAGGGTTGCCGCCAGAATCGGCAGCGCGGAGTTTTTCGCCCCGGAGATGCGCACCTCGCCATTGAGCTGGGCACCACCGGTAATAATCAGTTTATCCATCAGGAAGTTCGGACCTCGGCCGGGTTTATTTCTGCAGCGCTTGCCACTGCTCAGGCGTGTAGGCCTTGATGGTCAACGCATGGATGGTGCCGTTCTTGATATATTCGTTCAGGCACTGGTACACCAGCTGCTGTTTTTTCACCGGCATCAGCCCGGCGAAAATTTCACCCACCACGGTCACCTGGAAATCGCAGCCTTCACCGGCGGTATAGGCAGTGCAACCCTCCAGGTTGCTTTCCAGAATCTGCTTAACTTCGTCAGCGTGCATGCAAGACCCCGTACAATCGTAACTAATTTAAAGAATTTTAAAGAATTCAACTTATAAAGCGCAGCGCCCCATGATACCGGAGCGCCCCGCTCAACGCAGCTTGCCCTGCGCGGCCCGACCTGCGCGGCCCGACCTGCGCGGATTTATCAGGCCGGCAGCGCCTGGTCGACGGGCAGCGCTTCGGTCCACTCCCGCTCCAGGCCGACCAGCCGGCTCAGCGCGTGCAGTTTTTCCGGTACGTTCAGCGCATAGAGCCGCAGGCCGCGCCGGTCGGCCTGGCGCCGGATACAGAGCCACAACGACAGCGCGCTGCTGTCAGCGGCAGTGACGCCGGACAGGTCCAGCGTCAGTTCGCCTGCGGCCTGCGCCAGCTCGGCTTCCAGCAGCCGGCGCAGCTGCAACACGCTGTGGAAGGTTATCTCTCCGCTGATCCGGAGGGTCTGCGAATCCTGTCGCTGGACCTGCACCGCCATCAGGAGCTCTTCCCACCTTCCAGCGACACTTTCTCCTGCCAAAGGTCAATCACCTTGCCCACCTTGCCGTTAACATCCTGGGCCAGGCCGGCAAACTGGTTCTTGAAGGTCAGCCGCAGGTTGATGCCGTCCAGCGAGGCATTAACCAGTTTCCAGCGGCCATCGTCATGCAGCATGTAGTAAACCAGCGTGAACTGGGTACCGTTGGCCGAGGTGACCTGTACCGACACCGCCTGCTGCTCCGGCTTGGGGCTCGGCGCAACCGGCGGCACCATCTCGTAAGACTTGATCTGGAACCCCTGCAGTGCCTTGGCATAGGTCTTCAGCAGTGTCAGCTTGAAGATATCGCTGAACTGGGCCCGCTGGGCATCGCTGGCGCGGCGATAGTACTTGCCCATCACCCGCTTGGAGATGTAGTCGAAATCGACCACCGGCGACAGCACCCGATCAACCTCACCGACCAGATTGCCGAACGCCTCTTCCGATTGCAGCTCCTCGCTATTCAACAGCTGCAGTATATCGGCCGTGGACTTCTCCACCACCGCGGCCGCCTCGTCCCAGCCGGCCTGGGCCAGCGAAGCCATGGCCAACAGCCATATACCGATAACCGCCTGTACCGCTTTCTGATAATTTCGCATCACCGCACAGCCTCCGATTATTCACTCACCGAATTAAACAGGAACTTGCCGACCAGCTCCTCCAGAACCAGCGCCGACTGGGTATCCTCGATATAGTCGCCGTTCTTGAGGACCTCCTCCTCGGCGCCGACGGTCACGCCGATATACTGCTCGCCGAGCAGGCCGGCGGTCAGGATCGACGCCGAGCTGTCGGTCGACAGGAAGTCGACATTTTCATGGATATCCATCTCCACCCGCGCCATCAGTGTCTGCGGGTCCAGCGAGATGCTGCTCACCTTACCGATCAGCACCCCGGACATGGTGACCTTGGAGCGGGCAGTCAGCCCGCCAATATTTTCAAAACGCGCATAGAGCTTGTAGGTCTGCGGTTGATCGGCCAGCTTCAAACCGCTGACATTCAACGCCAACATCAACAGCGCCAGCGCTCCTACCAACAGGAACGCACCAACGCTGACCTCGATAACCCTCGTCCGCATATTCAGAGATCTCCAAACATCAAAGCGGTCAGGACAAAATCCAGACCCAGTACAGCCAATGACGAATACACCACCGTCCGGGTGGTCGCCTGGCTGATTCCCTCGGAAGTCGGTACGCAATCGTAGCCCTGGAACACCGCGACCCAAGTAACCACGAAGCCGAACACCATTGCCTTTATACTGCCGTTCAGCACATCTTCGCTGAAATCGACCGAATTCTGCATATTGGCCCAGAAGGCCCCTTCGTAAATGCCCAGCCACTCGATACCGACCATCGCGCCGCCCCAGACGCCGACCACGGCAAACACCGCCGCCAGCAGAGGCAAGCTGATAAACCCGGCCCAGAAACGCGGCGCGATTATCCGCCGCAGCGGGTCGACGCCGATCATCTCCAGGCTGGCCAGCTGTTCGGTGGCCTTCATCAAGCCGATCTCGGCGGTCAACGCCGAGCCGGCCCGCCCGGCGAACAGCAACGCGGCGACCACCGGCGCCAGCTCGCGCACCAGGCTCAGCGCCACCATCTGACCAACCGCCTGTTCGGAGCCGTAGTCCACCAAGATGGTATAGCCCTGCAAACCGAGCACCATGCCGATAAACAGCCCGGACACCATGATAATGATCAGCGACTGCACGCCGACAAAGTAGATCTGCCGGACCAACAGCGGCAGCATCTGCATCGGCGCCGGACGCGCTCGGCCAGCTTCAAACCGCTGACATTCAACGCCAACATCAACAGCGCCAGCGCTCCTACCAACAGGAACGCACCAACGCTGACCTCGATAACCCTCGTCCGCATATTCAGAGATCTCCAAACATCAAAGCGGTCAGGACAAAATCCAGACCCAGTACAGCCAATGACGAATACACCACCGTCCGGGTGGTCGCCTGGCTGATTCCCTCGGAAGTCGGTACGCAATCGTAGCCCTGGAACACCGCGACCCAAGTAACCACGAAGCCGAACACCATTGCCTTTATACTGCCGTTCAGCACATCTTCGCTGAAATCGACCGAATTCTGCATATTGGCCCAGAAGGCCCCTTCGTAAATGCCCAGCCACTCGATACCGACCATCGCGCCGCCCCAGACGCCGACCACGGCAAACACCGCCGCCAGCAGAGGCAAGCTGATAAACCCGGCCCAGAAACGCGGCGCGATTATCCGCCGCAGCGGGTCGACGCCGATCATCTCCAGGCTGGCCAGCTGTTCGGTGGCCTTCATCAAGCCGATCTCGGCGGTCAACGCCGAGCCGGCCCGCCCGGCGAACAGCAACGCGGCGACCACCGGCGCCAGCTCGCGCACCAGGCTCAGCGCCACCATCTGACCAACCGCCTGTTCGGAGCCGTAGTCCACCAAGATGGTATAGCCCTGCAAACCGAGCACCATGCCGATAAACAGCCCGGACACCATGATAATGATCAGCGACTGCACGCCGACAAAGTAGATCTGCCGGACCAACAGCGGCAGCATCTGCATCGGCGCCGGACGCGCCAGCAACGCCTGCATCAGCATCACCCCGGCACGACCGAACGCCGCCAGCCGGCCCAACCCGTAACGGCCGGTTGCCGCAATCAATTCAATCATCCCTTGCGCCCCTGCATCAGGTCGTCGTCATAGTCGCCGGCCGGGAAATGGAACGGCACCGGTCCGTCCGGCAGCCCCTGCATGAACTGGCGCACCTGCGGCGAGTCGGCCTCGGCCAGTTGTTTGGGCGTCCCCTGCGCCACCACCCCGCCCTCGGCGATCAGGTAGATGTAATCGGCGATCCCCAGGGTCTCCTGAATATCGTGCGAGACGATGATACTGGTGTGATCGGTCGCCTCGTTCAGCTGCCGGATCAGATTGACCAATACCCCCATGGCGATCGGATCCTGGCCGGTAAACGGTTCATCGTACATCAGAATATCCGGGTCCAACGCCACGGCCCGGGCCAGCGCCACCCGGCGCGCCATGCCACCGGACAGCTCGCTCGGCATCAGGTCGCGGGCGCCGCGCAAACCAACCGCGTGCAACTTCATCAACACGATGTCGCGAATCATCTCCTCCGGCAGCTCGGTGTGCACCCGCAGCGGGAAGGCGACATTCTCGAACACGGTCATGTCGGTAAACAGCGCACCGCTCTGGAACAGCATCCCCATCCGCTCACGCACCCGGAACAGCTCACGCCGACCCAACCGGGGAATATCCTGGCCATCGAGAAGAATCTCACCGCTATCGGGCTTGAGCTGCCCGCCGATCAGCTTCAACAGGGTGGTCTTCCCGGTCCCGGATGGCCCCATGATGGCGGTAATCTTGCCGCGCGGGATCTGGATATCGACATTACGATAAATCGGCCGGTCTCCGCGGCTGAAGCTCAATCCTTTGATATCAATAACAATGTCGTCAAACTGGGTCATCTGGCTCTCAGAATCTGTTGGCTCCAACACCGCCCGCAGGGCAGCCTGGACGCCGGTCAATAGCGCACGGAAATCGGGCATGTAGCCAGGGCGCTACCAAAAAGGGCGAGAACTATAGCATTGCGGCGGTGAAACATGAATATTCCCCGCTCCGGCAGGGCCACAACGCTGCGTTTTGCAAACCCGACCCAATTGACACTTAACTGCATCACGACCCGGCACGGCCAGCCGATCGACAGCCATCAATTATCCCGATCATCACTGAATATTTGATGACCAAGCATGGACTCACCCGATTGAATGATGCGATGAAATCCGCAGTTGCGATTGACCGCCTGCCCCATTCTGTTTAAATAGCGCCTTCGCAAATCACCTGCTCAGGTTTAAGGTCTTTCATGCTTTACCCCATTCTGGCCATCGTCATCGGCTTGGTACTGTTGGTCTGGAGTGCAGACCGGTTCGTTATCGGCGCCGCCGCCTGCGCCCGCAATTTCGGTATGTCGCCGCTGCTGATTGGTCTGACCATCGTCGCATTCGGCACCTCGGCACCGGAGATCCTGGTGTCGACCATGGCGTCGCTGGCCGACGCCGGCAACCTGGCGGTCGGTAACGCACTGGGCTCCAATATCGCCAATATCGCGCTGGTACTGGGGGTAACCGCACTGATCGCCCCGCTGCCGGTCAAATCCGGCGTGCTGCGCCGTGAGATCCCGCTGCTGATTGCCGTCACGGTATTCGCAGGCTTTATCCTGCTGGACCTCAAGCTGACCCGTATCGACGGGGTGCTGTTGCTGTGTACGCTGGCAACCTGCCTGTTCCTGTTCAACCGGTTCCAGAAGATGAACGGCAACGATGAACTGAGCGGCGCAGATGAAGAGGAACTGCCCGAGCTGACGACTGGTCCGGCGCTGCTTTGGCTGCTGCTGGGGCTTACCGTGCTGATCGTCAGTTCGCGTATGCTGGTCTGGGGCGCCACCGAAGTGGCCCTGGCACTGGGCATCAGCGAGCTGATCATCGGCCTGACCATCGTGGCGATCGGCACCAGCCTGCCGGAGCTGGCGGCTTCCATCACCAGCGCCCTGAAAGGTCACCACGATATTGCCATCGGCAACGTGGTCGGCTCCAACATCTTCAACCTGGCCGCCGTGATGGCGGTGCCGGGTCTGATCGCGCCGCTTGAAATGGAGCAACTGGTGATGCTGCGCGACTATTCGGCGATGCTGATCGCCACCCTGCTGCTGGCCGCCTTCGCGCTCTGGCAGCGGCCTCGCACCATCAGCCGGCTGGAAGGCGGCCTGCTGGGCGCCGCTTATGCAGGCTATATGGGTCTGCTGTACACTATGAGCGTTTAACCCTTAGCTATAGACAGGGCAGATCCAATTTCTATGTCTGATCAGATCGATTTTATCGCTTCCGCCAAGCGCACCATCCAGCTTGAAGCAGAGGCGGTGAGCGCACTGGAACAACATCTCAACGGCGATTTCAGCCAGGCCTGCGCGCTGATGCTGAACTGCAAGGGCCGGGTGATCGTCACCGGCATGGGCAAGTCCGGCCATATCGGCAACAAGATCGCCGCCACCCTGGCCAGCACGGGCACGCCCTCATTCTTCGTCCATCCCGGCGAGGCCAGCCATGGCGACTTGGGAATGATCACCGGCAACGACCTGGTGCTGGCACTGTCCAACTCCGGCGAAACCGCCGAGGTGGTCACCATCCTGCCGCTGATCAAGCGGATGAAGGCGCCGCTGATCAGTATCACCGCCAACCCCGACTCAACCCTGTCTCAGGCGTCCGACGTCAACTTGCATATCGGCGTCGACAAAGAGGCCTGCCCGCTGAACCTGGCGCCGACCTCCTCCACCACCACCCAGTTGGTGCTGGGCGATGCGCTGGCGATCGCCCTGCTGGAAGCGCGCGGTTTCGGTGCCGAGGATTTCGCCTTCTCCCATCCCGGCGGCAGCCTGGGGCGGCGACTTCTGCTGAAGGTGGAAGACGTGATGCACACCGGCGAAGACATCCCGCTGGTCAACGAGCAAACCCCGCTCAACGCGGCACTGATCGAAGTGACCCGCAAGCGGCTCGGCATGACCGCCGTGGTGGACGGCGCCGGCAAGCTGACCGGTATCTTTACCGACGGCGACCTGCGTCGCGCGATCGATCAGGACGTCGACCTCAAGAGCACTCCGATTCACCAGATAATGACCCGTAACTGCACCACCGTGCCGGCCGAGATGCTGGCCGCCGAAGCGGTACAGATCATGCAGAGCAAGCAGATCAACGCGCTGGTGGTGGTCGACCGGGACCAGCTGCCCGTCGGTGCGCTGAACATGCACGACATGCTGAAAGCGGGGGTGATCTGATGAGCTGGTCTTTCGAACTCGACGAAGTGCAACGCGCCAAGCTGGCCAACATCAAGCTGGCGGTGTTCGACGTCGACGGCATCCTGACCAATGGCCAGCTGCTGTTCCTGCCGGACGGCCAGGAGGTCAAACAGTTCAACACCCTGGACGGGCTCGGTATCAAGCTGCTGCAGCAGGCCGGGATTGAAACCGCGATCATCACCGGACGTCGCTCCCCCCAGGTGGAACTACGTGCCAAGGCACTGGGTATCACCTATCTGCAGCAGGGCCGCGAAGACAAACTGACCGCTCTGCAGGAACTCTGGCAGCGTAGCGGCCATGACGCCGAGGTTACCGCCTATATCGGCGACGACCTGCCGGACCTGGCGGCGATCCGCGCCGCGGCGTTCGGCGCCTGCGTACCGAATGGCCACCCGCTGGTCCAGCAGAAGGCCGACTGGGTCAGCAGCCGACGTGGCGGCGAGGGCGCCGGCCGTGAATTCTGCGAGCTTATCCTAGATGCTCAGGGTAAGCTGGCCCCGCTGCTGGAAAGCTACTACGGATGAGCAGTACCCGTCTGCGCCTGTTGCTTGCCGGCCTTCTGCTGCTACCGCTGCTGCTCTATTGGGGCTTTGGTGGTACGCCGCGTCAGCAGCCACGCGAGGCGCCGATGGAGCCGACCGCGGACTACTTCATGCGCGGGGTGCAGGTTGCCGAGTACGGCGACGACGGCCGGCTCAAGCGCCAGGTGAGCGCCAGCGAAATGAAGCACCTGCCGCAACTGGCCGAGCACCGCTTCAGCGACCCGCACCTGAAAGTCTACCGTGAGGGACGCCCGCCGATTCAGATCACTGCGCTGCACGGCTCCCTGGACGACGCCCAACAACAACTGGAACTTGAAGGGAAGGTGCGGGTTCATGATAATCCGGACACTGGCCGTGGCTCGCAGCTGGACACCAGCCGACTGACGCTGTTTCCACAACGCGACTTCGCCCAGACTGACGCCCCGGTGGTGCTGACCACAGCATTCGACCGGGTCACGGCCACCGGGATGACCGCAGACCTGGCGGCGGGCCGGATGGAACTGCTCTCCGACGTAAAAGGGCTGCATAATCATGCGCAATAAATTGACCACACTGCTGGCCCTCGGCCTGCTGTTGTTCTCCGGTAGCAGCCTGGCGCTGCCCTCCGACCGCGAACAGCCGATCCATATCACTGCCGACAGTGCCAGCATCGACGACCGTACCGGTATCACCCGCTACCGCGGCAACGTCATCATCCGCCAGGGATCCCTGGCGATCGACGCCGACGATGTCGAGATGCACCGCAACGACGACGGCATCCAGAAGATCATCGCCACCGGCAAACAAGCTCATTTCCGCCAGCAGCCCAGCGCCGATCAGCCCTATACTGATGCATATGGCGACCGTCTGGTGTACCAGGTGGGCGCCCAGAGCGTGACGGCAACAGGCAACGCCCGCGTCAAGCAGGGCGAAGACCAGTTCAGCGGCGCCCGCATCGTGTACGACATGAACCGCTCGGTGGTCGATGCCTTCGGTGGCGACGAGGGCAAGGGTCGCGTCCAGATGGTTATCCAGCCTAAGACGAAGAGTAAAGAATGAGCTGCCTGCAAGCGGTAAATCTGGCCAAGCAATACCGTGGCCGCGAGGTGGTCAAGGACGTTTCGCTGCACATCAAGCGGGGTGAGATCGTCGGCCTGCTCGGCCCGAACGGCGCCGGCAAGACCACCTGCTTCTACATGATCGTCGGGCTGGTACCGGCCGATAAGGGCTGCGTGCGGATCGACGACCAGGATATCACCCGGCTGCCGATGCACGGCCGGGCCCGTTCCGGCATCGGCTACCTGCCGCAGGAAGCGTCGATCTTCCGTAAGCTGAGCGTTCGCGATAACCTGATGGCTATTCTGGAAACCCGCGCCGACCTCAACCGCGCCCAGCGCGAGCAGAAAATGGAGGAACTGCTGGCCGAGTTCCATATCACCCATATCCGCGACAGCCTCGGCATGAGCCTGTCCGGCGGCGAACGACGCCGGGTCGAGATCGCCCGGGCACTGGCCACCGAGCCGTCCTTCATCCTGCTGGATGAGCCCTTTGCCGGCGTCGACCCGATATCGGTCAATGACATCAAGGCGACCATCAAGCATCTTCAGGAACGTGGTATCGGTATCCTGATTACCGACCACAATGTCAGGGAAACGCTGGATATCTGCGAACAGGCCTATATCGTCAGTGAAGGCACGATCCTGGCCAACGGCAGCCCGGCCGAGATCATGAGTAACGACGCGGTACGCGCAGCCTACCTCGGCGAACAGTTCCGGCTCTGAGCCGGCACACCGCGATAACGCTGACAGGAGTAACAGCTAGTACGCTTATGAAACAGGCACTGCAACTCAAGATCGGGCAACAGCTCACCATGACCCCGCAACTGCAGCAGGCGATCCGCCTGTTGCAGCTGTCCACGCTTGATCTTCAGCAGGAGATTCAGGAAGCGCTCGACAACAACCCGATGCTGGAAACCGGCGAGGACGACCACGAGGCCCCCGCCGAACAGGAACAACACCGCGACCAGCAGGCGGCGGACGACAGCGACAAACTGACCGCCAGTGCCAGTGACGACAGCAGCGAGCAGGACGACAGCCAGCTGACCGACGACAACTGGAAAGAGGATATTCCCGACGAGCTGGGCATCGACAGCAGCTGGGACGATACCTTCCAGAGTGCCCTGCCGAGCAGCGCCAGCCGCGACGATTTCGACCTGCCGCAGGAAAACGACAGCGCCGAAGAGACCCTGCAGGACCACCTGTTGTGGCAGCTCAACCTGACCCCGATGAGCGACAGCGACCAGCTGATCGCCCAGGCGATTATCGACGGCATCGAGCCGGACGGTTACCTGACCGTCAGCCTGGAAGAGATTCTCGAACATTTTCAGCAGAGCGAGCCGGAGCTGTTCGGCGAGGCCGAGCTGGACGAAGTGGAAGCGGTGCTGCACCGGGTCCAGCAGTTCGACCCGGCCGGTGTCGCCGCCCGCGACCTCAGCGAGTGCCTGCTGCTGCAGCTGGCACAACTGCCGAAAGAAACCCCACTGCTGAAGGAGGCCTGCGCACTGGCCAGCCAGCACCTGGCCCTGCTCGGCAGCCGCGACTACCGTCAGCTGATGCGCAAAACCCGACTCAAGGAAGCCCAGCTGCAACAGGTGATCAGCCTGATCCAGTCGCTGAATCCCAAGCCTGGCGCGACTATCGCCTCCGGCAAAGCGGAGTACGTGATCCCCGATGTGATCGTGCAGAAGATCCGCGGCGTCTGGACCGTGGCGCTGAACCCGGACATCTCGCCACGGCTGCGTATCAACAGCAGCTACGCCGACCTGATTCGCCGCGCCGACAACAGCGCCGACAACACCTACCTGAAGAATCACCTGCAGGAAGCACGCTGGTTCATCAAGAGCCTGCTAAGCCGCAACGAAACCCTGCTGAAGGTGGCCCGCGAGATCGTCAACCGGCAGAGCGACTTCCTGGAGCATGGCGACGAAGCGATGAAGCCGATGGTGCTGCACGATATCGCCGAAGCGGTGGAGATGCACGAGTCCACCATCTCCAGGGTGACCACCCAGAAATACATGCATACCCCCCGGGGTATTTTCGAGCTGAAGTACTTTTTCTCCAGCCACGTCAGCACCTCGGATGGCGGCGCCGCCTCGTCGACCGCGATCCGGGCGGTGATCAAAAAGCTGGTGGCCGCGGAAAATCCGGCCAAGCCGCTGAGTGACAATAAGATAACGCAACTGCTTGAAGAACAAGGAATCAAGGTCGCCCGCCGAACCATCGCAAAATATCGCGAGGCGATGGCGATTCCACCTTCTAATGAGCGGAAGCGTCTGGTTTAATGGAATGAAATCAAGACGAGCGATCGTCGCTGTCAGTAGGAGAGAGCTATGCAGATAAACATCACCGGACATCATGTAGAACTGACTGATGCACTGAATGATTACGTCCACAGCAAGTTCGAAAAGCTGGAGCGTCACTTCGAAAACATCACCAATGTGCAGGTGACCCTGAGCATTGAGAAGCAGCGACAGAAAGCCGAAGCCGATGTACATGTAGCCGGTGGCCAGGTCTTCGCCACCCATGAACATGACGATATGTATGCCGCGATTGATGGCCTGACCGACAAGCTGGACCGTCAGATCATCAAGCATAAAGAGAAACTCAAGAAACACTGATTCCGTCACATTCTAATGACGATAACCGACATCCTGACACCCTCAAGAACGCTCTGCGATCTTGAGGGTGGCAGCAAAAAACGCATCCTGGAAACCGTCGGCAATATCATTGCCGAGCAAACGCCCTCTCTCGACGCGGACGCGGTCTTTGCAGGCCTGATCAACCGTGAGCGACTCGGCAGTACCGGCTTTGGCGACGGTGTGGCGATCCCTCACTGCCGGCTGAGCAACTGCAATGAAGCGCTGGGCTACCTGATCAAGCTGCAGACGCCGATCGACTTCGATGCGATCGACCGTCAGCCGGTCGACCTGTTGTTCGTGCTGATCGTGCCCGAAGAGGCCTGCGAAGAGCACCTCACCACCCTGTCCAGCATTGCCGAACTGCTCAGCAAGTCCGAGGTGCGCGAGCAGCTACGCAACGCGCACACCGCCGAATCGCTGTATAAAGTTATTCAGCATCAGGCTGTCTGAGAGGCCGGCCGATGAAACTGGTGGTGGTCAGCGGCCGTTCCGGCTCCGGCAAAAGTACCGCATTGCAGGCGCTGGAAGATATCGGCTTCTACTGCATCGACAACCTGCCGGCCCGATTGCTACCAGACCTGGTCGAGCAGATGTCTGCCAACGCCGATCATCCCGCCCAGGTGGCCGTCAGTATCGACGCCCGTAATCTACGCTCCAACCTGCTGCAGTTTCCGCAGATCTATCAGCAGTTGTGCACTGCCGGCCAGGCCGCCCTCGAGCTGCTGTTCCTGGATGCCGGCGAAGCGACCCTGCTGAAACGCTTCAGCGCCACCCGCCGCAAACACCCGCTGACCGACAACCGCCAGGGGCTGCAGGAGGCGATCCAGCTGGAGAAGGAGTTGCTGGAACCGATCGCCAACCTGGCCGATATCCGCATCGATACCACCCGGCTGACGCTCTACCAGCTGCGCGACACCATCAAGCTGCGGATAGCCCAGCGCAAGGAACAGCAGATGTCGATCCAGTTCGAGTCGTTCGGCTTCAAGCACGGTGTACCGCTGGATGTCGACCTGGTGTTCGACGTGCGGGTGCTGCCCAACCCTTACTGGATTCCCGAACTGCGCGGCTTTACCGGCCGCGAGGCACCGGTGGTCGAGTTCCTCGACAACCAGCCGGAGGTCGCCGAGATGATCGCCGATATCCGGGGCTACCTGCAGAAATGGCTGCCCAGCTACGCCGCCAACAACCGCAGCTACGTCACCATCGGTATCGGCTGCACCGGTGGCCAGCACCGTTCGGTCTATATCGCCGAACGACTGACTTCTCATTTCGCCGACCGTATGGATAATGTCCATGTTCGCCATCGTGAGCTAGGGAGCGTTTCCGATAGTTCAGGCAGCACTGAATAATCGAGAAAGTCCCCCGACATCATCCGGAGGTTGAGTCATCGCTATGCTGGAAAAGCAGGTCACCATCATCAACAAGCTGGGGCTTCATGCCCGGGCCGCCGCCAAGCTGATCAATACCACCAGCCAGTTTTCCAGCGATATCAAGCTGGTCAAAGAGGGCCGCGAGGTGGATGGCAAAAGCATCATGGCGGTGATGATGTTGGCTGCAGCCAAGGGAACCGAACTGACCGTCCAGGCCCGCGGCGAGGACGCCGAACAGGCGCTGCTGGCGATCGAGACGCTGATCCAAAACCGTTTCGACGAGGCTGAATAACCCGGCGCACGCTTATTCCCGCCCTGCTATTTGGTTATAATGCCGGCGCCGCCACCCGGCACCTCCCTGTATATTCGTCTTCCTGAGCGGGTACCTGCATGAGCACGCAACCGACAAAAAGCCATCTCGACCGGCTGACCGAAGCACTGGAAGGCGGCGAGTTCCAGCAGATTCGCTATATCCTCAACAACAGCCTCAAACCGACCGAAGCTGCCCGGCTGATCGAAAAGACCCCGCCGAAGGAACGCCAAGTGCTCTGGGGGCTGATCAGCAAGGACAACGAGGGTGAGATCCTGCAGTATCTGGGCGACGATGTGCGTGCCGAGATTCTGCGCCGGATGGATGCCAGCGAAGTACTGGCGATCACCGAATCGCTCGACGTCGACGACATGGTGGATGTGATCCAGCAGCTACCGGATACGGTAATGCGCGAGCTGCTGCGGATCATGGACAAGCAGAACCGCAAGCGGATCGAGAAAGTCCTCTCCTACCCGGAGGATACCGCCGGCGGCCTGATGAACATCGATACCGTGACGATCCGACCGGACATCACGGTAGAAACCGCGCTACGCTATATTCGTCGCCACGACGAGATCCCGGAGATGACCGACAGCCTGATCGTAGTCAGCCGTAAGGACGTCTACATCGGCTTTCTGCCACTGACCAAGCTGCTGGTCTCCGATCCGAGCATCACCGTGCGCGAGATCATGACCACCGATGTCGAGCCGATTCCGGCCGATATGCCGGACGACGAGGTGGCGCGCTTGTTCCAGGAGCACGACCTGGTATCGGCCCCGGTGGTGGACACCAAGGGCAAGCTGCTCGGCCGTATCACCATCGATGACGTGGTTGACGTAATCCGCGAGGACGCCGATCACTCGCTGATGAGCATGGCCGGTCTCGACGAGGATGAAGACACCTTTGCGCCGATCATGCGCACCACCCGCCGACGGGCGGTCTGGCTCGGTATCAACCTGTTGACCGCCTTCCTGGCCGCCGGGGTGATCGGGATCTTCGAGGAAACCATCGACAAGGTGGTGGCGCTGGCGGTACTGATGCCGATCGTCGCCAGCATGGGCGGCATCGCCGGCTCGCAGACCCTGACCCTGGTGATCCGCGGCCAGGCACTGGGCCATGTCGAGCGCTCCAACGCCGGCTGGCTGCTAAACCGCGAATTGGTGGTCAGCTCGCTGAACGGCCTGCTGTGGGCGGCGGTGGTCGCCGTGGCGGCGATAGCCTGGTTCCAGGACACCACCATCGGCATCGTCATCGCGATGGCGATCGTAATTAACCTGGTCGCCGGCGCGATGGCCGGAACTCTGCTGCCACTGGGCCTGAAAGCGATGGGGATCGACCCGGCTCTGGCCGGCAGCGTATTGCTGACAACCATTACCGACGTGGTGGGCTTTTTCGCCTTTCTGGGGCTGGCCACCCTGTTCTATACATAGGGGGCGCTCTCAAGTTATTCAGTGCACGCTGTTGCCCCTGAAAAATCGCCAGACAAGGCGTGAGGAGAGACGTTTGGTTGCTCCAAATGAATGACGAACAACGCAGTATGGCGCTTTTTTCAGGGGCAACCGGAAGGCCGGGCCCCTTTTCTCCCACAGCGGCGTTATCATTCGCTTATGTAGAATGACTAACAGCACTCATTCTGCCTTGCTGTACGGGAAAAGGGGCTCCGGCAGCGTTGGCTGAATAATTGAGAACGCCCCCAAGACAGAGACGACGTGACAGAACATAATGATTTCGAACACGGCCAGGGGCCGGAGTTTGACGAAGAGTGGGTCAGTAAGACCGAGATCAAGCGCCAGGTGCACGAGCTCAAAGCATTGGGCGAAAGGCTGCTGGAGCTTAACGTCCAGCAGCAGGCCAAGGTGCCGATGAGCGACGAGCTGCGTGCCGCGCTGGAGGAAGCCACCCGCATCAAGCCCCGTAGCAACGCGATGAAGCGCCACCTGGGCTTTATTGGCCGGTTGATGCAGACCGAAGATGCCGACCAGATCCGCCAGGCACTGGAACGGTTCGAAGCCGGCAAGCAGGCCCACACCGCGCTGTTCCACAAACTGGAGCGTTGGCGCGACCAACTGATCACCGGCGGCAACGATGTGCTGCAGGCCTACCTGGCGGAATACCCGCAGGCCGACATCCAGCACCTGCGCCAGCTGATCCGCAATGCCAAGAAGGAAGCGGACAAACAGCAGCCGCCGGCCAGCGCCCGCAAGCTGTTTAAATACCTGCGCGAACTGGCCGACGTCTAATCGTCAGCTCGATCTGCAATCCAGCCGCACCGGATCCGGTCGCGGCTGAGCCTGCCCGGCCTGAGCCCCTCCTACAAGGTTTCGCGCTGCGCAGCCGCCCGCTCCGTGGACGACACCCTCGGCACCGCCAAGCCATCGCGGTCGGACGGGCCTGTCGTAGCAGCCCGCTCTGAGGGCGACAGCCTCGTACGGTGCCAGACCGGTCGCGGTCGGAGCCCGCTGCTACAGGGTTTCGCGCTGCGTTACAGCCCACTTGGTATGCCCCTTGGGTGCAGCGGGCGACATCCGTAAAAACTAAAAACCGGCCTGCTGGCGGTGCGCCAGTACCGGCATCCGCCGGCGCAGCTCGTCCAGCGCCGCCAGGTCGACCGGTGCCGTTACCACCCCGGCGCCCTGCGCCCGCTGGGCCAATACCGTACCGTTGCCATCCACCACCATGCTCTGGCCCCAGGTCTCCCGGCTGGCGCTGTGCCTGCCGCCCTGGTTGGCACCGATCAGATAGCACTGGGTCTCGATCGCCCGCGCCCGCAGCAATACTTCCCAGTGTGCCTGACCGGTAACGTAGGTGAATGCCGAGGGTACCGTTATCAGCTGTGCGCCCTGCTCGCGCAGGCGCATGAACTGCTCAGGAAAACGCAGGTCGTAGCAGATGGTCAGGCCAAGTTTGCCCAGCGGCGTCTCCACCAGTACCAGCTCATCACCAGCCTCCACCAGGTCGGACTCCCGGTAGGCGCCATGGGCATCATCCACCTGGACATCGAACAGGTGAACCTTGTCGTAGCGGGCCTGCAACTCGCCGTCGCTGTCCAGCACCAGGCAGGCGGATCGCACCCGCGGCGCAGCCACCTCGCCCCGGCCGGCATCCAATCTCGGCACGCTGCCGGCGACGATCCAGATCCCCAACTGACGGGCCTGTTCTCTCAGGAAGCGCTCAATCCCCTGCTCCTCCTGCTCATGTTCGGCCAGTGCCCGCAACGCCGGTGAATCCAGCAAGGCGAAGTTTTCCGGCAGCACCGCCAGCGCGGCCCCCTGCTCGGCGGCCTGCTTCAGCAACTGGCTGACCTCCCGGAGATTGGCCGTCAGGTCACTGCCCGATACCATCTGAATTGCTGCCACAGCCCCCATAATTCACCTCCGCTAACGATCACCCGCCGGCATAGCCGGCTGGGCCGACTCCGACGGTTTCTCTTTATACAGCTCAATTGTAGGATCACCCCAGTCACCGGCAAGGTGATAACGGATAGTGGTGAATTTCTGCAGCTTGTCGCCGATCAGCTTGTCGATCAGGAATACCGCGCCGGCCACATGAGGCTGACCCAGCAGTACCCCCATGATCGGCAGGTTCGAGGTCACCGGCAGGGTAACCTCCATATCCTGATCGATGGTTTCGTTGGCCAGATCCAGTTTGCCGATCAACGTCATATCCATCGATGGGCCGGTCATCTTGAACGGTTCGACGGTTTCCGCCACCCCCTGCCTGATCTCGTAGCTGGCCGCCATCCGGTCGAAGGCGACCCCTTTTTCAAACAGGTCACTGAAGTCGAGCCGCAGCCGCCGGCCGATCGAGTTCAGGTTCAGGATACCGAACAGCCGCAGAAAGTTACTGGATGTACCGCTCTCGACGATCCGCCCCTGCTTGGCCACGAACTCAACGGTACCGTCTGCCGCCGCCATCCTGTACTGCCAGGGCGCACCGGGCCACTCCAACTGCAGATAGGAGACCAGCTCTTCATTCTCCATCGCCCGGCCATGGCCCCAGGCCGCCAGCACATTGCCGAGGTCGCCGCCATTCAGCTTCAGGGTCAGCGCGGACCGGTGTGAGTCACCGTCATCCCAGCGGATCTCACCGTTCAGCACGATACCGTGCAGGTCGCCCTTCAGGTCACGTACCGTGGCGCCACGCTCATCCGGCAACAGCGCGAACGACCAGCTGCCCATCGGTTTGCCGTTCAGCTCCAGCGCCTGCAGCCGCACATTACTGGCCGGCAACTGGTTGGGGTCGATCGGGCTCGGCGTCGACGCCTGCGATGAGTCGTCCGAAGCACTATCGCGCTGCAGCTTCAGATGACGAATATCCACCTCGTAAGGGCGCTCATTGGCCGGAAACAGGATCGATCCGGCCAGCTTCTCGCTGTCGACGCTGAGGTTCCAGCCCTCGTCGACCGGCCGCAATGCGGCAGCCAGGCCGCCGAGTGCAAAGTCATCCAGGGAAAAGCTGCCAAGCTTCAGCGCCACCGACCGCAGCAGCGGCTCGGCGTCGGCTTGCCCGCCGCCCTGCAGCAACTCGGCCTTGTCCAGGAACTGCATCAACTGGTCGTAATCCAGCTGTGCCAGTTCGCCCTCCACCACCAGTCCCGGCCGGGCCGGCAGGTTGATATCCGCCTGGTTAAAGCCCAACAGTCCCCGCTCCAGCGTACCGTCTCTCATCAGGAGTAACGCCCGCAACTGTTCGCCGTAGCGGATATCGAAGCGCTCTTTGCCCGCAGCGAGGTTGGATCGTAACGAGAATGCGGTTTCGCTATCGGCCTGTTTGGCCAGCGGCACAGGCGCCTCGACGGACACCCCCTGTAGCGCGGAACGCACCGTCAAGCCCGTGCACTTTGGCTGACTGGCGGCACAGAGATCCAGCTGCGCCCGATACCAGGTTTCGCCATTGGCGATCTTAAGCAGCGGCAGTTGCAGCCAGTCGCGCAGGGTCGCCATATCGATCCGGCTGTCCAGCCGGATACGGGTACGCGGGACATTGCCGAACGCCTCGGCCGGACCGCTGCTGATCTGAGCGCTGGCCGGTCGCCCGAACAGCTGTGCCTTCAGATCCTTGGCATGCAGGCCGTGCGGGCTGTCGTAGCGGACAAGGCCATTGATCTTGCTGAAATCGAGCCGCTGCCGTTCGGAGTGGAAACGACCGTCGCGGATCTGCGAGCCCAGATGCAGATCGGGTCGCCCGCCCTCCAGCGGAATAGCCAGCGCCACCTCGGTGACCACCGGCCCGGTCAACTGCCAGTTGGCCAGCTCATCCCCCACTTCGGCCCGCAGCGGCGACTCCAGCAGCAACCGATGAATGTCGCCGGCATCGCCCTGCAGGCGACCACTGATCTGCAGCCGAGATTCACCAGGCGGCAGATAAACGCGGGCATAGTCGATCTTCGAATCCAGCAGGCGGGCCCGGTCGACATCGACCAGCAAGGCACCATCCTTCAGCAGCATGAACAGCCGGCCATCGGTAATCGCCGGCCAACCTGGCTGGTAGGCGAATTCGGCCTGCTGGACATCGAAAAACATCTGTACGGTGGGCCGCTGATGGTCGTCCAGCCGCGAGCGGGTGCCGCCATGCAGCAGGAAACCGCCCTGGTTGACGCTACCCGCCCTGATCGCTTCCACCAGCCAGCGGTGCAGATCTTCACCCACCTCGGCCGGCGGCACATAGCGGCCGGTCACCCGGCCGTCGGCACTGCGGGTGCCGATCATCAGGGTCAGCTCGGTCTGCTGGTCACGCGAATAGGGCAGCCGGATGCTGAATCGCCCCTCGGCCTCGATATCCTGCTGCTCCAGATGCAGCAGACCGGAGTTGACCACCACCGCCTGCTCGTCCAACCGCCAGCGGATGATGCCGTCAGCCTGCTGGTACTGCCAGCCATCGGGAAAGAGGTCGGGAAAATTCATCACGAAGTTCTGGCTGCCCAGATGGATCGCCCCCCCCATGGCATCGGCGGTCAGTCGGCCGTCGATACCGAGCAATTGCGGTACACCATCCCAGTCATCGACCGCCAACTGGTCCAGATCGGCCTGCAGCTGGAAGCCGGCCGGATCGCGCCCCGGCCAATCAACCTGCAGGTTACGCAGCACGCCACGCGGCCGCAGGCTGGTCAGCGCCTGCTGGCCAATGTCGCCCAACCACGGCTGCTCACGCAGCCAATCGGTGATCGGATCGAGCGCCAGCGCCGCCAGCTGCAGCTGCGCCAGTCGCCAGCCGGTTGGCGCGGCCGGTACCAGATTGAACGACAGCGCCGGTAGATGCAGGGTCTTGTCGCCTTGAGTCAGCCGACTGTCATGCAACTGAAGCTGATAGCCCTGTGGTCGCTTCAACAGGGTGGCCGAAAGCCGGCTGTCGCTGAACATCAGCTGATCGCCCAGCTGCAGTTCGGCAATATCGGTCTGCGCCTGCAACCGCTCCAGCTGGCCGCCTTGCAGGGTCGCCCAGATCCGCTGGTTCAGGCTCAGGGCCTTGAGCTGCTGGTTCTCAGGCAGATAGGGGTTGAGCAGTGCCGTCGGCAGGCCGTCCAGTTCGGCAAACAGCTGTACCGGCTGGCGGGTCGGATCGCCCTGACCCCGGGCCGATATCTGTACCCGGTGGCGCTGTTCGCCGACCACCAGGTCAGCCGTGAGCCGCAACTGATAGCGCTGGCCCTCGGCCTGCAGACCGGCCTGCAACTTTTGCAGCTGTATCGTCGGTTGGCCCGGTCGCAGCAATGCAACGGCGCCCTGTTCGATGGTCAGCGGCTGATCGAGCAACCAGAGCGGTATTTCGGGGAGGGTAACGGCTGTGGAGGCCGGCGCCTCGACAGCCGGTTGGCCGGACTGCCAGCCGATATAGGGTTCGCTGACAGTCAACCGGGAGAATACCGGCCGGCCGCCGAGCAGCGAGCGGCCAACATCGAGGCCGACCTGCAGGCGGTGAACCGACAGGGTCAACGGCTCATCCGGCTGACGCACCAGGCGCAGATCGCGCAGTTCAATGGTCGGATAGCTGCCCTGCCAATAGCCCTCGATCTCACCGATCTGCAACTCGCGACCGAGCTGCTCACTGAGCAGCTGTTGCAGCTCCTCGCGGAACGCGCCGACCTGCGGCAGCGTATAGCGGGCCACCACCACCAGCAGGGCGGCCAGGAACAGCAGGCAGACCAGCAGCCAGTAGGCCCACCAGAACAGCCGTTGGCTTGTACACAGCATCAGCTCTGTCCGTCAGCGCAGCACCACATCGAAATGTTCGGCGCTGTACATCGGCTCCACCTGGAAACGGATGGTCTTGCCGATAAAAGTTTCCAGCTCTGCGACATGGTCGGAGGCATCGTCCATAAGGTAGTCAACCACCGACTGCGCCGCCAGCACCAGGTAGGTTTCGGTATCGTAGGCGCGATGCTGGCGCAGGATCTCGCGGAAGATCTCGTAGCAGACCGTTTCCGGGGTCTTGATCGAGCCCCGGCCCTGGCACTGTATACAGGGCTCGCAGAGCACCTGTTCCAGGCTTTCGCGGGTACGCTTGCGGGTCATCTCGACCAGCCCCAGCTCAGACACCCCGGTCACCTTGCACTTGGCGTGATCCTTCTCCAGCATCCGCTCGAGGGTACGCAGTACCTGGCGCTGGTGATCCGGGTCTTCCATATCGATGAAATCGATGATGATGATGCCGCCCAGGTTGCGCAATCGCAGCTGGCGGCCGATCGCGGTGGCCGCCTCGAGGTTGGTCTTGAAGATCGTCTCTTCCAGATTGCGATGGCCGACGAAAGCGCCGGTATTGACGTCCACCGTGGTCATCGCTTCGGTCTGGTCGAAGATCAGGTAGCCGCCGCTTTTCAGCTCCACCTTACGGCCCAGCGCCTTCTGGATCTCCTCCTCGACGTTGAACAGGTCGAAGATCGGCCGCTCGCCGGGATAGTACTCCAGCGCGCTGTTGATCTCCGGTACCAGCGCGGCGCAGAACTCCCGCGCCTTCTGATAGGTCTCGCGGGAATCGATACGGATCCGCTCCACGCCACTGTGAGCCATATCGCGCAGCGCCCGCATGTTCAGCGGCAGGTCTTCGTAGATGATCGCCGGCGCCTTGGCGGTGCTGATCTTGCCCTGAATCGCGTCCCACAACCGCTGCAGGAACTGGATATCGCCCTTGAGCTCCGTTTCGCTGGCCCCCTCCGACACCGTGCGCAGGATAAAGCCACCGCTGCGCACCGGCTCGCCGTCTTCGTCTTGGTTGACCGCCAATGCCTGCTGGATCACCGAGCGCAGCCGTTCGCGCTCCTCCGGATCCTCGATCCGCTGGGAGACGCCGATATGCTGGTTGCCGGGCATATGGACCAGATAGCGGGAGGGGATCGACAGATGGGTGGTCAGCCGGGCGCCCTTGGTGCCGATCGGGTCCTTGGTGACCTGCACCAGCAGCGGCTGGCCCTCTTTCAACACCTGGGAGATCGAGGTATTGCCTTTCTCTTCAGGCGCACTCTGCTGCGGCAGCACGTCCTCGACATGGATAAAGGCGGCCCGCTCCAGGCCGATGTCGACGAAGGCGGCCTGCATGCCGGGCAGCACTCGCACCACCTTGCCCTTGTAGATATTGCCGACGATACCGCGCCGGCGGACTCGCTCGACGTAGATCTCCTGCGGCATACCGTTTTCGATCACCGCAATCCGGGTTTCCATCGGGGTAAAATTGATTAGTATCTCTTCGCCCATCACTGTTCCATACTCGTAAAACCCGGCTCTTGACTGTCGAATCAGCCGTTCATTGCGCCGCCACCGGTTGCCAGATCGGCACATCGAATTCGGCCAGCAGCGCGGCCGTCTCGGCCAGCGGCAAACCGACCACCGCCGAATAACTTCCATTGATCGCGGCGACAAACACCGCCCCCAACCCCTGAATACCATAGCCGCCGGCTTTGTCACAAGGCTCGCCAGTCGCCCAGTAGCGGCGGCACTGCGCTTCACTGAGGGTGTTGAAACGGACCTCGGTGCTGACCACCCGGGCCAGGGCGCGGCGGCCATCCACCACGGCAACACCGGTCATTACCTGGTGGCTGCGACCGGACAGCGACATCAGCATCTCCACCGCACCCTGTTCGTCACGCGGCTTACCCATCACCCGATCGCCCAGCACGACCGCGGTATCCGAACCCAGCGCCGGCAACCGGCCGCCGGCCTGCCGGAAGCCCGCCTCGGCCTTCTCACGTGCCAGCCGCTCGACGAACACCTGCGGCGATTCATCCGGCAGCAAGCGCTCTTCCAGATCAACCGGGCAGGTAAGAATTCGGACGCCGATCTGTTGCAGAAGTTCACGCCGACGCGGCGATGCCGAAGCCAGTACCAGATCTGCCATACGCTCTCCTCTCCCAGACGGGTCAGCCGATACGGAACAGCTGACGAATACCGTTCAAAACCAGAAACAGCCAGGGCCAGATCAGCGCGCTGACCAGAGACGGCAACAGGAACAACAGACTGTCGCCGGTCATGCCGAACAGCGCCTGCATCCAGTGAAAGATCAGCTGATTGATGCCGACCAGCACCAGCACCAGGAACGCCTGCTGCCAGAGCGGATACATCAGCATCCGTTGGTGCAGCAGGTAGGCCAGATAGGCGATGGTGACCAGCGACAGCGCATTGAGTCCGAGCACCGAGCCCTTGATCAGGTCCAGTGCCAGGCCAACCAGGAAAGCGGTGCCCATACCGATCCGGTGCGGCAATACCAGCACCCAGAAGATCAGGATCATTGGGATGAACTCCGGCCGCGCCCAGAGCAACGCATTGGGCAGCGGGATCTGGCTGAATACCAGGCCGACCAGGAAAGTTCCGATGATGATCAGCGATCCGCCCGAGCGGCTAGTGGCCATCAGTGGCCTCCGGCCGGGCCGCATCGGTTTGAGAGGAATCGGGCTTGACCACGCCCGCTTGGCTGCCAGCGGGCCGCGCCTCCGCCGGGTCGGCGGCCAGAATCAACGGTTGCGGCATGGTGACCAGCAACAGGTGGCGACTCTTGTCCATCCGGGCGGTCGGCACCGCCCTGACGCTGGCAAAGGGCTGGCCCGGATCACGCACCACCTTGCTGACCTCGGCCACCGGGTAGCCACGCGGGAAACGACCGCCCAGGCCGGAGGTGACCAGCAGATCACCCTCGCGGATATCGGCAGTGTCGGCGACATGGTCCAGCACCAGTTCGTCCATCTCACCGGTGCCCAGCGCAATCGAACGTACGCCGTTACGATTCACCTCCACCGGGATCGCGTGGCGGGCATCGGTAATCATCACCACCCGGCTGGTGTAGTGGGTCGATTCGACCACCTGGCCCATCACGCCGCCGGCATCCAGCACCGGCTGGCCTTCGTAAACACCGTCTTCCAGCCCCCGGTTGACGATCACCTGGTGCTGGAACGGATCAGGATTGACGCCGATCAGCTCGGCCAGCATCACCTGTTCATCGATCCGCGCCCGGCCGTTAAGCAACTCACGCAGCCGCACGTTCTCGGCGGTCAGCGCCGCCACGTGCTGTACCTTGCGCTCCAGCAGCAGGGCGTCGGCGCGCAACTGCTCGTTCTCTTTCAACAGCAGACGGCGATCGACCACCAGGTCGGAGACCTCACCGGCGGCCCGGCTGGGAATATCCACCAGCCATTGCAACGGGGTGATCAGCAGCGACAGATAGGCCCGCCCCTGACGCATCTGGGCGGTATAGAGATCGGCCACGATCAGCGCAACCGCCAACAGCAGCAGGAACAGGAAACTGTAGCCGGGTGAACGGCCACGGAAGATCGTTTTAATGGGACACCTCCCCACCATCCATCCGGCAGGTCAGGCATCCCTCAAACAGCAAAATAGCAGATGCCGGACCGACGCCCGGCAGCCGATCAGTCATGGGCAACCAGTTCGAAACCGTGTTTATCCAACATCTCCAGCGCCTTGCCACCGCCACGGGCGACACAGGTCAGCGGATCTTCGGCCACGATCACCGGCAGGCCGGTTTCTTCACCGATCAGCCGATCGATATTGCGCAGCAGCGCACCGCCACCGGTCAGCACGATGCCACGTTCGGCAATGTCGGACGCCAGCTCCGGCGGGCACTGTTCCAGCGCGCTCTTCACCGCCTGCACGATGGAGGACAGCGGCTCCTGCAGCGCTTCCAGAATCTCGTTGCTGTTCAGCGTGAAGCTGCGCGGAATCCCCTCCGCCAGGTTACGGCCGCGCACGTCGATCTCGCGCACCTCGGTGGCCGGATAGGCGGTACCGATCTCCTGCTTGATCCGCTCGGCGGTGGCATCGCCGATCAGGCTGCCGTAGTTGCGGCGCACATAGGTGACAATCGATTCGTCGAAGCGGTCGCCGCCAACCCGGACCGATTCGGCATAGACGATGCCGTTCAGCGAGATCACCGCGATCTCGGTGGTACCGCCGCCGATATCCACCACCATCGAGCCGTTCGCCTCTTCGACCGGCAGGCCGGCACCGATCGCCGCCGCCATCGGTTCGTCGATCAGGTAGACCTCGCGGGCCCCTGCGCCCAGCGCGGATTCCTTGATCGCCCGGCGTTCCACCTGGGTGGATTTGCAGGGCACGCAGACCAGTACCCGCGGGCTCGGTGTCAGGAAGCTGTTGTCGTGCACCTTGCTGATGAAGTACTGCAACATCTTCTCGGTGACGTGGAAGTCGGCGATGACGCCATCCTTCATCGGCCGGATCGCGGTGATGTTACCCGGGGTCCGTCCCAGCATCCGCTTGGCATCCGAACCGACCGCCGCGACCGACTTCTGGTTACCGGTCTGGCGGATCGCTACTACGGACGGTTCGTTAAGGACAATATCCCGGTCACGCACATAGATCAGGGTATTGGCCGTGCCCAGGTCGATGGACAGGTCGCTGGAAAAGATGCCACGGATTTTCTTGAGCATTGGGTCGGGAATCCTAAGATTTTGCAGGTAAATACCGCTGTATCCTGAAAACACGTAACTCTAACAACGGCATATTCTTTCGGCAAGAAAGAAAGCGGCCTGAGCGGCGCCATTTTTATGCTTCAGCACGATGGCCGGCAGCACTTCAGGCAGGATGGCGGTTATGGTACCTTATTCGCCTTTATTTGTGTGCCGCCCGATGGTATTCCGGGTCCGGCCACAGGCGTCAAAACGACCTTCAATTCAGCGAGAAGCGACTATGGCTCTAGACCGCTCTGATGTGGAAAAAATCGCCCATCTGGCGCGCCTGCAGATCGATGAGCAGGACATCCCCGAGTACACCCAAAACCTGTCCAACATCCTGGATCTGGTCGACCAGATGCAGGCGGTGGACACCCGCGATATCGAACCGATGGCCAATGCCCTGGACGCAGTACAGCGGCTGCGCAAGGACGAGGTCAGCGAGCCGAACCGCCGCGAGGCGTTGCAGGCGGTAGCGCCGGCTGTGGAAAACGGCCTGTTCCAGGTCCCCAAAGTGATCGAGTGATCTTACCCCGTTCACCCCATCGGAATTCTGAAGGACATCTACTCCCATGTTTGACAAGACGCTAGCCGAACTGGCCCAGGGGCTGCAGAACGGCGACTTCAGCAGTGTCGAGCTGACCCAGGCCTACCTGGACCGGATCAAGGCCGAAGACGGCAAGTACAACAGCTATATCACGCTGACCGAAGAGCAGGCGCTGGCCCAGGCCAAGGCCGCCGACCAGGCCCGTGCCGCCGGCAATGCCGGTGCCTTCACCGGCCTGCCGATCGCCCACAAGGATATCTTCTGCACCGAGGGCGTGCGTACCAGCTGCGCCTCCAAGATGCTGGATAACTTCATCTCGCCTTACAACGCTACCGTGGTGGAGAAGTTCAACGCCGCCGGCGCAGTGATGCTGGGCAAGACCAATATGGACGAGTTCGCCATGGGCTCCTCCAACGAGAGCAGCTTCTACGGCCCGGTCCATAACCCCTGGAACACCGACTGCGTGCCGGGCGGTTCCTCCGGCGGTTCCGCCGCAGCGGTCGCGGCGCGGCTGGCGCCGGCAGCCACCGGCACCGATACCGGCGGCTCGATCCGCCAGCCGGCGGCGCTGTGCGGCATCACCGGCCTGAAGCCGACCTACGGTCGGGTGTCCCGCTACGGCATGATCGCCTTCGCCTCCTCGCTGGACCAGGGCGGCCCGATGACCCGTAGCGCCGAAGACGCCGCACTGATGCTGAACGTGATGGCCGGCTTCGACGAGCGCGACTCCACCAGCATGCAGCGCGAGGTGCCGGACTACACCGCCGACCTGAGCAAGCCGCTGAACGGCCTGACCATCGGCCTGCCGAAAGAGTACTTCCCGGCCGACCTGAATCCGGCGATCGCCCAGCAGGTGCAGAACGCCATCAAGGAGTACGAAGCGCTGGGCGCCACCGTCAAGGAGGTCAGCCTGCCGAACACCCACCTGGCGGTACCGGCCTACTACATCATCGCGCCGGCGGAGGCGTCCTCCAACCTGTCCCGCTTCGACGGCGTACGCTACGGCTACCGCTGCGACAGTCCGGTCGACCTGGAAGACCTCTACAAGCGCTCCCGCGGCGAAGGTTTCGGCCCGGAGGTGAAGCGTCGCATCATGGTCGGCACCTACGCGCTGTCGGAAGGCTTCTATGACGCCTACTATAAAAAGGCACAGCAGATCCGCCGCCTGATCAAGCAGGACTTCGTCAATGCACTGAACGAAGTGGACGTGATCATGGGCCCGACCACGCCGCACCCGGCGTTCAAACTGGGCGAGAAGACCGCCGACCCGATCGCCATGTACATGGAAGATATCTTCACCATCGCGCTGAACCTGGCCGGCCTGCCGGGCATGTCCATTCCGTGCGGCCAGACCGACGGCCTGCCGGTGGGCCTGCAGATTATCGGCAACTACTTCGCCGAGCAGCAACTGCTGAACGTCGCGCACCAGTTCCAGCTGGCGACCGACTGGCACAAACAGGCTCCCGAAGGCATCTGACAGAGGTTAACGAATAATGGAATGGGAAGCGGTAATCGGGCTTGAGATCCACGCCCAGCTCGCCACGAAATCCAAGATCTTTTCCGGTGCCGGCACTGCCTTTGGCGCCGAACCGAACACCCAGGCCTGCGCGGTCGACCTGGCGCTGCCGGGCACCCTGCCGGTGTTCAACGAGGAAGCACTGCGCATGGCGGTGAAGTTCGGCCTGGCGATCGACGCCGAGATCGGCCGTACCTCGGTGTTCGACCGTAAGAACTACTTCTATCCGGACCTGCCGAAAGGCTACCAGACCAGCCAGCTGTTCCACCCGATCGTCGGCAATGGCCACGTCGATATCCAGCTGGAAGACGGCACCGTCAAACGGGTCGGCGTCACCCGCGCCCACCTGGAGGAAGACGCCGGCAAGTCGCTGCACGACGAGTTCCCGGGCATGACCGGCATCGACCTGAACCGCGCCGGCACGCCGCTGCTGGAGATCGTCTCCGAGCCGGATATGCGCAGCGCCGAAGAGGCAGTGGCCTACGTGCGCAAGATCCACTCGATCGTCACCAGCCTCGGTATCTGCGACGGCAATATGGCGGAAGGTTCGTTCCGCTGCGACTGCAACGTCTCCGTGCGCCTGAAAGGCGAACAGGAGTTCGGCACCCGCACCGAGACCAAGAACATCAACTCGTTCCGCTTCATCGAGAAGGCGATTCTGGGCGAGATCGAGCGCCAGATCGACCTGCTGGAGGATGGCGGCCGGGTGGTACAGGAAACCCGCCTGTACGACGCCGGCAAGAACGAGACTCGTTCGATGCGCTCCAAGGAGGAAGCCAACGACTACCGTTACTTCCCATGCCCGGACCTGCTGCCGATCGTGATCGAAGAGGATTACATCGAGCAGATCCGCGACAGCCTGCCGGAACTGCCGGATGCCCGTAAGGCACGCTTCATCGAGCAGTACGGCCTGAGCGACTACGACGCGATGGTGCTGTCCGGCGATCACCATCTGGCGGGCTACTTCGAGACCGTCGCCAAAAACGCCGATGACGCCAAGTTGGCTGCCAACTGGGTGATGGGCGAACTGTCCAAGCATCTGAACGCCAACGATACGGCGATCGGCGACAGCCCGGTTTCCGCCGAGCAGCTGGGTGGCCTGCTGGTCCGCATCAAGGACAACACCATCTCCGGCAAGATCGCCAAGCAGGTGTTCGAGATCATGTGGGCGGAAGGCGGCAGCGCCGATCAGGTTATCGAAGCCAAGGGCCTCAAGCAGGTGACCGATACCGGCGCCATCGAAGCGACCGTCGACGAGGTTATCGCCAACTGCGGCGCTCAGGTCGAGCAGTACAAGGCGGCCGAGCCGGACAAGCGCGGCAAGATGATCGGCTTCTTCATGGGCCAGGTGATGAAAGCGACCGGCGGCAAGGCCAACCCGGGCGCGGTTACCGGCATCCTGAAGAAGAAGCTGGACGCACTGTGCGATTGAGCCGACCGTTCTGATAGATAGCCAAAAGCCCGCTACCGCGTAATGCCAGTCAGTTAAGCCAACTGACTGGCATTTTCTTGTTTCTTCGCTGCTTGTTAGGAAATTTCTACGTTAGCCATAAGCTTGCCGCTGGCACCCCTGTCTACGCCGACTCTGAGCGTCC
>NZ_JAILYN010000015.1 GCF_019795155.1 Marinobacterium arenosum | reverse complement strand
GCTGGGCGCCGCCATGCGCAAGCTGGTACACATCTGTTTCGGTGTGGTGAAAAACCAGCAAGAATTCCAACCACAACTGCCGTAAAAGGCCGTTGTGGCCGGAATCGAGAGATGGTATCTACGGCAGAACATTCGTAGCAGCGGGCTCCGACCGCGATGAATCTGGCGGGGTCTGCGGATGTCGCCCTCGGTACCCAAGGGGCATGCCAAGCGGGCTGCTACGGCAGGACATTCGTAGCAGCGGGCTCCGACCGCGAGGAATCTGGCGGGGTCCGTGGGTGTCGCCCTCAGTACCCAACGGGCATGCCAAGCGGGCTGCTACGGCAGGACATTCGTAGCAGCGGGCTCTGACCGCGATGAATCTGGCAGGAGTCGTGGATGTCGCCCTCGGTACCCAAAGGCATGCCAAGCGGGCTGCTACGGCAGGACATTCGTAGCAGCGGGCTCCGACCGCGATGAATCTGGCGGGGTCTGCGGATGTCGCCCTCGGTACCCAAGGGGCATGCCAAGCGGGCTGCTACGGCAGAACATTCGTAGCAGCGGGCTCTGACCGCGATGAATCTGGCGGGGTCCGCGGATGTCGCCTTCAGTACCCAACGGGCATGCCAAGCGGGCTGCTACTAGTTACACCTCGTATCCAGCCGATAACCCTGTGGGTTCAAAAAAGCCCGCGATATCTCTGATACCGCGGGCTTCGTAGCCGGCTGTCAGCTGTTAACTCTTAACTCTTAACTCTTAACTCTTAACTCTTAACTCTTAACTCTTAACTCTTAACTCTTAACTCTTAACTCTTAACTCTTAACTCTTAACTCTTAGCTGTTCACTCAATCAATCAACCGCATCGACAGGTCGACCGCCTGGCAGTGCTTGGTCAGCGCGCCGATGGAGATATAGTCGACGCCGGTTTCGGCGATCGGCCGCAGCATCTCGTCGGTGACGCCGCCGGAGGCTTCCAGTTTGGCGCGGCCGGCGGTGAAGGCGACCGCTTCGCGCATCTGCTCCAGGCTGAAATTGTCCAGCATCACGATATCGGCGCCGGCATTCAGCGCCTGCTCCAGCTCGGCATGGGTTTCCACTTCCACCTCGACCGGTTTGCCCGGCTCGTTGCGCTTGGCGGTGGCCACCGCCGCGTCGATGCCACCGCAGGCCATGATATGGTTTTCCTTGATCAGGAAAGCGTCGTACAGGCCGATACGGTGGTTGTAGCAACCGCCGCAGGTGACCGCGTATTTCTGGGCCTTGCGCAGCCCCGGCAGGGTCTTGCGGGTGTCCAGCAACTTGACGCCGGTGCCCTCGACCTGGTCGGCATAGTGGCGGCTGGTGGTGGCGGTGCCGGACAGGGTCTGCAGGAAGTTCAGCGCGCCGCGTTCGGCGGTCAGCAGGCTGCGGGCGGAGCCGCTGGCGGTGAACAGCACCTGGTCGCGTACCACCCGTTCACCATCCTTCACCCGCCAGTCGATGGTCAGGCTCGGATCGACCTGGCGGAACACCTCATTGACCCATTCGACGCCGCAGATCACCGCATCCTGGCGGCTGATCACCCGTGCGGTGGCTTGCTGCTCGGCGGGGATCAGTTGGGCGGTCACGTCGCCGCTACCGATATCCTCGCTCAGCGCATGGCGCACGGTGGCTACGATGTCGTTCTTCAGGTCCTGAGATGTCAGCATGGAAATGGCTACCGATATTACGAAGGTTGGCTCAAGGGCACCTCGATAAATCTACTGGGTGACTCCTGGGCTTCGTTGCGCGGTGCCCGGAATCCACATGTATGCCTTATACACTGCGGTTCCTGTGCTCCGGGCGCACGCCCTCAAGCCACTCGTGACGATTCTTTGAGGTGCCATCGTGTTATGATGCGGCGCTTATTTTACCCAAAACCGGCCTGGGTCGATAGAGAATGAACAGCCGCTATCAGGTATGCAATCACCGTCTGCTGCAGGCGCGCCAGGTACCTTCACCGAACTTCAATGAGCGGCCGGCCGGCGAGCCGGTCTCGCTGTTGGTGATCCACAATATCAGTCTGCCGCCGGGGCGATTTGGTAGCGGCCATGTCGAGCTGTTTTTCCAGAACCGGTTGCCGGTGGAAGCCGATCCCTACTACCAGCAGATCAAGGACCTGCAGGTGTCGGCCCACCTGCTGATCGAGCGAGCGGGCGCGGTTGTTCAGTTCGTCGATTTCGACAAGCGCGCCTGGCATGCCGGCCAGAGTTGCTATGCCGGCCGTGACAACTGCAACGATTTCTCCATCGGTATCGAACTGGAGGGAACCGACGACACCCCCTATACCGACGCCCAGTACCAGACGTTGGCCGGGGTGATCGCCGCGTTGCGCCAGGCCTACCCCGATATAGATACGCAGGCGCTGGTCGGCCATTGCGATATCGCCCCGCAGCGGAAAACCGATCCGGGGCCGGCGTTTGACTGGGCATTGTTGGGTAAAATTCTCGGCGGTCGAGAATGATTTCCATTACAATAATGTCCCTTGTCACCGTGTTGGAATGAAGTAGAAACGCACCCATGGAACCACTGCTGCAAGTTGAAAGTCTGAGCTGTGCCTATGAACAGCAACTGATCGTTCAAGGGATCGATTTCTCGGTCGCGCGTGGCGAGATCGCCTGTCTGCTGGGCCCCAGTGGCTGTGGCAAGACTACGGTGCTGCGGGCGGTGGCTGGCTTCAATCCGGTGCAGGCCGGTTCCATCCGGATGGCCGGCGAGGTGGTCTCCGACGAGCAGCAGACGCTGGTGCCGGAGGCACGCCAGATGGGGATGGTGTTCCAGGATTATGCGCTGTTCCCGCATCTGAGCGTGGCCGACAATATCAGTTTCGGCCTGCGTGGCCTGAGCGGTGCGCAGAAGCGCCAGCGGGTCACTGAGATGCTGGCGCTGGTGCGGCTGCCCGATCTATCCGACCGCTACCCGCACGAACTGTCCGGTGGCCAGCAGCAGCGGGTGGCTCTGGCCCGTGCGCTGGCGCCGAAACCGAAACTGCTGCTGATGGATGAGCCATTCTCCAACCTGGATACCGACCTGCGTACCCAGCTGTCGTTGGAGGTGCGCGATATCCTGAAGGCGCAGGGCATCGCCGCCATCGTGGTAACCCACGACCAGCAGGAAGCGTTCGCCATCGGCGATCAGGTCGGCATCCTGGCTGACGGGCGGCTGCAGCAGTGGGGCACTCCGCAGGAGCTCTACCATCAGCCGGTCAATCCTCTGGTGGCCGGCTTCGTCGGTAAGGGCGAGCTGTTCGCCGGCAACTGCGTGACCGAAAACCAGGTCGAGACCGAGCTGGGGTTGTTGGAGTTCGCCGAGCCGTTCTGCCAGCCGATCGGCAAGGCGGTAGAGCTGTTTATCCGTCCGTCCGACCTGACCCCGGTGGCGGTTGCCAACGGTAGCGGCTGTGCCGAGGTGGTGGCGATGGAGTTCATGGGCGCCAATACCCGTTACCAGTTACAGATGGATAACGGCCGGGCAGTGGAGGCGGAGTGCGGCGAGCCGTTGCCGATCCGAGTCGGTGACCGTGTCGGCCTGCAGGTTAAGGTGCACCGGCCGATCGCCTTCGATCGCTAGTTGTTTTTTCAAGCGGCAAACAGCGGGCGCATGCTGGAAAAATAGCAAGTAGCGGTGGTGATTGGAAAAGGTGCCCACCCGGCAAGCCGGCGGGCACCGCGCCGGTTTAGTTGGTGGTTGCTACCTTCCAGCTTTTCAGCAGGTCCTCGTAAGCCACGGTTTCACCTTGCGGTTTTTCGTTGCTCAGTTTCGCTTTCGGTGCACCCGGCTGGCTCAGCCAGTACTCGGCGTCACGTTTCGGGTTCAGTTTCGGACCGCACTCGCCCTGCACACCGGCCCGTTCCAAACGTTTCAGTACCTTGTCCTGCGCGGCGGCCAGGCCATCCAGCGCTTCCTGCGGCGATTTTTCGCCGTTGGCCGCTTCCGCAATGTACTGCCACCACAGCTGGGCCAGTTTCGGGTAATCCGGTACGTTGGTGCCGGTCGGGGTCCACTGGGTACGGGCCGGACTGCGGTAGAACTCCACCAGACCACCCAGCTTCGGCGCTTCCGCGGTCATCACGTCGGAGTTGATATCGGACTCACGAATCGGCGTCAGGCCAACCAGGGTTTTCTGCAGTGACACGGTCTTGGAGACGGTGAACTGGGCGTACAGCCAGGCCGCCAGACGGCGTTCGTCCGGGGTGGACTTGAGGAAGGTCCAGGAACCGGCATCCTGATAACCCAGCTTCATGCCGTCTTCCCAATACGGGCCTTTCGGCGACGGTGCCATGCGCCATTTCGGCGTACCGTCGGCGTTCACCACCGGCAGGCCCTCTTTGGTCATGCTGGCGGTGAAGGCGGTGTACCAGAAGATCTGCTGGGCGATGTTGCCCTGCGCCGGCACCGGGCCGGCCTCGGAGAAGGTCATGCCCTGGGCCTGAGGCGGTGCATACTTGCGCAGCCAGTCCACATACTTGGTGGTGGCATAGACCGCCGCCGGGCCGTTGGTGGCACCGCCACGCTCGACGCTGGAACCGACCGGTTTACAGCCATCCACGCGGATACCCCATTCGTCCACCGGCAGGCCGTTCGGCAGGTTGCGGTCACCGGCACCGGCCATGGAGAACCAGGCGTCGGTGAAGCGCCAGCCCAGGGAGGGATCTTTCTTGCCGTAATCCATGTGGCCGTAGACACGCTCGCCGTCGATCTCCTTGACGTGATCGGTAAAGAACTCGGCGATATCCTCATAGGCGGACCAGTTCTTCGGTACCCCCAGCTCGTATCCGTAGATCTCTTTGAACTGTTTCTTCAGATCGTCGCGGGCGAACCAGTCGGCACGGAACCAGTACAGGTTGGCGAACTGCTGGTCCGGCAACTGGTACAACTTGCCGTCGGGGCCGGTGGTGAAATCCAGGCCGATGAAGTCGTCCAGGTCCAGGGTCGGCAGGGTATAAGCCTTGCCGTCACCGGCCATCATGTCGGAGATCGGTACCACCTTACCGTAGCGGAAATGGGTGCCGATCAGGTCGGAGTCGTTGATGTAGGCGTCGTAGATATTGCGATCGGACTGCATCTGGGTCTGCAGTTTCTCGACTACATCACCTTCCTGAATCAGGTCGTGTACGACCTTGATGCCGGTGATCTCCTCGAACGCCTTTGCCAGTACCTTGGACTCATACTCATGGGTCGCGATGGTTTCGGAGGCCACGTTGATGGTCATGCCACGAAACGGCTTGGCCGCCTCGGTAAACCAGGCCAACTCTTTCAACTGCTCATCCTGAGTGATGCTGGATTTATTGAACTCCTGGGCCAGCCACTTCTGAGCCGCGTCGCCGTATTGATCTGCCTGGGCATGCCAGCTCAAGCCGGCGAGGGAAACCGCGGCACTGAGCAGCAGGGCTTTTGGCAAATTATTATTTTTTTTCATGTTTAGCCTCATAAATGAAGGTTTCGATTTGTTGGCAGCAAAAGATTCCCGGCAACGGAGATCCATGCCTTCCTTCCAGCTTTGAAAGAGGCCGGGGCCGGTGCAAACCGGTTACGGGTTTGCGACCCCAGCCGTGAGCTAATCCTCTCTGTCAATAACGGAGAGGTGCTATCCCCATCGCATAACGATAAAGAGCCATACGCAGGAAATTCCCAGTGCAATCCACAGGCTCATGTCGGTTAAGCCGACATAGGCCAGGTGAATATATGCACTCGTCAGTAGACCGATGAATAAGCGATCGCCGCGGGTGGTTGCGATCGGCAGAAACCCCTTGCGCTCGATGCAGGGTGATCGAACTTCGTACAGGGTCATGCAAAGCAGAATTGCGGCAATAACGGAGAAGAAGATTGCCGTCGGCAGTGTCCAAGCCATCCAGTTCATAGTGCATACCTCCTATCAGACTCGGCCCAGGGCAAAACCTTTTGCCACATGGTTACGGACAAACCAGATCACCAGCAGGCCCGGAATGATGGTCAACACGCCGGCGGCCGCCAGTACACCCCAGTCGATCCCGGTGGCTCCGACGGTACGGGTCATGATCGCGGCGATCGGCTTGGCTTCGACCGAGGTCAGGGTGCGTGCCAGCAACAGTTCCACCCAGGAGAACATGAAGCAGAAGAACGCGGTTACCCCGATCCCCGAGCGGATCAGCGGCAGGAAGATCTTCAGGAAGAACTTATGGAAGCTGTAGCCGTCGATATAGGCCGTTTCGTCGATCTCGCGCGGCACCCCGGACATAAAGCCTTCCAGAATCCAGACCGCCAGCGGCACGTTGAACAGACAGTGCGCCAGTGCCACCGCCAGGTGGGTGTCAAACAGTCCCACCGAGGAGTAGAGCTGGAAAAACGGCAGCAGGAACACCGCCGGCGGTGCCATCCGGTTGGTCAGCAGCCAGAAGAACAGGTGCTTGTCACCGGTGAACTTGTAGCGGCTGAAGGCGTAGGCCGCCGGCAGCGCCACCAGCAGGGTGATGATCACGTTCAGCGAGACGTAGGTCATGGAGTTGACGTAGCCCATGTACCAGCTCGGATCGCTGAAGATTACCGCGTAGTTGTCCAGCGTGAAATTCTGCGGCCACAGGCTCAGGCCGCCGAGGATCTCCTCGTTGCTCTTGAACGACATGTTGAGCAGCCAGTAGATCGGCACCAGGACGAACAGGATATAGGCGCTGATACCCAGCTTCCTGCGCAGCTGGGTGTCCACCTTGCGTTTCGCGCCGCTGTTGACGCCGCTGAACCGCGCAGGCTTATTGATCGTCGCAGTCATGTCGGCCTCCTTATTTAGCCTTGTCCAGGTGTGAGATGGTGGTGAAGAACAGCCAGCTCACCAGCAACACGATCAGGAAGTAGATCAGCGAGAACGCCGCCGCCGGTCCCAGGTCGAACTGGCCGACCGCCATCTTGGTCAGGGTCTGGCTGAGGAAGGTGGTGGAGTTGCCCGGACCACCGCCGGTCAGTACGAACGGCTCGGTGTAGATCATGAAGCTGTCCATGAAGCGCAGCAGCACCCCGATCACCAGCACGCTTTTCAGTTTCGGCAGCTGGATATAGCGAAAGATGGCCCACTTGGAGGCGCGGTCGATACGCGCCGCCTGGTAGTAGGCTTCCGGGATCGCCCGCAGGCCGGAGTAGCACAGCAGCGCCACCAGCGAGGTCCAGTGCCAGACGTCCATCAGCAGCACGGTGAACCAGGCATCCATCGGATTGGCGGCGTAGTTGTAGTCAATACCCAGGCTGTTGATCGCCCAGCCGAACAGGCCGATGTCGGCGCGGCCGAACACCTGCCAGATGGTGCCGACCACGTTCCAGGGGATCAGCAGCGGGATCGCCAGCAGGATCAGGCAGAGCGAGGCGGCCCGGCCTTTGGTCGGCATCATCAGCGCCACCGCAATGCCCAGCGGGATCTCGATCAGCAGCACGCAGCCGGAGAAGATGAACTGACGCAGCAGGGAGTCATGCAGGCGCGGGTCCTGCAGCATTTCGCGGTACCACTCGGCACCGACAAAATAGGCGGTATGCTGGTCAAAGATATCCTGCACGGAATAGTTCACCACGGTCATCAGCGGGATCACGGCAGAGAACGCCACCAGCAGGAATACCGGCAACACCAGGAACCAGGCCTTGTTGTTTTCTACTTTGGTCATTGCGCAGCCTCCTCGACCAGGAACTCATCCACATAGAGCTTCAACCACTGTTTGGGGAAGCTGACGTAGGCCCTGCCTTCGGGAACTTGCTGGTCTTCGTCCAGACGGGCCTTGATCAGGTTGCCGGCCAAGTCCAGGGTGAGGATCTTGTAGGTACCCAGGTCTTCGATGTGAATAACCGCGCACTCGTAAGACCCTTTGATGGTTTCGTTGGAGATATGGATAAACTCCGGCCGGATACCGATCTTGATGTTGTTGCTTGGTACCTCGTCCAGGAACTGGCACAGCTCGGCATCCAGCGGTACCTGTACGCCGTTGAACTCCACACCGCCCTGACAGCTTTTCACGTCGAGGATGTTCATGCCGGGGCTGCCGATGAAGTAGCCGACAAAGGTATGGTTCGGCGCTTCGAACAGCTCGCGCGGGGTGCCGAACTGCACGATCTGACCGCCGTACATCACCGCGATCTTGTCGGCGAAGGTGGCCGCTTCCAGCTGATCGTGGGTGACGTAGACCATGGTGATATTGAACTGCTCGTGGATCTGCTTCAGCTTGCGGCGCAGCTTCCATTTCAGGTGGGGGTCGATCACGGTCAGCGGCTCGTCGAACAGGATCGCCGACACGTCATCGCGCACCAGGCCGCGTCCCATGGAGACTTTCTGCTTCTCGTCGGCGGTCAGGTTCTTGGCCTTTTTATCCAGCAGCGGCTGCAGTTCGAGGATCTCCGCGATCTCCAACACCTTGCTGCGGATCTTGGACTCGTGGAGCTTCATATTGCGCAACGGGAACGCCAGGTTGTCGTACACCGTCATCGAGTCGTAGACCACCGGAAACTGAAATACCTGGGCGATATTGCGCTCCTCCGGTGGGATCTCGTTGACCCGTTGGCCGTCGAACAATACCTCCCCTTCGGACGGCGACAGCAGGCCGGAGATGATGTTCAGCAGGGTGCTCTTGCCGCAGCCGGAGGGGCCCAGCAGGGCGTAGGCGCCGCCTTGGTGCCAGATGTGGTCCATCTCGCGGATCGCATAATCCGCCGCCGATCTGGGTTGGGCGCTGTAGCTGTGCGCCAGCGATTTCAGATGAATTTCAGCCATGGTATCCCCCCTGATACAGTCGACCGGGTGCCTGCAGCATCTGGCCGTCGAGCCCGAACACGAACAGTTTGTGGGTCGGCAGGTAGACCTTGATCGGCGTATCGGTGTGATATTCATGTACGCCGGACAGTTGCAGTACCAGATTGAAGTGCTCGTTCTTCACGTGCATGAAGGTTTCCGAGCCACTTATCTCAGCCAGCTCGACCCGAACGGAGACCTCCAGGTCGTCATCGTTGTGGGGTACCAGGCCGATATGGCTCGGCCGCATGCCGAAGTAGTAGTCGCCCGGTTTCAGGCCACGTATATCCTGGTTCAATGGGAAGTGTACGGTGCTGTCGAAGGTCACCTCGGTATCGGAGACAAAGCCGCGGATCAGGTTGATCGGCGGCTCGCTGAACAGCTCCGCCGCATCGACGTTGACCGGATAGCGGTACACCTCGGATGAGCTGCCGTGCTGGATCACCTTGCCCTCATGCAGCAGGGTGGTCTTGCCGCCGAGGGCCAGGGCCTCGTTCGGTTCGGTGGAGGCATAGACGGCGATGGAGTTGCGCGCCTTGAGCAGTTCGCGGATCTCCTGGCGCAGCTCTTCACGCAGTTTGTAGTCCAGGTTGACCAGTGGCTCATCGAACAGAATCAGGCTGGCATCCTTTACCAGTGCCCGTGCCATCGCGGTACGCTGCTGCTGACCGCCGGACAGTTCCAGTGGGCGGCGCTCGAGGAACTGCTCGATATGCAGCATCTCGGCAGTTTCCTTGACCCGTTTTTTGATCTCCGGCTCGGCCACCTTGGCCAGACGCAAGGGCGAGGCAATGTTTTCGAAAACAGTCCAGTTCGGATAGTTGATGAACTGCTGATAGACCATGGAGATATTTCGCTGCTGAACCGGCACACCCGTTACATCCACACCGTTCATCAGCACGCGACCTTCGGAGGGTTTATCCAACCCGGCCATCAATCGCATCAGTGACGTCTTACCCGCCAGGGTCCGTCCGAGCAGGACATTGAACGACCCGGGCTCCAGCATCAGGTTTACGTCGTCAAGGTGGTACTCACCATCGACGATACGCGTTACGTTTTGAAGCGTTAAAGACATGGTGTTGCCCTTTATTATTCTTTTTCAACGCCCCCCTGGCTCACGCGTGCCGCCCGCCAGGAGGTGAATTCCAACCCGTGTCAAAGTACAGCAATGTTCGAATTCGAATTCCGATCATTGCATTGCTGAAAAAAACAACGCAACAAAAAATTCACGTTTTTTTAAGTTATTGTTATTAAAGGGTTTTGTGCGGTTGCGTGATGTTTCGCGTACGCAAGATGGCCTTCACTTTTTAATCATTTTGTTCAATTAAACAGTGGTCCTGAACAGTTTTGAGCAGATATACTGAACAGTCTGTGGCAGTGTTCAACGCAGTGCACACCACAAAACGAAAATGCAGGGCAGGCCCGAACCGGTGCTGGCTGCAGAGACGGGGCGATGAAAAACGATAATAAAAGCACCTTAGGCCACGACCTTCTGATCAAGGCATCCTGGCAGCGTTGCGACGACTACGGCCTGGATCCGGAAGCCGGCCCGGCCGCGGCGTCCGCTTCCAAGGGGGAGTTGAAGGAGCTGCAGCATCAGCACCACTTCCTGATCGATACCACCGATCATGAGGTGTTGCCCTACTACGAAAATATCCTGGCCAACTCCAGCTGCCTGATCATGCTGGCCGATCAGCAGGGGCAGGTGCTGAACTGCTGGGGCGACCGCCGCTTCGTGGATAACCGCAAGCGTCACAGCTTTGACGAGGGCGTCAACTGGTCGGAACGGATCAATGGCACCAATGCGATCGGCACGGCACTGGCCACCGGTCAGGCGGTCCAGGTCCAGCGCGACGAACACTATCTGAAAACCAACCGCTTCATGATCGGCTCGGCGGCGCCGATCTACGACACCAACAATGAACTGCTGGCGGTGCTGGATGTATCCAGCGATGCCTACCTGCCCCAGGCCCATACCCTGGGAATGGTGAAGATGATGTCCCAGTCGGTGGAGAACCGGCTGATTATCAGCAAGTTCGGCAGCGACGACTTCCTGATGACCTTCAACACCAATACCGATAATCTGGACAGCCAGTGGGCTGGCCTGATCGCATTCAACGAGAACGGCACCATCATCTCCGCCAACCGTCGGGCCGAGATGCTGCTGCGCTTCGAGTTGGCGCTGACCAACGTGGAGGAGGTGTTCGGCTGCCGGCTGTTCGACCTGAAGAACCATCCGGAGGGGGAACCGATCGCGGTCTATGCCCTGGGCAAGTACCAGATGTTCGCCATGGTCAAACGTCCCACCACCAGCCACGCCATCGCGCCCGACTTTCGTGACAGGGTGCAGCGGGAGGTGCAGGAGCATCAGGGCCCGACGCTGGAACAGATCAGCTTCGGCGATGTAAAAGTCGAGCGTTGTATCCGCATGGCCCAGACCATCATGGAGAAGGATATACCGATCCTGATCCACGGTGAGACCGGGGTCGGCAAGGAGGCGTTTGTCCGGGCCCTGCACCAGGCCAGCAGCCGGCGGTCGTTTCCGCTGGTGGTGATCAACTGCGCGGCCATTCCGGAAAACCAGATCGAGTCGGAGCTGTTCGGTTATGACCGGGATGATATCGGCTCGGCCGGTTTAATCCGTAAGGCCCACAGAGGCACCCTGTTCCTGGATGAGGTCGGTGAAATGCCGGCCGCCGCCCAGACCCGTTTTCTACGGGTTCTTGAAGAGCGAAAAGTCAGTCCGTTGGGCTCGAATACATCCTATGAGGTAGATATAAAAATAATATCTTCCTCGAAAAGGTCGTTGAAAGAGAGGATCAGCAGTGGTGAGTTTCGCGAGGATCTCTACTACCGTATCAGCGGCCTGAACCTCGAGTTGCCGCCATTTCGCGAGCGTGGCGATAAGGCGGATATTATCCGTCAGGTCCATCGGTTCAATCGTGAAGAGAGTCAACCGGAAGCGTTGTCTGACGAGGTGATGCAGCTGTTATTGCGTCATGGCTGGCCGGGAAATATCCGCCAGTTAATCAGTGTCATGCAGATTGCGCTGGCCATGGCGGGCGATGAAAAAATTCAGCCCTGGCACCTGCCGGACGACTTTTTCGCCGAGGCGGACCAGGAACCGGCGGCGGCCAAAGAGCCGCCACAGCTGGCCAGCCCGAAGGCGGCCGAGCCAGTGGTGCCGACAGCTTCCAGCGTTTCCGATGAAACCTTGCGTGCCTATACCCTGCACAAGGGCAATATCTCCCGTACCGCGCAGGCACTGGGGATCAGCCGAAATACGCTGTATAAGCGCTTGCGTGAACTTGGGATAAAGAACTAAAGGCCCTGTCGCGGTCGGAGCCCGCTGCTACAGAGTTAGCAAACATGGCTGGAAAAAATGCCTTCACCCGTATTGTAAGAAAGGACCGAGGATATACGGGTGAAGGCTGGTTCATCAGGAACCGATCGATGACTTTATTTACCAGGACTTTTTAAGCGGTGGCCCGGCAGATCTGGATAAAGGCTTCGGCGTCCAGTGAAGTGCCGCCGATCAGGCCGCCGTCGATATCATCCTGTTGGAACAGAGCGGCGGCGTTATCCGCTTTGACGCTGCCGCCATAGAGGATCGGCAGCTGCTCCGCCATTGCGGGATCGTACTCTCGAATCAGGTTGCGGATGGCCAGATGCACCGCCTGGGCCTGCTGCGGGGTTGCGGTCTCACCGGTACCGATCGCCCAGACCGGTTCATAGGCGATGATGGCGCCTGTGAGGGCTGCAATACCCAATTGATCGATCACCGACCGGATCTGCCCGGCAACCACCGTCTCGGTTTGATCCGCCTGGCGCTGGGCCAGACTTTCACCGACACAGAGCACCGGGCTGATTCCTGCTGCCAAGGCCATGGCAAACTTCTGTGCGATCTCGGCATCGGATTCGCGATTGTCCTGGCGCCGCTCGGAGTGGCCGAGCAGTACGTAAGCGCAGCCCATCTCCGCCAGCATGGCGGCGCAGACTTCACCGGTGTGGGCGCCCTGGTCGTACTGGCTGACATTCTGCGCCCCCAGGCTGATATGGCGATTGACCAACCCGTCGCTTACCTGCAACAGGTAGGGGAAGGGCGGGCAGATAACTATCCGGCAGCTGTCATGGCCGTGCAGCCCCTTTGCCAGGCTGGCGATCAGCTTGGCATTGCGGGTGCGATCGCCGTTCATCTTCCAATTGCCGATGACGAGCTTCTGTCGCATCTCTTGATCTCCTTTGCTCATTGTCCCTTGATCTCCGCCCGGCCACGGAACAGGGCGGCACTACCCAGCTGTTCTTCGATACGCAGCAGGCGGTTGTACTTGGCGACCCGGTCGGAGCGGCAGAGGGAGCCGGTTTTGATCTGGCCGGCGCAGGTGCCCACGGCCAGATCGGCGATGGTGGTGTCCTCGGTTTCGCCGGAGCGGTGGGAGATCACCGCGGTATAGCCGGCCGCCTGGGCGGTGCGGATCGCCGCCAGGGTTTCGCTCAGGGTACCGATCTGGTTGAACTTGATCAGGATCGAGTTGGCCACACCGCGTTCGATCCCCTGTTGCAGGGTCTCGGCGTTGGTGACAAAGAGGTCGTCCCCCACCAGCTGTATCTTATCGCCCAGCAGCGCGGTCAGCTGTTGCCAGCCCTGCCAGTCGGATTCGTCCAGGCCGTCCTCGATCGAGCTGATCGGATGGGCCGCACAGAGGGTTGCCAGGTATTCGGCAAACCCCGCCGATGTAAATGACTTGCCGTCGCCGTCGAGATGATAGCGCTGCTCGCGGTAGAACTCGGAGGCGGCGCAGTCCAGTGCCAGGGTCACATCCCGGCCCGGCTCGTAGCCGGCAGCCTTCACCGCCTCCTTGATCACCGCCAGCGCCTCCTCATTGGAGGCCAGGTCCGGGGCGAAGCCGCCTTCGTCACCGACCGCCGTGTTCAGGCCGCGCCCTTTCAATACCGCCTTGAGGTGGTGGAAGATCTCGGCGCCCATGCGCAGCGCTTCGCGGAAGCTGCCCGCCGTCACCGGCTGGATCATGAATTCCTGGATATCCACATTGTTGTCGGCATGTTCGCCGCCATTGATGATGTTCATCATCGGCAGCGGCATACGGTATTGTCCCGGCGTGCCGTTCAGTTCGGCGATATGCTGATACAGTTCAATGCCTTTGTCGGCCGCCGCCGCCTTGGCCGCCGCCAGGGAGACCGCCAGGATCGCGTTGGCGCCATAAAAGGATTTGTTGGCGGTGCCGTCTTTCTCGATCAGCATGGTATCCACCAGGGTCTGATTTTCCGGATCAAACCCCTTTAACAGCTTGCTGATCTGTTGGTTGATGTTGGCGACCGCCTTTTGCACCCCCTTGCCGAGATAACGTTGCGGGTCCTGATCGCGCAGTTCCAGCGCTTCGCGGGAACCGGTGCTGGCGCCGGACGGCGCGCAGGCCGAACCCTGCGCGCCGGATTCCAGGATTACATCCGCTTCCACAGTGGGGTTGCCGCGGGAATCCAGTACTTCGCGGGCGATAATATTTTTAATCAATGCAGCCATGGTGATGGATACTCCGGCCGTGGTTAAAAGTCGTAGGAGGAGCAGTCAACGGTCTCTCGACTGAGCCGCTTCAGTTTCTGCCGCGCCTGTTCTTCGGCAACCTTACGCTTGTCTACCTCGGCCGCAGGTGCGGTCTGAACGGCCTTCTTTTCGGGACTGTTGTTTTTATGTACCGATTGCATGGTTGTGCTCTCTGTTGCTGCGGCATCCCTACTGAATGTTTTTGCCGACCCGGACCACCTTCAGGGTGTTGGTCCCGCCCTGGGCGTTGACGTAATCACCCTTGGTGATGATCACCAGGTCGCCTTCTTTAACCACACCCCGTCGTACCAGCTCGTCCACTGCGCGCTGGTTGATCTCGGCGTTGGGGATGTTTTCGCTGTTGAACGGCACCGTTTTTACACCCCGGTAGATCGCCACCCGGCGCTGGGTTTTCGGGTGACGGGAGTAGGCGAAGATCGGCTGCTCGGAGCGGATTCGCGACATCAGCAGCGGTGTGGCGCCGCTTTCGGTCATACAGATGATCGCGCCGACCCCTTCCAGGTGGTTGGCGGCATACATCGCCGACAGGGCGATGGTCTCATCGATATGTTCGAAGGCCTCATTGATGCGGTGCTTCGAGCGGCGGTTGATCGGATGGCGTTCGGCACCGACGATCACCCGCGCCATCGCCTCGACGGTCTGGATCGGATAGTCGCCGGCGGCGGTTTCGGCCGACAGCATCACCGCATCGGTACCGTCCAGTACCGCATTGGCGACGTCGAACACCTCCGCCCGGGTCGGCATCGGGCTGTGGATCATCGACTCCATCATCTGGGTCGCGGTGATCACCACCCGATTGAAGGTGCGCGCCCGTTCGATGATGTGCTTCTGCACGCCGATCAGCTCGGCATCGCCAATCTCGACCCCCAGGTCGCCACGCGCCACCATCACCCCGTCCGAGGCGGCGATGATCTCGTCCAGCACGGCGTGGTCCGCTACCGCTTCAGCCCGTTCAATCTTGGCGATGATGCCGGCATCGCTACCGGCAGCCGTTAGCAGCCGGCGGGCGTACTCGATGTCCTGGCCATTCCGTGGGAAGGAGACCGCCAGGTAATCGACATCGATATCGGCGGCCAGCTGGATATCGCGCTTGTCCTTGTCGGTCAGCGCGGCTGCGGACAGTCCGCCCCCCTGGCGGTTGATCCCCTTGTTGTTGGAGAGCGGACCGGCTACCTGAACCGCGCAGTGGATCTGCTGGTTTTCCACCCGCTGCACCACCAGCTCGACCCGGCCATCGTCCAGCAGCAAAACATCGCCCGGACGGCTGTCGCTGACCAGCGCCTTGTAATCGATCCCCACCCGGGTTGCATCGCCCTGATCGGCGTCCAGGGCGGCATCGAGGATAAACGGCTGGTCCTGCTCCAGCTGGATCTTGCCGTTGCGGAAGCGGGCGATACGGATCTTCGGTCCCTGCAGATCGCCGAGGATGGCGACGAAACGGCCATGCTTTTCGGCGAATTCCCGCACTAGCGTGGCACGAGCCTGGTGCTCTTGTGCCGAGCCGTGTGAAAAGTTCAGGCGGACCACGTTCACGCCGGCGATAACCAGTTGCTCGATCGCTTCGGGGCTGCTGGTCGCGGGCCCCAGGGTGGCAACAATTTTTGTTCTGCGTTGCATAATGACGGCCTGTTCAGGTTAAACGGCTTGCATCAGGGCCAGGGTGTTGTCCAGCATGCGGTTGGAAAAGCCCCACTCGTTGTCGTACCAGGCCATCACCTTCACCAGGCGACCGTTCACCTTGGTCTGGCTGGCGTCGAACACCGACGAGGCCGGCTCATGGTTAAAATCTACGGAGACCAGCGGCAGGCTGTTGACCTTCAATATCTCTTTCAGCGCACCGTGGGCGGCTTCGCTGATAATGGCGTTCACCTCCTCAACGCTGGTGTCGCGACTGGCGACAAAGTTCAGATCCACCAGGGATACGTTGATGGTGGGTACTCGCACTGCCATTCCGTCCAGCTTGCCGTTCAGCTCCGGCAGTACCAGGCCAACAGCCGCTGCCGCACCGGTTTTGGTCGGGATCATCGAGTGTGTCGCGGCGCGGGCGCGGTAGAGATCCGGGTGGTATACGTCGCTCAGGTTCTGGTCGTTGGTGTAGGCATGGATGGTGGTCATCAGGCCGTTCTCGATCCCCAGTGCCGCATGCAGGGGGTGGGCGATCGGCGCCAGGCAGTTGGTGGTGCAGGAGGCGTTGGAGATGACCTGATGATCGGCACGCAGTCGCTGGTGGTTGATGCCGTAGACCACGGTGGCATCGACGCCGCTGGCCGGTGCGGAGATGATCACCTTTCTCGCGCCGGCTTCGATATGCGCCGCCGCCGCGTCGCGGCTGGTAAACAGACCGGTGCACTCATAGACCACATCCACATCCAGCACGGCCCAGGGCAGTGCCGCCGGGTTGCGTTCCGAGTAGGTCTTGATCCGGTCGCCGTTGATCAGCAGTTCGCTGCCGTCCACCTCGACGCTGCCGGCGAACTTGCCGTGTACCGTATCGAACCGGGTCAGGTGGGCATTGATCCGCGCATCGCCCAGGTCATTGATCGCAACGACCTGTATCCGATCCCGGTAGCCCCCCTCGTACAGGGCGCGCAGGACATTGCGGCCGATGCGGCCAAAACCATTGATTGCAACTCTGATAGACATAGCATTACCCGCCTTCTTTTATCGTTATTAAGATCAGGGAGTTTCTGCAGGCAAAGTCGGCCCCGCCGGCGCGCCGCTGACACGCCGGGTGATTGGGGGGAGAACCCTGCGGCTCCCGGATATTTCAGGGCGTGAGTCCCGGCCGCTCCGCTCAAGAGACCGCCCGCAACTCCTGTAAACCGGGGTGGTGGTTGATGAAGCGGGCCAGATGCTCGATCTGCGCTTCGTTCAGGTAGAGGCCGAACTTGGTCCGGCGCCAGATAATATCTTCCGCCGTCTGAGCCCATTCCTGTTCGATCAGGTAGTTCACTTCGGCCTCGTGCAGGCCGGCGCCAAAGTCCTGTCCCAGATCGTTCGGGCCGTTGCAGTTTTTCAGCAACTGGTGGGTCAGGGTGCCGTAGCTGCGCACATAACGCTTGACCAACGGCTGGGGAAGCCAGCCATATCGCTTTTTCAGGTCCATCTGCAGCTGCGGCTGACTGTCAAAGTCACCACCCGGCAGCGGCGCGTCAGCGGTCCATTGGGGACCCGCCTGGGGGAAGAACTCGCTCAGCTGGTCCACCGCCGCCTGGGACAATTTTCGGTAGGTGGTGATCTTGCCGCCGAACACCGACAGCAGCGGCGCCTGCTGGCCGGGTGCGTCCACCTCGAAGGTGTAGTCGCGGGTCACCGCCTGGGCCGAGTCGGCTTCGTCATCCAGAAGTGGGCGTACCCCGGAGTAGCTGCTTAGTACGTCCTGGGCGCTGATCCGCCGTTTGAAGTGTTGGTTGGTTACCGCCACCAGGTACTCCACCTCATCCTGGCTGATCGCCACCTCGGCGGGATCGCCTTGGTATTCCACGTCGGTGGTGCCGATCAGCGAGAAGCGGTCCTCGTACGGGATCACGAATACGATGCGGCCATCTTCGTTCTGCAGGATGTAGGCTTCCGGTTCGTTGTGGATACGCGGCACGATGATATGGCTGCCTTTCACCAGGCGGATACTCTTCGGGGCCTTGGTCGCCATCACGTCGCCGAACAGGCTGGATACCCAGGGGCCGGCGGCGTTGACCAACGCGCGTGCTTTTAGCTCATGGGTTTCGCCGGTCAGGGTGTTCTGCAGGGTGACAGCCCAGAGATCGGCCGTTCGCCTGGCGCTGATGCATTTGGTGCGGGTATGGATCTCGGCCCCTTTCTGCCGGGCGGCCTGGGCATTCAGAACCACCAGGCGCGCGTCGTCCACCCAGCCGTCGGAGTACTCGAAGCCGCGACTGATCTGGGCAATCAGCGGGCTGTCGCTACCGAAGGTCAAGCTTTTGGATGCCGGCAGGGTCACCCGCTTGGCCAGATGATCGTAAAGGAACAGGCCGGCACGGATCATCCATGCCGGACGCAGATGGGGGCGGTGCGGCAGGCGGAAGCGCAGCGGCCAGATGATATGCGGCGCATTCTTCAGCAATACCTCTCGCTCGGCCAGCGCTTCGCGCACCAGGCGGAACTCGTAGTACTCCAGGTAACGCAAGCCACCGTGAATCAGTTTGCTGCTATTGGATGAGGTCGCCGAAGCCAGATCGTTCATTTCGCACAGCACGACCTTCAGGCCGCGTCCGGCCGCATCGGCCGCTATGCCGGCTCCATTTATTCCGCCGCCTACCACCAGCAGGTCGTAGATCTCGTGCTTCAGGCTCATCTCCGTTCTCTCCTCGGTGTGATCGTCTTGCCGGATACTGCAATTCAGCGCCGGACTGCGTTCAGGTTGAATCGCAATATGTTCGCTTTCATTTAATATAGTGTTCTATATCGAACAAAATCAATAAAAAACGAACATTAAGGGGCGTGAGGATTTGCGCCGGTATGCTCTATGCCGACGACAATCTTGTAAGGCGCTTATAAAACAATAGGTTGGAAAGCCCGGCGAAGTTCCGCGCGGGCAGGGAGGAGGCGAAGTGGAGGTGCCGCTCTTACCGCTGAGAGGGGGCTTTCGGTGGTCCGGCACCCGGGCGATCAAAGCTCTGCGTTAACGATTTACGTCCGGCCGGCGCGCCGGGGACAACCAGTACGCCTGCAATCGTGGCCTTTATGCCCTTGCGTGTGGGTATTGATCTCTGACCGCTCCGAAAGCCAGAGGCCCAAGGGACTTGTTCGCAGGTTCCTTAGACGACATGGGTGCTGATATTGTTTGCGTCCAGGATCTCGGCGATCTCGGCGGGCGGCGCTTCATCGGTAAACAGGTGGCTGACCTGGGAGATATTGGCCTGCTTGACCATCGCGCTGCGGCCGAACTTGGTGTGGTCCGCCGCCAGAATCACGTGGCGGGAGTGTTCGATGATCGCCTGGGCCACCTTCACCTCCCGGTAATCGAAGTCAAGCAGCGAGCCGTCCAGGCTGATGCCGCTGATACCGATAATGCCGTAGTCCATCTGGAACTGGCTGATGAAGTCGCAGGTTGCTTCGCCGATGATGCCGCCATCGCGATGGCGCACCTCGCCGGCGGCGATGATCACGGTGAAGTCCTCTTTCGCCGACAGGATCGACGCCACGTGGATGTTGTTGGTAACCACCTTGAGGTCACGGTGGTTGAGCAGCGCCTTGGCGATGGTCTCGGTGGTGGTGCCGATGTTGATAAACAGTGCGGCGCCGTCCGGAATCATCTTCACCAGCTCGGCCGCTATCCGTTCCTTGGCTGCCAGGTTCATGATCTTACGCGACTGGTAGGAGGCGTTGACGGTACTGGACTCCACTCCGGCCCCACCGTGATGGCGGCGGATCTTGTCGGCATCCGCCAGTTGGTTCAGGTCGCGCCGGATGGTTTGCGGGGTGACTTTAAAGTGCTCGACCAGTTCGTCGATGCTGACGAACCCCTTGTGCTGAATAAGCTCCAGGATCTGATGCTGGCGTTGGCTCTGCGACATACCGGTATAACCTTTTGCTCATCTTGGTCGGTTGCACTGCCTCATGCGGCCCGCGAGTTTTGCTACGGCGGTACATAAGGGATTGAAACGGCTGGATTATCCCATATCCGTTTTCGTTTTGGCACAGCGACCGCTGGGGCTGGTCGTGATCGCTTTGGAAAAAGCAAATTGCCCTGGTATTCCAAATGATGCATTATCGAAAAAATTAGAACATACATAATAAGCATAAGGGTAATGTTCATGTCCGGTTACATTTTGTCGATTGATCAGGGAACCACCAGCTCCAGGGCCGTGCTTTTCACTCGAGAAGGAAGGGTCCATGCCATTGCCCAGGAGGAGTTCCCGCAAATCTTTCCCGAAGATGGCTGGGTGGAGCACAATCCGGACGATCTGTGGGGGACCGTGCTGCGTACCTGCCGCCAGGTGCTGCGGGAAAACGGCATCGGTGCTGAAGAGCTGATCACCATCGGCATCACCAACCAGCGGGAAACCACCCTGGTATGGGATCGCCAGAGCGGCAAGCCGATTTACAACGCCATCGTCTGGCAGGATCGGCGTACCGCCGGCTATTGCGAATCCCTTGCCGAGCAAGGGCTGGAGGAGCTGGTCGGCAGCAAAACCGGTTTGTTGATCGATCCCTATTTTTCCGCCACCAAGTTGCGCTGGGTGCTGGATGAGGTGCCTGGAGCGCGCGCGAGGGCAGAGCGCGGTGAACTGGCATTTGGCACCGTGGACAGCTACCTGCTGTGGCAGCTGACCGGTGGCAAGGTCCACCGTACCGATGCCACCAACGCCTCGCGGACCATGCTGTTCAACATCCACTCTCAGGAGTGGGACAGCGAGTTGCTGGAGTTGTTTGATATCCCGGCCTCCCTGCTGCCGGAGGTGATGGATTCCGCCGCCGATTTCGGCTGGACAGACGCCGAGCTGTTGGGGGCTTCGGTGCCGGTACAGGGGATCGCCGGTGATCAGCAAGCCGCGCTGTTTGGCCAGACTTGTTTCGCCGAAGGTATGGCCAAGAGCACCTACGGCACCGGCTGCTTCTTTATGCTCAATACCGGCGATAAGGCGCTGAGGTCGGCCAACCGACTGTTGACCACCGTTGCCTATCGCCTCAACGGCACGCCGACCTACGCCCTGGAGGGCAGTATCTTCATTGCCGGCGCGGCGATTCAATGGATTCGCGACGGCTTACAGCTGATCAAGGGCGCCGGGGAAACGGAATCCCTGGCCGAGCAGACCCCGCTGGACCACGGCGTCTTCATGGTGCCGGCTTTCACCGGTTTGGGGGCGCCCTACTGGAACCCGAATGCCCGCGGCGCCATCTTTGGCCTGACCCGGGATACCGGCATCAAGGAGATCGTCACGGCAGGCCTGCAGTCGGTCTGTTACCAGACCAAGGATCTGCAGAAAGCGATGGAGAGCGATGGGGTGCGTCCCACCACGTTGCGGGTGGATGGTGGCATGGTAGCCAACAACTGGGTGCTGAATTTCCTTGCCGATATTCTCGGCGCCCGGGTCGATCGCCCGCAGATCATCGAAACCACCGCCCTGGGCGCCGCCTATCTGGCCGGCTTGCAGGCGGGGGTGTTCGCCTCCCTCGAGCAGTTGCAAGCCATGTGGTGTTGCGACAAGAGTTTTGAACCGGCCATGAGCAAGGAGCGCCGTGATTGGTTCTACGCCCAGTGGCAGGAGGCGGTGCGGCGGGTGCAGGCGTAGTTTGAAGCAGCTGAGGCAAGTCGCAAGCGAACTTGCAGCTTGCCGCTTATCGCTGTTAACTAACCTTCTGTTGCCGGGTAGCGGTGATGGTGCGGCTCAGCAGGATCACCGGAATCACCCCGACCAGCACGATCAACAGGGCCGCCAGCGCGCACTCCTCCAGCATCTCATCCGAGGCATACTGGTAGACGAAGGTCGCCAGGGTATCGTAATTGAACGGTCGCAGAATCAGCGTGGCCGGCAGTTCCTTCATGCAGTCGACGAACACCACCAGGCCGGCGGTCAGGATGCCGCCGCGGATCAGCGGCAGGTGCACCCGCAGCAGGGTCTGCATCGGATTGTGGCCCAGCGAGCGGGCCGCCATATCCATCGACGGGGTGACCTTGCTGAGGCTGGAATCGATCGCCCCGGTGGACACCGCCAGGAAGCGCACCGAGTAGGCGAACACGATGGCGAAGGTGGTGCCGCTCAGCAGCAGGCCGGTGGAGATACCGAAGTGGCTGCTGAGCCACTGGTCGACGGCGTTGTCGAACGCCGCCAGTGGGATGATCACGCCGATCGCCAATACCGCGCCCGGCATCGCGTAGCCGAGGCTGGACAGATTGGCGGCATGCTGCAGGCTGCGTTTCTGGTGCAGTCGCTTGCTGTAGGCCAGCAGCAGGGCGATGGCGATGGTGCACAGCGCCGCCATCACCGACAGGCTGAAACTGTGGCTGGCGTAGCTGAGGAAATCCTGCTGCCAGAGCTGGTCGAGGTGGTCGCTGGCATAGCCGGCCAGTACGATCACCGGCAACAGGAAGCCGAACAGTACCGGCGCGCCGCAGAGGCTGAACGCTGCCGCCGCTTTCCAGCCGCGCAGCCGGATGGTATTCAGCGCCTGGAAACGGTCGCTGCCGTGGTATTGCTTCTGGCGGGCCCGGGCGATCCGCTCCAGGCTGATCAGCATCACCACGAAGATCATCATCAGGCTGGCGATCTGCGCCGCGCCGCCCAGGTTACCCATGTTCAGCCAGGTGTCGTAGATGCCGGCACTCAAGCTTTTCACCGCGAAGAAGTCCACCGTGCCGAAGTCGTTCAGGGTCTCCATCGATACCAGTGCCAGGCCGACGGCGATCGCCGGCCGGGCGATCGGCAGGGTGATGCGCAGGAAGCTGGTCCAGCCGCTGCAGCCGAGCATCCGGCTGGCGTCGCGCAGACTGTTGGACTGCTCCAGGAAGGAGGCGCGCGCCAGCAGGTAGACGTAGGGGTAAAGCACCAGTGCCAGCATCAGGATGGCGCCGCCCAGGCTGCGGATCTCCGGGAACCAGTAATCGCGGGCACTGTGCCAGCCGAACAGCTCGCGCAGCAAGCCCTGCAGCGGGCCGGCATACTCGAGCAGGTCGGTATAGATATAGGCGATCACGTAGGCCGGCACCGCAAACGGCAGCAGCAGGGCCCATTCGAAGATCCGCCGGCCGGGGAACTGGCACAGGGTGACCAGCCCGGCGGTGGCGACACCCAGGAACACCGCCAGCGTACCGACCCCCAGCAGCAGCTGCAGGGTGGTCCAGACATAGACCGGCAGCACGGTGTCGACCAGGTGCGGCCAGATATTCTCTTTCGGGAACAGCGCCAGGTAGAACACGGACAGCACCGGCAGGGCGACCAGCGCGGCGGTCAGCCAGGTAGACAAGTACCAGCGCATCAGGCCGGGATGGCGGTTGCTGCGCGGCGGCAGCAGGCTGGGGGCGAGCGGCAGTGCTTTCATCGTGCTCCAGATACGGCAAAGGCGGAGCCCCCCGGGGCCCCGCCATCAATCAGCCAGCAACTAGCTAATTAGCTGATTTCAATCAGTTGTCGAAACCAACCTGGTCGGCCAGTTTGGCAGCGGCGCTGCGCTGTTCGGCCACTTTCTGCAGGTTGATAGCGTCCTCCTTGAACTCGCCCATGTATTTGTTGAGCAGTTCGGAGCGCTCGGTGCCCGGCCGCACCGGGAACTCGAAGTTGACCTCGGCGTACAGCTTCTGCGCCTTCTCGGTGGTCAGAAACTCGATCAGCTTCTGGGCCGCGGCCGGGTGCGGGGCATACTTGGTGATCGCCGCACCGGAGATATTCATATGCGCACCGCGGTCATCCTGGTTCGGGAAGATCAGGTTGACCGACTGGGCCCACTCGATCTGCTCCGGCTTCTTGTCGTTGGTGATCATCTTGCCGAAGTAGTAGGAGTTGCCCAGCGCGATATCACAGACACCCTCTTTAACTGCTTTCACCTGGGCGCGGTCGTTGCCCTGCGGCTTGCGCGCCAGATTGGCTTTCAGTCCTTCCACCCACTGCTTGGTTTCCGCTTCGCCTTTGTGGGCGATCATCGAACCGATCAGCGACAGGTTGTAGGTGTGCTTGCCGCTGCGGGTACAGATACGGCCTTTCCATTTCGGGTCGGTCAGGTCTTCGTAGCGGCTGATCTCGCCCGCCTCGACCCGTTCCTTGGAGGCGTAGATGATGCGCGAGCGGGAGGTCAGGCCGACCCACTGGTGTGCCGGGTCGCGGTATTTGGCCGGCACGTTGCGATCGATGATCTCGCTGCGGATCGGTTGGGTCAGCCCCTGTTCGACGGCGTCGTACAGCGGTCCGATATCGGAGGTCAGCAGTACGTCGGCCGGCGAGTTCTTGTCTTCATGTTTCAGTCGGGCCAGCAGGCCCTTCTTGGCGAATACCACCTTGGTGGCGATGCCGGTTTCCTCGGTGAATGCGTCCAGCAAAGGTTGAATCAGGAACTGCTGGCGGTAGGAGTAAATGTTGACCTCGTCGGCGGCCTGGGCGCTCGGTAAGCTGAACAAGGTGGCCAGAGCGGCGCAGGAGAGTGCCTTGATGGAGATTTTCATAATACTGATTTGAACGTCCCGGTCACTGGTTTAATAAGTTTAATGCGAATTATTCTTATTACATTTCTGTAATCTGTCAAGCACTGTGACGGTTTGTTCTGCCGAACAGCTGACCGGGGTCAAAAAATCGGGAATAAGCGGGCCAGTAGCACCGGCACCGCGTTTTCCACCCGCAGAATCCGTTCGCCGATATGGATCGGCTGGAAACCGGTTTCAATCAGCTTATCCACCTCGTAGCGGATAAAGCCGCCCTCCGGGCCGACCGCCAGGGTGGTCGGGGTATCCAGCGGCGCCGGGCACTCGGCGGCCTGGTAGGGGTGTGCGATCAGCGCCCGGCTGTCGGCGGCGATCGCCGGCAGTTCGTCCTCGACGAACGGCTTGAAGCGCTTACGCAGGTGGACCTGTGGCAGCAGGGTGTCGCCGGCCTGCTCCAGGCCGAGCAGCAGCTGCTCGTGAATCTTGCCGTCGGCCAGCCAGGGCGATGACCAGAAGCTCTTGTCGACCCGGTAGGAGTTGATCAGGTAGAGCTGCTTGACCCCCATCGCGGTGGCGCTCTGCAGGGTGCGCTTGAGCATCTTCGGCCGCGGCAACGCCATGATCAGGGTCAGCGGCAGCGGGCGTGGCGGTTGCCGCTCCAGCCGGACCGCCAACTCGATCTGGCGGTCGTCGATCGCCATCACCAGCCCCCGGCCGATCTCGCCGTTCAGCAAACCGACCTTCAGGCTGTCGCCGAGCGCCGGTTGCTGGACCTGGCGGATATGGTGGAAGCGGCGGTCGGCCAGTATCACCCGGTCGGTGGCGACGAAATCATCTTCGAACAGCAGTATCAGGTTCATGGGAAGCGGCGGCGGTCATGCGAATTCGGGCCGCAGAGTGTACCTCAGTGGTGGTTCGATCATGAAATGGGGATGGCTGACCGGGGCGCAGAGACCCCGGCCAGTGGTTTTGCATCAGCCGGCTTCGTCCAGCTTCTTCAACCGGTAGGCCAGCGCCGGGCGGGTCAGACCGAGCAGTCGGGCGGCCTGGGAGACGTTGCCATCGGCCTTGTCCATCGCCTTGCGGATCAGGTCGTTTTCCAGCTGTTCGATGCTGAACTCCTCGTTCAGCATGTCGTCCAGCAGCATTGTCTTGTCTGCCGGGGGGATATCGTCCTGGCTTTCGGTCAGCATGCCGGAACGGTTGATGACGTTGAGCGGGTGGCTCGGCTCGGCCAACGACGGGAACAGGCTGTGCAGTTCGATCGCCTGGTTGTTGTCGGCCAGGATCACGCCGCGCTCGATCATGTTCTCGAGTTCGCGGATATTGCCCGGCCACTTATAGTTCATTAACGCCTGCATCGCTTTGTCGGTCACCCCGGTGGTGCGCTTGTTGTAAAGGGCGTGGTATTTCTGCAGGAAATGCTCGATCAGCAGCGGAATGTCCTCGATACGCTGGCGCAGCGGCGGGATATGAACCGGATAGACGTTGAGCCGGTAGAACAGGTCGGCGCGGAAGCGCCCTTCGTTGACTGCCTGTTCCAGGTCTTCGTTGGCGGCGGCCACCACCCGCACGTCGATCCGCCGGGTGCGGGTGTCGCCGACCCGCTCCAGCTCGCCCTCCTGCAGCACCCGCAGCAGGGTGGCCTGGGCGCGCGGCGAGAGTTCGATCACCTCGTCGAGGAAGATGGTGCCGCCGTGGGCCCGCTCGAACTTGCCGACCCGGTCCTGGCTGGCACCGGTATAAGCACCTTTCTCGACGCCGAACAGTTCCGCTTCGATCAGGTCCGGCGGAATGCAGGCGCAGTTGACCGCCACGAACGGTTTGTCGGCGCGGTCGCTGGACTGGTGCAGTCCGCGGGCGACAATCTCCTTGCCGACGCCGGTCTCACCCTGCAGCAGTACGGTCACCTTACTCTTGCTGGCCTTGCGGATCAGTTGGCAGACGTTCTTGAAGGCGCCGGATTGGCCGACCGAATTGAACAGCAGGTCCTCCTCCTCCTCGGGCGAGCGGAAACTCTCCTTCAGGGTTGAAACCTCAGCCTGCAGAGCGAACAGCTGTTCGATGATCGGATCGGGCAGGAGATAGCGTTCCAGCTCTTCGCGATCAGGCCACTCTTCTGCAGGTTTGCCGACGATGTGGCAATGATCGTGACCCATTCCCGCACATTGTGTTTCGCGAAAGATCATCTTCTTGCCCATGTAATAGGTGGTGTAACCGCTGGCATAACCAATCAGCTCCCAGCAGATTGGCTCGTCCGACAGACCATATTCCGGGATATGGATTTCGACCTCGTAGGAGTCGCGCCAATTGAACTCCGCGGCAAACTTGCCCTGTTCCAGATCGAACTCCAGCGTGACCGGTTCGACCTTCACCATCCCCTTCAGTGCGTGCAGTTGCGGACCGGCCAGGAAGGCCTCGTCCTGGGAGAGGTTTGGACGCACTTTACAGGCTGTTTCGGCGTCTTTTAGCCCAGATTGGTAACCAAATCGCATTAAAAAGCCTTTTGCGCGCTCCTTGCCCAGGGTGTCGATCAGCTCTTTACGCAACGACCCCATCACAGCCGAGTGTATCAGCAGCATCCGCTGCTCGTTCATCCAGATCTTGCCGTGGTCGGTGTCGAATTGAATCTGCGAGACCAGATCGCCCATTTCGGGCAGCTGGAGCGCCTTTACCTCACTCATTTTGTCAGCCCCTTATTATTTTATTGGGTGGCATTGATGGCGTCGCATAACTGTTTTGGCAGGGTGGAACAGGGTTATGCACGGCATCATCAAATCATTAATTTTTGTTGTTTGCTTTAATCATTTCATCACCCCTCCCCCTCTATTCGTCAAGCGCTAATTTCCCATGAAGTGTCTTGGTGAGCGCATTTTTTATCTTTTTTCTAAAAAATAAATCGAATTAAAACAATATGTTGCATGGTTTCGTTGTCTTTTTTTGGGCCTCCTGTGCCGGTGCTGGCACGCCGGTTGCTGAAGTGGGAGTGACGAAAACAAAAAATCACAGGGGGCAGTATGGCAACCGTTCACCTAGAAACGCGAACCGATATACCGACCAGGCCGGACTTTCAGCGGCTGGTCAAATATGTGCGTGTACGCAGCGAGCCGGAGGCACGTTTCGTTGAATTCGACTTCGCCATTGGTGACCCGAGCCTGTTTGTCGAACTGGTGATGCCGCAGGGTGCCTTCGAGCATTTCTGTCGTCGTAACGAGGTGGTTCACATGACGGACCAGCAGATGGCGGCGGTGGATGCGGAGATGGAGAAGTGGCGCTACGGCGAGGACACGCTGATGGCCCGCAACCATGAACGTCCGGAATCATAAAAACAAACTGACGAGCTGGGAAAAGTCCGATGACCATTGAAATCAAAACGGCAACGCTGGAACCGGTACGCAATACCTTTGCGCATATCGAACGCCGCTTCGGCGACAAGCCGGCAACGCGCTACCAGGAAGCGACCTATGACGTCCAGTCCGAAGTGAATTTTCACTATCGCCCGCTGTGGCAGCCGGAGCTGGAGCTGACCGATACCCGTCGCACCGCGATCAAGATGGCCGACTGGTATGCCTTCCGCGATCCGCGCCAGTTTTACTACGGCGCCTATGTGCAAGCCCGCGCCAAGATGCAGGAAGTGGCGGAGAACAACTACGCCTTCTTCGAAAAGCGCGGTCTGGCCGAGCGGATGCCGGAAGAGGCCAAACAGAAGGTGATCCGCTGCCTGCTGCCGCTACGCCATGTCGAGCATGCCGCCAACCTCAACAACATGTACGGCTCCGCCTACGGCAACGGTACCGCCATCACCCAGGCGCTGCTGTTCGACGGCATGGATCGCCTGGGTATCGCCCAGTACGTCTCCCGTATCGGGCTGTTACTTGATGGCAATACCGGCGATGCGCTGAGCGAGGCCCGCTCCTACTGGATGAGCGATCCGTTGTGGCAGGGCGTGCGCCGCTACCTGGAGAAGACCTTGGTGACCGAAGACTGGTTCGAGGTCTTTATCGCCCAGGATGTGGTGCTGGATTCGCTGATCTACAACCTGATCTACGAACAGTTCGACGCCAAGCTGGCGCAGCAGGATGGTCAGGACCTGGGCATGCTGACCGAGTTCATGCAGGTCTGGTTCAAAGACGCGTCTCGCTGGGTCGACGCGGTGCTGAAGACCGCCGCCGCCGAGTCCGACGAGAACCGGCTGCAGCTGGAACAGTGGATCAGCCACTGGCGCGGCCAGGCCGAAGAGGCTCTGTCTCTGGTGGCCCATGAAGCGGTGGAAGAGGGCGCGCTGCAGGTGGCGCGTGAAGCACTGGATAAGCGCCTGAGCAAGGCCGGTTTGTTCAAGTAAGGGGAATTGGAAATGTCAAAGGTTTACATCGCACTGCAGGATAACGAGGAATCCCGTTTCATCGTCGAGGCGATCGAAGAGGACAACCCTGATTCCACCGTGATCCACATGCCGGCAATGGTACGTGTCGAGCGGGAAGGCCGACTGGTGGTTCGTCGCGAGACCGTCGAAGAGAAGATGGGCCGCGACTGGGACGTGCAGGAACTGCACGTCAACCTGATCACCCTGGGCGGTAACGTCGAAGAGGACGACGACGCGCTTTCCCTGCACTGGAACGAATAATAACAAGGTGACCGATCATGGCAGCTAAAAAACTGAATATTAAAGAGAAATATCGCCTGTTGACGCGTGATCTCGATTGGGAATTCTCCTACGAGGATCGCAACAAGGCGTTCCCGTTTGAGGAGTTCGAAGGGATCAAGATTACCGACTGGTCGAAGTGGGAAGATCCGTTCCGCCTGACCATGGATGCCTACTGGAAATACCAGGCTGAGAAAGAGAAGAAGCTGTACGCCATCTTCGATGCCTTCGCCCAGAACGATGGTCACCTGAATGTGTCCGATCCGCGCTACGTCAATGCGGTGAAACTGTTCCTGACCGGCGTATCGCCGCTGGAGTACCAGGCCTACCAGGGCTTTGCCCATGTCGGTCGTCAGTTCGGCGGCGTCGGCGCCCGGGTGGCCTGCCAGATGCAATCGCTGGATGAGCTGCGCCACGTGCAGACCCAGATCCACGCGATGAGCCATTACAACAAGTTCTTCGACGGGCTACAGGAATACAGCCACATGCATGATCGCGTGTGGTACCTGTCAGTACCGAAGTCGTTTTTCAATGATGCCCGTAGTGCCGGTCCGTTCGAGTTCATGATCGCCATCGGCTTCTCGTTCGAGTACGTGCTGACCAACCTGCTGTTCGTGCCGTTCATGTCGGGTGCCGCCCACAACGGCGATATGGCGACTGTGACCTTTGGTTTCTCGGCCCAGTCCGACGAAGCACGTCATATGACCCTGGGGCTGGAGATCATCAAGTTCCTGCTGGAGCAGCACGAGGACAACGTTCCGGTCGTGCAGAAGTGGATCGACAAGTGGTTCTGGCGTGGCTCCCGCCTGCTGACCATCGTTTCGATGATGATGGACTACATGCTGCCGAACAAGGTGATGTCCTGGAAGGAGGCCTGGGAGGTCTACTTCGAGGAGGCCGGCGGCGCGCTGTTCAAGGACCTGGCCCGCTATGGCATCCGCATGCCGAAGTACGCCGACGTGATCGAGAAGGAGAAAGAGCATATCTCCCATCAGGCCTGGTGGACCTTCTACACCCACGGTCATGCCGCCGGTTTCCACACCTGGATTCCGACCGACGAAGAGCTGGACTGGCTGTCCGCCAAGTACCCGGACACCTTCGACAAGTACTACCGGCCGCGCTGGGAACTGGCCAAGGAGATGGAAGCCAAGGGTGAGCGCTTCTACACATCCGGCCTGCCGCAGCTGTGCCAGACCTGCCAGATCCCGATGCTGTTCACCGAAATGGACGATCCGACCCAGATCGCCTATCGCGACTGCGTCCACAACGGCGAGCGCTACCACTTCTGCTCCGACGGCTGTAAGGACATCTTCGAGGAGGAGCCGGAGAAGTTCGTTCAGTCCTGGCTGCCGGTGCACCAGATCTTCCAGGGCAACTGTGGTGGCCCGGGGGTCGAGGACATCCTGCGCGATTACTACCGCATGAATGTCGGCGCCGACAACATGGATATGAAAGGCTCGCCGGACGAGCTGCGCTGGAAAAAGTGGAAGGGCGTCGCCTGATCGGCACGCGGCACGTTAATTAGGCTGCCGGCGCCCGACGCCGTCGGCGGCCCCTGTAAAGAAGGTACACGACATGCCTGTACACGCGATTACCGATAACTATCAGGGCCAGGTACTGGATGCCAAGGCCAACTTTGGCGGCAATATCGTCGTCTATTTCGGCTGGGACCGTCACCTGATGTTCTGTGCTGCCAAGGCTTTCCCGCTGTCGCCGGATATGCGTTTCGGCGATGTGCTCGCCAACGTGCTGCCGGAAGCGTTCAGCCAGCATCCGGAGTTCAGCCAGATCAACTGGCAAACCGCCCAGTGGCAGCTGGACAACCAACCGATCAATCCGCAGCCGGACCAGACCCTGGCCGAGCTGGGTGCCGACCACAAGTCCCTGTTCCGCTTTGTCACGCCAGAGCTCAAGGGCTTCCGCAATGCCGGTATCTAACCGGAGGTAATAGCTATGACGTATGAAGTAACCATTGAACCGACCGGCGACGTAATTCAGGTCGATGACGATCAGACCATCCTCGATGCCGCGCTGCGTCAGGGTGTGTGGCTGCCGTTCGCTTGTGGCCACGGGACCTGCGGCACCTGCAAATGCACGGTTACCGATGGCGATGTCGATCTGGGTGACGCCTCGCCGTTTGCGCTGATGGACAGCGAGCGCGAAGAGGGCGTGGTACTGGCCTGCTGCGCCAAGCCGGAGTCCGACCTGACGCTCGAAGCCGATATCGATGTGGATCCGGATTTCGCCGGCTACCCGGTGCGCGACTTTGTCGGCACCGTCACCGAGATCAGGGACCTGTCGCCGACCATCAAGGGGATCTGGTTCGAACTGGACGGCGCAATTGAGTTCCAGGCCGGTCAGTACGTCAACCTGCACATCCCCGGGGTGGAGGGCAGCCGTGCCTTCTCCATCGCCAACAAGCCGTCCGACAGCCGAACCGTCGAGCTGCATGTGCGCCGGGTGCCGAACGGTGCCGGTACCGGTTACCTGCACGATCAGTTGCAGGTAGGCGATACGCTCGATATCTCGGGCCCCTATGGCCAGTTCTTCACCCGCAAGTCCGACAGCCAGGATGTGATCTTTATCGGCGGTGGTTCCGGTGTGTCCAGCCCGCAGTCGATGGTGCTGGAACTGTTGGAGGAGAACGACCCGCGCCAGATCTACCTGTTCCAGGGCGCCCGCAACGTCAGTGAGTTGTACAACCGCGAGCTCTATCTCCAGCTGGCTGAGCAACACGACAACTTCCACTACATCCCGGCGCTCAACGCTCCGGAAGTGGGGGATGACTGGGAGGGCTTCACCGGTTTCGTCCACGAGGCCGCCATCGACTATTTCGACGGCAAGTTCAACGGCCACAAGGCCTACCTATGTGGTCCACCGCCGATGATCGATGCCGCTATCACGGCGCTGATGCAGGGTCGCCTGTTTGAGCGCGATATCCATATGGAACGCTTCTTCACCGCCGCCGATGGCGCTGATGAGCAGGCCCGCTCGGCCTTGTTCAAGCGGATCTGACCAGGTGGCGGCGATGGAAACACCCGCATTCGGGATTGCATGTTTCCATCGCAGCCGCTGGTTCAGATGTTTTGAACAGCCGATGATCAGATGAGCTTCTGGTGCCCGTCAGGGCGAAGAGTGAGGTCTGAACCGATGGATAACCATAACAACCGGCATCCGCAGCCGGGGATGCAGACACCGCATCAGGTGGCGCTGGCTGACAGTGACACCTGCTTCAAGGCGGAACCGGAGATCAGCGTGCTGGTGGCGATGGAACGCGCCGGTCAGCAGTTGATTCCGGTGGGCTGCCGCGGTGGCGGCTGCGGAAAATGCCGCATCCGCATCTTGCAGGGTGACTACTTCAGTAAACGGATGAGCCGCGCCTGGGTCTCTCCCGAACAGGAGGCCGGTGGCACGGTACTGGCCTGTCGGGTGTATGCCCGCGGTGATTTGCTGATCAAACCGGATCCGCCCGAGATAGCCGTCAGTTGCCATGCGGCGGATCAGCCAGACCAACAGAACAATAAAAGGTAATTAGCATGAAAAAAGGTGTAATGCGTCCGGGACACATTCAGTTGCGCGTACTGGATATGGAAGAGGCTCTGGGTCACTACCGTGACCTGCTGGGGCTGATCGAGGTCGATCGCGACGATCAGGGCCGTGTCTACCTGAAGGGCTGGACCGAGGTCGACAAGTTCTCGGTGGTGCTGCGCGAAGCGGACCAGCCGGGCATGGATTTCGTCGGTTACAAGGTGTTGAACAGCGAGGTGCTGGCGCAGCTCGAGCAGGCGCTGAAGGATTATGGCCAGGATGTCGAACAGATTCCCGCCGGCGAGCTGAAGGGCTGCGGCCGCCGGGTGCGCTTCGATTCGCCGACCGGTCACATGTTCGAGATCTATGCCGAGAAGGAGCAGACCGGCAAGTGGGGCGTGGAGCAGGTCAACCCGGAAGCCTGGCCGCGTGACCTGACCGGCATGCGCGCCACCCGTTTCGACCACTGTCTGCTGTATGGTCCGAACATCGAAGGCACGGCAAAACTGTTCCAGGACGTATTGGGCTTCGACATCGCCGAACAGGTGATCGATGACGAGGGCAAGCGGCCGGCACTGTTCCTGACCGTCAGCCAGAAAGCCCACGACGTGGCCTTCATCGAATGTCCGGAGCCGGGCAAGCTGCATCACGCCTCTTTCTTGCTGGAAACCTGGGAAGACGTGCTGCGCGCCGCGGACCTGATCTCGATGACCGACACCTCGCTGGATATCGGCCCGACCCGTCATGGCCTGACCCACGGCAAGACCATCTACTTCTTCGACCCGTCCGGCAACCGCAGCGAAGTGTTCTGCGGCGGTGACTACCACTACCCGGACCATGAACCGGTGACCTGGACTACCGACCAGCTGGGCAAGGCGATCTTCTACCATGATCGCGCCCTGAACGATCGCTTCCTGACCGTGTTGACTTGATCTACTCAAGCCAACCCAAATCGGGCCACCCCAAACCGACTGCCCCTTCGTCGGTTTGGGGTGGCCCTTTTTGTTTCTGCGAATGCTTGCTGTGGGTTCTAGGTTATGACTTTTGCACTGTCGAAATAGACGTTGGGCCGCGCTGGATGGGCCACGCAGGTCGGGGGTGATAAAAAGATAGGATGCTGTAAGCAGCTGAAGGTAGAGTGCGGGTTTAGCCTGTGCCTCTATGCTTTGGATGTCTTGGGAAGGTCTTGGGTTGGCTCAGCACTTGGGCCTTCATTTGAATAGAGTACTGCAAGCGCTGAATCCCGATAAGCACAACTGTTATCAATACTAGCCGATCAACGTTTCCGCCAGGCGTTGATAACTGCTCAGACGATGGCGGTAGTCGTGAGTCACCGTGACAATCCCCACTTCCTCTGACTGATAGCGGTCCGCCACGCGGCAGATCTGATCGGCACATGCCTCCGGCGTCCCCAAAATCATCGAGTTCAACACCGCATCGAAGAAGGCCTGGTCGGACAGGCTCAGCTGCTTTTTCAGGTGCACTGCTTCGGCGGGGCTTTTCAGCACTTCGCGGACGCCTTGGCGGAACGCTTTCACTTTCCAGTACACCGCCGGAGCGGCCAGGTATTCAGCCTCCTCACGACTGTCGGCGCAGAGGGCGGCAACGGCGATGCTGGCTTCGGGCTCACCCTCATGGCCGGCCTCGTACCAGGCCTGCTTGTATTCGGTGATCACGCTGGGCGGTGCCGAGTCCGGACTGATGAACAGGGCCAGCGCCATTTTCATGCCGACCTGCCCGGCCAGGCCGGCGCTACCGCCGCTGGAACCCAGCATCCAGGTTTCCGGAGTGGCGGGTTGGCCTGGCATCAGCTGCAGGGGCTGGTATGAATGGCCTTCCGGCAGGGTTCGGTGCAGCAGGTGCTGCACTAGCCAAGCCTGTTCGGCATAGTTTTCCAGGCCCGGCTGGGCCGGGTAGGCGAGGGCATGGCTGGCCAGGCCGTCGCCACCGGGGGCGCGGCCGATACCCAGGTCGATACGGCCCGGGTAGAGGGTTTCCAACATGCTGAACTGTTCGGCCACCTTGTAAGGGCTGTAGTGGGTCAGCATCACACCGCCGCTGCCGACGCGGATACGGTCGGTCACGCTGGCGATATGGCTGATCAGAATCTCCGGGCAGGGGCCGGCGAAGTTGACGCTGTTGTGGTGCTCGGCAAGCCAGTAGCGGTGATAGCCGAGGCGGTCACAGGCGCGGGCCAGATCGACCGTCAGGGCAACTGGAGAAAGATCACTGGGCAGGCCCTGCACGGGGGACTGGTCGACGACGGAAAGTTTCAAAGTCATAAGGCTTCCTGAATGGGTAGGTTGGGCTCAGCGTTTGCCATGCGCGCGGCGGGGGAGCAGCCAGAAGGCAAATCAGCGGGTAATACGGGCGCTAGGAGATGGCGACCTTCAGCACGGTGACCCTATCCTCAGCCGGGGTGTTGATTCTATTTTTGGCATTATGAATATCCTGACGGCGTACCCGTGAAGGAGCGCTATGTCAGCGGACGATCCCTTAATGGCTGCGAAATTATCCGCATTGGCTGTTGACCAATATAGGTCGGTAGGGATATTTATCTAGCGGATGCGCGGGAAGCTGTGATTTCATTTTTGGGAATAAGACTATGAACTATCAGGATCTGTACTACTTCATCAAAGTGGTCGAAAAGGGCAGTCTGGTGGCGGCTGCCCGTTATCTGGATATCCCGACCTCGACCCTGTCCCGTCGCCTGCAGGCGTTCGAACAGCAGCTGGGCTACAAGCTGGTACACCGCAGCTCGAAGAAGTTCGGCCTGACCGAGTCCGGGCAGCGTTTTTATCACAGCCTGGAGCCGGTGATGTCCGAGCTGGAGATGCGCTCCGAGGATGTGAATAGCGAGCTGTCGTCGCTGTCCGGCGATATTAAGATCACCGCGCCGCTGACGCTGGGCCACCACTACGTCAAGGACTGGGTGTTCGAGTTCATGGAGATCAACCCCCGGATCACGGTGGAGATGTTCCTTAGCAACCAGAATGTCGACCTGGTCAAGAACAGTATCGATATCGCCTTTCGGCTGGGTAAGGTCACCCTCAACGACTGGGTATCGCGTCCGCTGATGGAGACCGAGATGGTGGTGGTGGCAACGCCGGAACTGCTCGACCGTTATCCGGAACCGACGCAGCCGGAACAGCTGGCCGAGTTGCCGCTGGTGGTGCTCAAGCGGTCGGCCTTCTGGCGCTTCCAGGATGGCGATGGCCATGGTGTCACCTTCACGCCTCACGCCCATCTGCGTACCGATGAGATCCGCTTCGCCGTGGATGCGGTCAAGCGTGGCCTGGGTGCCTGCTGCATGCCGCGCTACGTGGTGACGGAGGAGCTGGCGCGTGGCGAACTGATCCAGCTGCTGCCGGAGTGGTCGATGCAGGGCCGCACCATGCACATGCTGTATCCGCACCGGCAGAGCCTGCCGGTGAAGACCCGGGCCTTTATCGAGTTCGTGATGGACAAGGTCGCCTGAAGCGTCGGGGAGAACTGATCAAAAAGTAAGCGTTGCATCCACTCTTGGTTTACCTATAATGAACCGATTAATAATAATTACAAAAGCAGAGTGAGGCAGATGTTCTCCAATGTGCTCAGCAATGCCATGATCTTTGATCAGGCACATCCGCTTGAAGTGTCCAGATACGTTAACCAGCATGTGGGCCACCATAAGCTGGAGCTCAATGATTCGAATTGCGACCGGCGACCGGCCTCCCGGCTGCGCTATCGCGATTTTGCCGGGGTCGGGCTCTCCTCCATCAGTTATGGTGATAACGTCCGGGTCTGCTGCCCCGAGCTTCAGGGTATCTATCATTTCCAGGTAGTGACCCAGGGGGAGTGTCGCTGGTTGTTCCGCGACGAGAACCTCAAGTTGACCCGTGGCCAGGCCCTGATGATGAATCCGGGCGAGCAGATGGATCTGGCCTATTCCGCCGATTGCGAGAAGGTGATCGTCAAGGTGCCCGAAGAGCTGGTCAAGGAGGTGTGCCTGGCGCAGTCCGGCCGGGTGCCCGCGTCGGGAGTTCGGTTCGAGCGAAAAGTGATTGAGCTCGAGCAGTCGCTGGGCTTCATGCGCCTGCTCGATGCGTTGCTGCTGGAGGCGAACGAAACCGAGCTGGACCTGAGCCATCTGCAGCTACCCTATCGCGATATCCTGATCCGCAAGCTGTTGCAGCAGTTCGACAGCAATGCCGGCTCCGGTCCTGACATGCAGATCAATGACCGCAGTTTTTCACAGTTGATGGCCTACATCGAAGCCCACATCCGAGACGACCTTGCTGTCGAGGAGCTGGCCCAGGTGGCCAACGTCAGTGTGCGGACGGTCTACAACCTGTTTGCCAAATACTTCAATGTCACCCCCAAGCTGTTCATCAAACAGTCCAAGCTCCGGAGCCTGAGGGAGGAGTTGCAGAACAATGCGGCTATCCGCAACGTAACCGAAGTCGCGTTGGACTACGGTTTTTCCCACCTGGGGCGCTTCTCGTCGGACTACCGCAAGATGTTCGGCGAACTGCCCTCCGAAACCCTGCGTCAGCGCCGCTGAGATTCGACGGCCGAAGCCCGCTCAGCCGGGCTCCGGGCGCTGACTGCGGCCGCAGATCGCTTCTGTGACGCGGCGGGCGCAGCTTTTCACCATCTCGCTGTAGCGGCTGCCCGGCCGCACATCGATATCCCCGCTGAGGCCCATCAGGCTGATCACCGACGAAATGTTGCCGTTGATATCGAGGATCGCACTGCCCACCACATTGATATCTGGAAGGAAATCGCCGTAGAAGCAACAGAGGTTCTCCTCGCGCACCTGTCGCAGGTGAGCCTCGAAGGCGTTGCGGTCAAGCGTCTGGCCCTGGTGGCGGGGCAGCGCTGGCGGGTTGCTATAGAACGCATCCAGTATCTGGTTGAGCCGCGCCTCGGGCAGGTGGGCCAGGAAGATGCGGCCGGAAACCGAATAGAACGGCGACAGCTCCATGCCCAGCCGGACATTGACCGCCACCGGCAGGCTGGCGTCCAGCCATTTGATCACCAGCGGGGCATGACCGTTCCAGACGGTGACCGACAGGGTCTTGTCGCTGTCGCGGTTCAGCTGGTCGGCGGCGTCGAAAGCGGATTGGATGGGATCGATGCGGCTCAGGGCGGCGACGCCGAGGGTCAGGCTGGACTTGCCGAGGGTATAGCCGTAGCCGTTGTCCTGGGCGATATAGCCCATACGCATCAGGCTGACCATGTACTTGTGCAGCCGACTGGACGACAGTTCCAGCTGCTCGGACAGGTTCTTCAGGGTCAGCGCCTTGGGCGACTCGGCCAGGGTATCCAGAATGCGCAGGCCGATCTCCAGGGAGCCGATTCCCTGGCGCTGACCATCGGTGATCTTGTCTGTCTCGGCGGGCATCTGAGGGTATCCATTTAACCAACATCGGAATCGGGGATTCTACCAATATGCTGGCAGAACCCCCAACTGGCGCGTCGATGTCCGCGACCGGGCGAGCCCGGCAGTCCGGGCTCAGACACCCAGATAGGACTCGACCTCTGTCAGGTTGTGCATCAGCTGTTCGGAGCCGGCGCTGAACACCACCTGGCCCTTGACCAGCACGATATGCTGGTCGCACAGCTCCTTCAGCACCTGGATGTTCTTGTCGACGATCAGAGTCGAGATGCCGCTCTCCTTGATGGTGCGGATCACCTGCCAGATCTCCTTGCGGATCAGCGGCGCCAGGCCTTCGGTGGCCTCGTCCAGAATCAGCAGCTCAGGGTTGGTGACCAGCGCCCGGCCGATCGCCAGCATCTGTTGTTCGCCACCGGACAGTTGGGTGCCCAGGTTGCTCAGCCGCTGCTGCAGGCGGGGGAAGGTCTCCAGCACCCGCTGGTAGGTCCAGTTCCGTTCGCCGTTCCGGTTGGCGCGGGCGGCCATCTCCAGATGCTCCTTCACCGTCAGGTTGTGGAACATGCCGCGTCCTTCGGGTACATAGGCGATATCCTTGCGCATGCGCTGCCAGGTGGGCAGCTCACTGAGCTCCTCGCCCTGGAAGATCACATCGCCGCTGCGTGGCGGTACCAGACCGAGAATGGATTTCAGCGTAGTGGTCTTGCCCATGCCGTTGCGGCCCATCAGGCTGACCGCCTGGCCGGGCTGAATGTCGAAATTCACACCGTGCAGGATGTGGCTTTCACCGTAATAGGTATGCAGCCCCTTCACTTGTAGCAGTTTGGTCATCGTCAGAATACCTCGTCGCCCTGTCCCAGATAGGCCTCTTTTACGCGCGGATTATCGCGCACCTGAGAGACGGTGCCGGTGGTCAGGTGCTGGCCATCCACCATCACGGTCAGTTGGTCCGACAGCTCGAACACCGCATCCATGTCGTGTTCCACCAGCACGATGCAGTACTCCCGCTTGAGCCTGTTCAGCAGCTCGATGATCAGCTGGGATTCCTCGTGGCCCATGCCGGCCATGGGTTCGTCCAGCAGCAGCACTTGCGGGGCGGTGGCCAGTACCATGGCGATCTCCAACTGGCGCTGCTCGCCATAGCTGATCTGCGCGGCGATCTGGTCGCGGCGGGCGCCCAGGCCCACCTTGTCCAGCGCATCGCTGGCGATCTCGTCCAGCACCTTCTGGCTGTAACGCGAGCGCAGCAGGTTGAAGTTGCCGCCCATACGCCGCTGCACCGCCACGCAGCAGTTCTCCAGGCAGCTGGCGCCCGGGTAGATATTGGTTTTTTGAAAGCTGCGGCCGATGCCGCGGCGGGCAAAGGCGTGGGGCTTGATCGCCTCGATCGCTTCGCCCTTGTGCATGATGCGGCCGTGGGTTGGTTTGTAATGACCGCAGAGCAGGTTCAGTAGGGTACTTTTGCCGGCTCCGTTGGGGCCGACGATGCCGTGCAGTTGTTTGTCGTAGAACTGCAGTGAGACACCGTCCAATGCCTTGAGCCCGCCCCAGTATTTGCACAGGCCCTGGGTTTCCAGCATCACCTGGATATCCAGCGAGACTTGGGTATTCATACGCGTTTCTCCAGCAGTTTCTCCATGTATCCGGCGATGCCGTTCTTGAACAGCATCACCATGGCGATGATCAGGGCGCCCATGAACAGCAGCCAGTGTTCGGTCAGGTGTTCGAGGCTGTAGTGCAACCCTTCGTAGACGAAGGTGCCGAGCACGGCGCCGTAGATGGAACCCATGCCGCCCAGTATCGACATCACCAGTGCCGAGCCGGAGGTGGTCCAGGCCAGCATCGACGGGTTGACGAAGCCGTACTGCAGGGTGAACAGGTAGCCGGCGTAGGCGCCCAGCGCCGAGGCGATCACGTAGCTCATCAGGCGGAACAGGAAGATGTTGTAGCCCAGCGCCGTGGTCCGGCCCGGGTTCTCGTGGATGGCGTCCACCACTCGGCCGAAGCGGGAGCGGATCAGCAGCCGGAAGAACACCAGCGTATTGAACAGCGACAGCAGGCAGAGGTAGTAGAAGTGGGTCGGGTTATCGAGGTCGAAGAAGCTGAGCCCGAAGATGCTGGTTTCCGGCTTGACGTAGATGAACAGGCCGTCGTTGCCGCCGAACTCGATCGAGTCGGAGAAGAAGTAGAAGGTCATCTGGGCGAAAGCCAGGGTGATCATGATCATGTAGATGCCGCTGGTGCGCAGCACCAGGAAGCCGATCACCAGCGCGACGGCTGCCGCGATCATGCAGATGTAGAAGGTGTAGACCCAGAAGTTCACCGCCTCGTATTCCGGTGCGATCATCCAGAACAGGTAGCCGCCCAGGCCGTAGAACATCGCATGGCCCAGGGTGATCAGGCCGCAACGGCCTACCAGGTAATCCAGCGACATCACGAACAGGGCGAAGATCATCACGCTGGTCAGTTTGCTGACGTAGAAGGTGTTCTGTTCCAGGAATAGCGGCAGCAGCAGGGCCAGTGGAAAGAACAGCCAGATGAAGTAGCGTTCGGTACGTTTATTGAAAAGCATGGCACGGACTCCGGATCAGGACGAGAACAGTCCCTGAGGTTTGAGCAGCAGGATGAACGCCATCAGGATGTAGATCATCATGCTCGACAGCTGGGGCAGCAGCACCGAGGCGAAGGTATCGACCAGCCCGACCAGCAGCGCGGCCACCAGCGCCCCCTTGATCGAGCCCATGCCGCCGATCACCACCACCACGAAGCAGGTGATCAGAATGTGCTCACCCATGCCGGGTACGATCGAGGACATAGGCGCGGCGGCCACGCCGGCCACCGCGGCCAGCATCACGCCGATGGCGAAGACGATGGTATAGAGCTTGCGGATATCGATGCCGAGGCACTCGACCATCTCGCGGTTGGATTCACCGGCGCGGATCAACATGCCGAGACGGGTCTTGTTGATCATGAAATACATCAGCGCGGCGATGGCGACGCACAGCAATGCGACGAAGATGCGGTAGACCGGGTATTCCAGCACCTCGGTCAGCGGCACCGCGCCGGACAGTGGCTCAGGCACGGCGACCCCCAGCGGATCGTTGCCCCACAACAGGCTTTGCAGGGCGTTGAACACGAAGATCATGCCGATAGTCAGCAGCACCTGGTCCAGGTGGTTGCGCCGGTACAGCTGGCGGATAAGGGTGCGCTCCACCAGAATGCCGATCAGCAGCGCGATGGCGGCGGAGAGGATGGCGCTGAGGCCGAAGCTGCCGGTATGTTCGACGAAATACCAGGCCAGGTAGGCGCCGACCATGTACATCGAGCCGTGTGCCAGGTTGAGGATGCCCATGACGCCGAATACCAGCGTCAGGCCGGACGCGATCAGGAACAGCAGTAGACCATACTGCAGTCCGTTGATCAGCTGCACTAAAAACAGGGACGTGGTCATGACAGAACCCGCAGATCAGTTGGTTGGAACAGGCCGGGCAGCCGGGGCCGCCCGGCTGTGGATCAGAGCTTGCAGCCGCGGGCCGGGTCGCTCAGCGCCGGGGACGCCACGTACAGCACCTTGTTGACGCCGCCCTCCACGGTGCGCAGGTAGATGTTCTGCACCGGGTTGTGGGCGGCGGAGAAGGTGAACGCACCGCGCGGGCTCTCCACGGTGGTGTTCTCCAGGGTCTTGATCAGTGATGCGTGATCGGAGACATCGCCACCCATCCGGTTGACGGCGGAGGCGATCATCAGGCCGGTGTCATAGCCCTGTACCGCATAGATATCGGAGGGTTTGCCGAACTGCGCCTGGTAGGACTTGCGGAAGTCGAGGTTCTCGGCTGTCTCCAGGGTATCGGCATAGTGCAGCGTGGTCATGATGCCCTCGGCCGAGCTGCCCTGGGCCTCGAGTGTGCCCTCGGTCAGGAAGCCGGCCCCCAGCAGCGGAATCTTGCCCTTCAGACCCAGCGCATCGTAATCCTTGACGAACTTAACGGCGCCGCCGCCGGCGAAGAACACGAACACCGCATCGGGATTGATCGAGGCGATCTCGGACAGGTAGGCCTGGAATTCGGTTTTCGGGAAGGGCACCAGGATCTTCTTGACGATCTCACCGCCACCGGCGGTGAAGGACTCTTCGAAGGCGTCCAGGCTCTCCTTGCCCATGCCGTAGTTCCAGCTCATGGTCACCACTTTCCGGTAGCCGTTGTCCAATGCCACCTCGCCCATCGGATAGGACGGCTGCCAGGAGGAAAACGAGGTGCGGAACACGTTCGGTGCGCACAGCGGACCGGTCACCGGGCCGGCACCGGCATTGGGCACGATCATCACCGTCTCCTTGCCACGCAGCACTTTCAGCATGCCCATGGCGACGCCCGAATGCACCGGGCCGATGATGAAGTCGGCTTTGCTGTTATTGAGCAGCGAAGAGGAGATTTCAGGGGCGCGCTCGGGGCGGGCTTCGGTATCGATCTCGATGAATTCGATCTTGCGGCCGTGTAGTTGCGGGGCTTTCTCCTGCAGCGCCATCTTCAGGCCGTTGCGGGTGGCATCGCCCAGCGCGCCGTAAACACCGCTGAAAGGCAGCATCATGCCGACCTTGATCGGCTCGTCGCTGGCCGCAACCGTTGTGCTCAGGGACAGGGTGGCCAGACCGGCCGCGACGGCAGTAAGCATTCTGTTGGGCTTGAACATGATAAACCTCATTGTGCGTCGTTATTTTTATGGTCTGTTGATTAGAAAGAAGGCGGCCGGGTGGGCAATAGCCGCCAGGTGCACAGCTGTGTCCAAAAACTGCAACGGCGGTTGGTTTGCATGGATTGGATAAAGCTTGCAGCCATCGGATTTAATGCCGCACACGCACCTGCAATAGTCGAGTCATCGGCGGCGGAAGCGTCGCCGCCAAAAGCGAACAATAAGAGAGGTGGCTATGAGAAAGGGTGTGATGCGTCCCGGTCATGTGCAGATCCGGGTACTGGATATGGATGAAGCGCTACGGCATTACGTCGATCTGCTGGGCCTGGTCGAGATGGACCGGGACAGCCAGGGGCGGGTGTACCTGAAGGCCTGGACCGAGGTGGACAAGTTCTCGGTGGTGTTACGTGAAGCGGACCGGCCGGGCATGGATTTCATGGCCTTCAAGTGCCTGAGTGAAGAGATCCTCGAGCAGTTGCATCAGGATCTGCAGACGTTCGGTTGCGGCGTTGAGGAAATTCCGGCCGGTGAATTGAAGGATTGCGGGCGCCGTCTTCGCTTTCTGGCACCCAGTGGCCACCATTTCGAGTTGTTTGCCAGCAAGCAGCAGACCGGCAAGTGGGGCGTGGCTAACCGCAACCCGGAAGCCTGGCCCCGTGACCTCAAGGGGATGAAAGCCACGCGCTTCGACCACTGTCTGCTGTACGGCACCGAACTGGACCGGACGCTGGCGCTGTTCCGTGACGTGCTGGGCTTCGAGCTGGCCGAACAGGTGGTTGCCCCTGACGGCAAGCGAGTGGCGCAGTTCCTGACCGCCAGCATGAAGGCACATGACGTTGCCTTTATCGATCATCCCGAGCCCGGAAAATTTCATCACGCCTCCTTCTTCCTGGAGACCTGGGACGATGTGCTGCGGGCCGGTGACCTGATCTCGATGACCGATACCTCCATCGATATCGGCCCGACCCGTCATGGTCTGACCCATGGTCAGACGATCTACTTCTTCGACCCGTCCGGCAACCGCAACGAGGTGTTCTGTGGCGGGGACTACCACTACCCCGATCACGAACCGGTCACCTGGGACGCCGAGCAGCTGGGCAAAGCGATCTTCTATCATGACCGCCAGCTCAACGAGCGTTTCCTGACCACGCTGACCTGAATTGTTGTTGTCGTGCTGCAATCGACTGTCCTGTTTCTGCAGTCGAACCTTCCTACGCCGTCATCTGACGGCGTTTTTTATGCGCAGGGATGTGCGGTATGCCGCGGGTGCATGGATGCACAGGAGCGGCGCATGCACAGGGATGTGCGGTATGCCGAAGGTGCCCGGATGCGATTTTCCTAGCCCCGTGCTGCAACTGTATCCGCTGCAGATATGGGATAAAGAATGGCAAGGGCTGGATAGTGGCCTTTTGGCGGGCTCTCTAATCTGGGACCAAACAATAAGGAGGGCCTGACATGCAAGATAATCTGATAGCCAAAGTGGGCGGTATGATGGAGGTCGATAAAGAGAACGGTCTTTATCGCGGCCGTCGCGACATGTTCACCGACCCGGAGCTGTTCGAACTGGAGATGAAACACATCTTCGAGGGCAACTGGATCTACCTGGCCCACGAGAGCCAGGTCGCCAACAAGAACGATTACTTCACCACGTTCATCGGCCGCCAGCCGGTGGTCATCACCCGTAACAAGGATGATGAGCTGAACTGCTTCATCAATGCCTGCAGCCACCGCGGTGCGGTGCTGTGCCGCAAGAAGAAGGACAACAAGGCGGTTTTCACCTGTCCGTTCCACGGCTGGAGCTTCAACAACTCCGGCAAGCTGGTCAAGGTCAAGGACCCGGACGGCGCCGGCTACCCGGAATCGTTCAACTGCAACGGCTCCCACAACCTGAAAAAGGTGCGCATGGAGAACTACCGCGGCTTCCTGTTCGGCTCGCTGAACGACGACGTCAAGCCGCTGACCGAGCACCTGGGCGAGGCCGCCAAGATCATCGACATGATCGTCGACCAGTCGCCGGAAGGGCTGGAGGTGGTGCGCGGCTCCTCCACCTATATCTACGATGGCAACTGGAAACTGCAGGCGGAAAACGGTGCCGACGGTTACCACGTCTCCGCGACCCACTGGAACTACGTGGCGACCACCTCGCGCCGCAAGGCCGGCATGTCGATCGACGACGTCAAGGCGATGGATGCCTCCACCTGGAACAAGCAGAAGGGCGGTTTCTACGCCTTCGAGCATGGCCATATCTTGCTGTGGATGAACTGGCCGAACCCGCAGGACCGTCCGCTGTATGAGCGCCGCGACGAGCTGGTCGCGAAGTTCGGCGAAGACCGTGCCGACTGGATGATCGGCAATCTGCGCAACCTCTGCCTGTACCCGAACCTGTTCCTAATGGACCAGTTCAGCTCCCAGATCCGTCACTTCCGCCCGATCTCCGTCGACAAGACCGAGGTGACCATCTACTGCATCGCGCCCAAAGGGGAGAGCGCCGAGGCGCGTGCTCATCGCATCCGTCAGTACGAAGACTTCTTCAACGCGTCCGGCATGGCGACGCCTGATGACCTGGAAGAGTTCCGCGCCTGCCAGGAGGGCTTCAAGGGGCTCAAGCTGCCCTGGAACGATATGTGCCGCGGTGCCGAGCACTGGATCGACGGCCAGGACGAGGATGCCCGGAAGCTGGATCTCCACCCGCTGATGAGCGGTGAAAAGACCGAGGACGAGGGACTGTATATCGTCCAGCACCATTACTGGCAGCAAGTGCTGGCCGAGGCCGCGCGCAAGGATCAGAAATAAGGAGGCGTACCGATGAGCATTACCTACGAAGAGATCCGTAACTTTCTGCACTCCGAGCAGCGTGCGTTGGATGACAAGGACTACGACACCTGGCTGGAGCACTACGACAAGGATGCCGAGTACTGGGTGCCGAGCTGGGATGTGGATGGCGAGTTGACCGTGGACCCGCAGTCCGAGATCTCGCTGATCTACTACGCCCGCCGCGATGGCCTGGAAGATCGTGTGTTCCGTATCAAGACCGACCGTTCCAGCGCCAGCTCGCTGCCGGAACCGCGTACCCAGCACATGCTGAGCAACCTGGAAGTGCTGGGCGCCTCCGGCAGCGATGCCGAGGTGCGCTACAACTGGCTGACCAACAGTGTCCGCTACAACGCCGTGGACACCTATTTCGGTAGCGCCTTCTTGACGCTGGTCCGTGGCGAGGATGGCCAGCTGAAGATCAAGCGCAAGAAGGTGGTGTTGAAGAACGACTACATCCATCACGTGGTGGATATCTACCACCTCTGAACGATTCACACCTATAACAAGTGTCCCGGGGTATCGCCGATACCCCTCAAGGGGCCGAGGTAGCACGCCATGTATAAAGTAGCTTTGAATTTCGAAGATGGGGTGACCCGATTCATCACCACACTGCCGATGGAAACCGTCGCCGATGCGGCTTACCGTTCCGGCCTCAATATCCCGCTGGATTGCCGTGACGGCGCCTGCGGTACCTGCAAGTGCCACTGCGAATCCGGCAGTTACGAGATGGACGGTTATATCGATGATGCGCTGTCCGATCAAGAGGCGGAACAGCAGTTCGTGCTGACCTGCCGCATGATTCCCGAATCGGACTGTGTGGTGACCGTGCCGGCTTCGTCCGAAGTCTGCGTGCGCAGCCAGCAGGCCGATGTCCACGCCAAGCTGACCGAGATCAACCGCCTGTCCGAGTCCACGCTGTCGTTCACTGTCGCCGGCGACCAGGTCCGCGCCATGCACTTTCTGCCGGGCCAGTATGTCAACGTTCAGGTGCCGGGCACCGATCAGTCCCGCGCCTACTCGTTCAGCTCGATGGTCAACGAGGCGGAGGAATCCGTTTCTTTCCTGATCCGGGTGGTGCCGGAAGGACTGATGAGCACCTTCATGGCCGGCAAGGCGCAGGTCGGCGACGAACTCGTGCTGCGTGGACCCTTTGGCAGCTTCTATCTGCGTGAAGTGAAGCGGCCGGTGCTGATGCTGGCCGGTGGCACCGGGTTGGCGCCCTTCCTGGCGATGCTGGAGAAGATCCGGCAGCAGGGCAGCGAACATCCTGTCCACCTGATCTACGGTGTTACCCACGATGCGGACCTGGTCGAGCTGGACAAACTGGAAGCCTTTGCCGCAGCGGTCGAAAACTTCACCTTCAGCGCCTGCGTGGCCTCCGAACAGAGCAGCTGGCCCCAGAAAGGCTATGTGACGCACCACATCGAAGCGGGCCATCTGAATGATGGCGACGTGGATATCTACCTGTGCGGACCGCCGCCGATGGTGGAGGCGGTCAACAGCTATATGCAGGAGCGGGGCATAGAGCCGGTCAGCTTCCATTACGAAAAGTTTGCCGCCAGCAAGTGAGGAACAGGCCATGAGAGCTGAGCGTTTTGAAAACAAGGTCGCTGTGGTGACCGGCGCTGCCCAGGGGATTGGCCGGGCCGTCGCCCTGCAGCTGGCGGCCGAACAGGCCAGTCTGCTGCTGGTGGACCGCTCCGATATCGTGCATGAGATCGCCCAGGAGGCTGAGGCGGCGGGCGCCTCGCAGGTACGGGTGGTGACCGCGGACCTGGAGAAATATCCCGAGTGCTGCCGGGTAGCCGATACCTGTATCGACCACTTCGGCCGCATCGATATCCTGGTCAACAATGTCGGTGGCACCATCTGGGCCAAGCCTTACGAGGCTTACGAAGAGGCGCAGATCGAGGCCGAGGTACGCCGCTCGCTGTTCCCGACACTCTGGTGCTGCCATGCGGTGCTCAAGCCGATGCAGTCACAGCAGAGCGGGGTGATCGTCAATGTGTCCTCGATCGCCACCCGGGGACTCAACCGGGTGCCTTATGCCGCCGCCAAAGGGGGCGTGAACGCGATGACCGTCTGCATGGCGTTCGAGAATGCCAGGCACGGTATCCGGATCAATGCGGTGGCGCCGGGCGGCACCGATGTCGGCGAGCGGCGCATCCCCCGCAATACCAGCACGATGAGCGAACAGGAAAAGGTCTGGTATCAGCAGATCGTGGACCAGACCATCGACTCCAGCTTCATGAAGCGCTACAGCGTGCCGGAGGAACAGGCCAACGCGATCCTGTTCCTGGCATCGGACGAGGCGTCTTATATCACCGGAACGGTGCTGCCGGTCGGTGGCGGCGATCTGGGATAAACCATGGGTTACATACCAAGCAGGGCTCCGGCCCTGCTTTCGCGTTTTATGCTGAGGAGAACATCATGGCAACAAAACCAACCATCGTGCCTGCAGGAATGGAGTTCATCCGCGACGACCTAGGCCATGGGCCAGGCTATTTTCTCGAGAACAAGGCGATTGCCGAGCCGGGCTGAAGGGAGGCGGAACTATGCTCAAGGATATTTCGGTTTCAACCGTGGTCGCCGGCCTGATGGCGGTGCTGGTCTCCTATTCGGGGCCTTTGGCGATCTTCTTCCAGGCGGCGCAGAACGCCGCTATCTCGGTGGAGATGATGACCTCCTGGGTCTGGGCGATCTCCATCGGTGCCGCGGTCACCGGCATTGTTCTCAGCGTCTGGTTCCGAATACCGGTGATCACCGCCTGGTCGGCGCCGGGCACGGTACTGCTGGTGACGCTGTTTCCCGACCTGTCGATCAATGAGGCCGTGGCAGCCTATATCACGGCGGCTGTGATCATCTTCCTGATCGGTATTACCGGTCTGTTCGACCGGGTGGTGCAGCTGATTCCCCGTGGCGTGGCCGCGGCGATGATGGCCGGCATTCTGTTCGACTTCGGTCTGGGCGCCTTCCGGGCGCTGGCGTCGGCACCGTTGGTGACGACGCTGATGATTATCGGCTTCGTGCTGTTCAAGTATTTCAGCCGGGCCTATTTCCTGGTGCTGATGGTGGCGTTGGGCATCCTGCTGTCGGTGACGGCACTGGACGCCAACCTGTCTCAGCTGGAGTGGCGTTTGGCGACACCGCTGCTGATCGTGCCGGAATGGAGCTGGAGTTCGACGCTGGGGCTGGCGCTGCCGCTGGTGATCGTCAGCCTGACCGGGCAGTTCCTGCCCGGTTTCACCATTCTGAAGGCGTCGGGGTATGCCTTCTCTTCGCGCCCGATCATCAGCCTGCTGTCGCTGGTGTCGATCCCGACCGCCTTGTTCGGCGGCATTACCACGGTGATCGCGGCGATCACTGCGTCCATCTGCACCAGTGCGGATGCCCACGAAAACCCGGACAAGCGCTATGTCGCCGGGGTAGCCAATGGGGTGTTCTATCTGATCGGCGGGATTCTGGCCGGCAGCATCGTGCTGCTGTTCACCAGCTTTCCCACTGAGATGATCGCCATTATCGCCGGACTGGCGCTGCTGGGCGCGATCAGCAACAGCCTGAGTGCCGCACTGGAGGACAAGGCTCACCTGGATGCATCGCTGATTACCTTCATGGCCACCGCGTCCGGGGTCAGCATCTGGGGGATAGGCGCGGCCTTCTGGGGCGTGGTGCTGGGATCGGCCGTTTATGCCCTCAATAGGGCGCTGAAATACCGAAGCCAAGAGGCACGACAGGCCAATACCAGTCCTCAATAACGCGGCAGTTTATTGGGGCAGCTCACTCCGTAGCAGCGGGCTTGGCATGCCCTTTGGGTATCGACCGCGATCGGGTCGGCATCGTCCGAAGTGTCGCCCGTGGCACCCACGGGCATAAAAAGCGGGTAGCGACGAAGCTCCGCCCCTGTAGGAGGGGATTTATCCGCGACCAACGGCGGTCCCATTGGTGCATTGTTCGGTCGCCCGTGGCACCCACGGGCATAAAAAGCGGGCTGCTACGAAGCTCCGCCCCTGTAGGAGGGGATTTATCCGCGACCAACGGCGAACCCATCGGCCATTGAGCCGTCGCCCGCGCTACCCACAGACAGGAAAACCGGAGCCCTGTCCTGTCTTTTACGATTCCCGTTTATGGAATTTCTAACCGCCAGTTTTGTGAGTTTTATCCCGTTTTTGCAAAGTTATACTGAATTCAACTGACATCGGCGGGATTGGGCTGAAGCCCTGTAGGTGGCTGTGTCGCCCGACATGAAAAGCATAAGAGCAGCGCATCGACGTTGCCTATAACCAAGGTGATCTATGAAAGAGTTCAAGCATTTTATCAACGGCGAGTATGTTTCGTCTGCCAACGGTAAAACCTTCGAGAACCGCTGCCCGGTCGATGGCAGCCTGATCGGCCAGGTGCACGAGGCTGGCCGTGACGAGGTCGACGCTGCGGTGCGTGCCGCCAGGGCCGCGCTGAAGGGGCCTTGGGGCAAGCTGAGCCAGGCGCAGCGGATCGAGCTGCTGAACAAGGTCGCCGACCGGATCAATGAACGCTTCGACGAGTTTCTCGAGGCGGAGTGCCGCGATACCGGCAAGCCCTACAAGATCGCCAGCCATATCGATATTCCGCGCGGCGCGGCCAACTTCAAGGCGTTCTCCGAAACCCTGGCCAACCATCCGACCGAAGGCTTCCGCCTCGATACACCGGATGGCAAGGGGGCGCTGAATGTCGGTCACCGTACGCCGAAAGGGGTGGTCGCGGTGATCAGTCCGTGGAACCTGCCGCTGCTGCTGATGACCTGGAAGGTCGGCCCGGCACTGGCTTGCGGCAACACCGTGGTGGTGAAGCCTTCGGAAGAAACACCGGCCACCACCACCCTGCTGGGCGAGGTGATGAACGAGTGTGGCGTACCGGCAGGCGTGTTCAACGTGGTGCACGGTTTCGGTCCGGATTCCGCCGGCGAGTTCCTGACCAGCCATCCGCAGGTCGATGCAATCACCTTTACCGGCGAGACCCGTACCGGCGAGGCGATCATGAAGGCCGCCGCGGTGGGGCTGCGCAACATCTCGCTGGAGTGTGGCGGCAAGAACCCCGGCATCGTTTTCGCCGATTGCGATCTGGAAAAGGCGGTCGAAGGCACCATGCGTTCCGCGTTCGTCAACTGCGGCCAGGTCTGTCTCGGCACCGAACGCGTCTATGTCGAACGCCCCATCTATGAAGCCTTCCTGGCGCGCATGAAAGAGGAGGTCGCCAAGCTGAAACTCGGTCGCCCGGAAGATGCCGAAACCAGCTTCGGCCCGCTGGTCAGCCATGAACACCGCGACAAGGTGCTCTCCTACTACCGGCTGGCGGTGAAAGAGGGCGCCACTGTCGAGATCGGTGGCGGTGTGCCGGACATGGGTGCCGCGCTGAACGACGGTGCCTGGGTCGAGCCGACCATCTGGACTGGCTTGGCCGATGACGCCCGCGTGATTCGTGAGGAGATCTTCGGCCCCTGCTGCCATATCCGTCCGTTCGACAGCGAGGACGAGGTGGTCGAGCTGGCCAACGATACCGACTACGGCCTGGCGGCGGCGATCTGGACCGAGAACAGCGCCCGCGCGGTACGCGTTGCCGAGCAGATGGAAGCCGGCATCGTCTGGGTCAACAGTTGGTTCCTGCGCGACCTGCGTACCGCCTTCGGTGGCGCCAAGCAGTCCGGCATCGGCCGCGAAGGCGGCGTGCATGGCCTCGAGTTCTACACCGAGCTGAAGAACATCTGCATCAAGCTTTGATCCAGTCATGAGTTAACAGTGGACAGTCGACAGTGGCTGTTCTGTTAACTCCGTACTGTTAACTAATAACTTTTATAAGTGGCCATCATGGAAAAACAACAGATTATTCAGTGCGGTGACGAGCTCTTCGACGCTCTGACCAATCGCACCACGTTGCGTCCGTTTACCGAGCGCTTTGATGACATCAGCATCGAAGACGCCTACCACATCTCGCTGCGGATGGTTGAGCGCCGGGTCGAAGCCGGCGAGAAGATTATCGGCAAGAAGATCGGCGTCACCTCCAAGGCGGTGCAGAACATGCTCAACGTGCACCAGCCGGATTTCGGCTACCTGACCGACAAGATGGCCTACAGCCAGGGTCAGGAGATGCCGATCAGCGAGCAGCTGATCCAGCCGAAGGCGGAGGGCGAGATCGCCTTCATCCTGAAAAAAGACCTGATGGGCCCGGGCGTCACCAACGCCGACGTGCTGGCCGCCACCGACTGCGTGATCCCCTGCTTCGAAGTGGTCGATTCCCGCATCGAGAACTGGCAGATAAAGATCCAGGACACCGTGGCGGACAACGCCTCCTGCGGCCTGTTCATCCTTGGCGACAAGGCGGTGGATCCGCGCAAGGTCGACCTGGCCACCTGCGGCATGGTGGTGGAGAAGAACGGTTCGGTGATCTCCACCGGTGCCGGCGCCGCGGCGTTGGGCAGCCCGGTCAACTGCGTTGCCTGGCTGGCCAATACCCTGGGTGAGTTCGGTATTCCGCTGAAGGCGGGCGAGGTGATCCTGTCCGGTTCACTGGTGCCGCTGGAACCGGTCGAGGCCGGTGACCACATGAGCGTCAGTATCGGCGGTATCGGTTCCACGTCCGTCCGCTTCGTCTAACAGCCGGTGATTGAGAGGAAAACGAGAGATGAGTAAAAAGCTGAAAGCCGCAATTATCGGCCCCGGTAACATCGGCACCGACCTGCTGATGAAGATGTTCCGCTCCGAGTGGATCGAGCCGGCCTGGATGGTGGGGATCGACCCGGAATCGGACGGCCTGAAACGCGCCCGCGAGATGGGTATCAAGACCACCGCCGAGGGCGTGGACGGTCTGCTGCCGCACGTCATCGAGGACGATATCCGTGTCGCCTTCGACGCCACCTCCGCCTATGTACACGCCGAGAACAGCCGCAAGCTGAACGAGCTGGGCGTGATCATGATCGACCTGACCCCGGCGGCGATCGGCCCCTTCTGCGTACCGCCGGTGAACCTCAAGCAGCACGCCAAAGAGCTGGAGATGAACGTCAACATGGTGACCTGCGGCGGCCAGGCGACCATCCCGATGGTCGCGGCGGTGTCCCAGGTGCAGGATGTGGCCTATGGCGAGATCATCGCCACCGTCTCCTCCCGTTCCGCCGGCCCCGGCACCCGCAAGAATATCGACGAATTCACCCGCACCACCGCCGGTGCCGTGGAGAAAGTCGGCGGTGCCGACAAGGGCAAGGCGATCATCATCATCAACCCGGCCGAGCCGCCGCTGATCATGCGCGACACCGTGCACTGCCTGACCAAGGAAGCACCGAACCAGCAAGCGATCACCGAATCCGTGCACGCGATGATCAAGCAAGTGCAGAAGTACGTGCCGGGTTACCGGCTGGTCAACGGGCCGGTATTCGACGGCAACCGGGTGTCGATCTTCCTGGAAGTGGAAGGCCTGGGTGACTACCTGCCGAAATACTCCGGCAACCTGGACATCATGACCGCTGCCGGTCTGCGCACCGCCGAGATGTTCGCCGAAGAAGCCCATAACGGCAGCATCACCCTGCCGGCCCGTGGTTAAGTGGAGGATAAAGCAATGAATTTGAAAGACAAAAAAGTAGTACTCCACGACATGAGTCTGCGTGACGGCATGCACGCCAAGCGTCACCAGATCTCGCTGGAGCAGATGGTCGATGTCGCCACCGGGCTGGATGAAGCCGGTATGCCGCTGATCGAAGTGACCCACGGCGACGGCCTGGGCGGCGCGTCCGTGAACTATGGTTTCCCGGCCCACAGCGACGAGGAATACCTCGGTGCGGTGATTCCGAAGATGAAGAACGCCAAGGTATCGGCACTGCTGCTGCCGGGCATCGGCACCGTCGATCACCTGCGCATGGCCAAGGACCTGGGGGTCAACACCATCCGGGTCGCCACCCACTGCACCGAGGCCGACGTCTCCGAACAGCATATCGGCCTGGCCGCCAAGCTGGAGATGGATACCGTGGGCTTCCTGATGATGGCCCACATGGCCACGCCGGAAAAGATTGTCGAACAGGCCAAACTGATGGAGGCCTACGGCGCCAACTGCATCTACTGCACCGACTCCGCCGGCTACATGCTGCCGGATGAGGTCAGCGAGAAGATCGGCCTGCTGCGCGCCGAACTGAACCCGAAAACCGACATCGGTTTCCACGGCCACCACAACATGGGCATGGCGATCGCCAACTCGCTGGCGGCAGTGGATGCCGGTGCGGTCCGTATCGACGGTTCCGTAGCCGGGCTGGGCGCCGGTGCCGGCAACACCCCGCTGGAGGTGTTCGTGGCGGTACTGGATCGCATGGGCGCCGACCACGGCATCGACCTGTACAAGATCATGGATGTGGCGGAAGACCGCGTAGTGCCGTTGATGGATCAGCCGATCCGGGTGGACCGCGATGCCCTGACGCTGGGCTACGCCGGTGTCTACTCCTCGTTCCTGCTGTTCGCCAAGCGGGCCGAAGCGAAGTACGGCATCCAGGCGCGTGACATCCTGGTGGAACTGGGCCGCCGCGGTACCGTGGGCGGACAGGAAGACATGATCGAAGACCTGGCGCTGAGCATGGCAAAAGAACGGGCAAAAGAAAAAGGGCTGAGCTAATGGGTAACCTGACTAAAGAACAGATTGAAAAGCTGGCGATCCACCTGGAAAACGCCGAGCTGGAAGCGCACGACGTCACCAAGATCACCGACGATTACCCGCAGATGAGCTATGAGGATGCGTTCGACATCCAGTGGGAGATCCGTCGTCGCAAAGAAGCGCGCGGCAACAAAATCGTCGGCATGAAGATGGGCCTGACCTCCTGGGCCAAGATGTCCCAGATGGGCGTCGAGCATCCCTGCTACGGCTTCCTGGCGGACTACTTCTCGGTACCGGAAGGCGGTGAGATCAAGCATGACGAGCTGATCCATCCGAAGATCGAAGCGGAGCTGGCGTTCGTCACCAAGGCGCCGCTGAAAGGTCCGGGCGTCCATATCGGCGACGTGCTGCGGGCCACCGACTTCGTGATGCCGGCGGTGGAGGTGATCGACTCCCGTTACCGCGACTTCAAGTTCGATCTGAAGAGCGTAATCGCCGACAACTCCTCCTCCTCCCGTTTCGTCACCGGCGGCCGCATGGCCGATGTCGCCGACCTGGATCTGAAGAACCTGGGTGTGGTGATGGAAGTGAACGGCGAAGTGGTCGAGGTCGGTGCCGGTGCCGCGGTGCTGGGCCACCCGGCGGCGTCGGTGGCGATGCTAGCGAACATGCTGGGCGAGCGTGGCGAAGAGTTGCCGGCCGGCTCCTTCGTCATGATCGGCGCGATCACCGCCGCAGTGCAGGTCAACAAGGGCGACTCGTTCTGTGTTCGCTACCAGGACCTGGGTACCATCAGCGGCAAATTCGTCTGATAACAAGGTAACGCCGGTATGAACACCAAGCCGTCTCCCTGCGCCAAACAGCTGACCCAGCCCGGCGATGAGGGCACCGTGACCGTCAGCATCTCGCGGCGGGTCAAGCCGGGCTTCGAGGCGCAGTACGAAGCCTGGATCTCCGGCGTCGTCGAGGCGGCTTCAAGTTACCCCGGCCACCTGGGCACCAACGTGCTGCGGCCGGGGCCGGCGACCGATCACGAGTACGTATTGATCTACCGGTTCGACACCTACAGCCACTGCCGCAGCTGGGAGCAGTCCGAGTTGCGCCAGCAGTGGCTGGATAAGCTGGACGGGTTGGTTGAGGGCGAGCCGGTGATGCGCCGCGGCACCGGGCTGGAATTCTGGTTCGACCTGCCGGAGCTGCCGGTGCTGCAGCACCCGTCGCCGCACAAGATGGCGCTGGTGCTGATCGGCGTGGTGTTCAGCCTGGTACTGCTGCTCAATCTGCTGCTGGCGCCCTGGCTGGACGACATGGCGCTCTGGCAGCGGATTCTCACTATCGTGGTGCTGCAGGTATTGCTGATGACCTACCTGGTGATGCCCCGGGTCACCCGGCTGCTGCGTCCCTGGCTATTTAAGTAGATCAAGTAGAGGAGGAGAGGCTGATGCCTATCGCTCACATCAATATCATGGAAGGACGCACCGACGAGCAGAAGGAGATGCTGGTGGCCGAAGTGACCGCCGCCATCAGCCGCTCAATCGATGCCCCGGAACAGAATATCCGGGTGCTGATCCACGAAGTCCCCAAACAGAACTGGGGCATCGGCGGAACCTCGGCGAAAAAGCTGGGTCGCTGAACGACTGCGTCATTGCTTTGTTGCTGCTTGGTTCCTTCAAGTTCTTCGCAAGTGCTTGGTGTTATTGCCTCCGTTTCGGGGGCTTTTTTCATGTTGCACAAATGTATTCAGTCGATTCGTTATTCAAAAAATCGAATTAGAAAAATCGAGTTAGAAAAGTAGCGAAGAGACAGAAACACCAATTATGAAACCTTATTTGAGCTCTATGCCCTTAGGTAGCCTGACGCTCTGGTGCTATTTCATCTGGTACTTGGCGATGGTGGCTTTTCATTTCGATAGGAATGCGAAACTCTGGGCGAACTCCCTCGGGCTTAGTGCCATCGTCGGAATTGCCTTGGTATTGGCGACCGGTCCGCTGTCGTTGGCCCGTGTCCGTCGACAATTCTGGCAGGTGGCTCGGCTTTTCCTGTGCCCGTTCTGTGTGTCGAGCTTTTCGGCGTTGACCAAGGAGGAGGGCTTTTTCCTGCTCATTTCGCCGTCATTGGAGGAGAATATGGTGGCGTTGCTGCTCTGCTGCTGTTTTTGCGCGTTGGTGTTCGGGGTTAGAAAAACGCAGCCAGCGGTTTGATGCCGTCTCTCTTTGCCGAAGAGTTGCCAGGCTACGGGGCTGCTTTATAACGCAGCTCCTGTTGCGGCTTTCATCGAAGCTGCGATGTCGGCTGGCGGCATCGTCCTATGCTGTTGGCTATCGCGCGGTTTTATCCGGGTTCGCAGGCTTTAGCCTCCCCAGTCATATAGCAGTTAGACACATGCCCGTTGGACGATGCGCCTTGTATGGCTCAAGGGGCAAATTTTGAACAGACTTTAGTTGGTTCATTGAAGTGAGGTCGTGGTGAATCTATTGATCGTGGGTGCCGGCGGAATCGGTGCTTATTATGCTGCGCGGCTTATCCAGGCGCAGCACCGGGTTGTTCTGGCCGCCCGCGGCCGCCACCTGCAGGCGATGCAGACGCAGGGTCTACGGGTCGAGCATGAAACCTTTTCCTTCGATGCCCGCGTAACGGCTGTGGATCTGAGCGCACTGATGCAACAGTTCCTGCCGGATGAGTTCGACGCCATTCTGCTGACCCTTAAAGCTACTGCGACCCAATCCGTACTGGACACGCTGCGGCCCTGGTTAACAGCCGGCAAAGTACCTGTGATTTCTCTGCAAAATGGGGTTGATAACGAACCCTTGCTCTCTGAATGGCTGGGCGAAGAACGGGTCATCGGGGGGCTGGCGGTTCGCATAAGCGGCCATATCCTGCAACCTGGCCGGATCGAGGCGCAAGGGCCGGCGCAGATTATTATGGGGGAGTGGCCGCACGCGAATCGCGCAGCCAACGCCCGGACAGAGCTGCTGCATCGACTGAATGCCGGATTCAATGCGGCAGGGATTCCCACCCAGATCGCCAGCGATATCCGTTTTGAACTGTGGCGCAAGCTGGTGATCAACAATGGCGTCAACCCGCTGTCGGCCCTGACCGGACTGGATACTCACAGCCTCACCCATCACCCGGCGTTCAGCCGGATCGTGTACGGCCTGATGGAGGAAACGGCTATGGCTGCCAACGCCGATGGAATCACGCTTTCCAGGGCCGATGTGGATGATATGTTTGAGCTGATCCGCTCCTTTAATGCGATTAAAACCTCGATGCTGGTGGACAGGCAAAAGGGGCGTCCGCTGGAACTGGACAGCATTGCCGGTGCCGTGTTGCGACGTTGCCGAGCGCAGGGACTGAACGCACCCTATACAGAGCTGGTGGCGGCACTGCTGGCACAGCAATATCAGCCGGACAATCCGGCATACCAAGAGACGCCTGAGGAAACGATATGACGATGGCACCGCTCTTCTTTATTTCGCACGGGGCTCCGACCTTTGCCCTCGAACCGGGTTTGCTCGGCGGCAAACTTGCCGCAATAGGCCGGCAATTGCCAACCATGAATGCGGTTCTCGTGGTCTCTCCGCATTGGCAGACGGATGAGTTCCGAGTGATGGCCTGCGCGAAACCGGAAACGATTCACGATTTCGGCGGCTTCCCCGAGGCGCTCTATCAATTGCAATACCCGGCCCCCGGCGCACCGCAATACGCCACAGCGGCAGCCAAACTACTGGCTAAGGCAGGGTATTCCGTAAGTCTGGACGATTTCCGCGGCCTCGATCATGGCGCCTGGGTACCGTTACGCCACCTGCTGCCGGCAGCCAGAGTGCCGGTCTTTCAGCTTTCGATGCCCCATACCCTCGATACGGCCGGCGCTCTGCATCTGGGGCAGGTGCTGGCACCCCTGCGCAAGCAGGGGGTGATGATCCTGTGTTCCGGTAGCCTGACCCATAATCTCTACGAGTTCCGCCAGGGTGGGGCGCAAGCGCCCTATGCCCGGGAGTTCGCCCAGTGGGTTCACCATGCCGTATTGGCAGAGGAGATCGGTCGACTGGTGGATTATCGTACCCTGGCGCCTCACGCCGAGCGGGCCCATCCGACCGAGGAGCATCTCTTGCCATTGCTGGTTGCACTCGGCGCCCGGTCGGCAGATGAGGGGGCTCAGATTATCGAGGGGGGGATCACCTATGGAGTGCTCTCTATGGATTCCTACGCCTGGGGGGTGCCTGCTGAGATTGATATGGCTACAGACTAAATAGGAAACCTTATGGACAGTTTTAATAGCATGATCGGTTCGTTGCACCAGGATACAGCTTTCGAGCTCGCTTTTCGTCTACGGACTCCGCAGCCCGCCAAGCCCAAGGGATGTGTGGTACTACTGCACGGCGTGGGAGGCTCGGAAATGAGCCTGGCGGGGCTGGCTGGCTCGATCGATCCCGAACTGATGGTGGTGCTGGCGCAAGCGCCTCTGCCGTTGGCGCCGCAACAGTTCGCGTGGTTTCGTGTGGCTTTTACCGAGCACGGCCCCAGCATCGTAGCCGCTGAAGCAGAGCGCAGCCGCCAACTGTTGATTCGCTTTGTGGCACAATTGCAGTCCCGCTATGGCATCGCCCCACAGAACACCCTGATTGCCGGATTCAGCCAGGGCGGCATTATGAGCGCCAGCGTTGCACTGAGTACCCCGGAGTCTGTTTTGGGCTTTGCGGTGCTGTGCGGACGCATCCTGCCGGAGCTTGAGCCGCATCTGGCGCCTCCATCACGTCTGGCCAGTCTGCAAGCGTTTATCGGCCACGGTGAGTACGACAGCAAGCTACCCGTCCAGTGGGCTCAACGTGCAGATCGCTGGCTTACCCAGCTGAAGGTGTCGCATCAACTCCGGCTGTATCCCGTCGAGCACAGCATCAGTGAGGCGATGCAGGCCGATTTTGTCAAATGGCTCGACGCTTGCCTGAGCGGGAAGAGCGTCTGAAGGTGTTTTCCGCGATTGGTAGCGTCGGTTGAGGGGCGTTGCCAGGTAAATACTGCCATACGGCAAACGGCCCATTTCTGGAAATCCTGTCTATTCGTCTGTGTCGACAGAGCACTCAAACTAAATCCTCAACCAGCGCGATCATGTTATTGAGGGGCGGCGAGTCGTTTTCGGTCCGCCAGGCAAACCAAAGCGGCATTGCGCAGGCGTCCAGCTCCTCCAGTCGACAGAATCTCAAACCGGGGATGAAATGCGCGCTGCTCGCTGCAGCCGGCACGATGGCGATGCCGAGGCCCGCTGCCACCATACTCAGAATGGCAATGTTGTCGGCCCCGTACTGGACTACCCGCGGTTTAAAATCGTGCTGGTGAAAATGGGCTTGCATACGGTCGTAGTAGCCGGGCGAGGCGCTTCGAAAGCCCCAGACGAAATCCTCGTCATTAAGTTCGGCCAGGCGGTTTGGAGGGGATTCGGCCCAGGGTGATGATGCCGGGACGGCCAGTATCAGATGATCGCGGTGCAAGAGCCGTGTCGCGAGTCCGGGCGGCGCCTCGTCGCCAAGGTAGAGAATCCCGGCATCGAGTTTGCCTTGATGCAGGCGTTCCAGCTGCGGGCCGGAGAGCAGTGGGAATACCTCGAATGCGACCTGGGGATAGCGCTGGCGATAGGCGCCGAGCAGGTCGGCCACCAGTGGCACCCAGAGGTGCGTAACGGTGATCCCGAGGCTCAGTTTTCCGATGACGCCGCTGCCGAGTGAAGCGAGTCTCGCCATTATCTGCTGGCGTCGCTCCAGCAGCTCCTGCGCTTCTTCGTACAGCGTCTGACCGGCCATGGTCAGATGCATGCCCTGTGCATGGCGAATGAACAGCTGAGTGCCCACCGATTCTTCCAGTAACTTGATCTGGCGGGTTAGGGCGGGCTGGGCGACCAATACCCGCCGGCTGGCGCCGGAGACCGAGCCTTCTTCCACCACGGCGACGAAATATTGCAATTGCCGAAAGTCCATCTGAATTAAGCTCCATGCCAAAAAGGTATCGGGAGGATATAAATTATATATTTCTATGATGGCTTAAGTTGTTTCATAGTGAAACTGTATCGCCGATAAGCCCGCCTGGATGTCTAACGGGAGGATGGAAAGCGATGCGATGAACCGGTTTCCCCGGACTTATAAAAACAACAGTTCGCTGCCGGCAGTCTAACCGTTTCTCGCCATTATCTTGGCTGGCGGGAACGACAAGGCTCGCTGAGCGCGAGTATGGAGCCGACCCATGAGCAAGACCTACCACTTCCTGGTCGGTTTGCATTTCACAGTATGCACCCTGGCAATGATCTGGCCGGGCGCACTGATCGCAAACCGTATCGAGCCCACTGTGCTGGGCATGCCGTTCCTGATGTTCTGGTACATCCTCTGGATGGGCCTGTTGTTCGTCGGAACCTGGATCGCCTATACCGTTCGACACGGAGGTGACCGCAATGTCTGATTCCATCATCGTAACCAGCATCACACTGGTGTATCTGGTCGCTGTTCTTTGGCTGGGTCTGCGTGCCCGCTCTCAGAATTCCTCAAGCCTGGAGGGATACGTTGCCGGCGGCCGCCATGTTGGCGTGGTAATTCTGTTCTTTATCCTCGGTGCCGAAATCTTTTCCGCCTTCGCCTTCCTCGGTGCGCCGGGCTGGGCCTATAAGCACGGCTCGCCCGCCTTCTACATTCTTGCCTACCTGTCGCTCGTCCCGATCGTGATCTGGAGTGTAGGCCCGCGGGTGGCCGATCTCGGTCGCAAGCGGGGTTATCTCACCCAGGGAGATTTGCTGGCCGATCATTACGACAGCAAGCCGCTGGGCGTATTTGCCGGTCTTATCGGCGTGGTGGCGCTGGTACCCTACCTGACCATCCAGATCGCCGGTGCCGGCTTGCTGTTCCAGGCCGCAACCGACGGACTGGTGCCTTTCTGGCTTGGCGCCCTGCTGGCGTTCCTCGTGGTGACTGCGTACGTCTTCTGCAGCGGCCTGAGCGGTATCGGCTGGACCAACCTGATGCAGGGGATCATGATGATCGCTATCGCCTGGTTCCTGGGGCTGGCCATTCCGGACAGTCTCTATGGCGGCGTTGGCGAGATGTTCTCGAAAATCCAGCTAGAGATGCCTGAATACCTGACGATGCCCGGTGCTACCGGGATGGGATGGGGCGCCTTCAGTACCGCCATCCTGATCAGTGCCTTCGGCAGCGCCATGTGGCCGCACCTGTTCATGAAGTTCTACTCCGCCGACAGCGGCCGTTCGCTGCGCCGTGTCAGCGTGCTCTATCCGCTTTACGCCTATCTGTTGGTGCCACTGCTGTTTATCGGCTTCGCCGGCATACTGGCCTTTGCTGACACACCGCTTGAGCGTCCTGACACGGTGCTGTTGAAGCTGGTCATGGAGGTGGCGGACTTTTCGCCCTGGATTATCGGGCTGATGCTGTCCGGTGCGCTGGCGGCGGCCATGTCGACCGGTGCCAACCTGGCCCATACCGCCGGCGTGGTGCTGGTGCGTGATGTCTTCTGCGCCACTGTTATGCGTGAGGCCAGTGATGCTGCCGCCGTCAAGCTGACGCGCTGGAGCGTGGTCGCGGTCTCGCTGCTGGCCTACGTGATCGCACTGCTCAACCCGTCATCGCTGGTACTGCTGTTGTTGGGGGCCTACGGGCTGATCGTACAGCTGATGCCGATGGCGCTGGGTGCACTGTTCTTCCCACAGCTTAAGCGCCAGAGCGTCATGGCCGGCGCCGCAGTGGGAAGCGGGCTGTTCCTGCTGTTCCAGTTTGCGGTCGATTCACCGTTCGGCTGGCATGCCGGGGTCTGGGGGCTGCTCGGTAACATTGCGGTCATCACCCTGTTCCAAATGGCTGTCGCAAAAAAGCCAGCGGCCCGTGAGGCCGCCATCTGAACCGGTCCGCAAACACAGAGATCAGGAGACTTATCGTGAATGACAGAGTAGTAACCCGGCTCAGAGACCGGATAGACCACGGGGTCGACAACGTATCCAGCGCTATTCATGCACTCTATCGTGATATCCATCAGCATCCGGAGTTGCCGTTCCAGGAGTTCAACACCAGTCGCAAGCTGGCCGAGGTGCTCGAGTCGTATGGCTTCGAGGTCACGCGCGGCGTTGGCCGCACAGGTGTGGTGGCGATGTTGCGCCACGGCGAGGGCCCGACGTTGATGTTGCGCGGCGATATGGACGCGCTGCCGATCAAAGAGCAGACCGGACTCGCTTACGCCAGTTGCGAAACCGCTGAGGGGCCGGCCGGTGAGCGCGTACCGGTGATGCACGCCTGTGGGCACGACCTGCATAGCAGCTGTTTGGTTGGGGCCGCAGCGGTACTGGCCGCATTGACGGAGCACTGGCAGGGTACCCTGATGGTGGTTTGCCAGCCCGCCGAAGAGATCTTCGGCGGCGCCCAGGCCATGCTCGACGATGGTTTATACAGGCGCTTCGCGCGTCCGGATATCATCTTCGGCCAGCATAACATGCCGGCGTTGGCCGGCACCGTGGGGCATATTGCCGGCCAGGCAATGTCCGCGGCTACCACCCTCGGTGTGACTATCCATGGAAATGGCGGCCACGGCTCGATGCCGTCCAATACCGTGGATCCGGTCGTGATCGCCGCGCATGTGGTTACCCGTTTGCAGAGCATCGTGTCGCGCGAAGTACCGCCGGATCAAGCGGTCGTGGTCACGGTCGGTAAACTGCATGCCGGCACCCAGGGCAATATCATTCCACAGAGCGCCGAGCTCGAGATCAATGTACGCAGTTTCGACAATGAGCTGCACGCCAGGGTTCTGGAGGCGATCCGACGTATCATTCGTGCAGAATGCGAGGCCGGACGCTCTCCGAAGCCACCAGAGTTCCGGGTACTGACCGAAACCATTGCGCTGGTCAACGATCCTGCGAGTGTTGAACGGGTAAGGCGGGCACATGCCGACTACTTTGGTGACGATGGACTGTTCGACATGCCGCGCCTGAACGGCAGCGAGGACTTCCCGTACTTCGGCGACGCTGCTGCCGGCGGTTTCGGCGGTGATGACATTCCCTATGTCTACTGGTTCCTCGGTGCCGTGGCGCCGGATCGCTGGCGTCAAACGCCCGGCCAAAGTGTGGCGGCGAAAATGGGACAGCTGGAGATGCCGCACTCGCCTTACTACGATCCAGGTCATGATGACACCTTGCGAGCCGGTATCGGCGCCATGGTATCCGCAACTTTGGCGTATCTGGGGGGCTGAGTTGGTGTATTGATCCGGCTGTTCAGAAATTTTTGCGTGCAATTTGCGGGTTAGGTAGTTGTTATCGTAGTTCTGTCAGCAGTTCTTGCGCGGTCAGCAGGTCAGCGGTATCGGTGCCTTCCGTGAATGCATCGTATCTGCTGGCCAGCAGCTCGCACGCTTCTTTTTTATGGCCCTGCGTGCGCCAGAGCCGGCACAGGCTCAGCACCGCCCGCAGCTCCAGCGAGCGGGCCTGCTGTTGGCGGGCAGTGGCGATGGCTTTTTCAAAACAGGCTTGGGCGCTGCGTTCCCGGTTGGCCACTTTCCCGTCCGGCTGGGCCAAGACCAGCTCGCCCTCGATGCGCTCAACTTCGGCCGCATAGGTTAACTCGCCACTGCTGGCGATGGCGTGGCGTGCTTCACTCAGAGCCTCCATTCCTTCGGTGATTCGGCCGTCCGTTGCCAAGGCTTCGGCCAGCAGCGTGCGAAAGTGTGATTGCCAGAGTTCTGCGCCGGTTGCCTGGAAGGCGTCGAGGCCTTGGCGTATCTTCGCGATCCCCTCGTTGTATCGCGCCTGCTGTGCCTGGCCTGCCCCCTGCAGGACGGTCGCCCAGGCCCCCCAGAAGTGGTAGCCATATTCATTGGCGAGGGCGATGGCCGCGGCGGCGTGCTGCTCGGCGTCCCGCCCCTGGTGAAGGTGCAGGTCGAGTTCAGCCATCAGCACCAGGGCATAGGCCAGCACGAACGGATACTCCAGCTCACGAGCCAGCCGCAGCATCTGCTGGCTGCGCTGCAGCGCCTGTTCGGGGTAACCGAGCATCCAGAGCACCCAGCCCTGGTAGCCCAGGGTGAATACCCCGGGATCAAGCCCATAGCGGAAAACATGTTTCTGGTGTTTGTTTCGATCATAGAGTTTCCGGGCCTGCTCAAAATGGCTCAGCGCCGATCTTAGCTCGCCGCGGTTGAAGCTGCTGGAACCCAACGCTCGGAGCGCCTCCAGCTTTAGCGAGGTGTCCTGTTCGGTGTTGGCCAAGGTCAGCAACTGCTCCGCCAGTTCCCGCGCCTTGAGCAGCTCGCCACGGACATGATAGAAATTTCTCAGCCCCAGCAGGATCGGAAACAGCTGGCGGTTATCGCCAACCTGCCGGCACAACGCCAGCGCCCGGTTGTAGATCTTTTCCACGCCGGGCTCCGCATACCCATTCACCGCAATCCAGGCCGGCCCCAGGTCGAGCTGAATACCGAGCTCGTCCCGGTCCCGCTGCTGCCCGGCCGGCAGCTGGTCAAGCACCTTCAGGGCGGCGCTGAAGTGGTCGATCGCTTCGGCGGTGGCCGACTGGTACATCGCCTGTTGGCCGGCGCGCCCCAGGTATTCCAGCGCCTTGGGATGATTGCCGCTGCTGCAGTAATGATGGGCCAGCTCCTTGCAGTGATCGTTCAGTTGCTGCGGATACAGGGCTTCGATTGCCCGGGCGGCCCGCTCATGCAGCTCGGCCCGGCGTTCCCGGAGCAGCGAGCCATAGGCCACTTCCTGGGTCAGGCCATGCTTGAAGTTGAATTCGATTTCGGGAAATGCCGCGCGCTGGTAGAGGAACTCGCCATCCTGCAGCCGTGACATCCGCCGATGCAAGTCGTCCTCGGGTAGATCGACTACCTGCTTCACCAGGCTCCAGGGAAATGCCTTGCCGATCACCGCCACCGTTTGCAATAGGTCCTTGTCAGCGGCGTCCAACCGGTCGATACGGGCGGATAGCACCCCCTGTACCGTGGTGGGGGGGGGCAGCTCGGTCAGCGGCCGTTGCAGGCGATAGTGGCCGGGCGATCCGCTGAGTGCCTCCTCCTCGACCAGCGTCTGTACCAGCTCCTCGAGAAAGAACGGATTGCCACCGGTCTGCTGATGGATGATCGGTTTAAGCGGCTTGAGCGTCGTATCCTGGCCCAGCAGCGTATCAAGCATCGCTTCGGCTTCACGCTGGCCGAAGGGTTCCAGCCGCAGATGGCTGTAGTGCTGATAGTGATCCCAGTTGTGCCGATACTCCGGCCGGTAGTTGACCAGCAATAACAGCCGGATACCGCCGATGTTCGGCACCAGGTAGTCGAGAAACGCCTGGCTTTCGCCGTCCAGCCACTGCAGGTCCTCCATGATCAACACCACCGGCCGACTGGCGCACTCGCGCTCAAGCCACTGTCGGATCGCCTCGAAGATCCGTTGCCGCTTGTATTGCGGTTCCAGTGCGCTGAGTTCGGCATCCGGTTCGCCGATGCCGAGCAGGTGGAACAGATAGGGCAGGGTGTCGGCAAGCGCGCCGTCCAGGGCCTGCGCCCGGGCTTGGATCTTTTCACGTCTGGCCGTTTCGCTGTCCGGAGGACTGAACTGAAAATACTGCTTCAGCAGCTCGATCAGCGGCAGGTAGGCGAAGGCCTTGCCGTGGGAGATCGAAAAGGTTTCCAGTACCAGGCTCGATGACCGCGCCCTGTGCTTGAATTCATGGAACAGCCGCGACTTGCCCACGCCCGGTTCTCCTACGACTCCGATCACCTGACCGTGGTAGTGCATCGCCCGCTCCAGTGCCCGGTCGAGCTGCTGCAGCTCCCGCTCGCGCCCGATGAAGCGTGCCAGGCCGTGCCTGGCCGATATCTGCAATCGGGTTCGCAGCGAGCCCAGCCCCTGCAGCTGATAGACGGCGATGGGGTCCGAAAGCCCCTTGACCGCTTTTCTGCCCAGCGGCTTGAACTCGAAATAGCCCTGCACCAACCGCCAGGTTGCTTCGCTGACCAACACCGTACCGGGCCCGGCAATCCCCTCCATTCTCGACGCCAGGTGGATCGGCGGTCCGACCGGGTCATAGTCGATATGCAGGTCTTCGGTATGGATGGCGCGCACTACTACTTCGCCGGTATGGATACCGACGCGAATCTGTAGATTGCAGCCGTGCTGGCGAAGCACCTGGTCGGAATAATCGCCTACCGCCTGCTGCATGCGAAGTGCCGCATAGAGGGCCCGCTGCGGGTGGTCTTCGTGGGCGATCGGGCTGCCGAACAGCGCCAGGATGCCATCGCCCAACGACTTGGCCACGTAGCCCTCGTAGTGATGCACCGCGTCCATCATCAGGCTGAGCACCGCGTCCATCATCAGGCTGAGCACCGGGTCAATCAAACCGCGGGCATCTTCCGGATCCAGCCCTTCGACCAGCGCGGTGGAGCCGGCAATATCGGCGAACAGCGCGGTAATGATCTTGCGCTCACCGGTCAGTGCGCCTTTAGCCTGCAACGAGGCCTGTTCCGCCAGAATCCGCTCTGCCAGATGGGGCGGGGTGTACTGGATCGGGGCGATCTGGGAGGCTTCGCTGGTGCCTGTGCTAGGTCGACCCTCACCGACCGGCATGCCACAGCTATCGCAATACCTCGCCGCCGGGCGGATCGGGTTGCCGCATTTCGCGCACGTCAGAGGCAGCGGTGTCCCGCACTGATTACAGAACTTCGCATCGCCGGGATTCTCGACCCCGCAACTTGTACAGCGCATGGGGTGTTGTTCGTATGGTTGTTGAGTGGAAGACGCAATCCCTGCTGTCTTTATCAGCATAGCCGAGTGGTTGATTTAGAACCTGATGCCCGGCCTGGCGGAGATACAGCCCTGGTCATTTCAGCGGCTGTGCCATGGGGGAAGGAGTTGAATATATCGGGGCAGGGGAGATGGAAGGGCGGCAACTCCTCGGCCCCGGACCGGGCAGGTGTTAAGAGATAAGCGACTGCGGCGCGGTCGCCCGGTAGCTGGGGCGGGCTTTCATCCGCTCGAACCAGGCCCGTAAGTTGGCGAACTGGCTGGGAATGTGAACCCCGTAGGCTTCGGCCAGCCCAAAACGGGCGGTTAGTGCGCACTCCGGCAGCGAGTAACAATTGCCGAAAAACTCCCGCTCGCCGAGCTGTTCGGACAGAAACTCCAGTGCCTGCTCGAATGCCGTGATGCCGGCGGCGATGCGCGCGCGGTCCCATTCCGCTTCTGGTTTGCCCCGCTTTTCGAAGATCACCTCGCGCAGGGCGGCGCCGATGACGCCGTCGCTGTAGGCGTTGATCAGTCGCGGCTGTATCCGCTCGGCCGGGTTTTTCGGCAGCAGGCTGCCGCTGATGTCGGCCAGGTATTCCAGAATCACGTTGGATTCGTAGATGACGGTATCGTCGTTGACCAGCACCGGTACGGTCTTCCTCGGTGCCAGCGCCTGCCACACCGGGCGGTGATCGGGCGATTGGGAATCGAGCAGCTGCGCCTCGATCGCCAGTTCATGCAGTGCCAGCCTGACTTTCCAGCAGAACGGGCATTCGGGTTTGTCGTAGAGTTTTATTCTGGACAGTTTCATTCTGGACATGGTTGCTCCCCGCGTGGCACCTGTATGCCAACGGTTTTCAGGTGGTTGGAGTCCGGCTGGCCGCAGCGGCGCTTAAAGCTTGGCCGCCCGCATTTCGCGCAGCTCTTCCAGCACAAAGTCGATCCGGTCCTGGCCCCAGAAAATCTGGTTGTCGATCACGAAGGTGGGCACGCCGATCACGCCCAGCTCGGCGGCTTCCGCCGCGTTCTGCGCCAGTTGATCAAGATTGTTACCGTCGTTCAGCGCGGCGGCGAGTTCGTTGCGGTCCAGGCCGATCTGTTCGCCGACCTCGAGCAGCACCTCTGGATTGCCGATGTCCTGTCCTTCGGCCCACTCCTTGCGCATTACCTCGACGATATAGGGGCGTAGCAGGCCTTTCTGCTCAGCCAGCAGTGAGCCGGCGCCGGCCAGGGTCGGCTCGGCGGTGACCGGTGGCGGTGTCAGCGGTATTCCCAGGCGGCGTGCGAAGCGGGCGATATCCTGCCGTGCCAGCGGCAGTTTGCTTTTCGCTCGGTCGGGTGACGAACGCAGGTCCCAGCCGCCCACCGGTCGCCAGATCAGGTTGGTGTTGAAATCGTCGAAGATCGGCCAAAGCGTTTTGCTGGCCAGGTAGCAGTAGGGGCTACGGAAATTGAAGAACAGTTTTACGTCAACGCGGTTGCTCATGGCCCTCTCTCCTTGTTGGCGATTCGATTGCCAAAGAAAAAAGCGAACACCGCAGGCTGCGCCCATATCGGATGAGCCTTCCAGACGGGGATTGGGTTCCGTGGCCGAAGCCTTTTGTTATGCGGTGTTCGCGAATCATTTAATTAAAGCTTCAAACAGATATTCTTCAGTTCGGTATAGAACTCCAGTGAATGCACACCGCCTTCACGGCCGATACCCGACTGCTTCATGCCGCCGAAGGCGGTGCGCAGGTCGCGCAGGAACCAGCTGTTGACCCAGACGATGCCGGCATCCAGCTTGCCCGCCACTCGGTGGGCGCGCGAGGCGTTCTCGGTCCAGAGCGCGGCCGCCAGGCCGTAGGGGGTATCGTTGGCCAGCCGGACCACCTCCTGCTCGCTGTCGAACGGGGCGATGTGGCAGCAGGGGCCGAAGATCTCCTCACGCACCACCACCGCATCTTCGGGCAGGCCGGTCCAGATGGTCGGCTGCACCCAGAAACCGTCTTTCAGCGCGTCCGGCAGTTCGGGCACGCCGCCACCGGTAACGACATTGGCACCTTCCTCGCGCGCCTTGGCGAAATAGCCCAGCACCTTGTCGCGGTGGGTTTTACTGATCAGCGGGCCCATGGTGGTGGCGCTGTCTTCCGGTTTGCCGAAAGTGAAACTTTCTGCGCCGGCCGTCATCCGTTGCACGAACTCGTCAAAGATCGGTCGCTCCACATAAACGCGCTCGGTGCCCAGGCAGACCTGGCCGCAGTTGGCGAACGCGGAGCGCAGGGTGCCCTCTACCGCCTTGTCCAGATCGGCATCGGCGAATACCACGCCGGCATTCTTGCCACCGAGCTCCAGCGAGATATCGCGCACCCCTTTGGCCGCGGTTTCCATCAGCCCTTCGCCGGTTGCCGTGGAGCCGGTAAAGGTGATCGCGTCGACTCCCGGGTGACGCACCAGGGCGTCGCCAGTGCGGCTACCCTTGCCGACCACCACGTTGAACACCCCTTTGGGAATACCGACTTCGTTCATCACCTCGCCCAGCAGGCAGGTGCTGAGGGTGGTCTCGTTGGACGGCTTGACCACCACGGTGTTGCCGCAGGCCAGCGCCGGCGCGACCTTCCAGGTCATCAGCAACAGCGGCAGGTTCCATGGGCAGATCACCGCGATCACCCCCTTGGGAACCCGCTGACTGTAGTTCAGCGCGCTGCCCCCGTCGGGCGTCGCCATTTCGAACGCTTCGTTGGGCACGTTCTTGACGGTATCGGCAAATACCTTGAAGTTGGCCGCACCGCGCGGAATATCGATATGGGAGGCCAGTGAATAGGGTTTGCCGGTGTCGGCGCATTCGGCTTCAAGAAACTCGTCGAAGCGCTCGTTGATCCGGTCGGCCACCTTGTACAGCAACTCGATCCGCTGGTTGACGCTCAGCTGACCCCATTCGCCCTCCAGCGCGTTGCGGGCGGCGCTGACGGCCAGGTCGACCTCCTGTTCACCACCGTTATGGATGATGCCGATCTGCTGGCCGGTGACTGGGCTGTAGTTGGCCAGCGGGGGGCTGTCCGGTGAATCGAGGTACTCGCCGTTGATAAAGTGCTTACTCTCTCTCATGGTGCCTCTGCCTGTTCGCGTTAGCTGTTTAGTCGCTCTGTCTGGTTGGACGGCTCAGTTGCTGGGTTCGCGCATGGTGACGAACTCTTCCGCCGCCGTTGGATGGATACCGATGGTGGCGTCGAACACCTGCTTGGTGGCGCCGGCTTTCAGGGCGATGGCGATCCCCTGGATGATCTCGCCGGCATCCGGGCCGACCATATGGACGCCGACCACCCGGTCGCTGGCCTTGTCGACCAGCAATTTCATGAAGGTCCGCTCCTGGCCGCCGGCCAGGGTCTGCTTCATCGCCCGGAAGTTGGATTTGTAAACCTCGACCTCGCCGTATTGGGCGCGGGCCTGCACCTCGGTCAGCCCGACGGTGGCGATATTCGGCTGGCTGAACACCGCGGTCGGAATTAGCTGGTAGTCGACCGCCGGGCCGGCTTCGCCATAGAGCCGCTTGACCAGCTGCATCCCTTCGGCCAGGGCGACCGGGGTCAGCTGCATCCGGTCGATCACGTCGCCGATGGCGTAGATCGAAGGTTCGTCAGTCTGGAACTGCTGATCGACGAGGATGGCGCCGTTGGCCTGCTGGCGGATGCGGGTGTTTTCCAGGCCCAGCCCGGCCACCTTGGGCACACGCCCGGTGGCGTAGAGTACGCAATCGGTCAGTTCGCTGCTGCCGTCATTGAAGGTCACCTTGAGTGTGCCGTCAGGCAGCTTTTCGATGGCACTGATATCGCTGTTGAAAGCCAGCGAAACGCCTTTCTTGCCGATCTCTTCGGCGGCGAAGCGGCGTACCTCCGCGTCGAAGCCGCGCAGGAACAGCTCGCCGCGGTAGACCAGCTTGGTTGTTGCGCCCAGGCCGGCGAAGATGCCGGCGAACTCCACGGCGATATAGCCGCCGCCGACGACGATGGCGCGCTTGGGGAACTGCTCGAGGTAGAACACCTCGTTGGAGCTGATGGCATGCTCATGCCCCGGGATGTCCGGCACGAACGGCCAGCCACCGGTGGCGATCAGGATCCGCTCGGTGCTGTAGTCGCGACCCGCCACGCTGACGGTATGCGGGCCCTTGATGGTGGCGTGGCCCTCGATCAGCTCACAGCCGGAGTTGGCCAGCAGGTTGCGGTAGATCCCGTTGAGTCGCTCGATCTCGGCATTCTTGTTGTCACGTAGGGTGGCCCAGTCAAATTCGGCGTTCGCCAGCTGCCAGCCGTAGCCCGCCGCCTGTTCAAATTCCTCGGCAAACTGCGAGGCGTAGACGAACAGCTTTTTCGGCACGCAGCCGACGTTGACGCAGGTGCCGCCGATATGGCGGTCTTCCGCGACGGCCACGCGGACGCCCATGGCCGCAGCCATGCGGCTGGCGCGCACACCGCCGGAGCCGGCACCGATAACGAAGAGGTCGTAGTCAAAAGGGCGCATAGGGGTTCCTGTTGAATTCATGGATTTGACAAGGGGCTCAGAGGCTCTCCCGGCCATGGGGCCGAGACAGATCCAGTTCCGGGCCCAGCGGGACGATGCCGAGCGGGTTGCGCTCGCTCTTGCGCCAGTAGCCCTGCTTTATGTGGTCGAAATTCACGGTTTCGGCGATGCCCGGCTGCTGATAAAGCTCGCGGGTATAGCCCCAGAGGGCGGGATAATCCTGCAGGCGCTTCCGGTTGCACTTGAACAGCCCGTGATAGACGGCGTCGAAGCGGATCAGCGTCGGGAACAGGCGCCAGTCCGCCTCGGTCAACCGGTCGCCGAGCAGGTAACGCTGCCTTGCCAAGCGTGCTTCCAACGCATCCAGCGCGTTGAAAACGTCCTGGTAGGCGGCTTCATAGGCCCACTGGGATTTGGCGAAGCCGGCCCGGTAAACACCGTTATTAAGGTGCTCGTAGACGAAGGTGTTGAGCTGGTCGATCGCGGCCCGCAAGGGCTGAGGGTAGTAATCCACGCCGGAATCGGTCAGCCAGTCGAATGCATCGTTAAACATGCGGATGATATCGGCCGATTCGTTGCTGACGATGGTTTGCTGCTGCTTGTCCCACAGCAGCGGCACGGTATAGCGGCCACAATAGTCCGCCTGGGCGCGGTGGTAGTACTCGCGGATAAACCCCGCCCCCAGCAGCTCATCGGTGGTACTGCCCGGAATGGGGTTGAAGGCCCAGCCCTGTTCGGTCCGCTGCGGGTGCACGATGCCGACGGAGATCAACGGTTCCAGCCCCTTCAGCCGGTGGAAGATCAGCGTACGGTGTGCCCAGGGGCAGTTCAGTGCGACGATCAGGTGATAGCGTCCCGCTTGCGCCGGAAAGCCGCCCCGGCCGGTGGGGCCGGGACGTCCGTCCGGGGTGATCCAGTTGCGGAACATCGACTCCGCCCGGACAAAAGCGCCCTGGCTGTCGGTGGTGCGGGGCATGGTTGATGGCTTCACCGGGTCACCTCCGCGCTCAGCCGAGCTGCTCGAGGTGGGCCTTGATCGTCTGCCAGGCCGGCTCGCCCTTGGCCAGCAGATCGGCCTGTACCTCCGGCGGGAAGTCGCCGGTTACCGAACCGCGGTAGGAGTCGCGCTGCCGGCAGCGCTCGAACCAGTCGGCCACCCGCGGGCAATCTTCAAACATCTTGGTCCAGCCGAACTGCAGCACGGTCTGGAAGTAGGGGGCCAGGCAGACATCGGCCAGGCTGAAGCTGTCACTCACGATCCAGTCGTGCTCTTTCAACGCCTCTTCCATATCGAGGATGGTCTTGCGATAGACGTGAACCGCGTCGACCACATCCGGTGCTTCAAGACCAAATTTGACCAGCCGCTTCTGGCGTTCGCGGCGCGGTTTTTCCGGAATCTGATCCAGCAGCGCCTGACGTTCCTGTTCGGTTTTCTCCATCAGTCCCGGACGCATTACCAGCGGCCACTGCAACGAGCCACAGGAGGGGTGCAGCTTGTTGTCCACATGCTTCATCCAGAAGCGCATCTTGGCGACAGCGTACGGGTCCTGAGGTTTCAGGCTCGGTCCGGGATAGGCGTCGTCGAGGTATTCGCAGATGATGCTGGACTCGATCACCGGCTTGCCATTGTGTACCAGGGTGGGCACCACGCCGAGCGGATTCAGCTTCAGGTATTCCGGACGAAGGTTCTCCTTCTGGGACAGCTCGACATGATGTTTGGTCCATTCCAGCCCTTTCTCCGCCAGTACGATGCGGACTTTCTGGGCACAGGGGGACATCGGGTGGGTGTAAAGTTCCAGCATAACAACACCTCTTCGGGTTATTCGGTTCGGCATCCGTGCAGTGGCAAAAATGCCGTGACAAAGCGATTGGTTGTTAGCCTACTCCCTGTGCTATTTTTCGATAAATATCAAAACAGTCACAGGATCTATGAACTCAGTTCATAGGTGGAGAGGCAAAGCTTGGATAAGTGGACCGAGATGCAGGTGTTCGTGGAGTCGGTGAAGCGTGGCAGCTTTTCCGCTGCCGGGCGCCAGCTCGACCTGTCGCCCTCGGCGGTCAGCAAGTTGGTATCCCGGCTGGAAGCCCGGCTGGGCGTGCGGCTGCTGAACCGCACCACCCGGACCCTGAGCATGACCGAAGGGGGGCAGGTGTATTTCGACCGCTGTCTGGAAATACTGGCCGACATCGAGGACGCCGAAGACTCGCTGACCGGCTTCGGCCAGCTGCCGACCGGTACACTGCGCATCAACAGTACACCGGGCTTTGCCAAGCACCAGTTGTTGCCGTTGATACCGGAGTTTCAGGCGCTGTACCCACAACTGTCGGTGGAGTTCCAGTTGACCGGCCAATCGGTGGACCTGATCGGCGAGGGGGTGGATATGGCGATCCGCTTGGGGCCGCTGAAGGATACCAGCCTGGTCGGCAGGAAGCTGGGTGAGAGCCGGCGGGTGGTCTGTGCCAGCCCGGATTACCTGGCGGCCAGGGGCACGCCAGCGACGCCGGCGCAGCTGTTGGACCATGACTGCCTGCGGTTATCGACCAGCGAAGCCTTCAACCAGTGGCAGTTCAGCAGCGAGCAGGAGGTGGAGCTGATCGAGGTGAAGGGGCGCTTTGTGACCGACAATGTGGATGCCCTGCACGAATACGCGTTGATCGGTGGCGGCATTGCCCGGCTGTCCGGCTTCATGGTCGGCAAGGATATCGAATCCGGTCGGCTGGTGCCGCTGCTGACCGACTACGGTATCGAAAAACAGCTGATCCATGCCGTCTATCCTCACCGCAAGCACCTGCCGGCCAAGGTCAGGGTGCTGGTGGATTTCCTGATGAAGAAATTCACCCCCCATCCGCCCTGGGGTTAGCCAGCGTATTATCCACTGTCACTGCCGCGCTCTTTTTTCATATCCGCCAAGGTCGTGTTGAGAGTGACGATACTGCGCGCCATCTCGCGCGACAGGTTCATTAATAGAAGGCCGAAGTCCAACGGCATATCGCAATGCAGGGCGTAAAACAGCTCGTTGCTCACCTCCAGCGCGTAGCTGTCACAGGTGGCAATTGCCTTACCCGGTCTAGGCTGTAGGGCCACCATGCTGACGAAGCCGATCTGCTCGCCAAATTGAAAGTCGCGGATATGTTCGCAGCGATCGTCCAGCTGGTGGTAGTAGGATACCGAGCCTTTCAGGAGGACGAAGAAGGCATCCCCCCGGCTGCCGGCTTCGAACAGCGTCTCGCCCTCGCTCAACGCGTAGACCCGGCCTTTGGCCAGCAGTGCTTCGATCGCCTGGTCGGATAGGGCGCCCAGCGTTGAGGCGCCCTTGAAATAGTCGATGCCGAGTTCACCCAGCAAAAGACCACTGTCTACCTGCTGCATAGCTGTCCCCTGATAAAACCATTCCTGAAACCGTCGGAGCGAGGCTTTTCTAAGTATGGATTAGGTGGCGGAAAGGGCTCTGTTTTACCCGATCGGGTTCTTTGGTGAGGCCGACTTAACGAGACCCCGTGGCCAGTTGATGATTTGCTTAACCCTGCATTGAGTAGGTGATGAATTAGTGATCTTTTCATCAAATGCCGACTGCCAGCGAATATCGAGAATCGCTGTCGACCGGCTTGATCAAGCACCCGCGGATAAAAATAAAACCCTTTAAAAACAAACGCTAATAGATATTCGTCAGGCTGTTTTCAGCGCCGGTTTTCAGCTCTGGCACAGCCGTTGCTCTAACCGCCATGCCAGGTGCATGTGCACCGATTTTCATGACAGTTGGTGAAGTAGAGCGATGACGTCAATAACTACAAGAAAGCGCATCGAGGCTGAAACTACCCCCGCGGCGGTTTCTCCTCAGTCTTCATTTGTAAAACGTGTATCAGGAGTTCTTGCTGCAGCCGCCCTGCCGGTATTGCTCAGTGGCTGTGAGGCACCGCTGAATCTCGAGGGGGTCGAACAGGAGCAGGCCAAATCTATACGCCGTACCGATCAGTTCCAGGCGTTGGCCGCCAATGACAGCACGCTGGTGGCTGTCGGTGGCGATGGTTTGGTGCTGACCAAAGACCGAAACGCGGCTGACTGGCAGCGCATGGTGTTGCCGGGACAGCCGGCGTTGATCGACCTGGTGGTCTGCCCGGATCAAAGCTTTGCGGCATTGAGCATGGAACGTCAGGTTTGGACCAGCGATGCAAAAGGACTTCACTGGCAAGCCGTAGAACTGCCGACCGAAGAAGATGTGCTGGCACTGACCTGCGCCCCGGACAACGGTCTGTGGGTGGTAGGCAGTTTCTCCACCATTCTGGGCAGCGCCGATAAAGGCGTCAGCTGGAATCAAAACAGCCTCAACGAAGATGCCATGCTGACCGCAATCCAGTTCCTGGACGGCGATCAGGTGGTGGTTTCCGGCGAATTCGGGCTGGTGGCTAAAAGCAGGGACGGCGGCCGCAACTGGCAGCCGTCCGAGTACATGCCTGATGATTTCTATCCGCAGGGTGTCCATTTCACTAATGCCGCTCAGGGCTGGGCGGCAGGTCTTAGCGGCACCATTCTGCATACCGAGGATGGCGGTCTGAGCTGGCAGGCCCAGGTAACCCCTACCGAATCCCCCCTCTACGGCTTCCACAAGTCCGGTGATCGTCTGTTTGCACTGGGTGATCACGGCACTGTGCTGGAATTGAACGGCGACAGCTGGCGCCGTATCGCCACGCCCAATATTCCGGTCTACCTGCGCGACGGTGAAGCGCTCAATGACAATCAGCTGCTGGTCGCCGGCGGCTGGGGCGCGCTCTTTACCGTAGTCATCAAATAACAAGAAACAGGCCCAACGCATTATGGATAAGAGATCCCCAGACGCCCACAAGGCGACGCACTTTTTACACAGTCTGGATGAATCCGTGTTCCGGCATCCGAAAATCATCCTGAGCCTGATTCTGGCGGTAACCCTGTTCTTCGCCTATCAAATACCGGGCGTGAAGATGTATTCCGACTTCGCCGACCTGTTGCCGCAGAGCCATCCCTATATCGAGTTGCATAACGAGATCAAGGAGTCCTTCGGTGGCGCCAACGTGATCATCGTCGGGGTCGAGGTGGAGCAGGGCACCATCTTCACCAACCAGGCGCTGGAGAAGATTCACCGTATCACCATGGCGGTGGATAGCCTGCCCGGCATCAACCACAACCTGGTGGCCAGCCTGACCCATCGCAACTCGCGTAAGGTGTGGATGACCCCGGAAGGCAACGTCAACTCCGAATCCTATTACGACCCGCAGGGTGGCGAGATGGATGCCGCCGCGCTGGAACAGATGCGCAGCGACGTGGTCGCTGATCCGCGGGTGTACGGCCCGCTGGTGAGCCCGGACTTCAAGATGGCGCTGGTCAAGGCGCAGCTCAACGAGGGCCAGCTCGATTACCAGAAGACCTTCGACGAGATCCAGCAGATGCGCGCCACCGAAAGCGTGGATGGTATCCGGATCCACGTTACCGGCCAGCCGATGCTGGTGGGCTGGGCCTACCAGTACCTGGATCAGATCATCGAGATCTTCCTGTTCACCGCGCTGATCATGCTGGCGCTGCTGATCTTCTATTTCCGCAAGGCCTACGGGGTATTGATTCCGCTGGCGGCGGTGATCGTGTCGTCGATCTGGGGGATCGGAATCATCTCACTGTTCGGCTATAACCTCGACCCGCTCGGCCTGGTGATCCCGTTCCTGATCTCGGCCCGCGCGATGTCGCACGGTATCCAGATCGTCGAGCGCTACTACCTGGAGCTGAACGACCATGCCGACCATCACCGGGCGGCCCAGACCACTTTCGAAAGCCTGTTCCGGCCCGGCAGTCTGGGTGTGGTGTCCGACGCCATCGGCCTGTTGCTGATCGCCATCGGTTCCATTCCGCTGAACACCAAACTGGCCCACTACGCCTCGCTCTGGGCGCTGAGCATCATCATTACCGTGCTGCTGGCGGTGCCGCTGCTGCTGTCGATTCTGCCGAAGCCGAAAAAGCACGCTATCAAACACAACGTCTTCCGTAACGTCGGTTATGCCTGCGCCAATATCGTCAGCGGCGAGCGGGCGGCAAAGAACGCGCTGTTGATCGGTGCGCTGCTGCTGGTCGGCGGCTGGTACTTCAGTTCCAAGGTGGTGATCGGCGAATCGGAGCCGGGCAGTCCGATCCTCTACCAGGATCATGATTACAACATCAGCTCCAAGGCGGTAAACGACAGCTTCCCGGGCTCCGAAGAGATGTACATCGTTGCTGAAACGGTCGACAAGGGCGGTATCAAGCGGCCGGAGGTGCTGCGTGCGCTGGCCGACCTGCAGCGTCATATGCTGCTCGACCCGGATGTTGGCGGCGCCAAGGGGATTCCCGACCTGGTCAAGCAGGTCAACCGCCTGCTGCACAACGATGATCCGCGCTGGGCGCAGATCCCGAACGATGAGATGTACGTCGGCGGCCTGATGTTCACCTACATGATGTCCAGCCCGATCCCTGGCGCGCTGAAGGAGTTTGTCGATACCGATGAGCGTGTCGCCAACCTGGTTTTCTACTACAAGGACCATCAGGGCGAGACGATCCGTCGCGCTATCCACACCGCCAAGCAGTGGATCGCCGAACACGGCAACGAGGTCGAGGGTCTGACCATCCGCCTGGCCGGCGGCACCATCGGTGTCACCGCGTCGATGAACGAGGCAGCCTATGAGACCAACCTCTGGGTCTTGCCGCTGGTGTTCCTGCTGATCTTCGCGATGGTGATGTTCTTCTACCAGTCGCTGATGGCCGGCGCGATGATGTTCATGGCGATGCTGTTCGCCACCACGCTGACCTATGCCTACATGGGTATCAGCCAGATGGGGATCAATATCAATACGGTGCCGATCATCGCCGTCGGCGTCGGTGTCGGCATCGACTACTCGATCTACATGATGGACCGTATCCGCGCCGAGATGGTGCTGCTGCGGGATCTCAAAGCAGCGGTGAAGCGCGCCATCAGCACCACCGGTCTGGCGATCAGCTTTACCGCTATCACCCTGATTGCCGGCATCGTGATGTGGGTGGCCCTGTCCGACCTGCGCTTCCAGTCCGATGCCGCCCTGCTGCTGATCGTGATGGTGCTGCTGAACGGTGCCGCCGCGATGCTGCTGGTGCCGAGCTGGGTGCTGGTGTTCAAGCCGAAATTCATCTGTGAGGCCTACGAGGACGAGGATGGTGTCATTCACCATGACGCGTCCGTGGACGAATGTGTGTTGAGAAGTTAAAGCCTGAGGGGACAACCAACGATGACAAAAAAAATAACAATGTCTTTTAACAAGCTGGCCGCGGGGGTGGTCGTGGCAATCGGCATGTCACAGGCTGCGACGGTGAGCGCCGCCGAGACCCAGTGGGCCGGTTTCGTCGAGAATGCCACCTATTACCGCGAGGGGCGGGGCATTTCAAAATTCCGCAACACCGCCCAGGCGGAGTTTCTGAAGCCGCTGGAATCCTCCGGTGCCTGGACCGATGTAACGCTGAACGGTGTGCTGCGCGCCACCTATGACGGTGTCTACGACCTTAATGACGACGAGTTCGGCAAAGATGCCACCGAGCCCTACCTGGGCTCCAACTGGCATCCGCAGGGTAGCGCAACCGGTGGCCCCTTCCTGTCTGCCGGCGTGCCGTTCCCCTGTGATAACGATCCAACCCTGTGCAACAACCTCGATGGTTACATGGATCATGACGAGGATGATGCGCGCTTCCCGGATTTCAACGATGAACTGGATTTCCTGCGCGAGTTCTATATCGATGCCACCCGTAACCTGGACAACGGCGACCAACTGTCATTCCGCATCGGTAAGCAGCAGGTGGTCTGGGGCCGTACCGACCTGTTCCGCGTACTGGACGTGATCAACCCGGTCGATTACTCGCGCCACAGCATCTACGACGAACTGGAAGATATCCGTATTCCGCAGTGGATCGCCCAGGCGGAGTGGCGTATGGGGCCGACCGGCACCTTCGACGACTCCAACCTGGCGGTGGTCTGGAACTTCGACAAGTTCCGGCCCAGCAACCTGGGTACCTGTGGCCAGGCTTATCGCATCCTGGATGCCGGCTGTTTCTTCAGCTCTTCGATGAACCTGAACCTGCTGCCGGGCGCGGCCTTCCCGGGCGGTGCCAACCCCTATGGCTCGGCGGTGCCGATCATCCACGATGTGGAAGATCCGGATTGGGCGCTGGACAACACCCAACTGGGGGTCAAGTGGGAAGGGGTCTACGGCGACCTGACCTTCTCCCTGAACGCGCTGCACTACCGCCAGCAGCTGCCGTCGCTGCATTTCCGTCCTCTGGCGCCGGGGCTGCCGATCCCGGCGACCGATGGCGTGTTCGACATCAAGTTCCCGAGGGTGAACCTGGTCGGCGGCTCCATCGATTACTACTCGCAGGCGATGGATGCGGTCTGGCGGCTGGAGACCACCTATACCCACGGCGAAGAGCTGCCGCGCGATACCGATGGGCATAAGGAAACCGACATGCTGCGTTACGTGATCGGTTTCGACAAGAACCAGTTGATCCCGGCACTGAACGAGACGCGTGCATTCCTGATCTCGGCCCAGCTGTTCGGTCAGCACATCCTCGATTATGAAACCGATATGCCGGATTTCGAGGACAACTGGATCGGTACCCTGCTGGTTAAAGGCTGGTGGATGAGCGACCGTCTGAGCCCGCAGCTTATCGTCGCGCATGATTTCCGCGCCGGCGCCACCGCCATCGCGCCGTCCGTGGAGTGGCTGCCGACCGACAACTGGAAGCTGACCCTGGGGGCCAACTTCAAGACCGGTGGCGACGAAACCTTCGACTGGAGTGTCAACAACGGTGCAGGTGCCACTCCCAACGATTACGAGCCGCTGGCTCGCTTTAGCAACGGTCCGATCGGCGTTGCCAATCAGGAAGATGAGATTCAACTGACTGTCCGTTACAGCTTCTAACTACAAGAAAATAAGAAAGGTGATCAAAAATGCTGAAAATGAGTGCATTAAGCCTGATTGTTGCCGCTGGTATGGCAACCCCGGCCGTGGCGGCCACCCTGCAGGATCTGGAGAACTCCTTCTATCCCTACAAGAGCGGTAAACCGCAGGTTGAGGGTATCCAGCCGGGCATGGTGATCAACAAGGATAACTGGCAGAAGGCCAAGGATGTGCTGGACCCGGCGATGCTTGAGTTCGTCAAGGCCGGTGACTATGAGATCAACGTGGGCGATACCACCTCCTTCGACCTTCACGCCAGCTATATCGATGCGACCAAGGAACGTCTGGGCAAGGTCAAACTGGGCGCCAAGGTGGGTGAGATTGAAGGGGCTGACGCCGGTCGTCCGTTTGTCGAGGAGCCCTCGCTGGATGATCCGCGGGCGGGCGAGAAGCTGGCCTGGAACTTCAAGTACGGCTACAACTGGGGCGATTCCGCCGCCATCTCGCCGTTCTATTGGAAGTTCCGCAACATGAACAACAGCAAGGTCGAGCGCACGCTGAAGTTCAATTTCCACTTCCTGAACTTCACCCACCGTACCCAACAGGCGCCGGTACCGGCGATCACGCCCAACCCGTCCAACCTGTTCCGTGGCACCTACGTTCAGGTGGTCGAACCGTTTGACGTGAAGAACACTCAGCTGTTGATTCACCGTTACGAGGACGATCTGAAGCGGGATAACGCCTACCTGTACCTCGGCTTCCAGCGCCGTGTACGCCGCCTGTCGACAGGGCAGGTGACCGATGCCTTCCTCGGCTCCGATATCATGATCGAGGATTTCGAGGGCTATAACGGTCGTATCAGTGACATGAAGTGGACCTTCAAGGGCGCCAAGAGCATGCTGCTGCCGATGTACAACCACAACGAGATGGCGCTGGACAGCGAAACCCACCAGGATGAGGACGGTTATCAGGTGGTTGCGTTCGGCGGCAAGGGCGGCTGCTTCCCGCAGGTCAGCTGGCAGCTGCGTAAGGTGTACGAAGTGGAAGCGGTGCCGGTCGACCCGAACCACCCGATCAGCAAGCGGGTGCACTACATGGATGCGCAGACCTTCACCATCCCGCGTACCAATACCTACGACCGCAAGGGCGATCTGTGGAAAGCCTGGACCATCGGTCAGGCGCACCCGGACCACCACCTGCCGGCCAACAAGGGCACCGGCGTATCGATCGATGACTCCTTCAGCATGATCGATACCCAGGCCCAGCACTGCACCACCGGGCAGTTCAAGGGGCTGGTGGATCCCAGCCTGAGCCCGGCCAGCAAGTTCACCGTACAGAACATGCGTGCTTCCGGTCGTTAACAAGCAAGTATGCGCTTATCAGAGAGTTCGTCTGTTCAGGTGCCCAAAGCTTGAGTAGAGTTTGCCCGGACCCTGTCCGGGCTTTTTTCTTTTTGATACCGCCTTGTCCACTGCAACAGAGCGTCCCGCAAACATCCCTTGTAGTCGTATGGGAACGCGTTAGCATGGCAGCACCTCAATACAGACTTTCCCCATGGCCAGCAAACCCGATCTGCTTAAGGACGAGATCCGTCCAACCCTGACCCGTATGACGGTGCCGATGATGTTCGGCATCGTCAGCTTGATGCTGTTCAACCTGGCCGATGTCTATTTTGTCGGCCAGTTGGGGATCGATCCGCTGGCAGCGCTGGGTTTCACCTTTCCGGTGTCGTTCTCCATCGTCAGCCTGGCGATCGGTTTCGGTATCGGCACCTCGGCTATCCTGGCCAAGCTGATCGGTGCCGGGCGGCAGGCGGAGGCGGGGGCGCTGGCGACCGACAACCTGTTGATGACCGCGGTGACGGTGGTGCTGATCTCGTTGCTGGCGAAATTGCTGATCGAGCCGGTCTTCAGTCTGATGGGGGCCGACGCCCGGCTGCTGCCATTGATCGATAGCTATATGTCGATCTGGTTCCTGGGATCGGTGTTCCTGGTGGTCAACATGGTTGGCAACAGTGCGATGCGGGCCAGCGGCGATACCAAGACCCCGGCCAAATTGATGGCGCTGTCGTCCGGCATTAATCTGCTGCTCGATCCGCTGCTGATCTTCGGTTATGGGCCGGTGCCGGCGCTGGGGATCGAGGGTGCGGCGATCGCCAGCCTGATCGCCTGGGCGCTGACCACCCTGATGATCCTGCACGTGCTGTACCACCGCCGGCAGATGCTGGTGCTGCAACCGTTGCGGCCGGCGCGGATCTGGCGGCACTGGCGCGAGGTGATGAAGATTGGCCTGCCGGCGGCACTGTCCAACATGATGACGCCGGTGGCCAATGCGGTGTTGACCGCGCTGGTGGCGGTACATGGCACCGAGGCGGTGGCGGCGTTCGGGGTCGGCAACCGGTTGGAGTCGATCTCGCTGCTGGCCTGCCTGGCGTTGTCGATGACCCTGCCGCCTTTTATCAGTCAGAACTTCGGTGCCGGCCAGGTGGAGCGGGTGCAACGGGCCTATCTGGGGGCGGTGCGCTTTGCGCTGGGTTGGCAGCTGGTGGTGTACCTGTTGCTGCTGGTTGCCGGCGAGCCTCTGACGGCGCTGTTCAGCGACGACCCGCGGGTGCAGGAATTGCTGGCGCTCTGGTTGTTGCTGGTGCCGGTTGGTTTCGGTTGCCAGGCGGTAACCTTCCTGACCGCATCCGCCTTCAACGCCCTGCATCAGCCGCTGCGGGCGATGCGGATCAGCGCTACCCGGTTGTTCCTGCTCTACGTGCCCTGTGGTTGGCTGGGCAGCCAGCTGTTCGGCCTGACGGGGATGTTCGCCGGGCTGGTAATTGCCAACATCTTGATCGCCGGCATTGCATTCTACTGGATGCGACGTCATATCGCTCGCTTAAAAACGGTTGAAGTCGCTTAGTTTTTTATTTCGTGTAACCTCTTTTTCACATCACTGTTATATGGTATCCCTATACAACGAAAGTCATGTTATTTCGTACTGGGTTTGACGTTATGATTGAATTCAGAAAAGGGATTTTATCGCCGACAGACAAAGGTTTGCGGCTCTATAAATAATATAAAGGGGATGTGAAGCATGAGTCAGAAAGTAGCACTGGTTACCGGCGGTACGGGTGGTCTGGGTACCGCGATCTGTCGTTCGCTGGCCGATGGCGGTTTTCGGGTTGTGGCGGGCTACAACGCCGGTGGTAATCATGAAAAGGCCAAGGCCTGGCAGGAGGAGCAGCGCAAGGACGGCTATGACATTCTGGTTGCCTATGGCGACGTGACCGATGGCGAGTCCTGCGCCGCCTGCATCCGCACGGTGGAAGAGATGACCGGCAGCACCGTCGACGTGCTGGTCAATAACGCGGGCATCACCCGTGACGGCCAGTTCAAGAAGATGAGCTGGGAACAGTGGGACGAGGTGCTGACCGCCAACCTGGATTCGATGTTCCACATGACCCGCCTGGTGATCAATCCGATGATCGAGAAAGGCTGGGGCCGGGTGATCAACATCTCCTCGGTCAATGCCCAGAAAGGCCAGTTCGGTCAGTGTAACTACTCCGCCGCCAAAGCCGGTATCCACGGCTTTACCAAGGCGCTTGCGCAGGAAGTGGCGCGCAAGGGCGTGACTGTCAACACCGTATCGCCGGGCTATATCAAGACCGCAATGGTCGCCAAGATCGCCGAAGAGATCCAGCAGCAGATCTGCAGCACTATCCCGGTCGGCCGTTTCGGCACCCCGGAGGAGATCGGTCGTATGGTCTCCTTCCTGTCGGAAGAGGAATCCGGTTATATCACCGGCGCCGATATGTCGGTCAACGGCGGCCTGCATATGCACTGATCTGATGCATTAAACAGCTGAATAAAAGGCTGCTGCACCATAATGAAAAACACCCGCTACGGCGGGTGTTTTTTATTGAGTAGTCAAATGATTAGTTGCTCATTAAAGTGGCACGATAAAATTCTGGATGATTTATCTTGGCGCATGTTTTTGTGTTAGTGATTTTGTATTACAGAATTACTATTCTGGTTCGCCGTTTCCGTTGTGTTTTCGGCTGATATCTTTTTGCGCGGCCAAATAACGCGGAGTTGGGCCGATATCCTCGAAGATCTCTTCGCCCTCCTCGATACGGATTACCTTGCTGCCTTGTACGTAGGGCATCTTCTCTTCGATCTCGAAGATTGCCTGGTGCAGCAGGCTGGCGATCACCGTCTGGGTATCGAGGTGAAAGGTTTCGGCCAGCGCCTCCAGTTTGACCAGGTCATGCTTGCTCAATCGAACCTGAGTGTCGGTAAGTTCATCGCACTGTCTGTTGTGCTCCTGCCAGCTGCTGAGAAGTGATTTGAACGTTTGACTGGCCATGGCTGCCTCCTGCTATTTCGCCTCCTATCACTTTAGCGTACCGGCGCTACTTTGCCGGTAACTGCTGTAGACCCGCAACGGCAGCACGGCTGTAGCTTGTCCCTGATCGGCGTCGGTTTTTATCCACGCGCGATTTCTCTACCATATCGGTTTATCCATGGCATTGAGGCGGAGAACTGGATGGCGAATATCAAGGTGGTGGTTGGCTCGGTATATGGTAACGCGCAGCAGATTGCGGAAGACGGCGCGCTGCAGCTGCAGCAGATGGGGCACCAGGTCGGTGTGCTGAGCAATCCGCAGCTGGAACAGCTGGTGGACGATGAGCTGGACGTGATCCTTGTCATTACCTCGACTACCGGCCAGGGAGAGCTGCCCGATAACCTGCTGCCGCTGTATACCCAGTTGCAGGATCGATTCCCGCTGATACCGGAAGCCCGCTTCGGGGTGATCGCGTTGGGTGACAGCGGCTACCCGGATTTTGCCGAAGCCGGACGGCTTATGGCGGATCTGCTACGCGATCTGCAGGCCAGGCCGGTGGGCGAAACACTGTTTATCGACGCCTGCGAAACGCCGGATGCCGACGAGGCGGCAGCCGACTGGCTGGCCAGCTGGGGGCGTCTGCTCTAAACGAATCGAAACGGGGAGTCGGCGGGGCCGGACTGGCTTCACCGGCAATCCGGCCACATTCGACCAACTGTTGCCGTAGCTGATCGGCCGTCAGCGGCTGGCTGAACAGGTAGCCCTGTAGTTGGTCGCAGCGTTGTTGTTGGAAGAACTGCTGCTGGGCGGCGTTCTCCACCCCCTCGGCGCAGGTTTTCAGCTGCAGACTCTTGCCCAGTTTTACGGTGGCACTGGCGATCGCGGTGCTGGTGCGATCGTTGGGGATATCGTGCACCAGCGACTGGTCGATCTTGACCTTGCTGATCGGCAGCTTCTTCAGATAGGCCAGCGATGAGTAGCCGGTACCGAAATCATCCAGTGCCAACTCGATACCCAGTTCAGAGAGCCCGTCCAATACCGCCAGGGTCTGGGCTTCATTCTCCATCACGAAGGTCTCCAGGATCTCCAGCTCCAGCATCTGTGGTGGCAGCTGGTACTGCTGCAGTAACTGCGCCATTCGCTCCACCAGACCGGGCTGGCTGATCTGAGGGCCGGCCAGGTTGATCGACAGCCGGAATTGCGACAAACCCTCTTCGATCCAGCGGGCCAGCTGGGCGCAGGCGCTATTGAGAACCCAGTTGCCGATACGCGGAATCAGGCCGATCTCTTCGGCGATCGGCAGGAACTGGTTGGGTGAAACCACGCCAAGCGTCGGATGGCACCAGCGCAGCAGGGCCTCTGCGCCTATCATGCGGCCGCTGGCGGCCTCGACCTGTGGTTGGTAGTAGAGCTCGAACTGCTGCTGATCCAGTGCCCGGCGCAACTCCGGTTCCATCCGTAACCAGTTATTGACCCGTTCGGTCAGTTCGCTGCGGTACAGCTGGCTGGTATCGCGGCCGTGCTTCTTGGCGTGATGCAGGGCCGTGCCGGCGTTCCTGACCAGAGTCTCCATGTGACTGCCGTGTTGCGGGGCGATGGCGATGCCGATCGATGCGGTGGTGAAGTAGCGCTGGCCGCTGATGTCGAACGGCTGGTTCAGGGCGAGGTTGATCCGACTGGCGACCTGTTCGGCCTCCGCCGCCGATTTCGCCATCGGCAGCAGGATTGCGAACTCGTCACCGCCGATGCGCGCTAGCAGGTCGACCGGGCTCAGTTGTTGCTGCAGTCGGTTGCCAACCTGGGTCAGCAGGCGATCGCCTGCGGTATGGCCGAGGGCGTCGTTGATATGCTTGAAGCGATCGAGGTCCAGCATCAGCACCGCCAGTGTGGACTGATTCTTTAGCCAGAGCTCGACGTTCTGATTGAACAGCGAGCGGTTGGGCAACTGGGTCAGTCGATCGTGATCGGTCAGGTAGCGGACCTGTTCCTCGGAGGCCCGCAGGTGGCCGATATCGGCATAGACCGCCACCCGGTGGCTGACCCGGCCGTGCTCATCCCGTACCACCCGGATATGGAGGTTGTAGGGGTGTTTTTCACCGTTCTTGTGGCAGTTCCATATTTCACCCTGCCAGTGGTCGTGTTGCTCGAGGTGTTGCCATAGCGCCTCGAAAAAAGCAGCGTCGTGATGGCCGGCATTCAGCAATGCCGGTGTCTGGCCGATCAGTTCTTCGCGCTGGTAGCCGAATAGCCGGCAGCAGGCCAGGTTGACGTCGCTGATCCGGTTGTCGGGATCGGTGATCAGGATCCCCTCGCTGGTAGTGGCAAAAGCGGTTGCCGCCAGGTGCAGCCGCTGCTCGTTGGCCTTGCTGTCGGTCAGGTCGAGCAAAATGCCGTTCCAGACCTGGCTGCCATCGGGGGCGGCATCTTCCGGTAGTGCCCGGCCCTGAATCCAGTGCTCAACCCCTTGGTCATCGAACAGCCGGAATTCCAGTTGCCAGCTGCACTGCTGTTGTTGCGATCGCTGCAGGCTGTGGTTGAACGGTTCTCGGTCATCCGGATGGAGGCGCTGCCAGAAGCCGGAAAAGCTGTTGATCAATTTGGTACGATCCAGGCCGAGCAGGGTTTCTGACTGTCGGCTCAGATAGCTGAAACCGCAGTGGCCATCGCTGTCCTGGCGGTACTGGAATACCACGCCGGGCAGGGCGTTGGTGATCTGCTGTAGTCGTACGGTGGTGGCCCGCAGCGCCTGGTGGATCTGTTCGCGACGAATCGCGATGCTGGCCAGGTGGGCGGCGGCGTCCAGCAGCCGGGTGTGAAAGGGCTCCGGCGATTGCGGGGTGTCGCCGGTCAGCGAGACGCAGCCGATCATATTGTCGCCGTCGGCGAAGATCGGAAAGGCCCAGTTGGACGGTGGCGGGTCTGTCGCCAGAGAAGCGTCGCTGGCGTGGTTGCGGTGCCGGGCGAGCGGGCAGCGAAACGGGATTGGTTGGTTGTCGCAGCTGTCGCAACGGGCGCAGTGATTGTCGGGAATCAGCCGGGCGTAGGTTGGCCACTGGGATTCCGGCACGCTGGGCGCGCAGACCACTTCGAGCGACTGGTGCAGTGGATCCTGCAACATGATCGAGCTGATCGCCCCCGGCACTGCCCGCTCAAGGAAGCGGCAGATCCGTTCCAGAGAGAAATCGGCGGGTTTGTTGGCGGCGATATGTTCCAGGATCTCGCGCTGCAGGCGCAAAATGCAATCCATCTCGGCCGGGCTGTGCGGGCGAAACGCGTCGACTTTATCCGGCTGCATCTGGCAATCGTCCCTGTTGCATAACGACTATATTCGCTTGGCTCCGATCAGAGAGCTGTGGGGCTGGCTCCTGATAGCCTGATTGATAGGCCCTCTAAGTTAAGCACATATTTTCCGTTTAACAGCGATTGTTGCTCATTCAGTCGTGGACGGCAGGATATGGCGGAAGGTGAGGTTAACCCGGCACTGGCCGACCCGGCGGCTGCGCGGTAGCGAATGCTGCCAGTTATGTTGCAGCGCACCCTCCATCAGCAGCAGCGAGCCGTGTTCGAGCAGCAGTTCCTGTTTGTCGAGCTCGGTGTGCTTGCGGTGGCGCAGCAGGAAGCGCCGACTGGCGCCCAGGCTCAGCGAGGCGATCCGCGGATTGGCGCCCAGTTCCGATTCGTCGTCGCTGTGCCAGCCCATGCTGTCCTGGCCGTCGCGGTACAGGTTCAGCAGTACGCAATTGAAACGCTGGCCGCACAGCTGTGCCAGCCGGTCGAGCAAGGGGGGCAGGGCGGGGTGCCAGGGGCTGCTCTGCAAGCACAGGTTGGAGTAGCGGTAGCTCAGACCGGGCTCGCCCTGGAACGCCTGCAGCCGGGGGATCGGGTGCTCCTTGCCGAACAGTCGGATGCGGTCCTGGCGCCAGGCAACCCCGGCGGCGAGTTGATCGAGTAACCGGTCGGCCTGTTCGGTTGCCAAAAACTCGGGATAGTAGGTCAGCTTGCCGCCGGGCAGTTCGATGGTCTGGATGGTCATGGTGTCTGGCATTGTCCGTTTGCCAAAAGTGTACCCGAATCTGATCTATGCTGATGACAGACAACGGAGATAAAGCTATGCCAGAGCTGATCAAGTCTCATTGCGAGGCCTGCCGGGCCGGTGCGCCGGAGGTCGACGACAAGCAAGCCAAGGAGTTATTGGCGCAGATTCCGGACTGGGCGATCCACCGGGCCGGCGGCGTGGCGCGGCTGGAGCGGCTCTACCATTTTCGCGATTTTGTCAGCGCGCTGGCGTTTACCAACGAGGTCGGAGCGCTGGCCGAGCGGATGGGCCACCATCCGGAACTGACCACCGGTTGGGGGCAGGTCAAGGTGGTCTGGTATACCCATAAGATCAACGGCCTGCACCTGAATGACTTTATCTGCGCGGCCCATACCGATGCGCTGTTCGACGGCATCGGCTGATTTGCATTGTTCCCCCCCAATAAGCTGATAAAATGTCGCCCTTTGCGAAATTGCTTGGGGAGTTAGCGCTTTCATGGACCGTCGGTATCGTCTAGTACTGTCCTGCCCGGATCGGGTGGGGATCGTGGCAATGGTCAGTAACTTCATCTCCAGCCACGGCGGTTCGATTGCCGATGCCAACCAGCACTCCGACCCGACCACCGGCTGGTTCTTCATGCGGGTGGAGATCAGTGCCGGCTCGCTGCCGTTTACCCTGGAGCAGCTGGAGGAGGCGTTTTCGCCGATCGCCCAGTCGTTCAACATGAGCTGGCAGATCAGCGATTCCAACAAGCCGAAACGGGTGGTGCTGATGGCCAGCCGCGAAGCGCACTGCCTGGCGGATCTGCTGTACCGCTACCACGAAGGCGAACTGGATTGCGAGATCCCCTGCGTGATCTCCAACCATGACGACCTGCGCAGCATGGTCGAGTGGCACAAGATCCCGTATTACCATGTACCGGTCGACCCGGCCGACAAGCAACCGCACTTCGACCGGGTCAGCGAGCTGATCCGCGAGCACCAGGCCGATGTGGTGGTGCTGGCGCGCTATATGCAGATCCTGCCGGCCGATATCTGCGCCGAGTACGAGCGCCGGGTGATCAATATCCACCACAGCTTCCTGCCGTCGTTCGCCGGTGCCAAGCCCTATCACCAGGCGCATGAACGCGGCGTCAAGCTGATCGGCGCCACCTGTCACTATGTGACCCAGGAACTGGATGCCGGGCCGATCATCGATCAGGATGTGATTCGCATCAGCCATCGCGACCTGCCGGAAGAGATGGTCCGGCTGGGGCGTGACGTGGAGAAGACCGTACTGTCGCGCGGCCTGCGCTGGCACCTGGAGGACAAGATCCTGGTGCAGGGCAATAAAACGGTGGTGTTTAACTGACATCAATGCGTTTTCAATCCCGGCTGGACTACGCTTGGTTTTGACGTAACGGATCTGGACGCGGTCTTCGACCCACCGGCAGCTCCGTTCGATGCCAAGGAGAATAGCCATGTTGCGATCAGTCAAAGCCAGGGATTACATGACCGAAAGCCTGGTCACCTTTACGCCGGATACCCAGCTGTTCACGGCGATCCGGTTACTGCAGGAACACCGTATCTCCGGTGCGCCGGTGGTTGATGAACAGGGCCGGCTGGCCGGTATTCTGTCGGAACTGGATTGCCTGCGGGCGATCCTGGCGCTGACCTACCATGAAGAGGAGATGGGCGGCGTCGTCGGCGACTACATGACGCGCACTGTGGAAACCGTGGAGCATGACGCCGATATCATTGCGGTGTCGAAGATCTTTATCGAGCGCGGCCGGCGCCGCTTGCCGGTGGTGCATCACGGCAGGCTGGTCGGCCAGATCAGCCGCTGCGACGTATTGCGGGCGGTGGAAGAGTTCGCTCAGGACGGCTGAGCACAGCATGAACCAAACAGAGCCGCAGCCCCCGGTTGCGGCTTTTTTGTCTTAACAACCAGAGCAGATCTATGGCGATATCCAGCCCTGAACAACCGCTATTGGTATACCCCTCCCAGATTGCCGAATTCGGCCTGGAGGGCGCCTTGCTGTTACAGCGTTACCACTCCCTGCTGGCGATGCTGGGCCAACCGGATGAGGACGGTGGCCTGCAAGTGTCATTGGGCCGGCAGCAGTGGCTGGGCCTGATGCCGTTCTGGGATGAAGAGCAACTGGCGACGGTAACCGCTGAGCTGGTGGCCCTTGACCAGGTCGAGGTCGGTTTTCAGGAGGATGGCCAGGTGGTGCTGAAGAGCTTGCCGACGCCGGCGGCAGAGCTGCCGGTAGCGGAGGAGCCCTGGCCGGACGCCGTGCAGGAGATGCCGCCGGTATCCCGCCAGCCGATCGCGCAGGAAAACTGGCAGGAGCCGCTCCGCCAGCTGCCGGTTCGCGATACCCCGCCGCCGGTGCGTCGGGTGCAGCGACGCCATATCAACCATGCCAACCTGATGCAGCAGCGTGGCCCGGCGCCCACCTTTGGCGGCAGTATCGGCTGGCAGCGGGGCGGCACCATCAACTCGGTCGACGAGCTGCATCAAAACTTCCAGATGCATGAGGAACGCAACCAGCTGTTGCAGGAGATGCATATGGAGTGGCGGCCGTCGAACACCTTTTTCGAACTATTGCCGCGGCACAGTATTCCAAATGAATATGCCGAGGAGTTGCTGGACGAATTCCGGCTTTACTGGTCGAATAAAGACCGTAAGGAGAGCAACTGGGACCAGAAGTTCCTGGCCTGGGTGAAGCGCGAGTGGATCCGCAAGCAGACCCGTGAAGCCCGTCAACGAAACCAGGATAACGAAGCAGGTGCAAGCAATGAAAACCCCCGCCGAGATTCTCGCGAAAACCGCAAACGGGTTACCGCAGCCATCATGGACATCCGCGACACCGACTGGTGATCCGGGCGCTGAAGCGCCGCGCGCCGACAGTATTTCGATGGAGACCAAAGCGCTGGTCAATATGATCTTCGCGCGCTTCATGGCGATCTACGGCCATAAGTTCAAGAGCTGTTTCGAAAGTGACGCCGAGATCCGCATCGCCAAGCGGGAGTGGGCGCTGAGCCTGCGTGGTTACGGCGAGGCCGAGCTGGTGGCGGCGATCGACCACTGCAAGGAGCAGTTGGCCTGGATGCCGACCGTATCCGAATTTCTGGCGATCCTGCGCGAGCAGCAGGGTAACTTTGGCCTGCCTTCACCGCACCGGGCCTATGAGGAAGCCTGTCGCTTCGCGCTGGAACCGACCCGCCACCAGTGGAGCCACGCCGCCGTCTACCAGGCCGGTCGTGAGACCGGCTGGTTCGAATTGCGTAGCGAACCGGAAGAGCGGATGTTCAAGGCCTTCAGCTACAACTACGAGATCTGCTGCCGACGGGTACGCAATGGCGAGCAGCTGGATCAGCCGGTGCAGAAGGGCTTGCCGGACCAGCAGGACAACACCCGTATCGAGCGGATGCAGGCCTGGGCCGAGGCGGCCGGTCTGGAGATGGATGAGGCCAGCAAACTGCTCTATTACATGACCAAGCCCAAGGGCAGTCGCACCCGGGCGCGGTTCCGCAAGCAGGCGCAGCAGCAGTGCCTGGAAAAAGGGATTCGCGAGCCGCTGCCGGAATGAGTTTCGGCACAACGGAGCTGTAAGCGACAAGCTTTAAGCGGTAAGTCGTTCTTCAAGCCGGAGAGTCCGGTGCGAAGGCAGTAGTTTATAGGTTTGGCGCCCCAGGTGGCGCCCTACAAGGGGCTTCGTAGCAGCCCGCTCCGAGGGCGACAGGCCACGAACTTCGAAACAACTACCGAGGGTCGCGGCTGAAGCCCCTCCTACCGGGTTCTGCACTTCGTAGCAGCCCGCTCTGCGGGCGACAGGCCGCGAACTTCGAAACAACTACCGAGGGTCGCGGCTGAAGCTCCTCCTACCGGGTTCCGCACTTCGTAGATACCATCTCTCGATTCCGGCCACAACGGCCTTTTACGGCAGTTGTGGTTGGAATTCTTGCTGGTTTTTCACCACACCGAAACAGATGTGTACCAGCTTGCGCATGGCGGCGCCCAGC
>NZ_JAILYN010000014.1 GCF_019795155.1 Marinobacterium arenosum | reverse complement strand
TAGGAGCCGGGGCCTCATCTACAGGGCAGTCTTTTCGACTTCGCAGCCCGCCTGGCTCACCGGCTCCTTGCGATGGGCGGTAGCTAATCACCCATCAACGAGAGATACAAGCAGCCCGCTCCGCGGGCGACATCTGCGGGCTTCGAAAGAACCTACGTAGGGCGCGGCTAAAGCCGCTCCATCAACAGGGACGAAACCTGCGTATCAGCCCGCTCCGCAGGCGTCATCCGCCGACCGTGCCAGCCCCGTCGCGGTCGGAGCCCGCTGCTACATAAGCCCTGCCGTAGCAGCCCGCTCCGCGGGCGACATCTGCGGGCTTCGAAAGAACCTACGTAGGGCGCGGCTAAAGCCGCTCCATCAACAGGGACGAAACCTGCGTATCAGCCCGCTCCGCAGGCGTCATCCGCCGACCGTGCCAGCCCCGTCGCGGTCGGAGCCCGCTGCTACATAAGCCCTGCCGTAGCAGCCCGCTCTGCGGGCGACATCTGCGGGCTTCGAAAGAACCTACGTAGGGCGCGGCTAAAGCCGCTCCATCAACAGGGACGAAACCTGCGTATCAGCCCGTTCCGCAGGTGTCATCCGCCGACCGTGCCAGCCCCGTCGCGGTCGGAGCCCGCTGCTACAGGGTGCCGTAGCTCATCGCAGCCTGCTTTGTTACTAGCAGGAGCCGTGGGCAACAGCAAATTTTGTTAACTGCGATCCGGTACCGGCTGGTGGTGCTGCCAGGCGTGGTAGTGGCTCAGGAAACGGTCCAGCAGCCGGTCCAGGTCGTTGGCGGCGCCGGGCTCGCCGGTCAGTTGCAGCAGTGCCGTAGCCACCTCGGCGGTACAGAGATGATCGGCATCCGGGTTGCGGCGCAGGGTATAGCGGCTGCGCTGTGGCGGGTCGAACGCCAGGATCGGTATGTCATCCAGCCAGGGGCTCTGGCGCAGCAGCTTTCGGACCTCTTTCCAGGTGCCGTCCGGCAGGATGAACAGCGCGGTTTTGCCCGCTGCCGGCGGTTGCCAGGGGTGGGCGCGTTCGGCCAGTTCAGGTCGGTCGGCCGGGAAGATCAGCCAGGGCTGGATATGCGGCTGCTTCAGCCGTTGCAGCAGCTCCGCCGGCGGCTGCTTGCGCGCCCACAGGTGCCAGCTGCTGTCCGGCAGCACCTGCCGGATTAAGCGGGCGGTATTGGAGGGGCGGGCCGGTTCGTTGGGATGCAGCAGCAGCGCCAAGCGGGCTTGGGTCTGGTGGGGGCGGGCCCAGCGACAGACGCAGTAGTCCGTCGCCAGCCCGCAGCCCGGGCAGTTCGCTTCACTCATCGGGTGGCTTACTTGTCGTACAGCCGTACCCGGAACGACAGCAGTGCATCGCCCTTGGCCGGCAGCTTGATCAGCCAGCGGGCGGAGCGGCCCCGGTTGTCGAACTTGTGGTTGCTGGTCTCGATCTGCCAACGACGTGGGAAATCGGCGATCAGCTCGATGCTGCTATCGCGGCCGGAGCGGTTGGAGATCCGCAGCTGCTGGCTGATCACATGGCCGTCATAGGTCTTCTCAAACTGGGTCTGCTGGCGGTCGATGCTGACATCGAATGCCTGGCCCAACTCCAGCCGTACCTTGTTATCCTCGGCGATGTGCGGCATGAAGCTGGCGCCGATGAACTGCTGCTGGCCCTGGGCGTCGGGACTGAACACCCGCACTTGGCCGGCCGGCATCGGGTCGCCCAGCTTGTTGGCCTTGTTATTGTCGAATTGCAGGATGGCGCCCGGTTTCAGCTGGCTGTCCGGTGCCAGCGGCTGCGGATAAACCAGGAACTGCAGCCGGTAGCGTTTTTCCAGGGTGAATTGGCGGGCGTTGATCAAGCTGACCTGCTTCTGCTGGTTGTTCAGCAGGGTCAGTGGCTTCGGCAGGGTATAGAGGTGGAAGTCCTGCAGGGCTTCGCGCGGCGCATTGCTGTCGGCGGCTTCCATCATTGCCATGCCGGCCAGCCGCTTCTGGGTGGGCTGGTAGGGCTGTGGCTGCGGTGCCTGAACCGAGCCAGCCAGCAGGCTGATGCGGGCATCCGGGAAGTGGCTGCCGGTGTAGTTGTTGAGCGTGGCCAAGCCGTTCAGGCTGGCCTGCTTGCCGTCGGCCGCCAGGTTCAATACGTAGTCCATCTGCCAGTTCAGGCCGCTGGTCAGGTAGTTGATATCGGCGCTCTGTGCTTTGTCGGTACCGCCGCTGCGGAAACTGATGCTGGGTTGGGCGCTGAGATTTTCCGGCAGTGCCGGGAAGATGAAGCGCCAGTTTGAGTTCAGCGAGATGCTCTCGACAAAACCGCCGCGGCTGATCAGTGCGCGATCGCGGTCCAGCGCCAGCAGCTTGACCTCCTGGGTGGTTTCACTGCCGGTGGCCGGGTTGGTGCGGGCCAGTTGCAGGGTCTTGCCGACATAGTGCTTCAGCAGGTTGTCATGGGTCAGCAGGTCGGCGGTGTGATTCTGCTCCAGAATGCTGCCGGCACCGCGAATCTGCAGGCTGTTGGGCTGCAGACGGGCGCTGACATCCTCGATCACCGCCAGCTGGTTCGGTTGTAGCGGCGGCAGCTGGCGGCTCTCGCGCACCAGACCGAGGTCCTGGTTATAGAGTGTCAGGCTGAGTGATTCGCGCTGGTCGGCGCCGATTTTCAGCGGTGCGGCCTGCAGGGCCAGGCTGGCGGGCAGCAGGCTGCAGAAGCACAGGGCGGTCAGGGTAGGGCGCATAAATTCAGTTCTCCGTCGTCCTTGGGTTAATGTCGAGCGCGACTCTGAAACCCCAGCTGTTGCGGCTGCCGCTGGCCGGGTTACGGTAGCGGCTGGACGGCCGCATCAGCCGGCCGATATCGAACCAGGAACCACCGCGCATGGCGCGCTCGCTGCAATCGCCGTTCTGCCAGGCGCTGCCGTCACGCGGCGTGGCGCTGTAGTTGTCGGCGTAACAGTCGGCGACCCACTCGTCGACGTTGCCGGCCATATCGTACAGCCCCCAGGGGTTCGGCTTCATCGAACCGACCGGCGCGCTCTGCTGGCCGTCCCAGCGGCTGCCACATTCGTCGCAGACCGCATAGCCCTGCAGTAGCTCGTCACCCCACCAGTAGCGGGTCTGACTGCCGGCCCGGGCGGCATACTCCCACTCGCTTTCGGTCGGCAGACGGTAGGGCTGGCCGGTCACCAGACCCAGCCAGCGGGCATAGGCCTGGGCATCGTGCCAGCTGACGTTGATCACCGGGCGGCGGCCGCGGCCCCAGCCCTCATCGTCAGGCAGCGGGCGGCCGCTATCCTTGGCGAACAGGTCGTACTCATCAAAGGTTACTTCATACCGCGACAGGCCGAACGCACGCTGAATGTGGATCCGGTGGGCCGGGCGCTCGTTGTCGTCGGCCTGGCGGCTGTCGTCGCCCTTGATGAATTCGCCGGCCGGGATCACCACCATCTCCGGGCCGTAGGTATCGCCGTCGATCTGATCGCGGAACAGGGTTTGGCTGTTGCGTTGCGGTTCGGCCAGGTCGCTGCTCTGCGGGTTGGTTTCCTTGGCCGCTTCGCGGGCCTCGGCCTGCTGGGCGATCTGTTGCTGCAATGCTTCGATGTTGGCTGCGTTATCCTGCTGTGCGGTCGGCTGAGTTGCGCTACCGGTGGTCGGCGCTGGCGGCGTCGAGCTTTGGCCGGCGAGTCGTTCGCGGGTGGAGTGGCGGTCCGCCAGCCAGTATTGGCCCAAGGCGAGAGCCAACAGAAAGCCGCAGATAAAGCCGCCGGCAAAGACCAGTGGCCGATTCAGTCGAGGCAGGTTTAGCCAACCCGGTAGACGGTATTTTTTTGTCGTCTGGCTGGTGTCGCTATGGTTGTCGCTAGCGGCTGGAGGGCTGCTGTCGGATAAGGCGGTGTTGCTCGTGGGATCCGCAGCCGCGTTGGGCTGCGCCTGATCGGCAGGCTCCTCAGCTTCCTCGACGAACAATGCCTGGATCAGCGCCGTGGCACTGAGCGGGCGGTTGTCTGGATTGGCCGACAGGGCGCGTTGCAGCGTCAGCCACTGGCGGTCGCTCAGATTGCGCGGTTGCTTATCGGGCATCCCCTGGCGTTGACCGTTATCATCCAGTCGAAACGGCAGCTCGCCGGTCAGTAGTTGGTAGGCGATGCAGGCCAGCGAGAACACGTCTGCGCTGGCACGGACATTGCCCGGATGGATCGCTTCCGGGGCCTGGTATTGCGGGTAGCTGAGCGGCTGGGGCAGGTTGTCGTTACAGCTGTCCAGGGTGGTACGCAGTCCTTGGCCGAGCAGCTTGATGCCGCTGCCGCGGTTGATGAATACCAGTTCCGGGCAAAGCGCGCCATGGGGACTGCCATGGCGCTTGTGCAGGAAGTCGAGCACGGTTGCCAGTTGCAGCAGCAGCCCCTTTAGTTGCCCCTGCTTCAGCTTGCGGGCATCGCCCTGTTCGATCAGCCGCTGCAGGCTGAGGCCGTCGAGGGGCTCGCAGGTGACTGCCAGCAGGCCGTTGCGCAACTGGAAGAAGCCCTGCAGGTCGGCCAGGTGCGGGTGCTTGACCCGCTTGGCATCGTTCAGCTGTCTCTTCAGGGTATTCAGGAAGCTGCTGTGGGCGACCAGCAGCGGGTCGACAAACAGCAGGCTGAGGGTGGTTCGGCTACCGGGCCCCAGGTCGCTGACCTTCCACAGCCGGCCCAGCGACAGCGAGGCGACCTCACTTTGCAGCTTGAAGTGACGTCCCGGGCCGAGCAGTAGCCCTTCTTTGAGAATGCTGGTGGGATTGTCCTGTGTCTGATCCATACAGCGGTCCGGTTACCTCACACGTCAGCTAACTCAGCTGATTAGGCGCTGGTATCCAGCGGCGGAAGGCTCTTGACCAGCTCGTCGACCGCTTTCATCTGCGCCAAATAGGGCTCCAGCTTGTCCAGTGGCAGCGCACAGGGGCCATCGCACTTGGCGACATTCGGGTCCGGGTGGGCTTCCAGGAACAGGCCGGCAATCCCCTGCGACAGGCCGGCGCGGGACAGCTGGGCCACCATCGCGCGGCGGCCATCGGCGGAATCGGCACGACCGCCCGGCATCTGCAGGGCGTGGGTGGCGTCGAACATCACCGGGTAGCCGAACTCTTTCATTACCGTGAAGCCGAGCATGTCGACCACCAGGTTGTTATAACCGAAGCTGGTGCCACGCTCGCAAAGGATCAGGCGGTCGTTACCGGCCTCGCGGCACTTGTGCAGGATATGCTTCATCTCCTGCGGCGCCAGGAACTGGGCTTTCTTGATGTTGATCGCGGCATCGGTCTGGGCCATCGCCTGCACCAGGTCGGTCTGGCGTGACAGGAAAGCCGGCAGTTGGATGATGTCGCACACCTCGGCGGTCGGCGCGGCCTGGTGCGGCTCGTGTACGTCGGTGATCAGCGGCACCTTGAAGGTGTTTTTCACCTCTTCGAGGATCTTCAGCCCCTCGTCCAGGCCCGGGCCGCGGAACGAGTTGAGTGAAGAGCGGTTGGCCTTGTCGAATGAGGCCTTGAACACATAAGGGATACCGAGCTTTTCGGTCACCTTGACGTAGTGCTCGGCGATGCTGAGCGCCAGGTCGCGCGATTCCAGCACGTTCATACCGCCGAACAACACCATCGGCTTATCGTTGGCGATCTCGAGGCCGCCAACCTGAACAACTTTCTGCTGCATAGCTATTCCATCGTAGTGGATTCTTGGTCGGCGCCATTATACGTCATCGGTCGGGAAATTGGCGGCATAACGGTCGATCCACTCAAGCGCCGCATCCTGTTCGGACAGATGGCGGTCGTACAGCTGGGCCATCTTCTGCTGGTACAGATAGATCCGGGCGCGCTGCTCCAGCATCCGCATACGCATGGCACTGTCCTGATTGGGAAAGGCGATGGCCAGTTCGTAATCGGAGTTGATCTTACGGCAGGAGTTGACGACGCCGATAAGGTCGGAGCTTTCGCTTTTGTCGATGAAAGGGAAGGCGATTCGGATCGAGCTGCCGTTCTCGAACCGGTGTGGGCTGTTGCAGATCAACCCCAGCTGCCGGGATTCACTGCGAGTTTCGTCATAGCTGTCGAAACTGCTCAGCTCAAGCGGAATTTCATCCGGGTGGCGGATGAAAACTTGCAGGCTGTCCATGACAACCTCCCTGAAAATTTCCTGGCCTTACTACATTAGACTCGGCCAATTCCGTAAAATCCTGAGCTTCTCCATGGATTTTATTCCATCTTGTAGCTTTAACTATATACAACAAACGGCGGGGAAACAGGATGGCTGCGGAAATTTCTCAGCAGGAACTTGACCGGTTGTCAGTGGACTGCCGGGCGTTGATGGAGGCGCGGCGCTCGCTGCTGTTGTCGACGTTGGCAGCCGACGGCATGCCTGAGCTCAGCTATGCCCCCTACCTGCGCGATGACGATGGCAGTTTCTATATCTATATCAGTCAGTTGGCGTCCCATACCCGGAACCTGCTGCAACACCCCAAGGCCGGCGTGCTGTTTATTCGCGAAGAGTCGGAAAGCCGCAATCTGTTCGCGCGTGAACGGTTGAGCTTTCGTTGCGAGGCTGTAGAGATCGATCGGCAAGGTGAGCACTACCGGGCGGTGCTGGCGCGAATGGCGCAATGCCATGGGTCGATGATCACCATGTTGCGCGAGCTGCCGGATTTCCGGCTGTTTCGGCTGGTGCCGCAGAGCGGTAGCTATGTGGTTGGCTTCGGGCGGGCGTTCGAGGTGGAGCCGGCGAGCGGCGCATTGAGGCATATCGATGCCGACCGGTTGCAGGCGCGCGCTGGCGCCTGACACCGATCGTCGATCGGAGGGGGCTAGATGCCGCCGCCGATCATCTCTACCACCACGTTTTTAGCCAGGAAAGCGGCCAACCCCAGCCCCAGAGCGAAGAACAGTACCGCTGTGCCCAGCTTGCCGGCATTCGACTTCTTGGCCAGGTCATAAATGATAAAAAACACGTAGCCCGCGAACAGGGTCAGGCCTATGTTCAACGCAATGCTTTCAATCTCTGCCAGGCGCATGGCGGTCTCCGGGTGGTCTTTTGAGTTGGCGCACATGCTAACGGAATTGCCCGGCAATGCAAACCTTGCCAACTGCCGGCTTGGGGATTGGTCGGGATTGCTGGCGATATGAATCGAACTGTTGTTTGAAAAAATAGCCTGATTAGTGTTTTATGCTTGGCTATTATTGGTTCTGTTGTTTGATTGGTTGATGGTGGTCAAGGTCGTTGCTGCCCAGCAGGGTACTATCAGCAAATCCTATTTCCCCGCAAGATATTGCTCCTCCAGAGGACGTGACGGAGTGCTGCCGGTGTTGATCGGTATGCTCGCGGACCGTCTGGAGGGGGCGTTTTTTTATTCCGCTGACCTGGGATTACCTCTTTGTCGCCCGTCGTGGCGAGCTGATCCGGCCGCTTATCTGGTCGAGGTTTCGAATATGTTCGACCAAGCAGTTTGCCGATGCTGGCGCTTTCCATGGGCGGCTGCCCGCATGGCGCCCGCTTCTGCTGCTGGTTCGCAGTTTTCAGGCGGCGAAAATGTCAGTGTTTTCTTCGATTTTGTCGCAACTCTTTAGAGCGAATCTGTCAGCTCTTACGGTGCTTAGGGGGGTTGCGGCGGGGCGGCGGTGGCGGAGCGGCTGGAGGGATTCGGCGTGCAGTGATTGTCAGTTCGCGGTCAGGGTTGGCAGTGGCCGATCATCGCCGGTTAGCCTGTTGAGCGTGCTCTGGTTTTTGCGGGGATTGCGAACGCGTAGCGGGGAAGGTAATTACCGTCCGTTTCCGTGTGATTGACGGGGCACGCAGCCTGCGAGAACAACGTGTTACGGGGTATAAGAGAGATGGTGGTGAGGGGTGGATTCGAACCACCGAAGCTCGCGCGTCAGATTTACAGTCTGATCCCTTTGGCCACTCGGGAACCTCACCAGCAGAGGGCGCGTATACTAAATATTTAGGTGGCCGCTGTAAAGGCCCGGTAACGGTTTTTTGATCTCGCTCAGCGCCGCGGGCGGCCCCTCAAACGGGCGTTAAATTTTTTTTTGCTGGCTGAATTTTGAACAGCTTTTTCGCAGCCCGCGTGCTGTCTCGCTTTGCGCGAAAATGCCCCCGCCGCCTACACTCAAGATAAGGCAAAATCAAGAGTTGAATTCGGGCGGTTGCTCACTATATTTAGTGCTCTTTAACAGGTCTTACACAATATGTTGTGGCTGGCTGAGGATTGGGTGCAGGTGCTGCCGGCCCTCGGATTCGATGCTGGTAAGCCGCTGATTCGGCATACCCGGCAGCGTTCGATCCAGGTTCGCTCCAGCCCGGTTACGACATATCTAGAGTGGGAAGCAGGATTCATTCGATGCAGCAAGATTTGATGGTTACCAAGCGGGATGGTCGACGAGAGCAGTTGGATCTGGAGAAGATCCATCGAGTAGTAATCTGGGCTGCAGATGGCCTGGATGCAGTTTCTCCGTCCGAGGTGGAACTGAAGGCCCACCTGCAGTTCTTCGACGGTATGAAGACTGCCGACATTCACGAGACACTGATCAAATCCGCCGCCGATCTGATCTCCGAGCAGGCGCCCGATTATCAATACCTGGCCGCGCGCCTGGCGATCTTCCACCTGCGCAAGCGTGCGTTCGGCAAGTTCGAGCCGCCGCGGCTGTACGATCATGTGGTACGCATGGTCGAAGACAAGCGCTACGATCAGCACCTGCTGAGCGATTACAGCGAAGCTGAGTGGGATCAGCTTAACAGCTACCTGGACCACAACCGCGATATGAACTTCTCCTACGCGGCGGTCAAGCAGTTGGAAGGCAAGTACCTGGTACAGAACCGGGTAACCGGCGAAGTGTTCGAAAGCCCGCAGATCCTCTATATGCTGGTGGCTGCCTGCCTGTTCTCCGGCTATCCGAAAGAGACCCGGTTGGGCTACGTAAAGCGTTTCTACGATGCCTGCTCAGAGTTCAAGCTGTCGCTGCCGACCCCGATCATGGCCGGCGTGCGGACACCGACCCGTCAGTTCAGCTCCTGCGTGCTGATCGAGTGTGGCGACAGCCTGGATTCGATCAACGCGACGGCATCGGCGATCGTCAAGTACGTCTCCCAGCGTGCCGGCATCGGTATCAATGCCGGTCGGATCCGTGCCATCGGCAGCCCGATCCGCAACGGCGAAGCGTTCCACACCGGTTGTATCCCGTTCTACAAGCACTTCCAGACCGCGGTCAAATCCTGCTCGCAGGGTGGTGTGCGGGGTGGTGCTGCGACATTGTTCTACCCGATCTGGCACCTGGAAGTTGAATCCTTGTTGGTGCTGAAGAACAACCGTGGCGTCGAAGAGAACCGGGTCCGTCATATCGACTACGGCGTGCAGATCAACAAGCTGATGTACACCCGGTTGATCAAGGGCGGCGATATCACCCTGTTCAGCCCGCACGAGGTGCCGGGGCTGTATGACGCCTTCTTCGCCGACCAGGATGAGTTCGAGCGGCTGTACCTGAAGTACGAGCAGGACGACAGCATCCGCAAGAAAACCATCAAGGCGGTCGAGCTGTTCGGCCTGCTGGCGGCGGAACGTGCCCAGACCGGCCGTATCTATATCCAGAACGTCGACCACTGCAACACCCACAGCCCGTTCGATCCGGCGGTGGCGCCGGTCAAGCAGTCCAACCTCTGCCTGGAGATCGCGCTGCCGACCAAGCCACTGAACGACGTCAACGACCCGGACGGCGAGATTGCGCTGTGCACCCTGTCCGCCTTCAACCTGGGGGCGCTGGAGAACCTGGACGAGCTGGAGAACCTGTCCGACCTGATCGTGCGGGCACTGGACAGCCTGCTGGACTACCAGGATTACCCGATCCCGGCGGCCAAACACGCCACCATGAACCGCCGTACCCTGGGTGTGGGCGTGACCAACTTCGCCTACTACCTGGCGAAGAACGGCGTCAAATATTCCGACGGCTCCGCCAACGGCCTGGTGCACCGTACCTTCGAGGCGATCCAGTACTACCTGCTGAAGGCCTCCAATGCGCTGGCCAAGGAGCTGGGTGCCTGCCCGAAATTCAACGAGACCACCTACGCCAAGGGGCTGCTGCCGATCGATACCTACAAGCGCGAGGTGGATGAGTTCTGCGAAGAGCCGCTGCACTATTTCTGGGAGACCCTGCGCGAGGATATCCGCGAGTTCGGCCTGCGCAACAGTACCCTGACTGCGCTGATGCCGTGCGAGACCTCCAGCCAGATCACCAACTCCACCAACGGTATCGAGCCGCCGCGCGGTTTCGTCTCCGTCAAGGCGAGCAAGGACGGTGTGATGAAGCAGGTGGTGCCGGAATACAGCGAGTTGAAAGATCAGTACGAGTTGTTGTGGGATATCCCGAACAACAACGGTTACCTGCAGTTGGTTGGTATCATGCAGAAGTTTGTCGATCAGGCGATTTCGGCCAACACTAACTATGACCCGTCCAAGTTCCCGGGCGAGAAGGTGCCGATGAAGCTGTTGCTGCAGGACCTGCTGTCCGCCTACAAGAATGGCGTCAAGACGCTCTATTATCACAACACCCGTGACGGTGCTAAAGACCAGCACGACGACATGGGATGTGAAGGCGGCGCCTGCAAGCTCTGATCCCCGGCTTGTATTCAATTGACCATTAACCGGCGCCTTCGCGACCCTTCGCGCAGGGCCGGTTTTTTACGTTGTATTTCAGGAACGAAGCGAAGCAATGCTCTACTCCACGTTCAGTTCAAGCGACCATGATGCCACCCTGGAGCCGATGTTTTTCGGCCGTAGCGTTAACGTTGCCCGCTATGACAAGCAGAAGTACCCGATCTTCGAGAAGCTGATCGAGAAGCAGCTGTCCTTTTTCTGGCGTCCGGAAGAGGTCGATCTGAGTACCGACCGCAAGGACTTCATGGCGATGCCGCCGCACGAGCAGCATATCTTTCTGAGCAACCTGAAGTACCAGACCCTGCTGGACTCGGTGCAGGGGCGTTCACCGAACGTGGCCTTCCTGCCGGTGGTGTCGCTGCCGGAGCTGGAAACCTGGTTCGAGACCTGGGCGTTCAGCGAGACCATCCATAGCCGCTCCTACACCCATATCATCCGCAACATCATCACCGAGCCGTCGCAGGTGTTCGATGAGATCGTCACCAACCCGATGATCATCAAGCGGGCCGAATCGGTGACCCGGCTGTACGACGAGTTCATCGAGCTGGTCAATATCTACACCATCCACGGCGCTGGTGAACATAACATCGGCGGCAAGCTGATGGATGTCAGCATGCGCAACCTGAAGCGCAAGCTGTACCTGACGCTGGTATCGGTCAACGTGCTGGAGGCGATCCGCTTCTACGTCAGCTTTGCCTGCTCGTTCGCATTCGCCGAGCGTGCGGTGATGGAGGGTAACGCCAAGATCATCAAGCTGATCGCCCGTGACGAGGCGCTGCACCTGACCGGTACCCAGCACATGCTGAACATCATGGCATCCGGTTCCGACGATCCGGAGCTCAAGGAGATCGCGCAGGAATGCCACGAGGAGGTGGTAAAGATCTTCGCCGAGGCCGCGCAGCAGGAGAAGGACTGGGCCCATTATCTGTTCAGCGAGGGCTCGATGATCGGCCTGAATGCCCAGATCCTGGGCGATTACGTCGAATACATCACCAATGTGCGGATGAAGGCGCTGGGGCTGCCGGAGTTGTTCCCGGCGCGGCAGAATCCGTTGCCCTGGATGAACTCCTGGCTGGTCAGCGACAACGTTCAGGTCGCGCCGCAGGAAGCGGAGATCAGCTCCTATCTGGTCGGCCAGATCGATAACGAGGTCGGTGAGGACGACTTCGACGGTTTCGATCTCTAACCGGCCGGCAACCCAGGAGAGCACTATGTCCGGTATCCCCCGTATCAAGGTGAATCACTACGATACATTCTTCTACCAGTACGAGTTCAGCCTGCTCGATGCGCTGGAGGCGCAGGAGATACCGGCGCCCTACAACTGCCGTGGTGGTTACTGCGGCATGTGCAAGGTGCGGCTGATCGATGGCGAGGTGGAGTACGTGCAGGACAGCCTGGTCGACCTGCAGGGCGACGAGATCCTGACCTGCTGTTGCAAGCCTAAAACCCATATCGAGATCGAGATACCGGAGGACTGAGCCCGTGGGGCTCCTCCGCTGATCCATCTGTCCGCCGGGGCAGGGGGAAAGCGCCGGCCTGCTCTATGACAGTCGCGAGTCAGCGGCTGGGGGTAACTCCGTTCTTGGTGCTGTTTTTAGCTCTTTTTTGCCATTTCAAGTCTTGACAGTGACTGTAATCCACAGCCTTCCGTCTTGTGCTCTGCAGATGAGAATTTTCTCATTCGAATCTATTCTGTCCGTATTGACATATTTAACTTATTGATTTTAAAGAGATAAATAGTTCTGTTTGTATTTTGGACAAATTGAGCTACTGCCCCGTATTTCGGGCGCTGGCGGCCACTGTCAAAACCTTATCCTCAGAGTTATCCACAGAATCTGTGTATAAGCTTGGTTCGGGGTAAACGTGTCTCGGTGCGATTCATACGAGGCTGCTGGTGAGCAACCACAAGGCCGGCAGGCGCCGGAAACAGCGCCCATCTCTAGCTTCCTTAAACCGCTGCGATAGGGCTTCAAGGGTTCGTCGCTGCGGGCTTCGTCTCGGTATCGCCGGTAAAGCCTTTTCGAAATTCGGATACCTCAATCCGGGAGTCGGGCCACGGTTAGTGGGCCAGGTAGCTGGCCAGTTGGTTCAGAACCAGTGGGTGGTTGAGCAGGCTGTATTCGGTACCGCGGAGCAGGTCGGCATGCAGTCGGTTGCAAAGTCCGCTGCCGCAGTCGACTGGCAGCAGGTGCAGATCGCCGGGGTCGTCATTCAGGCTGAACAACAGGTGGCGGACGCCGTTGCTGTCCAGATAGCCGACCGGGGTGAGGCTGTGCCAGTGTTGCATTTCACTGAGCAGCTCGGTGCCGTTCAGGTCCAGCTTTTGGAAACGTGGCAGGCCGTTGTCGGCACGGCGCATCCGGCTGAATGGAAAGCTTAGTTGGGCGGCGAACGGGGTTTGCAGTTGGTGCTGCATCAAAGCCACCACCTGGGGATGGTCCGTGCGAAGCTTCCGTCGGGGCAAGCTGTGGGCCTGTTTAATCAACTGGCTGATTACCTGCAGGGCGGGCCGATCCGGTTTTGGTGCAATCCCATCGGCCGATATCAGAATCCGCTGGGGGCGGCTGAACAGCTTCAGGTTGAGCCACAGGTTGATGGCTGGCTGTTGCTGGCTGTCGGTATCGGTGATGCTGAACAGCTTGTAGCTTTGGGTAACCTCGGCGACCTTTGGGTCGTCCAGCCGGTTGCCGCCCTGCTGGCTGGCCAGCTGATGCTGAACCCACTTCAGCAGGTTGATCTGATCCGAACTCAGCTTGATCTCGAACTGCCGGTCCACCAGGCAGTCGTATTTGCTGCGACAGATCACCGGCATCTGGCGGGCGATCTTGCGCCGGCCGCTTAACGGCGACAGTACAGTGTAGAGTTCGAAACGGCCCCAGCGCAGCCGGTCGGTGATATGCACCTCGGGCGCTGGCCGGTTGTATTTGTCCAGCTGATGATTGAGTTGATCGATAATGGCGCTGGTGGAGACCGGCAGGGCGTGTGGCGGACGCAAATGGCGGTTGTTCAGCTTGGATAGTTTTCCGTTCTCGCCGTAATAATCGTATTCGGCTTCCAGAATGATGTCGGGCAGTTGTCCGTTGTCCGGGCCCAGCTCGTATAGCTCCGCGTTCGCGTTGCCGCTTAGCAATAGCCCCAATAGCATCCAGAGGGAAGTCGGATAGATGGTGCGGATCAGCAGGAACATCCTTTTCCTAACTAACGTTTGTTTGAATCTTGCAGTGTGTCTGGCAAAACCCCGGTTTGATATCCGGTTGATCAAGTTACAGAACGTTTGTTCCTTGATCTGTATCAAGTGTATTGAATCTCTTGAATATTCAACGGCTAAAAGCGACTTCCCGGCTTGCATCGCGAGCAGGGTAGCACCCTATTATGGCCGAACTTGTCCCGTTGTGGGTTAAAAAATGTATTGATATAGGCAATAAGTTATTAATACGTCTGTTTGAATGCTGGTCGCTGGTGTACAGTAGGCGGAGCCTCGGGGCGGCTTCAGAGCCATTTAAGCGGGGCCATTTGGCTGCTGTCCCCTTTCTCCAACCGTTGCTGTAAGAAAAGTTTATGAAGCTGAGAATCAATGCCGAGTCACTGCCGCGTTACCAATCGTTCGGTATGGTGGCGATCGTGATGGTGCTGATTCTCAGCGTCACCAGTTTTTTCCTCTACCGCTTCCAGGTCGACAGCGAACAACGCCTGCAGGATCTGCAGACGGAAGTGGTCAAGCAGCAAAAGGCGCAGTTGCAGTCCGAGGTGGCGGCCACCCTCGACTACATCAACTACATGCGTTCCCGTGCCGAGGAGGTTCTGCAGCAGAAGGCGCAGGAGCATGTCGACCACGCGGTAACCATCGCACAGGGCATCTACCGGCAGAACCAGGGCGTCCGCAACGATGCGGATATCAAACGGATGATCGTCGAATCCCTGCGCGACGTCCGTTTCTTCAATGGCCGCGGTTATATCTTTATCGACGATATGGCGGGCAACTGCGTATTGCTGCCGACCGCGCCGCAGTTGGAAGGGACCTCGCTGTTCGAGAATCGTGACGATACCGGCCGGCCGATCATGCAGTTGCTGATCGACGCGGTTTCCAATCCGGCAGGCAACGGTTTCGCACGTTATCGCTGGTATGCCCCGGGTAATGACAGCCAGATGCGCGACAAGATCGCCTATGCCCGTTATTTTGAACCTTACGACTGGCTGATCGGTGCCGGCGACTATGTCTTCCGGATCGAGAACGATCTCAAGGCCGAGGTGCTGCGCCGTGTCGGCCAGCTGCGCTTTGGTGAGAATGGCTACTACGCGGTACTGCATAAGAATGGCCGGGTGCTGTCCAATCCCAACGCACCAGCGTCGGTCGGTCGGCACTTTAGCGAGATCGAAAACCCGGCCGAGGCGTCGCTGGTGGAGCGATTGATCGAGAAGGCGGGGCAGGGCGGCGGATTTGTCGAATATGATTGGTACCGGCCGGATAGCGGACTGAGCAGCCACAAGATGTCGTTGGTTCAGCCTGTACCGGGTTGGGACTGGATTCTGGTCGCCGGTATCTATCCGGAGGATATCAACCGTCTGCTGGCACAACAGACCCGTGAACTGAACCAGCGGCTGCAGGATGACAACAGCATGCTGGTGTTGGCGCTGCTGGTGTCGGCGGTGATTACCCTGTCGGCTACGCTGCTGTTTTCACGCTGGCTGCGGACCCTGTTCGAACGCTATCAGCATAATATCGACCAGCAGCAGGAGGCGTTGCGGGCCAATGCCCGCGATCTGGAGGTTGCCGCCCGGGTATTCGAGACCGCCACCGAAGGGATCGTGGTAACCAGTCCTGACAACCGGATTGTTGCGGTCAATACGGCCTTCAGCGACATCACGGGTTACAGCGAGGCTGAAGCGCTGGGACGTGACCCCTCCTTTATGTCATCCGGTAACCACAGTGCCGAATTCTACGATGAGCTTTGGCAGACCCTGGCGGCGGAGGGGCGCTGGCAGGGCGAGATCGTCAATCGCCGCAAGGACGGCACGCTGTTTCCCGAGTGGCTGTCGATATCGGCCTGTTATGACACTCAGGGGCGGGTGGTGAACTACATCGCCACCCTGGCGGATATGACCGAGCGTCGACGTGCCGAGGAGCGCTTGCAGTACCTGGCCGACTACGATCCGTTGACCGACCTGCCCAACCGCCACCTGCTGAGCCAGCGGGTAACCCAGGCGTTGGCGTCGGCTCAGCGTTACGGCGGCCAACTGTCGTTGATCTCCATCGATCTGGACCGCTTCAAGAACATCAATGATTCGCTCGGCCACGGTGTCGGCGACCAGATACTGCAGCAGATCGCCGACCGGCTGCGGCAGGCGGTGCGCGAGAATGACGTGGTGGCCCGGCTGGGCGGTGACGAGTTCGCGGTGCTGATGGCCGACCAGGACTCACCGACTGCGGTGGCGAACCTTGTCAACCAGCTGATCGCCACCATTGCCGAACCGCTGGCTGGCGTTGGGGGGGAGTTGGTCATTACCCCCAGTGTCGGCATCACGATCTACCCGGAAGATGGCAGTGACTTCGAAACCCTGTTGCGCAATGCGGATACCGCGCTCTATCACGCCAAGGAGCAGGGACGTAACAATTTCCAGTTCTTCGCTTCGGAGATGAATACCCGGGTATCGGAGCGGCTGACTCTGGAGGCGGCGCTGCGCCAGGCGCTGAACCGGCAGGAGTTCGAGCTGTTCTATCAACCGCAATACAGTTGCGACGATTCACAACCGCAGGGTTGCGAGGCACTGATCCGCTGGCGGCATCCGGAGTTGGGGTTGGTCAGTCCGGCCGACTTTATCCCGTTGGCGGAGGAGGTCGGGCTGATCCTGCCGATCGGCTACTGGGTACTGGATAGCGCCTGTCAGCAGGGCGCCGACTGGTTGGCCGCCGGTTACCGGCCGATTACCATTGCGGTGAACGTCTCGGCCAGCCAGTTCCGTACCGACCTGGTCGGCTCGGTACGTCGCGCACTGGATAAAACCGGCTTCCCGGCGGAATTGCTGGTGCTGGAGGTAACCGAGAGCATCCTGATGGACGATGTCCAGAATACCGCCCGGACTCTGGCCCAGGTGCGTCAGATGGGCGTCAAGGTGGCGCTGGATGATTTCGGCACCGGCTACTCGAGTTTGTCCTATTTGAAGACTTTTCCGCTCGATAAGCTGAAGATCGACCGAAGCTTTATCGCCGGCTTGCCGGGCGACCAGGAGGATGGGGCACTGACCCGTTCGATCATCGAAATCGCCCGCCATCTGAAATTGAAAACCATCGCCGAAGGGATCGAGACGCCTGAGCAGCGGGATTTCCTTTGGCAGGCCGGTTGCGACCAGCTACAGGGCTACCTCTATGCCCGGCCAGTGCCGGCGGCGGAGATGGGGGCGCAGCTTGAGCAGGCGAACCCGGTTGAACCCGGTTGAAGCGCTGACAACCGGCGAATCCGGGATTGATGCCCCGGCTGCTCACCCTGGGGGGGCGGGGACGCTGATGTGGCTAGCCCGCTGGTGCGGAGTCGGCGCTATCCTGTTTGACGCCCTGCTTGGCCGGCAGGGTGCGGACGAACGCGAGGCAGAGTTCTACCCACTCCTGTAGCTGCTGGTCGCTCTCGTAGCCGGCCGGATCAACGTAGACGAAGCCCTTAAGCGGTTTGCCGGTAAAATCCATCGGCCGGGCGTTGCGGATTTTCAGGGCCTTGGCGTATCGTTCGGGGCCGACCCGGGCGACCAGGGTATCGTTCACCACCCCGCAGAACATATTGCCGGACAGCATGAACGCCAGGCCGCCGAACATGTTTTTCTCACTCAGTTCAGCTTGTTCGGCCAATAGTTCACGCAGCCGCTGCGCCAGCCCCTGATCGTATGCCATCCCGCCCTCCATCCGTCGTTGTCGCCATGGCTTGACCCGTAAGTATGATAGCTGCTTATTTCGATCCCGTTGCGAAACCGTGGCAGCAACTGTTCGACGGCTACCGGATTCGGTTACACTCGCCAGGAGCCGGCGGCAGAGGCCGCTGTCAACGAGCAGACATTTGGGGGTGACGGTGAAGTTCAATGGGCCCGATTTTCGTTGTGAAGACAAGGTATCGATCTGGGTTTCGCAGACCCCCTATGCACTGATTCCCGACAGCTATTTCGAAGAGGATTTTCGCTGCAAGGGCGGGGCTCCGGTCAATGAGTGGGCCGGCAACTACGGTTTCGGTTTCTACGATGGCGAGCGGCTGGCGACCAACGGCGTGATGGAGGGGAGCGTTTCGCTACAGCATTGTGCCGGCGAGTGCTCCTTCTCCAGCTCCTTTGTCGAAGAGCTGCTGGCGCAGGCCCGCACACAACAGCTGGAGCAGATCACTTGGTTGATTCTGCTGTACGATTTCGCCTACGACCCACAACAGACCGGTGTCACTGAGGACGCCTATACCCGTTTTGTCGGCGTGTTCGATTATAACGACGAGGCGGACGGCCTTTATTGATTTTTTGGCCGGCCTGTAGAGTGCCAAACACAGAAATTCAGGTTCTTCGCGGGTTAGCGGCAAACATCTACATCAGATGAACAAACGCCGCGTGGCCACAAAAAACCTGTCCACCCGACAAGGCTTAGGCGTTGCCGGTGGGGGAGTGCGGGAGTGTCTGCGGCCGGCCGCAGGTTGCGTATGGCGGGCGCTGCGCAACAACTAAAAAAGCCACCTGAGCGGTGGCTTTTCGGTGTTTCAATTCGGCGTTCAGTCGTCGCGGCTGGTGACTTCCAGCAGGTGGTAGCCGAACTGAGTTTTGACCGGGCCCTGTACTTCGTTGACCGGGGCGCTGAACACCACCTGGTCGAAAGCCGGTACCATCTGGCCGCGGCCGAAGCTGCCCAGGTCGCCGCCCTGGGCGCCGGACGGGCACTGGGAGTGCTGTTTGGCCAGTTCGGCAAAATCGGCGCCGGCGGCGATCTGCTCTTTCAATGCCTGGCATTCGGCCTCGGTGGCGACCAGGATATGTCGTGCGGTTGCGCGTGCCATAGGTTTCTCCTTTGCTTACGGATCAGTGCTGATGACCGCCAATGCCGTGGGCGTGGCCGTGGGCGATCTCTTCGTCGCTGGCGTCGCGTACGGCGACGATCTCTACATCATAGGTCAGGGTCTTGCCGGCCAACGGATGGTTGGTGTCGATGGTGACCATGAACTTGCTGGCCTTGATCACGGTGACCTGACGGGCACCCTGATCGGTCTGGACCATTGCGACCATGCCGGGCTGCCACTGGCGGGCACCTTTGGGCAGGCCCTGCAGGTGTTTGATCGGCACCCGTTGCTGGCGGCCCTCTTCGCGCTCGCCATAGCTGTCGGCCGGTGCCAGGGTAATGCTGAAGCTGTCACCCACCGCCTTGCCGGTCATCGCCGCTTCCAGCGCCGGAATCATGTTGTTGTGGCCATGCAGGTACGCCATCGGCTCGCCGTCACGGCTGGTTTCGATCGGGTTGCCATCGGCGTCGTTCAGGCTGTAGTGAAATTGAATGACCTTGTCGTCGGCGATTACTGTCATCGTCTGTCCTGTCTGGAGTGGCTGCCCGGTGATGGGCTAAAGGGCGAAGTATTGGCGTTGCCGCGGCAATTGGCAAGAGGCGGTGATATAGGGACGACCCCTGTGGCTAATTGCCGCGCCTTTTAACGGCTATCAACAATCGGTATCAGCGCTTTCATTACATTTTAAACAGTGCGGCGGTAGACTCAAAATAGAGGTGGACAGGCGCGTCCACTACGCTATTCACAGGGTTGGAAACGGTGGCACGACAGCGATGATTGAAAATTCAAACGACCTGGGGGTCATAACCGTTGTACTGGAACGGCTGAGCAAGCAACGTCTGCCGCGGGCAATACATCTGAAGGAAAAGGTGGACCGGGGCGAGCGGTTGAACGATTTCGACATCGCCTTTCTGGAACAGGTGATCAGTGATAGCCGGCGCAGTCAACTGATCGTCGAGCGTTACCCGCAATACCAGCCGCTGTTGGCGCAGGTGATCAACCTGTACAAGGAGATCATCGACAAGGCGGTCGAGAATGAACAGGACCCGGGCGGTCGATAAACAGTGGCCGAAGGCTGATAGATAAAGCCGGGCAGCGGCGGCTCGGCAAAGACACCGCGCACTGCCCGGAGAGCGCCCGCTTACACCACGAAGTGGCTCAAGGCGTCGTTCTGGCGTTTGACGTGGCTCAGCTGATCGTTGATCTGGTTATTGGTGCCGTCGGCCCGCTGCGATACCTGGCTGCAGATATCTTTGATCTTCATCGCGTTGCGATTGATCTCTTCACAGACCAGGCTCTGCTCTTCCGATGCCGAAGCGATCTGCACGTTCATCTCGGTAATCTTGTGCATCGCCTGCTTGATCTGATCGAATGAGTCGACCAGCCGCTGGGCGCGCTCGACCGCACCGACCACCACTTCCTTGCTGCTGTTCATGGTGTCCACCGCCGAACGGGTACCCTGCTGCAGCTGCTCGATCATCTGGCGGATCTCCTTGGTCGACTCGGTGGTCCGGTGGGCCAGGGTACGGACCTCGTCGGCCACCACGGCGAAGCCGCGGCCCTGTTCACCGGCACGGGCCGCTTCGATCGCCGCGTTCAGTGCCAGCAGGTTGGTCTGGTCGGCAATGTCGTTGATTACGGCGAGGATTGACTCGATATTCTCCGAAGCCGTTTCCAGGTTCACCACCACGTTGACCGCTTCGTCGACATGCTCCGACAGGTGGCTGATCGCCTCGGTGGTGTGGGCCAGCGAATCGCCCCCTTCGGTGACGGAATGCTCCGCCGAACGGACGCCTTCCGCCGCTTGTTGGGCGTTGCCGGCGATCTGGGTGGCGCTGGCGACCATCTCGTTCATCGCAGCCGCCAGCATCTCAAGCTCGTTCAGCTGGTTGGACATGTCCTGGCTGGAGGCCAGGGCGCCTTCGGAGGAGCGCTCGGTGGAGTGCTTGATCTCCTGGCCGGCATGCTTAACTTCGTTGATCAGACCGCGCAGCTTGTCGGTAAAGCTGTTGAAGTGCTCGGCCAGGATGGCGAATTCGGGATCGCTGTCGGTGCTCAGGCGGCGGGTCAGGTCGCCGTCGCCGGATGCGACATCCTTCAGCGCATGCTCCAGCTCATGCAGCGGACGCATCAGTTTTTTCAGGATCAGCATCAACGCGATGATGCTGACCGCGATGGCGCCCAGTGCGATCAGCAACGCATCCAGGTTCAACTCGTCGACCAGGGCGAAGGTCTTGCCACGGTCCAGCGCTACGCCGACATACCAGGGCATCCCCTCAACCTGTTTGAAGAATATCTGGTAGTCCTTGCCGTCGAGCTCCAGTTGCTGTTCCCGGTCGCTGACTTGCAGGCCCGGCAGGTACTGGTCCATCGGCTTGCCATTGAACTTGGCCTGCGGGTGGGAGATGGTGGTGCCGTCGGCTGAGACCATGAAGGCGTAGCCGGCATCCATCAGCTTGAAGCTGTTGATCACCTTGGCCAGCCCGACCAGGCTGACATCGAAGAAGGTGGCGCCGACGAAGCGGCCGTCATGCATCACCGGCGCGGCTACCGAGATCAGGATCTCGCCGGTGCCGGCATCGGCGTAGGGGGCCGTGATATCGGTGGTGCCGCTGTTGCGGGCCAGCGAATACCAACCGCGCTTACGCGGATCCCAGCTGGCGGGGCGGGCCCAACTGGGGTCGCTGATCACCGCGCTGCCGTCTTTCTCAAAGCCGACGCCGATCATCAGGAAATTTCGGCTCAACTCATTCTGGCGGATGATCCGGCCCATCTCTTCCAGGTCTCGGGTCTGGGAGAGCATGCCGGTCACCAGGGTGGCCTGGCTTTTATAGCTGTCCAGCTGTGCCTTGACGGTGCCGGCGATGCCGGAAGTGATCTCGTCGACGCTGCCGCTGATCTGCTCGGTTACCGAGCCGGTCAGGCGGATGTTCTGGTTGACCATGCTGATGCCGAATGTCAGCACGATCAGCAGTGAAACGGAGAGAACGATTTTATGGCTGAATTTCATCTGGGGCGCCTTTACCTTGAAGTCTCGGGTTGAGTCTTAACAGTGTGGCCAGCTTCACGCCGGGAAAATCGGGCCATATAGGGGAGCGCTGTGGCTGTTTGGTATCCGCTGGCGCTCTTTGGGGTCGTTGTTGTCATGGTTCTAGTTATCTTTATCTTTTTGATCGTCTGTCATGGGCGTCCACTGCAGGGCGCGACGCCCGAATGTGCTGTCTGTACCGGCGCTCTGGCAGCCAGTTGCCGGTTTGGCGGCCTATCATAGCTTTCGACCAAAGTTGAATAAAGCCGTCGATCGGAGGAATTATGACGAATTTGTGACGCCTCTCTCTGGCGTTGGTGAGCGTTTGTTTAATTAAATCGGCGGTGGTCATCAATCGCAGTCACACGAGCCCGGCACCGGCCGTCATCTCAGCCGAAATTGCCGTGTAATAAAGGAGGGTTTCGGGTCAGCGGGGGCTTATAAGGTTGTGTTTTTTCGGTGGAACTGGTATCAAGGCGCGCCTCATACCAAAGTTCCATGATTCTGGCGGCGACTTTGGTGCATCTGTTCCGATTTTCCGTTTCACCGTGAGGCACATCTTGACTCAACGTTTGACAGGCGCCGATATCCTCGGACTCGGCTTTATGACTTTTGCGTTCTTTCTGGGCGCGGGCAACATCATCTTTCCCCCCCTGGCCGGTATGCTGGCCGGCGAACAGGTCAGCCCGGCGATGGCCGGTTTCCTGACCACCGCGGTTGGCCTGCCGTTGCTGGGCTTGTTCGCTGTTGCCAAGGCCGGCGGCGGTATTCCGGCCATGACCTGGGCGCTGCCCGCCTGGATCGGGGTACTGATCTCGGTAGCGATCTTCATCATCATCGGCCCGCTGATCGCGGCGCCGCGTACCGCCCTGGTGGCGTTCGAACTGGGCGTCGACCCCTTCATGCAGGACAGCGGCAACGGCCAGTTGTACTACTCGATCAGCTTTTTCCTGCTGGCCGCCGGGCTGTCGCTCTATCCCGGCAAGTTGATGGACTCGATCGGCAAGGTGCTGACGCCGCTGCTGATCCTGTTGCTGCTGGTGCTCGCCGCATCGGTGCTGTTCGGTGAGCCGGGGACGACCGCGCCGACCAGCGAACGCTATGCTGGCGGCGCCTATGTGCAGGGCTTCCTGGAAGGCTACAACACCATGGATGCGCTGGCGTCGATCATGTTCGGCATGCTGATCATCGACCTGCTGAAAAAGAAAGGGATCGACCAACCGGGCGATCAGTACCGCTACTTGGTGATCGCGGCCTTGATTGCCGCGGCCGGCCTGGCGGTGGTTTACATTTCGCTGTTCCTGCTCGGCGCCGGTAATGCCGAGCTGGTCCCGGCCGCGGAGAATGGCGGCCAGATTCTCAGCGCCTATGTTGAGCAGCGCTTCGGCTTTGCCGGCCTGTTGATCCTGGCGGCGGTCATTATGCTGGCCTGCCTGACCACTGCAGTTGGTCTGCTCAGCGCCTGCTCCGATTACTTCGCCAGCCTGACCGACCAGGTCGGTTACAGCCAGTTCGTCGTGTTGAATGCGGTCGCCTGCGTGCTGGTGGCCAACCTGGACCTGAGCGAGCTGATCAGCCTGAGTATCCCGCTACTGGTGGCGGTCTACCCGATCGCGATAGCGCTGATCCTGTTCAGCCTGTTTGCCGGCCAGATGGCCTACCCACGCCAGGCGCTGCTGCTGGTGCTGCTGGTGTCGGCCGGTTTCGGCCTGCTGGAAGGGTATAAAGCGACGGGTGGTTCGTTGGAGGCGCTGGCGTTCCTGCCGCTGTTCGAGGTCGGTCTGGCCTGGTTGGCACCGACCCTGGCGGTGCTGCTGCTGTTCATGGTGCTGAACTGGCTGAGCCCGAAAACGGCGCCGGCGACCTGATCGTTCCTGCCAAGGGCCGGTGTTACCGGCCCTTTGTATTCCTCTTTTTGCCCTACTTCTGTTTCGATTCCAGAATAAACCGTTCCAGCTGCTTATCGATGCCCAATACATGGCGTTTGAGCCACTCCCTGAGGAACATCGACAGTGAGTGGCGCAGGGCTTCGTCGTAGGTATGATGCTGCTCCAGCATGGTGTTCAGCTCGCGGCGGAATTTGTTGTGGGCGGCGATATGCTCATCCATGCCGGGATACTCCAGCTGGCGCATATAGGCTTCTTCCAGCGCGAAGTGGTGTTCGGCGTAGTCGGTCAGTTTCTCGAACACACTGGCGTCGATCTCCTGCGCCCTGAGCTGATCGATCAACTCAAACAGTACCCGGTGCTGGGTATCCTGCCAGATCAGTTCGCTGGTTTTCTGCATCGGCTCGGTCCCTTGTTATATCTCTAATCAAGCTATGGTCGGACACAGCGCGTAGCCGTATTCTGAACAGTATAGTCAGGGTGCCGGCTGGCTCTTTGCGGGGTCAAGCGCGAGGCGGCCCGAGGCCGGCTATAGCTGACCGGGATCAACGGAATCGGTAGTGGCAGGAGGAGGGGCATCTTCCGCTGCAGGCCGCCGCGGAAGATGCGTGCTAGCGGCTCAGAGTATCTTGGAGAGGAACTGCTTGAGGCGGGGGTGGGGCGGATTGTCGAAGAACTTGTCCGGCTTTTCGTCAACCAGCAGGGCGCCCTCCTCCATGAACAGAACCCGGTCGGCCACTTCGCGGGCGAAGCCCATCTCGTGGGTCACCACCACCATGGTCATCCCTTCGGTGGCCAGCCCCTTCATCACGTCGAGCACCTCGCCGACCATCTCCGGGTCCAGCGCCGAGGTCGGCTCGTCGAACAGCATGATATTGGGCCGCATCGCCAGCGCCCGGGCGATCGCCACACGCTGCTGCTGGCCACCGGACAACTGGGACGGGTAGTTGTTCATCCGCTCGGCCAGGCCGACCTTGTACATCAGCTCCTTGGCGTGTTCGCGCACCTCATCGGGCTTGCGGTTGGCGACCTTCAGCGGCGCCAGCATCACGTTCTCCAACGCGGTCTTGTGCGGGAACAGGTTGAAGCTCTGGAACACCATGCCGACATCTTCGCGCAGCTTGTTGATATTGGTGCCGCGGGCGTACATGTCCATGCCGTCGATCAGGATCGAACCGCTGTCGATCTCCTCCAACTGGTTAAGGGTACGCAGGAAGGTCGATTTGCCGGAGCCGGACGGGCCGACGATCACCACCACCTCGCCACGTTTGACGCGGGCGGAAACCGATTTCAGCGCATGTACGCCGCCGGGGTAGAACTTGTCCACGCGGGTGGCGACGATCATATCCTCATTTCGATTAGTCACTGGCAGCTAACCTCTTCTCCAGACGTTGAATACCCCACGACAGCGAGCTGGTCAGCAGCAGATAGAGCAGCGCCACGGTGAACCAGACCTCGAACGGTGCAAAACTGCCGCTGACCACCTCGCGACCGGCCTTGGTCAGGTCGGTAATGGAGATCACCGAGACCAGCGAGGAATCCTTGATCAGGTTGATGAACTGGCCGGCCATTGGCGGCAGGGTGCGCTTGAAGGCCTGCGGCAGGATTACGTAAACCATCGCCTTCGGATAGCTCATACCCAGCGAGCGGGCAGCCTCCATCTGGCCGACCGGAATCGACTGGATGCCGGAGCGGATGATCTCGGCGACATAGGCGCCGGTGAATACCGACAACGCCACCACGCCGGCGGTAAAACGTTCCAGCTCCAGCACCGTGCCGATGAAGAAATAGACGATGAAGATCTGTACCAGCAGCGGGGTACCGCGAATGATCTCTATATAGAAGATCGCCAGCTTACGGGCGGCCGGGTTGGCGGAGATCCGCATCAGGCCGACAATCAGGCCGAGGATCAACGCGAAGACCAGCGAGTAGACCGATATCTCGATGGTGACGATCAGGCCTTCGAGTATGGGCCCGATCTGCCACTGTTCCAGCTGGGCGACGGTATCTCCTTCGAACACCAGATCGCCGTCGCTCACCAGCAGCTGGCTGTATTTCTTGATGACCAGCGGCTCGCTGCCGTCATCCATGACCACGGTGACCTGCTTGCCGCTGGGGGCGATCTCTATAGTGCCGTCGCGCGGCGCGGTGATGTTTTGCGGTTCGGTGTTGACGACGTAGGGTAGTAGCCGTTCCCAGCGCCAGGTGTAATCGATCTTCTTACCCGACAGGTAAACCGCAAATCCCATGGCGATAATGGCTGCGACGAAGACCGCATTCCATAGCCAGACTTTCTGCTTTGCGTGCATAGGAGAGTAAGCCTTGGGTGGATAAAACAGGGAAATACAGCCGCGAAGCCCCGCCGGGGCGGGGCTTCGCAAAAGCCATCGGCTTTCAGGCTGTAAGTGCGCGCCGGAGCGCGCGAGGGATTACTGAATCTTGCTCAGCCAGGCGTCGGACTTGAACCACTTGTCGTACAGGCGGTCGTAGCTGCCGTCACCTTTCACCTGGCGCAGGAAGTTGTTCAGGAAGTTCAGGAAGTCCGGATCGCCCTTGCGGATCGCCCAGCCCAGCGGTTCGTAGGTGAACGGCTGTTCGATATGGCTGACCTGGCCCTTGTTCTGGCTGGCGTACAGGGCGTTGAACGGCAGGTCGTAGACGAAGGCATCCGCCTTGCCGTTGGCGACTTCCAGTACCGCATCGGCCTGGGTCTCGAACAGGCTGATGTTGGCTTTGCCGATCAGTCGCTTGACCGCCTGCTCGCCGGTGGTACCCAGCTTGGTGGCGACGGTGTATTTGCTGTCGTTCAGATCGCGGTAGCTCTTGATCTCGCCTTCCAGGCCCGGACGCAGCAGGATGGTCTGGCCGATCACTACGTACGGGTCAGCGAAGTTAACTTTCAGGTTGCGCTGAGCGGTAATGGTCATGCCGCCCATGATGATATCGCACTTGCCGGTCAGCAGGGTCGGGATAATGCCGTCCCAGGCGGTGTTGACCGGGGTAAATTTAACCCCCATCGCCTTGGCGACCTGCTTGGCCAGATCGATATCGAAGCCGATAAAGCCGCCGTTTTTAGCTTTCATTTCAAACGGGATATAACCGGCGTCGAAGCAGACTTTAATTTCGCCACTGGACAGAATGCTGTTGATGACGGATTCGTCGGCGGTGGAGTTGCTGAATGCAAACGTGGAGCTGAGCAGCGCAACCGTGGCAACTGCGGTTTTGAACAGTTTTTTCATCTACAAGGGCCTTAACATTATTATTGTATCGAGAGGGGAGCCCTAATCGACGCGATGCCGATTATTCGCCGATCGGATTGAGTGGGGTACCCGATCGCCATGACCAACAGTAAATGGCCATCCCCGGTTCGCCCGAAATTATCCGGTTAGCAAATTGATAATTCAAGTAACCGTTTTTTAGCGGATTGGCGGTGAATAATATTAGGAAAGCTGCGAACAAGTCCCTTATGTTCTCTATGGCTATACCAGCGGCGGCTGTGCCAGCCGGCAGCTGGCGCGCAGACTGTGCTTGACCGAGTACATCGCCGCATCGGCCCGGGCGAGCAGCTCTTCGGCGCTTTCCTCGGGATCTGTGTAGCGGGCGATACCGATACTGGCGCTGATGCGGATCTCCTGCTCGCCGATCAGGAACGGTTTGTTGAGCAGCTCCATCAATTTCATGGCCAGTTGACTGGCACCCTCCTCGCTGGAGTTGTCGCTGATCAGCAGGAACTCGTCACCGGCCAGCCGCCCGAACAGGTCGCTGTCGCGCAGCATCAAGCGAACCCGGTTGGCGAATTTGATCAGCAGTTCGTCGCCGCTGAGCCGGCCATAGGTTTCATTGATCCGCTTGAAATCATCCAGGTCGATATAGAACAGCGCCGGCGTGCAGCTGTGGCGCACCGCCAGCTTCTGCAGGGTGCGAAGCTGTTCCAGCAGCATGCTGCGGTTGGGCAACTGGGTTAATGGATCCTGGCTGGCCAGCTGGCTCAGCTGTTGCTGTGCGGCATCATGTTGCTGGATCTCCCGTTTCAGCCGGCGTCGCAGGCTGACGATCGCCACCAGGCTGGCCAGGGCGATCAAACCGACGGTCGCCGCTGCCAGCAGCCAGGGCAGCCAGCCGCGCAAATCAGCAGGCTTGTTGGCGGCATAGAGGAAACCCTCCAACGGTTGTCGTCCGGCAATCAACTGCAGCTGCAGCAGGGTCGATTCGATCTGCTGCCAGCGCTCCGGGCTCATATGACCGAGTTCAATCGAGCCGGGCATGATCATCTCGCGCAACATGTTCAGTTCATAGCGGGAGTGGTCGCGCGACTTGGCGACCGGATAGTGCTGTTCCAGCAGATCCAGCGCCGCTTCCGGATGCTGCAACGCGTAACGCCAGCCACGCAAGCTGGCGCTGCGGAAACGTTCCACCTGTTGCGGTGTTTCCAGCAGTCGGCGTTGGCTGGTGAGCAGGATATCGCTGTAGAAATCGATGCCGTAATCGCGTGGATTGAGCACCGTGTAGTCGATGCCCGCCTGCTCCAGAGAGTAGGGTTCATTGGTCAGGTAGGCGCTGAATGCATCGGTACGGCCGTCGATCAGACCCTGCAGGTTGATAGAGCTGGCGGTCAGTGTGAGCCGATCTTGATCGATACCCTGGAACTTCAGCAGTGCCATGATCTCCGGGGCCTGGCCGTCGGGGAACAGTGTCACCCGCTTGTCGATCAGGTCGCGCACGGTGTTGATCCGGCTGTCCTTGCGGGCTAGCAGGATCGACGGCGAGTGCTGGAACAGGGCGGCCAGCGCCACCAGGGGTTGGCCGCGACTGTACGCCACCAGGGCGTTGCTGTTATCGACGGCAAAGTCGGCCCGGCCCTCCATCACCTCCTGCCAGGGGACGATCGCCGGACCGCCGGCGCGGACCTCCACATCGAAGCCGGCTTCGCGGTAGAAGCCCATCTGCTGGGCGGTGTAATAACCGATGAACTGGGCCTGGTGCAGCCAGCGTAGTTGCAGCACCACCCGTTCGGTTGCCGCAGCCGGCTGACACAGCCAGGCGCAAAGCACCAATATGCTTAGAACCAGTGGTGACGCTCTGCTGGCATCCATTGTAGGCTGGAGCCTCCGTCAATCTGTCGCGGACAGGGCGGCTGACAGCATGCCGCGGCAGAGGCCGGCGGCATCAGCCTGGCGCGTTTTGCTGACGGGTAACCCGGATATGCGTTCCAGCGAGCAGCAAAACTGCGCAAAGACTTCTTAAAGTTTGAGAGGAGATCGGCCCAGATGCAACCAATGATGCTAATTACCGGCGGTAGCCGGGGGATAGGCGCCGCCACGGCAAGGCTGGCGGCGGCACGCGGCTACCGGGTCTGTATCAGCTATCGCCGCCGCCGGGATCAGGCGCAAGCAGTGGTGGCGGAGCTGCGTTCGGCTGGCGCTGAGGCCTGGGCGGTACAGGCGGATGTTGGTTGTGAAGCCGAGGTGCAGAACCTGTTCGCCGAGCTGGACCGGCTGCCAGGCGAGCTTCGGGTGTTGGTCAACAATGCCGGCATCCTGGAGTCGCAGGCCCGGCTCGAGCAGATCGATGCCGCTCGCCTGGAGCGGGTGTTGCGCACCAATGTGATCGGCAGCTTTCTTTGTGCCCGCGAGGCGGTGCTGAGGATGTCTACCCGCCACGGCGGCCGGGGCGGGGCGATCGTCAACCTGTCGTCCGGGGCGGCCCGGTTGGGGGCGCCCAACGAATATGTCGACTACGCCGCTTCCAAGGGGGCGATCGACAGTATGACCATCGGCCTGGCCAAGGAGGTGGCCGACGAAGGGATCAGGGTCAATGGCGTGCGCCCCGGGCTGATCTACACCGAGATTCACGCCGATGGCGGCGAGCCCGGCCGCGTCGACCGGCTGAAAGGGGCGGTGCCGATGCAACGTGGCGGCCGGCCGGAGGAGGTGGCCGAAGCGGTGCTCTGGCTGGCCTCCGATGCCGCAGCCTACACCACGGGCAGTTTTATTGAGGTGACCGGCGGCCGTTGAGGCGGCCGCTATATCGAGCATCAATTTTCCGCCGTTGTTTGAACCGGCGTTCAATTGCGGCGCCAATCGGGCTAAGCTGGGGTATCCGTTCGGCGCCGGTCGACGCCGGAGCCGTCGTATCGATTAAAGTCACAACAGGATGTGCAGCATGCTATCAGGGAGCCAGAAACGATCGATCCCCAGGCGGTGTGGTTTATCTTTGCTGCTGTTGTTCGGCCTGTTAATTGGCAATCTGTCGTTTGCTCAGTCAGCGACCCCATTGCGGTTGCAGTTACCCTGGAAACACCAGTTCGAATTCGCTGGTCACTATGCGGCGATCGAGCAGGGCTACTACGCCGATGAAGGGTTGGCGGTCGAGTTGCGGGAGATTCAGCCGGGGCAGTCGCCGGTTGACGAAGTGCTCAGCGGCCGGGCTCAGTTCGGTGTGGTCAACTCCGAGCTGGTGCTGGACCGCTTGCAGGGCAAGCCGGTGGTATTGCTGGCGAATATCTTCAAGACTTCACCGCTGGTGCTGCTGACCCAGCCGGATATCCTCAGCCCCCAGGACCTGCGCGGCAAGCGGGTGATGGCCTCGGCCAAGGAGTTGGAGTCGGCCCCCTTTGCCTCGATGTTTCGCTATTTTGGCCTGGAGCCGGATAGTTTCGAGCAGGTCGCGCACAGTTACGATCTCGAGGCATTTCTGGCCGGCGAGGTGGATGCGGTGACGGTATTCCTGTCCAACCAGATGCACCAGGTTCGCAGCCAACAGATTCCGCACAGTATCCTCAATCCGTCCAGCTTCGGCGTCAGCGCCTACGATGACAACCTGTTCAGTTCCGAACATTTTCTGCGTCAACATCCCGGGCTGGTCGAAGGCTTCGTGCGCGCTACCCTGAAAGGTTGGCATTACGCGCTGGATCATAAGGAGGAGCTGGTCGATCTGATCCTGCGTAAATACTCGCAGCGTAAGAGCCGTGAAGCACTGCTGTTCGAAGCGCAGGCGCTGGAACGACTGACCCTGCGCCAGAGCTTCAAGTTGGGTTCCATCGATCCGCAGCGGATCGACAGCCTGGCCGACCTCTACGTGTCGTTGGGCAACGTCGCCAGCAAGGGCGCCCTGCAGGGCTTTATCCGGCCACCGCAGCAACCGTTGGCATTGACGCTGGAGGAGCAGCAGTTCCTGGTCCGCCATCCGGTGATCCGGATTGCCCAGTACCCTTACGGGCCACTGCTGATCGGCCGCCAGGGTAAGCCGGATGGCTACGCCATCGAGTTTCTTAAACTGCTGGCAGCCAAGGCCGGTCTGCAGCTTGAGTTCGTGACGGACAGCCGGCCGTTGCAAGAGTTGCAGGCCGTCCCCCCGCAGCTGGATCTGGTGCCGACGGCGGGACTCCCGGCTGCCGCCGGCGCGTTGCTGGGCAGCCCCTACCTGGAGCTGCGCAGTGGCTGGGCGGTCCGTAGTGGCCTGAAAGCGCTCGAAGGGCTGGCCGACTTGGCCGGCATGAGGGTGGCAGTGGTGCATGATGGGCCCTATGCGGCACTGCTGGCGGCACAGTACCCGGCGGTCCGGCTGGTCGATTGCCGCGATATCATCGACTGCCTGGAACGGACTGCCAGTGGCCAGGCCGATGCGGTAATCGATGCGCTGCCGGTACTGGAATACCATATCCGCAAGTACGCCATGCCGGGGCTGGCATTGAAGGGGGCGTTGACGGAACCGGCGTTGCGGGTCAGTGGCCTGCGCCTGGCCAGCCGTGCCGATTGGCCGCAACTGCATTCGATCCTGGAGAAAGCGCAAGCGTCGCTGGGCGAGGATGAGCTGGCGGTGCTACGCAAGCGCTGGTTTGGCCAGCGGATACGGGTGTCGGACCGGTTGACTCTTAGTGACTGGGAAAACAACTACCTGCTTAACCGCTCCTCGTTGCACTATTGCGTCGATCCCGACTGGTTGCCGTACGAAGGGATCAGCCCCGAAGGAGAGCATATCGGCATGACCGCCGATTATGTCGCGCTGTTTCGCAAGCTGTTGAACGTCGAACTCAAGCTGCTGCCGACCAGCAGCTGGTCACAGTCGCTGCATTCGGTCTATGACCGTGACTGCGATCTGTTGTTGAGCGCCGCCAAGACCGCTGCCCGTACGCGCCATCTTTATTTTACCGAGCCTTACCTGGAGGTGCCGTTGGTGGTCGCTACCCGTGATGACCAGCTGTTCATCGACGATATGAAGTCGGTACTCGATAAGCGCTTCGCGGTGATCATGGACTACGCCTGGATCGATCTGCTGCAGCAGCGCTATCCACAGATCCAGCTGGTTCAGGTGGACAATATCCGCGAAGGGCTGCAAAAAGTCAGCAGCGGCGAGTTGTTCGGCTTTATCGATGGGGTGGTGCCGATCGCCCGCGCCATCCAACAATATGACCTGATCAATCTGAAGATCGCCGGCAAGACCGATATCAGTGTGCAGTTGTCGGTTGCCTTGCGTAACGATGCCGCTGAACTGTTGTCGATCTTCAACAAGCTGATCGGCGCAATCAGCCCACGCGAACGGGAGGCGATCCTGCAGAAATGGGTGGCGGTGCGCTACGAACGGGGCTTTGACTACAGCCTGATGTGGCAGATCCTGGCGGTACTGGCGGTGATCGGTTCACTGCTGTTCTATCGCCACCTGCTGCTGGCTCGTCAGGCGGCGGAACTGCGCCGGGCCCACCAGGCGTTGCGCGAGGCCCATGCCGAGATTGCCGAGCAGAACCGCAACCTGGCGCAACTGTCGACCACCGATACCCTGACCGGCCTGAGCAACCGGCTCAAGCTGGACCGTGAATTGGCCGGCGAGGTGGTTCGCGCCGAACGTTACCAGCGGTCGTTGTCACTGTTGCTGATCGATATCGATCACTTCAAGCAGGTCAACGACAGCTTCGGTCACCAGACCGGCGACGAGGTGATTTGCCGGGTGGCCGATGCGCTCAATACCCATGTACGCGAGGCTGACGTGGTCGGCCGTTGGGGCGGTGAGGAGTTCCTGGTGCTCTGTCCCGAGACCTCGTTGCAGGCCGCATGCGGACTGGCGGAAAAGCTGCGCCGGCTGATCGAGGCCTGCGACTTCGCCATCGCCGGCCAGTGTACGGCCAGTATCGGTGTCGCCGCCTGGCGCTACGGCGAGGCGCCGGACGAATTGATGAAGCGTGCTGATGATGCGCTCTACCTGGCCAAAGGCCAGGGCCGCAACCGGGTGGTCTGCGAAGATAAGCTGGAGCGGGAGGCGCTGGAGCTGGCCGATGAGCAGCATTGAGCCGCCGCCTTCACGCAGCTCTCCCGGGTACCGCTGGCCATCGAGATCGACCCGCTGTGCGGCATCCTCCTCGGTTAGCCGCCGGTCGCTTCGGTCAGTGCGTCGAGCGCCGCCAGCGATTGCCGGTAGAGCCGCTCGCTGATGGCCCATTGTTCGTAAAGCTGTGCGCGGTTCACCTCGTCTATCGGTTGGACGGCCAGGCGTTCCAGTTCGCGGCCGGCCTGGCTGACGGCCCGTAGTCCGAAGTTGGCGCTGGCGCCGGTCAGGGTATGGGCCAGTTTCTTGATAAGCGGATAGTCTTCAGCGGTCAGGGCTTGCTCGAGCTCGGCCAGCAACTGCTCCGCTTGCTGGCGGTACTGTTGCAGCAGGCCGTTAAAGCGTTCTTCGCCCAGCAGTTGGCGGTGCTGGGCCAGCAGGGCGCGGTCCAGCAGTGGCTCGTCATCGGCCGTCTGTGGTTGGCCCACCTGGTTGACTGTCGCCTCGGCCGCGGGCAGGGGCGCGCTGCGGTGGGTGGCCAGCAGGCGGTGCAGTTCGTCATACTGCAGCGGCTTGCCGAGCACCCCGTCGATACCGGCGGCGTAATAGTTATGCACTTCAGCCTCGGTGATCGAGGCGGTCAGCGCGATGATCTTCACGCCGGCGCGTTCGGGATCGGGATGCTGGCGCATCCGCCGGGTGGTTTCCATGCCGTCCATATCCGGCAGATGGATATCCATCAGCACCAGGTCGAAGCGGTGGTCGGCGTGCAGCGATAGGGCGGTGTAGCCGTCGTCGGCGATGGTGACCTGGTGGCCGTCGCTGCGCAACAGCCCGTCGGCCACCTGCTGGTTGATCGCGTTGTCCTCCACCAGCAGGATCTCCAGTGGCTGAATCGGTCCGCTCGTGGCGGCTGTCGGACTGATCGACGAACACTGCTCGGCCAGCGGGTAGGGCAGTTCGAACCAGAACATGCTGCCTCGGCCGGGCTGGCTGACGACGCCGATGCTGCCCTGCTGCAGCTCGACCAGTTTCTTGCAGATCGATAGCCCCAGGCCGGTGCCGCCATAGCGCCGGGTGATGGTGGAGTCGGCCTGCGAAAAGTGCTGGAAGATCCGTTCGAGGGCTTCGTCGGCGATGCCGATGCCGCTGTCCTCCACTTCGAAGCGGACCCTGGCCCGTCGTTCATCGCCAGCCAGATGTTTGACACGCAGGGCGATGTGGCCCCGCTCGGTAAACTTGATCGCGTTGGCGCACAGGTTCATCAGTATCTGGATCAGCGCGCGGCGATCGCCCAGCACCCGCGCCGGTAAGTGGCGGTCGATCCGTACGATCAGTTCCAGCTCCTTGTCTTCGGTCAGCGGTCGCAGGATCGCCTGCATCTCGTCAATACACTGGCGCAGCTCGAACGGCGCCAGCTCGAGTTCCAACTGGCCGGCTTCCACCTTGGTGAAGTCCAGCACGTCGTTGAGGATCGACAGCAGCGACTGGCCGGACTTGTAGATCGTCTGTACCTGCTGTTGCTGCTGTGGGTCGAGCGGGCCGCGCAGCAGCAGCTGAGCCATGCCGAGGATGCCGTTCATCGGCGTGCGGATCTCGTGGCTCATGGTGGCCAGGAACTGGGACTTGGCCTCGCTGGCCGCCTCCGCTTTCTGCCGCGCCAGCACCGCCGCCTGGCGGGCGTGCCGCTCGCTGATATCGCTGATCGAGCCCTCGTAGTAGAGCAGTTGCTGCTGCTCGTCCCGTACCTGGCGGGCCGAGATCGACACCGCCACCGGGCTGCCGTCGGCACGCAGCCAGTGGGTTTCCAGGTCGCGCACCTGGCCGTCCCGTGCCACTTGATCCATGAAAGTGCGCAACGCGTCGGCATCATGGAAGCACTGGCTGCCGATATCGGTGATCGCCCGCAGGAACGCCTCCGGGCTGTGGTAGCCCAGCAGCCGGGCCAGCGCCGGGTTGGCCGAGATGAAGCGACCCTCTGGCAGCGCCCGGAAGATCCCCTCGACCGCATTCTCGAACAGCGAACGATAGGCCTGTTCCGACTTTTCCAAGCTCAGGTAGAGCTTGGCGTTCTCGATCGAGATCGCAGCCTGGGCCGACAGGATCTGTAAGGTCTCCAACCGCTCGCGGGTGAATACGTCGCGGCTCTGCTTGTTCTCCAGGTAGAGCAGTGCGGTCAGCTCGCCGTGGTAGAGGATCGGCAGGCAGAGCAGCGAGCGCGGCCGCTGCCGGCGGATGTAGGGGTCGGCCATGAACATCTCGTGTTCCCCGGCGTCGCCGAGCATCACCGCCTCCTGGGTACGGGCGACGTAATGCAGCACGCTGAGCGGCAATCGTTCGCCGCCCCGGTCCAGCGGCAGTCCGCTGAAGAAATGCGGCTCACCGTCCAGGCCGGCCTCCGCTTCGATATGGAGCTGCTGCTGTCGGTTCAGCACCAGCAGGGCGCGCTGGCCGCCGGCATTCTCCAGTGCCAATTTCATCAGCCGGCCGAGCAGCCGCTGCAACACGATCTCGTCGGCGATGGCGTGCGAGGCCTTGATTACCGAGGCGATATCGAACGCCTGGTTGCTCAGCGCACTGCCGCGATGCTCTGGCTGCCGTTCCGGGCTGACCGGTGGCGCCGGGCTGGGCGGTTCGAAGTCGACCGGGTAGCTACGCCGCATCTGTTGCAGTTTGGCTTCCGCGCCCCAGCGCCGATAACTGCGGTAGGCCTCTTCCAGATAGCTGCGGGCAATGGTGGGCTTGCGCCAGTCCAGATAGAGTCGGCCGGCCAGCTCCTGGCCAAGCGCCTGGCTCAACGGAAAGCCGTGCTTGCCGGCCAGCTGGATCGCCCGGTCGTAGAGGTCCATCGCGTTGCTGAATTTACGCTGTGCCCGGCACAGCTCGGCCTCGATCAGGCAGGCGTGGTGCAGGTGGTTGGCCGGGCAGTGGCGCGCCCAGCGGCGGATCGAACTCAGTAACGAGCGGATCCGGTGCAGCCGGGTCGGCTGCTGAAGGATGCCGGTTTGCGGCAGCACCGCCAGCAGCGCCAGCGCCTGGACGGTGCGGAACAGCGGCGTGGTGAAGGTGCCGCCGATCGAGCTCAGATGGGCTTCGCCCCGCTGGCAGTGGTCGACCGCCTGTTGCGGTTCGCCGAACAGGTAACAGAGCAGCGCCTTGTAGAAATGGTGTAGGCAGACTGCGGTCAGGTGGTGACTGGCGTGGTGTTCCGCCAGCATCGCATCCTCCTGGTAGAAGCGACCGTCCAGCCGGCTAGGCTGCTGGTTGTGGCCGCGCAGGTTGTCGACCGCCTGCAGGACGAAGCGGGAGTATTGCTGCGACTGCTGTTGGCCGGCCTGGGCCAGCTGCTGGGCGAACCCTTCCAATTGCGGCTGCAGGGCCGCCAGGTCGTTGCTGAGCGGCAGGGCGTACTGGATGTGGGCCGCCAGACAGTAGGCGCTCCACTCCAGGTCGCCTGATTCCAGCGCCAGCTGGTGGCCCTGCAGCAACCCCTCCAGGCAGTGCTGCAGTGGCTCTTTCCAGTGGCGGATATAGGTGTTGTGCAGGTAGAGCGTCTTCGGCTGGCCGGTACGCGAGGGTAGTTGGCGATCCACCTCCATCGCCAACTGGCCGAGCCGGTAACCCTGTTCGATCCGCTGGTACTGGCCGCACAGCACGCCGCCGTAGCCGGCCAGCGCCTGGGCAGAACCGGCCGCCAGGCCGTGGCGCAGGGTCAGCTCCAGCTGGCGGGCCATCACCAGCGGGCGCAGTTCGGAGCTGGAGAACTTGATCACTCCGAACATGCTGGCCATGATCGGCAGCGCTGCCGCGATGGCCGGTTGTTGCAGCGGCCCGGCCTGCAGCAGCCGTTGCGGCCGGCTACCGCGCAGCAGCCAGCGCAGGCGCAGCTGGCTGAGCCGGAGCTGCCAGCGGCTGGGGTGGCGGGGCAGTTTGATGCCGAGCAGCGCCAGCAGCTGCAGGGCGGTCTCCAGCGCCTGCTCGAAACGGTTGCGGGCGACTTCCGCCTGGATGCGGATCTCGTAGACCCGCACCTTGTCCATCAGCGTGTCGGCCTGTGCCAGCACCTGCTCGATATGCCGCTCCATCTCATCGAAAGCGGCATTGCTGTAGGCAGCTTCGGCGGCGTTGCTGTGCAGCGCCAGCGCCAGCCTGTAGTCCCGCTGCCAGCCGTCAGCGCCGAGCAGCCGCAGCCCCTGCTGGAAATACTCCAATGCGGCGGAGAAGGCGGCCGCCTCCCGTGCCCGGTTACCGGCCTGCAGGTTGTAGCGGGCCAGCGCCTGGTGCTCTGCGTCGCTCTCCAGCAGTTGCCGGGCCAGGTTCAGGTGGTTGCAGATCTCGAAGATACGGCTGTCGATCTCGGCCTCGTTGAGGCGCTGCTGCATCAACCGGCCGATGGTCAGGTGCAGCTGCTGGCGCTGCGCCCCCGGTACCAGCGAGTAGGCCGCCTGTTGCACCCGGTCGTGCACGAAGCGGTAGCGGGTCCGCTCGGCACCGGGGTGTTGGGCCAGCCGATAGTTGTCGTCCAGCGGGATGATCAGCCCTTCGGACAGCGCCCGCCAGAGGTCGGCGGCGGTCTGCCGGGGGCTCTGCTGGTGAACGATCGACAGCGAACGCAGGTTGAATGGGCTGCCCAGGCAGGCGGCCAGTTGCAGCACCCGCTGGGTGGCGCTCGACAGCCGCTGGATCTTGCTGACCATCAGCTCGACCACGTTGTCGGTCATATCCTTGTCGCGGATCTGCGCCTCGTCCCACTGCCAGCGGTCCTGCTGGAAGCGGATCAGGCCGTCGTCGTGCAGCGCGCTGAGGAACTGGTTCAGGAAGAACGGGTTGCCCTGGGTCTTGGCCATGCAGATCTGCGCCAGGCTGCGGCATTGTGCCGCGTCGCAAAGCAGAGTATCGGCCACCAGCCGGTTGACCTGGCCCAGTGTCAGCGGTTCCAGGGTCAGCTGGTGCGGTGGCGGCGAGCGCTGAGCGAGCCGTTCGATCAGCAGTTTCAATGGATGGGCCGGGCCGACCTCCTGGTCACGGTAACTGCCGATCAGCAGCAGGTAGGGCAGCGGCTGGTGCCGCACCAGGCTCTCCAGCAGGTTCAGCGAGGCCAGGTCGGCCCAGTGCAGGTCATCGAGGAACAGCACCAGCGGTCGCTCGGCGCTGGCGAACACCTGCAGCAGCCGCTGAAACAGCAGCGAGAAACGGTTCTGATCCTCGGTTGGTGGCAAGCGCGGTGCTTCCGGCTGGTCACCGAGGATCAGCGCCAGTTCCGGCACCAGTTTCAGTAGCACCTGGGCGTTGCCGGCCAATGCCGCCAGCAACTGTTCGCGCCACTGGTCGATCCGCGCCGGCGGCTCGGTCAGCAGCTGGCGGACCAGGCTTTGCAGCGCTTGCAGGATCGCCGAGTAGGGTCGGTGGCGCTTGAACTGGTCGAACTTGCCGCCGGCAAAACTGCCGCCGTGAGCCTGGATATGCTGGCGGATCTCATGCACCAGCGCCGATTTGCCGACCCCGGCGTAACCGCTGATCAGCACCCACTGCTGACGGCCGTCGGCGACCTGCTGGTAGTGACTTACCAGCTGCTGGATGGTGGCGGCACGGCCATACAGCTGCTGCGGTATGGCGAATCGCTGCGAGCGGTCGTGACGGGCGATCTGGAACGGCGGCAGTTGGCCGGTCTGTTGCCAGCTGTTGAGGCAGCTCTGCAGGTCCTGGCTGAGGCCGAAGCTGGACTGGTAACGCTGCGCCGCGTCCTTGGCCAGCAGTTTCAGGATGATCTGCGACAGTACCTCCGGCAGCGCCGGATTGAGCCGGTGCGGCGGCGCCGGCTGTTTGGCGATATGACAGTGCACCAGTTGCAGGCTGTCGTCGCCGCTGAACGGCGGCTGGCCGGTCATCAGCTCGTAGATGGTGGCGCCGAGGCCGTAGTAGTCGGTGCGGTAGTCGATCGCCCGGCTGATCCGGCCGGTCTGTTCCGGCGCGATATAGGGCAGGCTCTCCGCCGCCAGCCGGGTGTCGTGGGCCTGCTCCCGCTCCAGCAGGGTGGCCTGGGCGAAGTCGATAATCTCCGGCTGGCCGTTGTCCGGGTTGACGATGATGTTGTCGGGGGTGATCTGCTTGTGGATGATGCCGGCGTCATGGAGCCGGCCGATCAGTTCGCTGAGTCGCAGCAGGATCGGCAGCCACTGGTGCCACTGATAATTGCGCTGCTGCAGCAGACTGCGCAACGAGACGCCACCGTGATCCCGGAACAGGGTGACCAGCGTCTGGTCGAGGTGTTGCTGGCCGAGTGGCCGGATCACGCCGTCGATATCGAGCCCGGCCAGCACCTCGTACTCATGCTGGAAGCGGCTCAGCTCCTCGGCGTTGAGCCGGTCCCGGTTCAGCTGCTTGACGATCACCGGCAGCCGGTCCTCCAGCCGGATCGCCCGCCAGACGGTGCAGGTGCGACCGCGGTAGATCTGCGCCTGCAGCTGGAACCCGGCCAGCGGCTGCACGGCTTACTCCAGCATCCCGGCGAACATGTAGCCGGCGCCGTGGGCGGTTAGGATAAAGTGCGGATCGGCCGGGTTGTCGCGCAGTTTGCGCCGCAGCCGGCCGATCAGCACATCCACCGAACGGTCGTTGGGGGTCCATTCGCGGTCGTGGATCGCATCCATCAGCTGGTCGCGCGACAGCACCTGGCCGGGATGACCGATCAGGGCGCTCAGCAGCTTGAACTCACCCTCCGGTAACCGATCGCTCTGCTGGTCGGGGGCGATCAGCAGCCGCTTGCTGCCATCCAGCAACCAGCCTTCGAAACGCCAGCTGTTCGGCTGGCTGACGGTTGCCGGCTGGCGACCGTCCTGTACCCGCCACAACAGGTTCTTGGCCCGCACCAGCAACTCGCGCGGGTTGAATGGTTTGGTGACATAGTCGTCGGCGCCCAGCTCCAGGCCGACGATCCGATCGATATCGTCATCCTTGCTGGTCACCAGAATGATGCCGACCTTGGAGACGGCGCGCAGCTCGCGGGTCAGCGTTAGGCCATCCTTGCCGGGCAGGTTGATATCCAGCAGTACCAGGTTGATCTGTTCGCGCTCGACCTTTTCGACCAACTCGTCCGCCTGCTCGGTCTCGCTGACCCGGTAGCCCTCCTTCTCGAAGTAGCTGGTCAGTAGCGAGCGGGAAGCGAAATCGTCTTCGACGATCAGGATATGACTGCTGGTGGGAATGTTTGACATAGGGGGCTGCGGTACAAAACTGATTCAACCAGTCTAGCAACTGGCCGGGGGCGGCGGAAGCGCTGCTAGTCGTTCAGTGGGTGAATAAAAAATCATTTTAAAACAATGGGTTGATTTTGTGATTTGGTGGTTGTTTACATCTGGTTACAACAGCCCACAACTTCGCACAAAAGCGGGAAACTTAATTTACACCGTCCGCTTAGCGTAGTTCGGGAACCTGCGAATAAGTCCCTTATGTTCTCTGCGGGCTCTAGAACGGCCAAATGCGCGAAAGGCAGCGCAGCGGAATGACGCGTCCTTTCCAAGCTGCCTGACAAAGCAGATGGCCGTTATAGAGCCCGCCCTTCGGGGCTTTCGGAGCGATCAGAGCTCTGCGTTAACGATTTACGTCCGGCCGGCGCGCCGGGGACAACCAGTACGTCTGTAATCGTTGCCTTGATCTCTGACCGCTCCGAAAGCCAGAGGCCCAAAGGACTTGTTCGCAGGTTCCTTAGCACACCAAAAGCCAGTGCTCGGTAGCCGGATCGCCCGTGCCGCTTGTCGCTACCTACTAAGCTAAGCGCACGGATCCCTATTGGTGGTGAGGTGAGTAACCCAAACGAAGTCATACGAAGGAGTGATGGCCTTGAATAACAACAAGACTAAGCGCGCACTTCTGGGGAGCGGTGCGCTGGCGCTGCTGGGGTTGGCGGCTGTGCCGCTCCCTGCCCAGGCGTTGGATGGTGCCGACATCATCCGCCAGCGCTGCCTGGCCTGTCATAGCGAGACAGGTGATGCGGCAGCGCCGTTCTCCCGTATCAGCGAACAGCGTAAGACGCCGGAAGGGTGGATGACCACGCTGAACCGGATGCAGAGCCAGCGTGGCCTGGAGATCTCTGTCGAGGAGAAGCGGGCGCTGATCAAATACCTGTCCGACAACCAGGGGCTGGCGCCGGCCGAGACGGCTGAACACCGCTACCTGCTGGAGCAGACCCCGAACGTGGTCGATAACCCGGCGCCGGCCTATGCCGAGATGTGCGCCCGCTGTCACTCCGGTGCCCGTTTTGCCCTGCAGCGGCGTAGCGAGGATGAGTGGCGTAACCTGGTGCACTTCCACATGGGCCAGTTCCCGACCCTGGAGTTTCACGCTCTGTCACGTGACCGTGCCTGGTTCGATATCGCGTTGAATGACACCGTGCCGCAGCTGGCAAAAGAGTTCCCGCTGCAGAGTGCGGCCTGGCAGCAGTGGCAGCAGGCGGAAAAACCGAAGCTGGCCGGCAGCTGGGCGGTTGCCGGCTACCTGCCGGGCAAAGGGGCGTTCGACGGCCGGCTGACGGTACGTGACAGCGGCGACGATCGCTATTCGGTATTGATCGAGGGGCGCTACGCCGACGGTTCACCGCTGTCCGGTGGCGGCAGTGCGGTGGTTTATGCCGGTTACGAGTGGCGTGCCAACCTGACCGTCGACGGTATCAAGATGCGCCAGGTACTGGCGGCATCCGAGGATGGCAGCCGCCTGCGGGGGCGTCAGTTCCAGCGCAATGCCAATGAGATCGGCGGCGAACTGACGGCCGTGCGGGCCGACCGGCCGGCGATCCTGTCCGTGACACCGTCCTATATCAAGCACGGCGAAACCCGTCAGATCACCCTGGCCGGCAGCCAGCTGGGCGGCAAACTGGCGTTGGGCAGCGGACTCGAACTGCTGAAAGTGATCGCCCGTAGCGACAGCCGGGTGACTCTGCTGGTGCGGGCGGACGCGAATACCGAGGTCGGCATGCGTACCTTGCGGGTCGGCAAGGCGACAGCCGAACTGGCGCTCTATGATGCGCTGGCGCGGGTCGAGATCACCCCCGATGACTCGATCGCCCGGGTTGGCGGCAATGGTGGGCCGATTCCGAAAGTGCGCTCTAGCTACCGTGCGCTGGGTTATGCCGCCGGTGCCGATGGCCAGCCGGGTACCGATGATGATCTGCGGCTTGGCTATATGCCGGCCAGTTGGAGCCTGAAGCCGTTCGACGAGATCGCCGAGCACGATAACGACTTGAAGTACGCCGGCACCATCGATGCCGACGGCATCTTCACGCCGGGCGATGCTGGCCTGAACCCCGAGCGCAAGATGTCCACCAACAACGTCGGCAACCTGACTGTGGTCGGTACCGTGCAGGATGGTGACAACGCGGTCAGCGGCGAGGCCCACCTGCTGGTGACGGTGCAGGATTTCGTCAAATCCCCGCTGCAATAAGCGATAGCAACCTCGGACAGAACAATAACAGGAGAGGTGATTATGGGTGCTCTGACACTGGTCGAGCCGAACCTGCATCTGGTCGATGTGGATGCGCGCCGGATGCTGTTCCATGTGCCGTCCAGCAGCCTGTTCGAACTCGATGGCCTGAGTCGCGAACTGCTCGAGCTGTTCAGCGAACAGCCGCAGGTGACCGCCGGCATGATCCGCCAGCGGTTCGACGGCCGGTTCGCGCCGGACGAGTTGATGGAGACGCTGGAGGAGTTCAAGTCACTGGAGATCGTCCGCGACAGCGGCGGCGTGGCGCGTTACAACCCGAAGCCGAAACCGGTCAAGAACTTCCCGCTGACCACGGTGGTGCTGAACGTCAACACCGGCTGCAACCTGAGCTGCACCTACTGCTACAAGGAAGACCTGACCACCCCGTCGGCCGGCAACAAGATGGCCTACGAGACGGCGGTGCAGTCGGTCGAGATGTTGCTGAAGGAGTCGCCCAACCAGCCGCGCTACAACGTGGTGTTCTTCGGCGGCGAGCCGCTGACCCACATGCCGGTGATTCGCCAGGTGGTGGCTTACTGCGAGCAGCGTTTCGCCGAGCTCGACGCCCAGGTCGACTTCACCATGACCACCAACGCCACCATGCTCAACGAGGAGCTGGTGGACTGGTTCAACGCGCACCGTTTCGGGCTGACCGTGTCGATGGACGGTCCCAAGACGATGCACGACAAGAACCGGATCACGGTGGGCGGGCAGGGCACCTACGACGTGGTGCGCCAGAAGGTGCGCATGCTGCTGTCGCGCTACAACGCGCGGCCGGTGGGCTGCCGGGTTACCCTGACCCGCGGCATCACCGACGTGGAGACCATCTTCGATCACCTCTATCACGAGCTGGGTTTCAGCGAGGTCGGCTTCGGGCCGGTCACCTCCGGCGATATCGCCGACTACAACCTGACTGCCGACGAGATGGTCGAGGTGTTCGCTGGCATGAAACGGCTGGGCCGCCAGTACCTGGCAGCGGCGCTGGAAAACCGCAACCTGGGCTACGGCAACATGCACCAGCTGATGACCGACATCCACGAGGGCAACAAGAAACAGCTGCCCTGCGGTGCCGGCGTCGGCCTGCTGGCGGTAGATACCGAGGGTGGTCTGAACCTCTGTCACCGCTTTACCGGCTCCGAACAGCCGCTGTTCGGCGATGTCAGCAGCGGCATCGACAAGCCGGCGCTGGCCGAGTTCGTCGAAACCCGTCTCGATCGCAGCAACACCGGCTGCGAAACCTGCCGGATTCGAAATATCTGCTCCGGCGGTTGCTATCACGAAAGTTACGCCAAATACGGTGATGCGACGGTACCGTCCTACCACTACTGCGACCTGCTGCGCGACTGGGTCGATTTTGGGGTGGAGGTCTACTCGCGCATCATGGTCGAGAACCCGGCGTTCTTCGACACCTACGTCTCTCCTAGAAGGAGCGCTTGAGATGAAGCACCTTAAGTCATTCAACAAGAAAGCAATCATGCTCGACCAGGCGGTCGCCGACGGCAACGCCGAAGAGGTGGTCGCCATGCAGTCGATCGTCGGCTGTACCTCCACCAATGATCCGGGCTGGGAAGTGGACCCGTTCGGCGGCCTCGGCTCGCTGTGCCAGCCGATGGAGTCGGACCTGTACGGCTGTGCCGACGCCTGCTGGTGGCCGGCCCAGGTGCCGGACACCATGAGCACCCATCCGAACTGGTCCCAGGATGTCGCCAAGGCGAACCAGGACTGGCGCAAGCTGGACAGCATCTTCCCGGAAGATGAGTAACGGAGGCCGAGCAAGATGAGATTGAACAACCTGACCAAGCGTGCCGGACTGGCGCTGACCCTGGCCGGCAGCGCGCTGCTGGCCGGCTGTGCCGGCGGCCTGAAAACCGCGTCGATGGATGCCCACGGTCACGAGTATATCCTGACCTCCAGCCGGCCCAATCAGCTGCACGTGATCGACGCCGAGACCGATCAACTGGTACGCAGCTGCGACATTCCGGGGATCTTCGGTTCCAACTCCATCGTGTCGTCGCCGGATGGCCGGATCGCCTATGTGCTGACCAACAAGTGGGAGGATGTCTACGGCTTCGATATCACCAACTGCGAGATGCGGTTCTCCGCCAAACAGTCCTACAAGAACGTGCAGATCAAGAGCATCATCTCGCTGGCGGTCAGCCCGGACGGCAAGGAGCTGTATACGGTGCAGAATCCGGTGGTCAAGCATCGCGACCGGTTCGAGGTGCAGCAGCCACGGCTGGCGGTGTTCGAAACCGCCGACGGCCTGAACGCCAAGCCGAAGCGGTTCTTCCCGGTCGACCGGCGGATCACCAAGATCGGCACGCTGGACAGTGGCGGGGTGATCCTCGGCGGTGCCGACCTGAAGACCATCGACCCGCAGACCGGCGAGGTGAAATTGCTGAAGGCGCTGCAGAACTGGCAGCGGCCGGCCGACCAGTGGGTGCCGCCCGATGCCTTCGCGATGCAGGCTCAGGGTGAGCACGTCGGCGAGTACATCCTGCCGTACTTCACCATCAAGTGGAACGGCGAGCCGGGCGACATGGAGCAGGCCGAGTTCTGGTGGGGGATGAACCGGATCGACCTGGCGTCCGGCGAGATCGAGTCGCAGGAGATCGTGCCGTTCGAGTTCATCTTCTTCAACCTGGTCACCGATCCGAACGACCGCGATATCGTCTATGGCGCCTTCAATAACCTGTCCAAGCACAATGTGAAGGAGCGTCGTACCCTCGCCACCGAAGATCTGGCGCACACCTACTACACCATCAACATGACCCGTGATGGCGGTAAGATCTACGTCGGCGGCACCTCCAGCGATATCTCGATCCACGATCCGAAAACGCTGAACAAGATCGGCAGCATCCAGTTGCCGGGCGATATGTCCACCGCCGACCTGCGGATTGCCAAGCTGATCGAGTAGTGTCAGGGTAACCCCTTGTTTGCGTGCTGAAAGGGGCTTCCGTTGGAAGCCCCGTCTTAGCTGTAACGCTGTTCGGTGAATTGACTGTAGGGTTGACTTCAGTCGACCAGGAGCCCGCAGGGCTCCACAACCACCGGCGGCGGTGGCGCACTGATACCCAAAGGGCACACCGAGTAGGCCTTACAAGGCTATGCCACTCCCGATAGGGGCTTTGTTCAAATCGCAAAGGCAAATTGCTTTAAGTGAACAGCATTACGCCTTAGCTGGTACTTACTGAACTGGTATCTTCCAAGCAGTTACCAGTTCAGTACGTGCCTTTCAAATAGGTACCTTTCAAGCTGGTAAAAAAACCGATGTTGAAATGGCTGGTTCGCACCGTACATACCGATGATCCCCGGGCGCTGGAAGCGGCGCTGCGCTGGTTGTACGGCTTCGTGCGGCCGCAGCGGTCGGCGATCGGCCTGGTGATGGCGCTGTCACTGTGCGCCTCGCTGCTGGTGCTGGCGCAGCCCTGGCTGACCAAGACGCTGATCGACGAGGGGCTGCTGGCGAAGGATTACGGCACGCTGCTGCAGACCGCGCTGCTGATGATCGCCGCCGGCCTGCTCGGTACCCTGCTGGCGGGTGTTAACCGCTACCTGCACACCCGGCTGTCCGGCCGCATCCTGTTCGATCTGCGTGACGACCTCTACCGTCATCTGCAGACCCTGTCTCCCGCATTCTACGGTCAGCGCCGGATCGGCGACCTGATGTCGCGACTGGATGGCGACGTAGCCCAGATCCAGCGCTTCGCGGTCGACTCGCTGTTCTCTGCGCTGTCCAGCCTGCTCGGCCTGGTCGGCGCGGTGGCGTTGCTGTTCGCGCTGTCCTGGCAGCTGGCGCTGATCCTGGCGCTGCTGGTGCCGCTGGAGGTGCTCTGGCTGAGCTGGATGCGGCGCAAGGTGGAGCGACGCAGCCGGATATTGCGCGAGCGCTCGGCCGATCTGTCCTCGTTCCTGGTGGAAACCCTGCCGGCGATGAAGTTCATCCAGTCGGTGGGCCAGGAGCGGCGCGAGGCGGGCCGGTTGCAAGGGTTGGGCGACCGCTACCTCGGCGATCTGCTGAAACTGCAACTGACCGAGTTCGTCACCCAGGCGGTGCCGGGCACGCTGACCTCCTGGTCGCGTGCCGGCGCCTTCCTGATCGGCGGTTACTGGGTAATTGAGGGGCAGTGGCAGCTGGGTGCGCTGATCGCCTTCTCCACTTACCTGGGGATGGCGGTCGGGCCGGTGCAGAGCCTGCTGGGGCTGTACGTGGCGGTGCAGCGGATGACCGTCAGCCTCGGCCGGGTGATGGAGCTGCGTCGCGAACAGCCGGAGATACGGCTGGCGGAGCGGCGGCTGCCGCTGCCGGATAGCGGCGGGCGGATCGAATTGCAGGCGGTTGGCTTCGGTTATGCCGGCCGTGAGCCGGTGCTGGCCGATGTCAGCCTGGTGATTCCGGCGGGCTTGAAAGTCGCGCTGAGCGGCCCGTCCGGCGTCGGCAAGTCGACCCTGATCGACCTGCTGCAGCGCCATTACGACCCGCAGCAGGGCGTTCTGCTGCTGGATGGTGTCGATCTGCGCCAGTGCGATCCGGCCGAACTGCGCCGCCGGGTGGCGGTGGTCAGCCAGGAGATCGTGCTGTTCCGTGGCAGCCTGGCGGACAATATCCGCTACGCGTCACCGGATGCGGACCCGCAGGCGGTGCGCCGGGCGGCCGAACAGGCCCAGCTCGGCGAGCTGATCGGGCAGCTGCCGCAGGGGCTGGATACGCCACTTGGTGAGCGGGGAGGGCAGCTGTCCGGCGGCCAGAAGCAGCGCATCGCCATCGCCCGGGCGCTGCTGCAGCAGCCGACGGTACTGGTGCTGGACGAGGCGACCTCGGCGGTCGACGAGGCCACCGAGCGGGAGATCATTGCCGCGGTGGATCGGCTGTTCGCCGGGCGAACCCGGATTCTGATCAGCCATCGGTTGTCGACCCTGGCCGATGCCGACCTGTATCTGCGGCTCAATCGTGGCACACTGTCGGTGGAGTCGAAGAGCGAGACGGCGATTGAGGAGAATCTGAATGGCTGAGCAGGTCCATGTCGGTATCGTAGATAGTGGCTACAGCGCGCGGCAACAGCCGCAGGTGGACAGCGCGATGCGCTATTTCCTGGACGACTGTGCGCTCTGGCAGGGCGAGCCCCAGCCGGATCAGCTGCTGCATGGCAGCCGGATACTCGATGTGATCGCCGCTCAGGCACCGAGGGCCCGCTTCGCCGTGGCGCAGGTATTCGACGAGCGTTTCACCACCACCCCGGTGCAGGTGGCTGCGGCGATCGACTGGCTGGTCGCCGAGGGGGTGCAGCTGATCAACCTCAGTCTCGGTCTGCTCCACGACCGTGAAGCACTGGCTGAAGCTTGCCGGCGTGCCGCAAACGCCGGGGTGATCCTCTGTGCGTCCAGCCCTGCCAAGGGCGATCCGGTCTATCCCGCCAGCTATCCCGACGTGATCCGCATGACCGGCGATGCCCGCTGTGCGCCGGGCCAGTGGTCCTGCCTAGAGACCCGCTATGCCGATTTCGGCGGTCATGTACGCAGCCTGGATGGCGAGAGTGCCGGTGCCAGTATCGGCACCGCTTTTATGAGCGGTCACCTGGCCCGCTACCTTGCCGAGGGTGGCGAACCGGCCGCCGCCGCCGCCCGTGACTGGCTGCGGCAACATGCCAGCTTCTACGGTGCAGAGCAGCGCCGGGCCTGATTCCTTAAATGACTCTTTTTTCCTGATTATTCCTGAAACGGTGAGCATGGCAGTCAAGCGAATACTGGTACTGGGCGGCGGTCCGGCCGGCGGTGCGGTGGCACTCGGCCTGGTCCGGCTCGGTTACCGGGTCGGTCTGATCTGCGAGCCACGGCCGTTCGTGGCGGTGGAGGGAGTCTCCGAGCGGGTGGTCGAGGGGCTGCGTGGCGCCGGCTGCGAGCGGGCGCTGGACTGCCTGCCGCCGCCTTCACCGCGCCAGGTGACCTGGAACGGTCAGACCAGCGCCGCCAATACCGAGCGACTGATTGAACGGCGATTGTTTGATGCCGGTATCGAGCAGGATCTGCTGAACAACGGCGTCGAGCTGATTCGTGGCCGGGTCGGTAAGGTTTCCACCGAGCCGGATATATCCGTCAGCTACCGCACCGACCAGGGCGAGCAGCGGCTGGCTGCCGATTTCCTGGTCGAGGCGCGGGGCCGTAGTGCGCCGTCCGCCCATCTGCAGCGGTTGCGTGGTGCCGAAACGGTGTCGCTGCTGCAGTACTGGCGCGGCGGAGCGGGTCAGCCTAAATCTGCGGTGCAGAGCTTCGCGGATGGTTGGGCCTGGTTGGCGCAGGCGGCCGACGGCACCCGTTACCTGCAGTTGACCTTCGATGTGGCCAGCAGCCGGTTGCCGCCGAAGGAGCGGCTGGTTGAGTACTGCACCGAACGGCTGCGAACCCTGGAGCAGGCGCAGCCGTTCCTGGCGGGTGCCGAACCGACCGGTGAACTGCATGCTCGTACCAGCACACCGATTCTCTGTCGCCAGGCGGTAGGCGACAACTGGATCAGGGTCGGCGACGCGGCGATGGCGGTCGATCCGCTGTCCGGCAACGGCATCTTCCAGGCGCTGTCGTCTGCCTTGCAGGCGCCGGCGGTGATCAACACCCTGCTGCAACAGCCGGAAAATGGCGCGCTGGCCAAGCAGTTCCATCAGCAGCGGGTCGACAGCCTGTTCTACCGTTTTGCCCGTATCGGGCGGGATTTCTATGCCATGGAAAGCCAGTGGCCGCAGCGGCCGTTCTGGCAACAACGCCGCCGCTGGCCGGACCGGCAACCGGTCCATCTGCCGCCGGATAGGGCGGCGGTCGAGGTCAAAACCCAGCCGGTGGTCGAGAACGGTTTGATCCGCCCGGCCGAGGTGGTGGTTACGCCGGATCAGCCGCTTGGCATCTGGCACCTGGTCGGTATCGAACTGGCACCGCTGGTCAAAGCGGCGCAGCGATGTGGCGGCGGTGAGTCGTTGGAACAGGTGATCGCGCAAAGGAAGCTTCCGGCCGAGTGCTCCCAGATGCTGCTGCACTGGCTGCGCCAGCAAGGTTTTTGATGCGATTTTATGTCGGGTCGACTCCGGCCGTTGCCATTGTAGGGGCGACTTCCGTTGACCAAGCGCCGGCAGCGGTGGTGTTGTAGGGACGACTTTAGTCGACCAGGAGCCCGCAGGGCTTCATATCAGGTTTAACGGTCCGGGGCGATGAAATCCTGCCGTAGTCAGTGCCGTAGTAAGTGCCGGAGAATGCGGCAGCGATTGAGGCTACTAGCTGGAGATACAAAAACAGAAAAGCGCACGAGAAAAACGCACGATAAGCGTTGACTGCTGATTAGGAGGATTTGTACATGGGCCGGGCGGCCACTAAATAAAGCTAAGCAGAAGGGTAATCAAAAAAGCGAGTAAATGGTCGGGGTGACAGGATTTGAACCTACGACCCCTGCCTCCCGAAGACAGTGCTCTACCAGGCTGAGCTACACCCCGACACTTCTCGCTGACTTTTCAGTGGCTATCAGTCTAACTGATTGATAACCAAAAGAAAAATCTTTGATTAATCCGTTCCTAAAAGACTGTCTCTCAAGAACGGAGGCGCAGTATAATGCCGCTTCCGTAAGCTGCCAAGTGTTTTTTTGAAAAAAATCAAATGGATGAATTGAGTTCGATTTTAAAGACCTATGCGCTGGTGGTTGGCGCTGAATTCGGCGACAAGAGCCAGTTGGTCTGCATGGCGCTGGCGGCACGCTACCGGGCGCTGCCGGTGGTGTCCGGCGCGGTCTCCGCTTTCGCGCTATTGAACCTGCTGGCGGTCACTGTCGGCGCGGTGGTGGCGCTTTGGTTGCCGCAGTGGCTGGTAATGCTGGCGGTGGCATCGCTGTTCACGCTGTTTGGCGTGCTGGCGCTGCGTGGCGAGGAGGAGGATGACGATGAGGAGGACACCCGGGTCGGGCGCTATCTGTTCTGGTCGGTATTTGGCTTGATCTTCATGGCCGAGTTGGGCGATAAAACTCAGCTGGCGATCACCGGGCTGGGCGGTGTCGAACCACCGGCAGCGGTCTGGTTGGGTGGCACCCTGGCGTTGGCGACCACCTCGATCGCCGGAGTCTGGGCGGGGCGGATGCTATTGCAGCGGTTCCCGGTGGGTCTGATCCATAAAGTCGGTGGCGGGCTGTTCCTGCTGTTCGCGGCGCTGGTCTGGTGGCAACTGGCGGAACGTCTGATGGGGTAGGCCGGTGCCGCTTGCTATGATCGGCCTGCCGCTGTTTCACGCGGCTGTTGGCTCAAGACTGTAAACTGGCAACTTAAGGAAGGAGTAGCGGGATGTTGGCCGGGCTGTTGATGATCATGGGCTGTCAGTTGCTCGGCGAGGCGCTGGTTTATCTGCTGGCGATCCCGGTGCCCGGCGCGGTGGTTGGCATGGTGCTGATGCTGATCGGTCTGATGCTTAACGGCGCGGTGCCCGAGGGTTTGCGCGGCGCTAGCGAGGGACTGCTGCGCTACCTGCCTCTTATGCTGGTGCCCTCCGGTGTCGGCCTGATGGTGCACTTCGAACTGATCGCCCGTGATTGGCTGGCGATCTCGCTGGCGCTGCTGGCCAGTACGGTGCTGACGTTCGCCCTGACGGCGCTGCTGATGCAGAAGCTGCAGTCGACGCGGGGAGGGGAGTGAACCTGATGTGGCAGCATTTCGCGGCGATGCCGCTACTGTGGATTCTGGTGACCGTGGCGGTCTATCTGGCGGCCGGATGGTTGAACCAACGCTGTGGCCGCACACCGCTGCTGCACCCGGTAATCGTATCGCTGTCGCTGATCATTCTGCTGCTTAAACTGACCGAAATCGACTACGCCACTTATATTGAGGGCGCCGCTTTTATCAAGTTCCTGATGGGGCCGGCGATCGTGGCGCTGGCGATTCCTCTGTACGACAATCTGCACCGGGTACGTGAGATGCTGTTGCCGCTGCTGATTGGCTGTGTGGTCGGTGCGCTGGTGGCGGCATTGAGTGCGGTTGGCATCGGTTGGCTGCTGGGAGCGGATGTAACCACCCTTTTGTCGTTGGCACCCAAGTCGGTGACCTCGCCGATCGCCATCGAAGTGGCCGACAAGATCGGTGGCTACGGTTCTCTGGCGGCCGGTTTGGTGTTGATCACCGGTGCGCTGGGCTGCCTGATGGCCCCTCTGTTGTTCAAATTGCTGCGCATCGACGATCCGGCGATCCGCGGCTTCACTCTCGGGGTGAGTGCCCACGCCATGGGTACCGCCTTCGCCTTCGAATATGGCGCCTTGGCCGGGGCGTTCAGCGGTCTGGCGATGGGGATGGTCGGAACCTTTACCGCTTTTGTGTTGCCGTTGCTGGTTGAGATGATTGCACTGACCGGCTGAGCGTCCGGTTCTGCCTTTGGTCTATTTGCCAATTTTGTTGCAGAGCGGTAAAGTTCGCGCCAAATTTCCTGTCCGTATTTCGACCCCCGGTAGTGATCCGCGATGACCCCTTTAGAGCGCTATAAGAAAGACCTGGAACGTGACGATTTCTCCTATGATCCGGCCCAGGAGATGGCGATCAACAACTTGCAGCGTCTTTATGACGACCTGGTTGCGGCTGCCGATCAGCCCAGGCAGGGGCTGATGCAACGGTTGCGCGGCCGGTTCCGCAAGGAGGAAGTCGCACCGGTCAAGGGGCTCTACTTCTGGGGCGGGGTAGGGCGTGGTAAGACCTACCTGATGGATACCTTCTACGACAGCCTGCCGTTCGAGCAGAAGATGCGGACCCACTTTCACCGCTTCATGCAGCGTGTCCACCGGGAGCTGAAAGAGCTGGATGGCACCCCGAACCCGCTGGTGCAGATTGGCCGGAAATATGCCGAGGAAGCACGGGTGATCTGCTTCGACGAGTTCTTCGTTTCCGATATCACCGATGCGATGATCCTTGCTGGTCTGCTGGAACAGCTGTTCGCCAACGGCGTATCGCTGGTGGCGACCTCCAATATCGTGCCGGACGGCCTCTACAAGGATGGTCTGCAGCGGGCCCGCTTCCTGCCGGCGATCGATCTGCTGAACCGCCATACCGAGGTGCTGAATGTCGACGGCGGAGTGGACTATCGGCTGCGGGCGCTGGAACAGGCTGAACTGTATCACTGTCCGCTGGACGACAAGGCGGATCAGAGCCTGAACTGCAGTTTCGAAAGTCTGGCGCCGGATCTGGAAGAGGTGGTCGAGGGCGAGCTGTTGGAGGTGAATGGCCGCGAAATCCGCAGTCGTCGCTGCTGCGAGGATGTGGTCTGGTTCGATTTCAAGGATCTGTGCGACGGGCCGCGTTCGCAAAACGACTACATCGAACTGGCTAAAGTGTTCCATGCGGTGCTGGTCTCCAACGTGCCGCAGCTGGGCCGTAAGAATGACGATGCGGCGCGCCGTTTCATTAACATGGTCGACGAGTTTTACGACAGTGGCGTCAAGCTGATCCTGTCGGCTGAGGTGCCGATCCATCAGATCTACACCGAGGGGCGGCTGGCATTCGAAATCGAACGTACCCAGAGCCGTCTGCTGGAGATGCAATCGCACGAATATCTGGCCCGCGAGCACCGTGCCTGAGTCGTTTTATTGTGGCTTTGTGCTTGTGGCTTGCTGTGTCATCCCCTATAATGCGCGCCGCTCATCCGGTTCTATCGGGTGGCGGGTATTGAATGTTGTCGGCGCTTAATCGGCGACAACCAATAATTATAAGCCAGGCCGGTGCCGCTTTTTAGGTGCGCGAGGTCTGAGATTGTATAGGTAAATAAATGAAAACATTTACTGCTAAGCCAGCCGAAGTAAAACGCGACTGGTATGTTGTAGACGCAGAGGGTAAAACCCTGGGTCGTCTGGCTACCGAAATTGCGCGCCGTCTGCGCGGTAAGCACAAGCCGGAATACACTCCGCACGTTGATACTGGCGACTACATCGTTGTCGTAAACGCTGAGAAGGTAAACGTGACCGGCAACAAGCGTGCTGACAAAATGTACTACCGTCACACCGGTTATCCGGGCGGCCTGAAGGAAACTTCCTTCCAGAATATGATCGAAACCTTCCCGGAGCGCACCATCGAGATCGCCGTTAAAGGCATGCTGCCGAAAGGTCCGCTGGGTCGCGCCATGCACAGCAAGCTGAAAGTGTACGCAGGTGCTGAACACCCGCACCAGGCACAGCAGCCGAAAGAACTGAACATCTAAGGGGAAGGCAGATATGACTACTCAGTATTACGGCACTGGCCGTCGTAAGACCTCTACCGCGCGTGTATTCCTGCGTCCGGGTACTGGCAACATCACTATCAACAACCGCTCCCTGGAAGAGTTCTTCGGTCGCGTAACTGCACGCATGATCGTTAAGCAGCCGCTGGAGCTGACCGAGACTTCTGACAAGTTCGACGTTTACGTTACTGTCGCTGGTGGCGGTGGTACTGGTCAGGCGGGTGCGATCCGTCACGGTATTACTCGTGCGCTGATGGAGTACGACGAAACTCTGCGTCCGACTCTGCGCAAGGCGGGCTACGTTACCCGTGACGCCCGTGAGGTTGAGCGTAAGAAAGTCGGTCTGCGTAAAGCACGTAAGCGTCCTCAGTTCTCCAAGCGTTAATTTTTCGTTTCAACGCTTTTCGAACGACGCAAAAAACGCTCGTATCCCTTTGGGTGCGGGCGTTTTTTTATGTCTGGGCGAAGTCAATACTTTGGCCTAAAGCCGCGGCTGGTAGGGGCAATTCACCTTGTAAGCAAGGGGCATTTTCTTTACTATTTGGGCCATTTTTAAAATCCATGTTTCCGTGGTTTTATTACTTAACGGCTGACCGAAATCTGCACTAAAAGCAGGTAAGGAAAGGCTGATTGAGGGGAGATGATAATGAGCAATGACGGCGTGAATAAGGGGCGGCGTCGTCTCCTGATCGGTGCCACATCCGCAGTTGGTGCGGTAGGTGCTGTCGGGGCGGCCGTTCCGTTCGTGGCTTCCTGGAATCCGAGTGCCAAGGCGAAAGCTGCTGGTGCTCCGGTGAAGGTTGATGTAAGTAAACTGGAGCCGGGTCAGCAGATGATCGTTGAATGGCGTGGTAAGCCGGTGTGGATTGTCCGTCGTGACAAGACTGCGCTGGATAACCTGGCCAAGATCGGCGGCCGCCTGGCCGATCCGGAATCTGCGGTACCTCAGCAGCCGGCCTATGTGCCGGGTACGCCGAACCGCTCGCTGAAAGAAGAGATCGTGGTGCTGGTCGGCATCTGTACCCACCTGGGTTGCTCGCCGACTTACCGTCCGGAAGTGGCGCCGGAAGACCTGGGTGACGATTGGGTCGGTGGTTTCTACTGCCCATGTCACGGCTCCCGTTTCGACCTGTCCGGTCGCGTATTCAAGGGCGTCCCGGCGCCGTCCAATCTGGTGATCCCGCCTCACAGCTATGTTGAGGAAAACGTCATCGTCGTTGGTGTTGATCAGGAGGTGGCATAATGGCTGGTTACCGCAACAAGGGGAATCCAGGTCTGATGGGCTGGATTGATGATCGTTTCCCGGCCACGGCGATGTGGGAAGATCACCTGTCCAAGTACTATGCACCGAAGAACTTCAACTTCTGGTACTTCTTCGGCTCGCTGGCGCTGCTGGTGCTGGTCAACCAGATCCTGACCGGTATCTGGCTGACGATGAGCTACAACCCGTCTGCGGAAGGTGCATTCGATTCCATCGAATACATCATGCGCGATGTCGAGTTTGGCTGGTTGCTGCGCTATATGCACTCCACCGGTGCATCCGCCTTCTTTGCTGTCGTCTACCTGCACATGTTCCGTGGCATGTTGTACGGCTCCTATCGCAAGCCGCGCGAACTGGTGTGGCTGTTCGGTATGGCCATCTACCTGGCGCTGATGGCCGAAGCCTTCATGGGCTACCTGCTGCCGTGGGGCCAGATGTCCTACTGGGGTGCCCAGGTAATTGTTTCGCTGTTCTCCGCGGTGCCGGTGATCGGTGAAGATCTGGCGCTGTGGATCCGTGGTGACTACCTGATCTCCGGCGTGACCCTGACCCGTTTCTTCTCGCTGCACGTGATCGCGCTGCCGATCGTGCTGCTGGCGCTGGTGGTGCTGCATATCATCGCGCTGCACGAAGTGGGTTCCAACAACCCGGATGGCGTTGAGATCAAGGACAACAAGGACGAAAACGGCGTGCCGCTGGATGGTATCCCGTTCCACCCGTACTACACCGTGAAAGATATCGTCGGTGTGGTGGTGTTCCTGTTCGTATTCTGCACCATCATCTTCTTCTTCCCGGAAGGTGGCGGTTATCTGATCGAGGCGCCGAACTTCGAGCCGGCCAACCCGCTGAAGACGCCTGAGCATATCGCGCCGGTATGGTACTTCACCCCGTTCTACGCCATGCTGCGTGCCGTGCCGCCGATCGCCGGTTCCCAGTTCCCGGGTGTGGTGGTGATGGGTGCCGCGATTGCAATCCTGTTCGTGCTGCCGTGGCTGGATCGCAGTCCGGTTAAATCCATGCGCTACAAGGGCATGATGAGCAAGGTCTGGCTGCTGATCTTCGCTGTGTCCTTCGTAATCCTGGGTTACCTGGGCGTGGTTTCCTCCACTCCGACACGTACCCTGGTGGCCCAGATCTGTACTGCACTGTACTTCGCGTTCTTCCTGCTGATGCCGATCTACACCAAGATGGAGAGCACTAAACCGGTTCCGGAAAGGGTTACAGGCTAATGAAAAAGTTTCTGATTGCATTTGTCATGGCTGTGCTGCCGTTGGCAGCAAATGCAGCGGGTGGTGCCGGTGTACACCTGGACCACATGGAAGTAGATCTGGAGAACAAGGCGTCTCTGCAGCGTGGTATGAAGACCTTCGTCAACAACTGCATGGGCTGTCACTCCGCTAAATATCAGCGCTACGAGCGCGCTGCCCAGGATCTGGGTATGCCGAATGAGCTGGTCGAGCAGTACCTGATCCTGGGTGACCAGAAGATCGGCGAGCAGATGACCATCGCAATGAGCGCCAAGGATGCTTCGGGCTGGTTCGGTGCGCCGCCGCCCGATCTGACCCTGGAAGCGCGTCTGCGTGGCCCTGACTGGTTGTACACTTACCTGCGTAGCTTCTACCAGGATGAGTCCCGTCCCTGGGGTGTCAACAACGCGGTGTTCAAGGACGTAGGTATGCCGAACGTGCTGGAGTACCTGCAGGGTACCCAGCTGAACCACTGCTCTCCGGAGCAGATGCGCGCCGAAGCCGCTATCGATCCGCTGACCGGCAAGGAAATGGGCAAATGCCTGACCGTGGTCGAGGGTAGCGGTGAGCTGTCCGAAGAGGAGTTCGACAAGGTTGTTTACGATCTGGTCAACTTCCTGGCGTACATCGGTGAGCCGTCCAAGCTGGACTCGCACCGGATCGGTACCTATGTGCTGATCTTCCTGGTGCTGTTCTTCTTCGTCGCTTTTGCGCTGAAGAAAGAATACTGGAAGGACGTTCACTAATACGCCTGTGTTACACTAGCGTTCTGGAATGCGCGGTCCCGACGGGCCGCGCATGTTTTTGTATCAGTTTCATTTATAACGGGAGTGTTCGATGGGCGTTGTGGCCAAGCGTTCTTCCATGACCTTCTACTCTGATGGTGAAGATCATTACAGCCACCGGGTACGCATTGTACTGGCGGAAAAGGGTGTTGCCGTTGAGATCATCGACTGTAAAGAGGATGAGCTGCCGGAGGATCTGGCATCGCTGAACCCTTATAACAGCCTGCCGACATTGCTCGACCGTGAACTGGTGCTCTATGAGCCCAATGTGATGATGGAGTATCTGGACGAGCGGTTCCCGCATCCGCCGCTGTTGCCGGTGTATCCGGTGGCGCGTGCCGAGAGTCGTTTGTTCATGCATCGCATCCAGCGTGACTGGTGCGTGCTGGTGGATACCCTGGTCGCAGGTAAGGCCGATGCGGCGGAGCTGGAGCGCTGCCGTAAGGAGTTGCGTGACAGCCTGGTGGCGATCGCGCCGATCTTCAACGAGAAGCCGTTCTTCATGAGCGAAGAGTTCAGCCTGGTGGATTGCTGTCTGGCACCGATCCTCTGGCGCCTGCCGGCGCTGGGTGTCGAACTGCCGGAAGCGCAGTGCAAGCCGTTGCTGAAGTACATGGAGCGGCTGTTCGAGCGAGAGTCCTTCCAGGCGAGCTTGTCTGACGCAGAGCGTGAAATGCGCGACTGAGATCGTTCTTGATCTGCTTGCGATTTGGAAAAGGGATGGCGTTGCTCATCCCTTTTTTGTTTACTGAGAGCCTGTTTGAGGAGGTCCGATGAAACCAAGTAGGCCCTATATCCTGCGGGCGCTGTATGACTGGCTGCTGGACAACGATGCCACCCCCTATCTGTTGGTGGATGCCACGGTTGACTATGTCAGTGTGCCGACCCAGTTCGTCAACGACGGTCGTATCGTGCTGAACGTCTCTCCCGGTGCGGTGCGGGGATTGCATATCGATGACGAGGCGCTGAGCTTCAATGCCCGCTTCGGCGGTCAGCCGATGGATATCTATGTGCCGATGGCGGCACTGCTGGCGATCTATTCGGCGGAAGATGGGTCCGGCATGGGCTTCGGCATGGAGCCGGGCGCCGAGGCTTATCTGCAGGCTGAGCCTGCCGCCGAGGCGGCGGAGGACGCTGAGCCTGCGGGTGATGAGCCGTCCGAAGAGGAGGCCAAGCCTGCGGCTAAGCGGCCGACACTGAAGGTGGTTAAGTAGCGGTCATTTTAGCTGGGTTGGGTGGCTGTTAACTCAAAGCTGTTAACTCATCGCTTAAAACAAAAAGGGAGCTATGCTCCCTTTTTTGTTTTCATATGTTGTCTGTCGCGCGTCAAATCAGGGCTGATCGATATACTCGAAGATCTTGATGATCTTCTGCACTCCGCTGATCCCCCGGACGATCTGAACCGCGGTGTCGGCCTCGGCATGGCTGACCAGCCCCATCAGGTAGACGGTGCCGCCGTCGGTGACCACCTTGATGCGGCCGCCGTCGATCGCTTCGTTTGCCAGCAGCTGGGTCTTCACCTTGGTGGTCAGCCAGGTGTCGTTGGTGCGGGCCAGGGCAGAGCTGGTGCCGGAGATCGTCAGCTCGTTGTGGATGCGGCGTACCTTGCGCACCTCGCTGACGATCTGCTCCGCTTCCTGCTTGGTGTACTCGCTGGGTACCTGGCCGGTCAGCAGGACGATGCCGTTGTAGCTGACCACGCTGACGTTGGCAGCCTTGAGCTCCTCGGAGCCGGCTGACAGGTTAATCAGCGCCTTGGTTTCGATCAGTTCATCGTCGACATAGGAGCCGAGGGTGCGATGGCCGGGTGATTGCTGGACCGGTTGGCCGTCGCTCAGCATGCTGGCGCAGCCGGACAGTAGCAGCGTGGTACCCAGGATAATGGCGGCTAATGGCGTCTTCATCAGTACTCGCTTCCAAACAGTTGATAGTCAATCAGGTCGCACAGCGTATGCAGCAGCATCAGGTGTGCGTGATGTACCAGTACGGTGTCGTCGGCCGGTACGCAGATCTCCACTTCCTCGGGGCCCAGCAGGCTGGTCATGTCGCCGCCGTCGCCGCCGGTCAGGGCGATCACCAACATCTCCCGGTCGTGGGCTGCCTGGATCGCCTGGATCAGGCTGGCGCTGCGACCGTGTGGCGAGATGATCAGCAGGATATCGCCGGGTTGGCCGAGGGCGCGGATCTGTTTGGCGTAGACGTCGGCGAAGGTACTGTCTTCGCAGATGCCTGTCGCCACCGCGGCGTCGGCACAGAGCGACATCGCCGGCAGGCCCGGGCGTTCGTTGCGGAACCGGTTCAGCAGCAGGGCGGCGAAGTGTTGTGCCAGGCCGGCTGAGCCGCCGTTGCCGCAGCACAGGATTTTGCTTTCACTGACCAGGGTATGCAGAAGAAGTTCGCCGGCATGCGCGATAAGTGGTGTGTACTGCTCAATGGTGACCGCGTTGACCTCCATCGAATTGTGAAAGTGGTTGATGATGCGCTCTTCTAACTCCATCCCTTACTGCACTCGGTCAAATTCTAAATGCGTCTTTATACCATACCGGCTGCCCGGCTGCCGCCTTTCCCTCGAAGGCGATCACATCGAACCGGCAGGGGGCGTCCGTACAGTTGTGCTGCTGTAGGTAGTAGCTGGCGGTTTTTATCAGTCGCAGTTGCTTGCGGTGATCGACCGAAAGGGCTGCGCCGCCAAAGCTGTCATGGCGTCGTTGGCGTACCTCGATAAAGACCAGCTCGCGGCCGTCGCGCATGATCAGGTCGATCTCGCCCCAGCGGCTGCTGAAATTGCGCTTGACCGGGCGAAGTCCCTGTTGCTTCAGGTACCGCTCGGCCCGTTGTTCGGCGTCCTTGCCGATCTGTTGTCTGTCCATGGGGTTCAGCGTTGCTCCGGTTGCCAGCTTTGCGGCAGGCCATTACGGAAGATCGCCCAGTCCAGCTGGCGGGCCACCCGGCCCTGGTTATCCACCGACAGCCGGCCGGTTTCACCCTGCAGGGCGGCCTGCGGCAGGGCGGCCAGCTGTTGCAGGTAGGGGTGTAGCTGGTAGGCATCCAGGCCCAGCGCGTAGAGTCGGCCGAAACGGGTGTCGGTATCCTGGCGCAGCTGCTGCAGCGCACGTTTGCCAGCGGACGGGCTGGCCAGGTTCCAGGGGATGTCGACAAAGCGGATGCCGCTCAGGTCCTGGTCGGTCATCGGGTTGTTGAAGCCGGCGTAGACGTGTGAGGTGGCATAGATCGGCAGGTCGTTGGCATAGTGGAACGACAGGGTCGGCTTGATCTGGCGGGCGTCGCCCGGCAGTGCTGACAGGAAGACCGCGTCCAGGTCCTGGCGGCGGCGTTCCTCGAAATGGACCTTGTGGTCGCGCACCAGTTGTCGGATCCGGTCGGCGCGCTTTTTGCTCATGTCGGTCGCCATCAGTCGGCTGACGGTGGTGTTGAAACTGTCGTCGTCACCGAACTGGTCGTGGGTCGTTACGATGCCGCCGAGGGCGCGGAAGCGTTCGTCGAAGGCGGCGGCGACTCGCTGACCCCAGCCGCTGTTGGCGGTCAGTACGGCAATCTTGCGGTGGCCGTCCTGCCAAGCGCGTTCCGCCGCTTGGCGGGCTTCATCCTCGGCGGCCAGGCCGAACTGGTACAGCTGGTTGGTTTGTGCGGTGTTGGTGTCGTCAGTGGCGTAGTTGAGCGCCAGCACCGGCGCCGGCAATTGGCCGGCAAGGCTGAGCTGCTGGACATAATCCTTATCCAGCGGGCCGATCACCAGATCGATCTGCTGCTGCTGGATTACTTCGATCAGCTGGATCGGGCTGCTGATCTGGCTGGCATCCAGCATGCTGAGGCGGGGCACCGGCTCGCCATTGTCCTGGGCCTGGTAGTAAGCGGTCATCACCCCTTCGCGGATAGCGCGGGCCGGTTTTGCCAGCGGGCCGCTCTGTGGCAGTAGCAGCGCGATGTGCTGGATATTGGTCGAGCCGGCCTGCAGGGCCTGCAGTGCGGAGGGCGGTTGCTGGTTGGCGGGGTGGCTCTCCCATAGCGTGCGCCAGCGGTTCAGGGCGCTGCTTTGCTGGCTCAGGTCGCGGGCCTGGTGCAGTGCGTAGGCGAGTTCGAACCAGCCTTGCTCATAGTAGTTGTTGCTGCTGCGCTCAGTCAGTTGGCTGACCTGCTCGCTGCTGAGCTGGCTCAGGGATGACCAGATGCGGTCGCGGAACGGGATTTCGCCATCCGGCTGCAGCCGGCTGAGGCGGATCAGCTCGAGGGTTTCGCCGAGCGGGTCCTGTTTCTGGCTGTACGCCTGCAGGCGCAGCTCGCTGAGGCGGGTTTCGCTGTCGGCCGGCAGTGGGGCGGTGGTCGGTAGTGCCAGGTATTTCAGTGCCTGGTCCGGCTGCTGTGCCTGTAGCGCGCGTTCGGCGCGCAGCAGGGCGATCTGCCAGTTCAGGCTGGGCGGCAGCAGGCGGGTGTCGATCTGGTCGAGCAGGCGCTGGGCGTCGAAGTCGCGGCCGATCTCGCTAAGCAGGGTGGCCGCTTCCGCCTTCAGTCGGGCGGCCTGGATCGGCGCGGCCCGCTCTGCTTCGTTCAGCAGTTGTTCGACACGCTGCATCCGGTCCATTTCACGCTGTTGCGCCGTGTCGGCCGGCGGTGTAACGGTGGTCGGCGCGCTACAGCCCGCCAGGGTCAATGCCAGTACTGCCGCCAGAGACAGTCGCCTGTTAATCATCATATACTTCCTCGCCCCAGCTTGAGGATGGAATCAATATGCAAGATACCGCGCTTTATGTGGTGGCCACGCCGATCGGAAACCTGCAGGACATGACGCCGCGTGCGGTCGATGTGCTGAATCAGGTTGCGGTGATCGCTGCAGAGGATACCCGTCATAGTGCGCGTCTGATGGCGCACTTTAACATCAAAACCCCATTGATTTCAGTGCACGAGCACAACGAACGGCAACGGGTTGAGCGTATTTTGCAGTATCTGTCCCAGGGTGAGAGTGTAGCCCTGATCTCTGATGCCGGAACCCCGGTGATCTCCGATCCCGGTTTCGTGTTGGTGCGGGCGGTGCGCGAGGCGGGTTTCCGGGTGGTGCCGGTGCCGGGCTGCGTGGCGTTCGTCACCGCGCTCTGCGCTTCCGGGTTGCCCAGTGACCGGTTTTCCTTCGAGGGCTTTCCGCCGGCCAAGAGTCAGGCGCGGCAGCAGTTCTACCGTGAGCGTGAGACGTTGCCGCACACGCTGGTGTTTTACGAATCGCCGCACCGGATTCTGGCATCGTTGACCGATATGGCCGAGGTGTTTGGGCCGCAGCGGCGGGCGGCGGTGGCACGTGAGTTGACCAAGACCTTCGAAACGATCCATTGCGCGCCGCTGGCTGAGTTGCTGGACTGGATGGCGGCGGACAGTAATCAACAGCGCGGCGAGTTCGTGCTGATGGTGGAGGGGGCGGTGCCGAAGCCGGCCGATCAGCTGGATGACGAGGCGTTGCGGGTGCTGGATATCCTGCTGGCCGAGCTGTCGGTCAAGCAGTCCTCGGCGCTGGCCGCGCAGATCACCGGTATCAAGAAAAAATTGCTCTATCAGGCCGCGCTGGAGCGCAGCTGACTTGCGCACAGCCGTTAAGCTGGTATCCTTCGCCGCGAGGAGTTCGCCGGACAGTCGCTGCCGCGTTTTGCGCGGGGGAGGAAAGTCCGGGCTCTATAGGGCAGGGTGCCAGATAACGTCTGGGCGGCGCGAGCCGACGGAAAGTGCAACAGAAAGTAAACCGCCTAAGTACCTTCGGGTACCGGTAAGGGTGAAACGGTGCGGTAAGAGCGCACCGCGTGGGTGGCAACACTCCACGGCGATGGTAAACCCCACTCGGAGCAAGACCAAATAGGGACCCTTAAGGTGCGGCCCGCACCGGGTCCGGGTAGGTCGCTGGAGGTGTATGGTGACGTACATCCTAGATGAATGACTGTCTACGACAGAACCCGGCTTACAGGCGAACTCCTCACTATTTTTCCCGCACGGATCGCTCTTCCGCTACCTGGCAACAGGTAATCCCTTGATTGCTAAGCAACTATTTTTCACTACCTGAAAACACCCTCCATTCGTCATTCCTGAATTCGTTAATCGCTTGATTTTACGGGCGGTTGCGGGTTGTTACAGCCTTGCATTGGTAGGGGTTAGTTTCTATAGTGTGTTCTCGTGGGGTATTGTGGGGAAAAGTGGATAATTTTGTGGTTTAAGTGGCGTTATGTTCCGTGGCGTAAATCCAATCAATCTCGATGCCAAAGGCCGACTGGCCATACCGGCGCGCTACCGCGAACAGATCGCGGTGAGCTGTGACGGGCATCTGGTTGCCACCATCGACACCGAAGAACGTTGCTTGCTGCTTTATCCGCTGCCCGAGTGGGAGGTTATCCAGACGAAGATCGAAGCGCTGCCGAGTTTTAACCCGGCGGCCCGTCGAATCCAGCGCCTGTTGATCGGTCATGCCACCGATCTGGATATGGATGCCAACGGCCGGCTGTTGTTGCCGGCGCCGCTGCGGGAATACGCTGATTTGGACAAGAAGATTGTCCTGCTCGGCCAGGGGCGCAAGTTCGAAATCTGGAGCGAAGCGCACTGGCTCAGCACTAGGGACCAGTATCTGGAAGATGTAGAAGGCGGCATGGCGCTGCCGGAAGAGATGCAGTCACTTTCTCTTTAACTCAGGAACTTGCGGCGGATGAGTCGGGAACTGAAACATATTACGGTGCTGCTCGACGAAGCGGTCCGGGAACTGGTGCAAGACCCGGATGGGTTCTACATCGACGGTACTTTCGGGCGTGGTGGTCACAGCGCACTGGTGCTGGAGCAGCTGTCCGACAACGGTCGGCTGATGGCGATCGACAAGGACCCGGTGGCGATCGCCCATGCCGGCGAACGGTTCGCCGACGAGCCGCGTTTCGCCATCGAACACGGCTCCTTTGCCCAGCTGCAGCAGTTCGTCACCGCGCGCGGCCTGCAGGGCAAGGTGGCCGGCGTACTGCTGGACCTGGGTGTCTCCTCCCCTCAGCTCGATGATCCGACGCGCGGCTTCAGCTTTCTGCAGGATGGCCCGCTCGATATGCGGATGAACCCGGGTGTCGGTGAAAGCGCCGCCGAGTGGATCGCCCGTGCCGACGAGCGCGAAATCGCCGATGTGATCTACACCTACGGTGAAGAGCGCCACTCACGCCGCATGGCGCGCGCGATCGTCACCGAGCGCGAACAGAATCCGATTACCACCACCGCCCACCTGGCGCGGATCATCAGCGAAGCCAATAAAAGCTGGGAGAAGGGTAAGCACCCGGCGACCCGTGCCTTCCAGGGGATTCGCATCCATATCAACCGCGAGCTTGAAGATCTCGAGCAGTGCCTGGAGCAGGCACTGGAGATGCTGGCGGTCGGCGGTCGGCTGGTGGTGATCAGTTTCCACTCGCTGGAGGATCGTATCGTCAAGCGTTTCATCCGCAAGCACGTCAAGGGCGACGAGCACCTGCCGCCGGGTATTCCGGTGACCCAGGAGATGCTGCGCCAGCGGTTGAAGTCGATCGGCAAAGCGGTCAAGGCGGGTGACCGGGAAGTGGGTGATAACCCCCGCGCGCGCAGTGCGGTGATGCGGGTGGCGGAAAAGGTCGCCTGATGAAGCAGCGGATCCTCGACCTGTGGCGACGGTTGCGGTCGGCGCCTGTTGAGGCTCCGCTGGAGTCCGGTTCGCTGCCGTTGGCGACGGCCGCCGAGCTGGTCAGGCCGCTGCTGATTTTGCTGGTGTTGGTGCTGACGGTGCTGCTGTCCAGCGTGGCGGTGATTTTCAGCGCTTACCAATACCGGCTGCTGTTCCATCAGCACCAGACACTGGTGCAGCAGCGTGATGATCTGCAGGTGGAGTGGGGGCAGCTGCTGCTGGAACAGAGCGCTTGGGCGGCCAATAACCGGGTCGAGATCCAGGCGCGCAAGCGATTGAATATGTTGGTACCGGAACCCGGTGTAATCGAGATTGTGCGCCATGGCCAGTGAGCAGCTCGAAAAGGAACCTATTCAGGAAGCGTTACACCAGGCGCGCGGCTGGCGGCTGGGCTTGGTGCTGGTCGCACTGTTGCTGATTGCCGGTGCTATCGCCGGCAAGATGTTCAGTTTGAACGTGCAGGAGCAGGAGTTTCTGCAGAGCCAGGGTGATGCCCGTAGCCTGCGTACCGTGCAGCAACCGGCCCATCGAGGCTTGATTGTCGATCGCAACGGCGAACCGCTGGCGGTCAGTGCACCGGTGGCGACGGTTTGGGCGGATCCGGCCAAGACCGATCTGCAGCACCCGTCACTGGGCAAGCTGGCCAGTGCCCTGTCGCTTAATCGACAGCGAATGATAAAGCGGCTGGCCGATAACCGCAGTCGGCGTTTTCTCTACCTGAAGCGCCAGGTATCGCCGGAGGTGGCCGAGCGTATCCGCCAGCTGGATGTGCCGGGCATTCATGTCGACCGGGAGTACAAGCGTTACTATCCGGCGGCCGAGGTGACCAGCCACCTGGTCGGCTTTACCAACCTCGATGGTGAAGGGGCCGAAGGGGTCGAACTGGCCTATGACGACTGGTTGCGGGCCGAGGCGGGCCAGCAGTTGGTGATGAAGGATCGCCTCGGACGTACCATCAAGCATATCCGTTCGGTATCGCCGGCCCAGCATGGCAAGGAGCTGAAGCTGACAGTCGACCTGCGATTGCAGTATCTGGCTTATCGTGAGCTGAAGGCGGCGGTGCAGGCGCATAATGCCGACGGCGGCTCGTTGGTGATGCTGGACGCCGCCTCCGGCGAGGTGCTGGCAATGGTCAATCAGCCCTCCTATAACCCGAATGATCCGAGCCAGCGACGTTCGGCGGCGCTGCGCAACCGGGCGCTGACCGATACCTTCGAGCCGGGTTCGACCATGAAACCGCTGACCATGGCGGCAGCACTGATGAGCGGCAAGTACAGCCTGGACAGCAAGGTGGATACCTCGCCCGGCTACCTGCGGCTTAAGGGCCACACCATTCGCGATCACCGCAACTATGGTGTGCTGGATCTGACCGGTATCATCACCAAGTCCAGTAACGTCGGTACCACCAAGCTTGCGTTAAGCCTTGATGAAGGCAGTGTGCGGAACATGATGTATAACGTCGGGCTGGGCCAGGTGACCGGCACCGGCTTCCCAGGCGAACGGACCGGTGTGCTGCCCTTCCTGCAAGCCAAGCAGGTGGTAGAGCGGGCCACCATGTCCTATGGCTATGGCTTGTCGGTGACCGCGTTGCAGCTCGCCCAGTCCTACCTGCCGCTGGCCAACCACGGCATATTGAAGCCGGTGTCGCTGGTGAAGGGGATGGAGGGTGACAAGCCGTTGCGGGTGATGCCCGGCCAGGTGGCGGATGAAGTATTGCAGATGATGGAAACGGTGACCCAGCGTGGCGGTACAGGCCGGCGGGCGACGGTGCCGGGCTACCGGGTCGGCGGCAAGACCGGCACCACCCACAAGGTCGGTGGCAGCGGTTACCTGGATGACCAGTATATGTCGGTGTTCGCCGGCATCGCACCGGTCAGCAATCCGCGGCTGGTGACGGTGGTGATGGTCGACAACCCGAAAGGGCAGGAGTATTACGGCGGCGAAGTGGCGGCGCCGGTGTTCAGTCGTTCGATGGCCGGTGCGCTGCGACTGCTGAATGTGACGCCGGACAGCTGGCCGGAGAACAACACACAGGTGGTATCACGTTGATGAAATGGGAAGCTTGCACATTGGGCGATCTGCTGCCGTCGCAGCTGCCGGACGAACTGGCCGGCCTGCAGGTGCAGGGTGTGGCGCAGGACAGCCGGGAGATCGCGGCCGGCGATCTGTTCGTGGCCCGCAGCGGCTTGCGCCACCGTGGCGTGGATTTTATCGAGCAGGCGGCAGCGGACGGTGCGGTCGCGGCAATCATCGATGCCGACGAGCATCAGCCGGAGCAGCATTGGCCGATTCCGGTTATCCCGGTAGCAAACCTGGCCGGGCAGGTTGGCCCGATCGCGGCGCGGTTCTATGGCAATCCGAGCCGCCAGATGCGTATCGTCGGTATCACCGGCACCAACGGTAAGACCTCCTGCAGCCACTTCATTGCCCAGGCTCTGGAGACGTTGGGGCACCGTTGTGCGGTGATCGGCACCGTCGGCAACGGTTTTATCGGCCAGTTGCATGAGAGCAAGCACACCACGCCGGATGCGGTCGGCCTGCAGCGGCTGCTGGCCGAACTGCGCGCCGAGGATGCCGAAGTGGTGGTGATGGAGGTGTCCAGCCACGCGCTGGAGCAGTACCGGGTCGCCGGTATCGAATTCGATGTGGCACTGTTCACCAACCTCAGCCGCGACCATCTCGACTATCACGGCAGTATCGACGCTTACGGCGCCGCCAAGGCCCGACTGTTCACCGATTACCCGCTCAGTGGCGCGGCGATCTGGTGTGACGACGCCTTTGGCCAGCGCCTGCACAATCAGCTGGCCGGCGCGGATATGACCCTGCTGTCGGTAGGGGAGACCCGCGCCGACCTGCGTGCCGAGGAGATTGAGCTCAGCGGTCAGGGGATCAGCGCGCTGCTGCGTACCCCCTGGGGCAATGTCCACCTGCGTAGCCAGGTGGTCGGCCGGTTCAACCTCACCAACCTGATGCTGTCCGCGGCGGCGCTGGGGTTGTTGGAAGTCGGTGTTACCCAGATCGAACAGGGGCTCAATGCCGTGCTGCCGGTGGCTGGACGGATGCAGCGGATCGGCGGCGGTGAGCAGCCGCTGGTGGTGATCGACTATGCCCATACCCCGGATGCCCTGCAGCAGGCGCTGAGCGCCCTGCACGGCCACCTCGACGGGCGGCTGATCTGCGTGTTCGGTTGCGGCGGCGACCGCGACCAGGGCAAGCGCGCCCAGATGGCGCAAGTGGCGGAGCAGTGGGCCGACCTGGTGGTGGTCACCAGCGACAACCCGCGTACCGAGAATCCGGATGCGATCATCGAGATGGTGCTGGAAGGCCTGGTCGGCGATAAGCCGAAGCTGGTGGAAGCCGATCGTCGCATCGCCATCGAGCGGGCGATCGCCGAGGCGCGGCCGGGCGATATCGTACTGATCGCCGGTAAGGGCCATGAGACCTACCAGGAGATCGACGGCCAGCGCTATCCGTTCTCCGATCTGGAAGAAGCGCAGCGTTGCCTGGAGGGCGCGGCCGATGATTGAGCCGATGTCGCTGACACAACTCCAGCAACAGCTGGCGGCCGAACTGCAGGCGACGCTGCATGGCGACCCGGTCAGCTTCCGGCGCGTCAGCACGGATACACGGAGCCTGCAGCCCGGCGACCTGTTTGTCGCCCTTAGCGGGCCGAATTTCGATGGCCAGCGTTTTCTGGCGCAGGCCAAGGAACGCGGTGCGGTGGCCGCGGTGGTGCAGCAGCGCCAGCCGGTTGAGCTGCCACAGTGGCAGGTCAGCGACAGCCGTATCGCACTGGGTAAGATCGCGCAACTGAACCGGCAGCAGTTCGCAGGACCGGTGTTCGCGGTAACCGGCAGCAGTGGCAAAACCACCGTTAAAGAGATGCTGGCTTCCATCCTGCGGCAGCAGGGTGAGGTGCTGGCGACGAAGGGGAATCTCAATAACGATATAGGCGCGCCGCTGACCTTGCTGGAGATCGCCGGGCACCATCAGGCGGCTGTCATCGAGCTGGGGGCCAGCGCGGTAGGCGAGATCGCCTACACGGTGGCCCTGACCCGACCGGATGTGGCCATCCTCAACAATGCGATGGGCGCACACCTGGAAGGTTTCGGCTCGCTGCAGGCGATCGTCCGGGCGAAGGGTGAGATCTTCGACGGGCTGCTGCCGGGCGGTTGTGCGGTCGTTAATCTGGACGACCCCAATGCCGACAGCTGGCTGAGCCAGACCGCAGAGCGGCGCCGACTGACTTTCGGCGTCGACAATCCGGCAGCGGATGTCGAAGCCTGCCAGCTGCAGCGGCTGGACAACGGCTGCTATCGCTTTATGCTGCGCCACGGCGACCGGCAGGTGGCGGTCGAGTTGCAGGTGATGGGACGTCACAACGTGGCCAATGCCGCCGCCGCGGCCGCCGCCTGTCGGGCGCAGGACCTTTCGCTGGAACTGATCGCCAGCGGGCTGGCCGGTTTCCAGGCGGTGCCGGGGCGGATGTGTCCGAAACAGTCGGCCCAGGGTGCCCTGTTGATCGACGACAGTTACAACGCCAACCCCGCTTCGGTCAAGGCGGCGGTGGATGTATTGGCCGGCCTGCCGGGCGAGCAGCGGGTGCTGGTGCTGGGCGATATGGCCGAGCTCGGCGACACGGCCGCCGAGCAGCATGCCGAGGTTGGCCGCTATGCCGCCGAGCAGGGCATCGACCGGTTGCTGGCGGTGGGCGCATTGAGCTGTCACACGGTGGCGGGATTCAACGGAATAAATGAAGGTCGGGCGGCGCTGTTCGAAGATCGTCCGGCACTGGTTTCAGCACTGGCAGCGCTCAGCCGTCCGGGTGTGCGGTTGCTGGTCAAGGGGTCGCGCAGTGCGGCAATGGATAGGGTTGTAGCTGCACTGGTTGAAGGAGCATAAGCAACAATGTTGTTATTACTGGCAGATTTTCTGTCGCAATTTTATAGCGGATTCGCGGTATTTCAGTACATCACCCTGCGCGGCATCCTCGGTGTGCTGACCGCGCTGGCGATCTCGTTGCTGCTCGGCCCCCGCCTGATCGCCCAGTTGCGCGCCAAGCAGATCGGTCAGTCGGTGCGTGACGACGGCCCGCAGAGCCACCTGAGCAAGGCCGGCACGCCGACCATGGGCGGCGCGCTGATCATCCTGGCGATCGGTATCAGCACCCTGCTGTGGAGCGACCTGAGCAACCGCTATGTCTGGATCACCCTGCTGGTGACGCTGATCTTCGGCGCGGTCGGCTGGGTCGACGATTACCGCAAGGTGGTGGAGAAGAACTCCCGTGGCCTGCCGGCGCGCTGGAAATATTTCTGGCAGTCGGTCGGTGGCCTGGGCGCCGCCGCGGTGCTCTATTTCACTGCCCATAGCCCGGCGGAAACCCAACTGATCGTGCCGTTCTTCAAGCAGCTGGTGGTGCCGATGGGCGCCTTCTTCATCGTGTTCACCTACTTCGTGATCGTCGGCAGCTCCAACGCGGTCAACCTGACCGACGGCCTGGACGGGCTGGCGATTATGCCGACCGTGATGGTGGCCGGCGCGCTGGCGGTGTTCGCCTACCTGACCGGTCATGCCGGCTTCGCCGAGTACCTGCTGATCCCCTATGTGCCGGGGGCCGGCGAACTGATCATCTTCTGCGGTGCGATTGTTGGCGCCGGGCTCGGCTTCCTGTGGTTCAACACCTACCCGGCCCAGGTGTTCATGGGCGATGTCGGTGCGCTGGCGCTGGGTGCCGCATTGGGCGTGGTGGCGGTGATCGTCCGCCAGGAACTGGTGCTGGTGATCATGGGCGGGGTGTTCGTGATCGAGACCATTTCGGTGATCCTGCAGGTCGGCTCGTTCAAGCTGACCGGCCGGCGGATCTTCCGGATGGCGCCGTTGCACCACCATTTTGAACTGAAAGGCTGGCCCGAACCGCGGGTGATCGTGCGGTTCTGGATCATCACCGTGATCCTGGTGCTGATCGGCCTGGCCTCGTTGAAGATACGATAAGGGATGCCATGACGCTGATTGCCAGTGATCAATTCAGAATCGTCGTAGGTCTGGGCAAAACGGGGCTTTCCTGTGTCCGGCATCTGGCACGCAAGGGCGTGCCTTTTGCCGTTGTGGACAGTCGTGAAAATCCGCCCGGGCTGGATGAATTACGCGCATTGTGCCCGGAGGTGGAGCTGCGCTGCGGGCCGCTGGATGGCGAGTTCCTGTCGCGCGCCGACGAACTGATCCTGAGCCCCGGCGTGGCCCAGTCCGAGCCGGCGATCCGCCAGGCGGTGGCGGCCGGGGCAGCCCTGAGCGGCGATATCGACCTGTTCTGTCGTGAGGTCAGTGCGCCGATCGTCGCCATCACCGGCTCCAACGCCAAGAGTACGGTCACCACGCTGGTCGGCGAGATGGCCAGGGCGGCCGGTATCGATGTCGGCGTCGGCGGCAACCTGGGCTTGCCGGTGCTGGATATGTTGGCCCAAGGGGAGCAGGCGCTGTACGTGCTGGAACTGTCCAGCTTCCAGCTGGAAACTTGCAACGATCTGCGTGCCGCGGTGGCCACGGTGCTGAATGTGAGCCCCGACCATATGGACCGCTACGACGACCTGCAGGGCTATTACCAGGCCAAGCACCGGATCTACCGTGGTTGCCGTCATGCGGTGGCTAACCGGCAGGACCCGCTGTCGGCGCCGCTGCTGCCGATGGGCGTGCCGCAGAGCAGTTTCGGCCTCGATAAGCCGGATCTGAAGCAGTTCGGCATCATCGATCAGCACGGCGAGCGCTGGTTGGCACAGGGTCTGGAGCCCTGGCTGCCGGTGTCGGCACTGAAGGTCCGTGGCGATCACAACGTCGCCAATGCGCTGGCGGCATTGGCGCTGGGCAGCGTGGTTGGCCTGCCGAAAGAGGCGATGCTGCAGGCATTGCGCGATTTCGCCGGCCTGGAGCACCGCTGCCAGTGGCTGCGCGAGCACAATGGCGTGAGCTACTTCAACGACTCCAAGGGCACCAATGTCGGCGCCACGGTGGCGGCGCTGGATGGGCTGGGGCCGACACTGCCGCAGGACGGCAAGATCCTGCTGATCGCCGGTGGCGACGGCAAGGGCGCCGATTTCGCCGAGCTGGATGCACCGCTGCGTCGCTACGGCCGTGTAGCGGTGCTGATCGGCCGCGATGCGCCGCGTATCCGCCAGGCGCTGTCGATCGAGTGTGTCGATGCCGGTGATATGGCCGAGGCGGTGGCGCAGGCGGCCAGCCTGGCCAAGCCGGGTGATATCGTGCTGCTGTCGCCGGCCTGTGCCAGCTTCGACATGTTCAACAGCTTCAACCACCGTGGCGAGGTGTTTATGCAGCAGGTGGAGGCGCTCTGATGGAGCGTATCTGGTCGCAATGGTTTGCGCCGCAGGCGCCGGCCCGGGTGTTGCCGTTCGACCCCGGTGTGCTGGCTTGCGCGGTCACGCTGATGCTGACCGGATTCGTGATGATCACCTCGGCGTCGCTCGACGTGGCCGAGCGTACCACCGGCACGCCGCTGTTCTACATGGTACGGCAAGGGATTTTCATGAGCCTGGCTTTGACTGGCGCGGTGCTGGTCTACCGGATACCCACCGCGTTCTGGGAGCGTACCGGCCACTGGTGGATGCTGGGCGCGGGCCTGCTGCTGATCGCGGTTCTGATCCCCGGTATCGGCCGTTCGGTGAACGGCTCGCAGCGCTGGCTGCCGCTCGGGCCGCTGAACCTGCAGGCGTCCGAGGTGGCCAAGTTCTGCATGGTGATGTACATGGGCGGCTACCTGGTGCGCCGGCTCGACGAAGTACGCTCCAGCTGGCGGGGGGTCGCCAAACCGGCACTGCCGTTGGGGATCTTCGTGATCCTGCTCTACCTGGAACCGGACTTCGGTGCCCTGGTGGTGCTGATGGGCACGGTGATGGGGATGATCTTCCTCAGCGGTATGCGCGCCACGCAGTTTTTCATGGTGTTGGCCGGCGCGGTCGGCCTGCTGTCGCTGTTCGTCGGTCTGCAGCCCTACCGGGTGGCCCGCTTGCAGAGCTTCCTGGACCCCTGGCAGGACCCGTTCGGCACCGGCTACCAGCTGTCGCAGGCGCAGATCGCCTTTGGCCGTGGCGAGTGGACCGGCACCGGGCTGGGCAACAGCGTACAGAAGCTGTTCTACCTGCCGGAGGCGCACACCGACTTCGTGTTCTCGGTACTGGCCGAGGAGCTGGGGATGGTCGGTGCGTTGCTGGTGCTGCTGATCTACGCGGTGATGGTGGTGCGGATGTTCCGCATCGGCCGCCGTGCAGAACAGTTGCGAGCCTTCTTCCAGGCCTACGTGGTGTACGGCTTTGCGATCATTTTTGCCGGCCAGGCGTTGATCAATATCGGCGTTAACGTCGGCGCGCTGCCAACCAAGGGGCTGACCCTGCCACTGGTCAGTTATGGCGGCAGTAGCCTGCTGGTCAGCTGCGCGATGCTGGCGGTGGTGTTACGGATCGATTACGAGTTGAAACGGATGCAGCAGGACGAGCTGCTTGAGGAAAACGGATAGATGAGTGCTGAGCAGAAAACTGCCCTGGTGATGGCCGGTGGTACCGGTGGTCACGTGTTCCCGGCGCTGGCCACCGCCCAGCTGCTGCAACAGCAGGGGGTGCATGTCGAATGGCTGGGCACAGCGCGGGGCATTGAAGCCGAGGTGGTGCCCAATGCCGGCATCAAGCTGCACTGCATCGAGGTCAGCGGTTTGCGTGGTAAGGGCAAATTAAGCCTGCTGCTGGCACCCTTCAAACTTGTGCTGGCGCTCTGGCAGGCGATCGGCGTACTGCGCCGGGTCAAGCCGGACGTGGTGCTGGGGATGGGCGGTTTCGCTTCCGGCCCCGGTGGCCTGGCGGCCTGGCTGCTGCGTCGGCCGCTGGTGATCCAGGAACAGAACGCCATTGCCGGGTTGACCAACCGGATCTTGGCCCGCTTCGCCGATACCGTGGCCGAAGCGTTCGGCGGTGCCTTCAAGGGGCGCGATACGGTGGTCACCGGCAACCCGGTACGCGGGCCGATTCTCGATCTGCCGGTGCCGGCCGAGCGGGCTGCACAGCGACAGGGCCCGCTACGACTGCTGGTGGTCGGTGGTAGCCTGGGGGCCAAGGCGATCAACGACCTGCTGCCGGCGGCGCTGGCCGAGCTGCCGAAAGAGCAGCGCCCGGAGGTCTGGCACCAGACCGGCAAGCGTAACTTCGATACCACCCAGGCGCTTTATACGGCGCACCGGGTGGACGCCAGGGTGGTGCCCTTTATCGAGGATATGGCCGAGGCGTACGGCTGGGCGGACCTGGTGCTCTGTCGGGCCGGCGCGTTGACGGTCAGCGAGCTGATGATCGCCGGCGTGGCGGCGGTGTTGGTGCCTCTGCCCCATGCCGTGGACGATCACCAGACCGCCAACGCCAGCTACCTGGCTGAGGCCGGTGCCGCCGTGCGGGTGGCGCAGGCGGAATTGAATGAACAGAAATTGAAGCAGTTGCTGGCCGAGCTGGCCGATCGCGAAAAGCTACTGGCGATGGCCGGGCAGGCACGGCAACTGGCGAAACCGGAGGCGGGCCGACAGGTTGCGGCGCTCTGTCTGGAGGCGATGAAACGATGAGCAACGGCAGCAAGATGAGCCGCTACGATGTACCCGAAATGCGCCGTATCCGTGGCATCCACTTCGTCGGGATTGGCGGCGTGGGGATGTGCGGCATCGCCGAGGTGCTGCTGAACCAGGGCTATCGGGTCTCCGGTTCCGATATCCGCCGCTCGGCGACCACCGACCGGTTGGCCGAACTGGGCATCGAGATCTTTATCGGCCATGGTGAAGAGAACGTCGCCCGGGCCGATGTGGTGGTGGTGTCCACCGCGGTCAACGAGGCCAACCCGGAGGTCAAGGCGGCGCGTGAACGGCGGGTACCGGTGGTGCGCCGGGCCGAAATGCTGGCCGAGCTGATGCGCTACCGGCACGGTATCGCGGTGGCCGGCACCCACGGCAAGACCACCACCACCAGTCTGATGGCGTCGGTGTTCGCCGCCGCCGAGGAGGACCCGACCTTCGTTATCGGCGGCCGGCTGAACAGCGCCGGCACCAACGCCCAGCTCGGCGACAGCCGTTACCTGATCGCCGAAGCGGACGAGAGCGACGCCTCCTTCCTGCACCTGCAGCCGATGGTGTCGATCGTCACCAATATCGACGCCGACCATATGGAGACCTACGGCGGCGATTTCTCGGTGCTGCGCAAGACCTTCGTCGATTTCCTGCACAACCTGCCGTTCTATGGCCTGGCTGTGCTCTGCGTCGACGATCCGGTGGTGCGCGAGATCATGCCGCAGGTGAGCCGGCCGATCCTCACCTACGGGGTTGGTGAGCAAGCCGATTTCCGGGCGGTCGATATCCGTCAGGACGGTATGCATACCCACTTCCGAGCGTTGCGACCGGACGGTCATGAGGATCTGGATATTACCGTCAACATGCCGGGCCGGCACAACGTGCTGAACGCCCTGGCGGTGATCGCGGTGGCCACCGACGAGGGGCTTAGCGACGCGGCGATCTGCCAGGGACTGAAGAATTTCGAAGGGGTCGGGCGGCGTTTCCAGGTGCTCGGCAACCTGCCGGTGGATGGCGGCGAGCTGATGCTGGTGGACGACTACGGTCACCACCCGCGCGAAGTGCAGGCGGTGATCAGGGCGGTGCGCGAGGGCTGGCCGGACAAGCGGCTGGTGATGGTTTACCAGCCGCACCGCTTCACCCGTACCCGCGATCTGTACGAGGATTTCGTTCAGGTGCTGTCCGAGGTGGACGTACTGCTGCTGCTGGAGGTCTATCCGGCGGGCGAGCAGCCGATCGCCGGTGCCGATAGCCGTAGCCTGTGCCGCAGCATCCGTCAGCGCGGCCGGCTTGATCCGATTTTCGTCGAAAGCACCGACCAGGTGGCCGAGCTGCTGCGCGACATTGTCGAGCCGGGTGATCTGCTGCTGACCCAGGGCGCCGGCGATATCACCGCGATGGCACACCGGCTGAAAAGCGAGGACCTGACAGGGGGGAACGGAGCATGACTGATTTCCGGATTTCGGCCGACGAGGCCCGCGAACTGGGCCGGGTGGCGGTGCTCTACGGCGGCAATTCGGCCGAGCGGCCGGTGTCACTGAACAGCGGCCGCGAGGTACTGGCCGGGCTGCAGCGGGCCGGCGTCGATGCCTTCGGCATCGACCTGTACGGCGAGGACGGCAGCCTGCACCCGATCGAGCAGCTGATGGCCGCGCACTGCGATCGCGCCTTCGTGATCCTGCATGGCCGCGGTGGCGAGGACGGCACCCTGCAGGGGGTACTGGAGATGCTCGAGATCCCCTATACCGGCAGTGGCGTGGCCGCGTCGGCGCTGGGGATGGACAAGCTGCGCACCAAACAGCTGTGGTCCGGCGCCGGCCTGCCGACGCCGCCCTATGCGGTGATCGATGAGCATACCGAGCTGGACGCGGTGGTCGAGCGGCTCGGGCTGCCGATCATGATCAAGCCGGCCCACGAGGGCTCCAGCATCGGCATGGCCAAGGTCGAGAGTAGCGATGAGCTGGCCCAGGCGGTTGCGCGGGCGCGCGAGTTCGACAGCTGCGTGCTGGCGGAACGCTGGATGACCGGTGCCGAGTTTACCGTGACGGTACTGAATGGCCGGGCGCTGCCGGCGATCCGGCTGGAGACGCCGAACAGCTTCTACGACTACAGCGCCAAGTATCAGAGCGACAGTACCCGCTACCTGTTCGAGCACGGCCTGAGCGAGGCCGAGTACGCCGAGCTGGAACGGCTGGTGTTGCGCGCTTTCGACGCCGTCGGTTGCCGCAGCTGGGGACGGGTCGACGTGATGCAGGATGGTGACGGCAACTTCCAGCTGCTGGAGGTCAACACCAACCCGGGCATGACCGATCACAGCCTGGTGCCGATGTCGGCCCGTCAGGCGGGGATCGGCTTCGAGCAGCTGGTGGTCGAGATTCTGCGGAGCGCGGAATAACGCGATGATCCGGCAGCGTTGGCAGGCAACGGTCGAGTCGGTTGCGCAGCGGGTCGGACGTTCCGAACTGGCACTGTCCGACGATCAGGATGGCTGGTGGCAGCCGCTCTGGACGTTCAGTGCGCTGGTGTTTTTCGCCATCGTGCTGCTCAGCGTCTGGCGCTCGGTCTGGGATTGGCTGGATAGGCCGATCACCGAGTTGCAGATCAGCGGCGAGGTGCGCCACCTCGACCGCCAGGCGCTCGGCGAGCAGCTGGAGCCGGTGGTGCAAAGCAGCCTGCTGTCGCTGGATGTGGCAGCGCTGCGTGAGCGGGTCGAGGATGAACCCTGGGTGCGCCGGGCGGCGGTGCGACTGCAGTGGCCCGGTACCGTCCAGCTGTCGCTGGAGGAGGAGGTGCCGGTGGCGCGCTGGGGCAACAAGGGGTTGCTTAACCATCAGGGCGATATCTTCTGGCCGGAGTTGAAAAAGGAATATCGCGGGTTGCCGAAATTGAGCGGCCCGGCCCGGGACACCGCCAAGGTGATGGCTGAGTTTCACGATCTCAACCAGCTGTTTCGGCAGGTCGGCTTGAGTATCACCGCGCTGAACCTGGAGGCGCGCGGGGCCTGGACGCTGACGCTGGATAACGGTATCCGCGTGGTGGTTGGGCGGGAAGGGATTAACGAGCGGCTGAGCCGGTTCCTGAAGTTGTATCAGAGCCGGCTGGCGGAGCGGGCCGCCGAGATCGAGCAGGTCGACATCCGCTACACCAACGGGGTGGCGGTAGCCTGGCGGCCCAAGGCTGAACAGAATTCTAACGAGTAGATAGCAGACGATGGCGATAGAAAACAACATGATCGTAGCGCTCGACATAGGCACCTCCAAGGTGGTCTGCCTGGTCGGCGAGATCACGCCGGACGGAGAGATCGAGCTGGTGGGGATCGGCTCGCATCCGTCGCGTGGCCTGAAGCGGGGCGTGGTGGTGAACATCGAATCCACGGTCAGCTCGATCCAGCGGGCGGTGGAAGAGGCGGAACTTATGGCCGGGTGCAAGATCCACTCGGTGACCGTCGGTATCGCCGGCAGCCATATCAGCAGTCTGAACTCGCACGGCATCGTCGCGGTTCGCGACCGTGAAGTAACCGACTACGACCTGGAGCGGGTGATCGACGCCGCCCGGGCGGTGGCGATCCCGGCCGATCAGCGGATCCTGCACATCCTGCCGCAGGAGTACGTGATCGATAACCAGGAGGGGATCAAGGAGCCGTTGGGGATGTCCGGCGTGCGGCTGGAAGCCAAGGTTCACCTGGTGACCGGTTCGGTCAATGCGGTGCAGAACATCGAAAAGTGCATCCGTCGCTGCGGTCTCGAGGTCGATGCCATCGTGCTGGAGCAGCTGGCGTCCAGTTACTCGGTGCTGACCGAAGACGAAAAGGAGCTCGGCGTCTGCATGGTGGATATCGGCGGTGGCACCACCGATATCGCGATCTTCACCGGCGGGGCGATCCGGCATACCGGGGTGATCCCGATCGCCGGCGACCAGGTGACCAACGATATCGCCATGGCGCTGCGTACACCGAGCCAGCATGCCGAGGAGATCAAGATCAAGTACGCCTGCGCGCTGGCCCAGCTGGCCGGCGGCAGCGAAACGATCAAGGTACCCAGCGTCGGCGACCGGCCGCCGCGCGATCTGTCGCGCCAGGCGCTGGCCGAGGTGGTCGAGCCGCGCTATGACGAGCTGTTCACGCTGGTGCAGGCGGAACTGCGCCGCTCCGGCTTCGAGGACCTGGCCGCCGCCGGCATCGTGCTGACCGGTGGTACCGCCAAGATGGAGGGCGCGGTCGACCTGGCCGAGGAGATCTTCCATATGCCGGTGCGGCTGGCCAAGCCGCAGGGCGTGCGCGGCATGGAGGACATCATGCACAACCCGATCTACGCCACCGGCATGGGGCTGCTGCTCTATGCCCGGCAGAACCTGGACCGCAGCGCGCCGCTGGTTCAGGAGGAGATGCCGGTACCGGAGCGGGTGCCGGGCGACAATATTTTGGGCCGGATGAAAGCCTGGTTTCAGGGCAATTTCTAAGTATCCGGCCGGGCCGTAAAGCAACTAATCAGTGACCAGAATGGCGCCGGAAGGTAGTGGCAGGCGCTATTGGGAGGAAGGGGAAATGTTTGAACTGGTAAACAGCGTTCCGGCGAACGCGGTGATCAAGGTGATCGGTGTCGGTGGCGGCGGTGGCAATGCCGTCCAGCACATGGTCGCCAGTGAGGTTGAAGGGGTCGAGTTCATCTGCGCCAATACCGACGCCCAGGCGCTCGACAATATGCGGGCCAAGACGGTGATTCAGATCGGCGGCGAGATCACCAAGGGGCTCGGTGCCGGTGCCAATCCGGAGGTGGGCCGCCAGGCGGCGATCGAGGATCGTGAGCGGATCGCCGAGATGCTCGGCGGTGCCGACATGGTGTTCATCACCGCCGGCATGGGCGGCGGTACCGGCACCGGTGCCGCGCCGATCGTTGCCGAGGTCGCCAAGGAGATGGGTATCCTGACCGTGGCGGTGGTCACCAAGCCATTCCCGTTCGAGGGCCGCAAGCGGACCAGCATTGCCATCGAGGGGATCAAGGAACTGCGCGAATCCGTCGACTCGCTGATCATCATTCCGAACGAGAAGCTGATGCAGGTGATGGGCCGCAACTGCAGCCTGCTGAATGCGTTCAGCACCGCCAACGACGTGCTGAAAGGGGCGGTGCAGGGGATCTCCGACCTGATCATGCGACCGGGCATGATCAACGTCGACTTCGCCGACGTGCGTACCGTGATGTCCGAAATGGGCATGGCGATGATGGGTACCGGTTCCGCCACCGGCGAGAACCGCGCCGGCGAGGCGGCCGAGAAGGCGATCAAGAGCCCGCTGCTGGAAGATATCGACCTGAAGGGCGCCTCCGGCCTGCTGGTCAACATCACGGCCGGCCTGGACCTGAGCCTGGGCGAGTTCTCCGAGGTGGGTAGCCTGGTTGAGGAGTATGCCTCCGACGAAGCGACCATCGTGGTGGGTACCGTTATCGATCCGGAACTTACCGATACCCTGACGGTCACTGTGGTGGCGACCGGCCTGGACAAGCCGCGTGAGGAGATTCGCGTGGTCAGCAACAAGGTGGCTCCGGCAGCACCGAAACCTGAAGACATTGAAGTGCCGACGGTGCTGCGCCGCCGCAAGGAGGAAGCCCTGCTGGATCCGGGTAAGCCGGCACCGACACGGGACGAGTCGCCGCAGACGGAGTCCGGTGTGGCGGATGATGAGATGAGTTATCTCGATATTCCGACCTTCCTGCGTCGCCAGGCGGACTGACGAACAGACGAACAGACGGGCCAGCGGACTTGAACGTCTGGCGATGGGGCATGCCGGCCGGTGGTCGGCTTGCTGGACGGGCCGTCATTTTGTTAACATGCGCGGGGGCGTTCTCAAGCATTCAGTCAAAGCTGTTGTCCCTGAAAAGTTGCCAGGCAAGGCGTGAGGAGTGACGTTTGGTTTATTCCAAATGAACGACGAACAACGCGGTATGGCGTTTTTTCAGGAGCAACCCGAAGGGCCGGGCCCCTTTCCCCTCCACAGTGGCGTTATCGTTCGCTTATGTAGAATGACTACAGGGCGTTTATTGTGCCTTGCTGTGGGGGAAAGGGGCCCGGCAGCACTGAATGACTGAGAGCGCCCCCCTAAATTTGGCCTCACTCTTTTTCGGCGGAAAGAATGATCAGACAGAGAACTCTGAAAAACAGCATCAAAGCAACGGGCATCGGCCTGCATACTGGTAGCAAGGTCTACCTGACATTGAAGCCGGCACCGGTCGATACCGGTATTGTTTTCCGTCGCGTGGACTGTGATCCGGTGGTCGAAATCGAAGCGCGGGCCGATAACGTGGTCGATACCACGCTGTCGACCAATCTGGCGAAAGACGGCGTGCGCGTCTCTACCGTCGAGCACCTGCTGTCGGCATTGGCTGGCCTGGGTATCGACAACGCCTATGTCGAGCTGAGCGCCGAAGAGGTGCCGATCATGGACGGCAGTGCGGCGCCGTTCGTGTTCCTGATTCAGTCCGCCGGTATCGCGGAACAGGATGCACCGAAACAGTTTATCCGGATCAAGAAGGAAGTGACCGTCAGCGCCGATGACAAGTACGCGACCTTCCGTCCGTTCGACGGTTTCAAGGTTGGCTTCAAGATCGATTTCGAGCACCCGGCGTTCGAAGGCCGTAACATGGAAGCCTGTCTGGACTTTTCCAGCACCTCTTTCGTCAAGGAGGTTAGCCGGGCCCGCACCTTCGGTTTCATGCGTGATATCGAGTACCTGCGTTCACAGAACCTGGCGCTGGGCGGCAACTTCGACAATGCCATCGTGGTCGATGACTACCGGATCCTGAATGAAGACGGCCTGCGCTACGACGACGAATTCGTCAAGCACAAGGTGCTGGATGCGGTCGGCGACCTCTACCTGCTGGGCAAGAGCCTGATCGGCGAGTTCTTCGGTCATAAGTCCGGCCACCACCTGAACAACATGCTGCTGCGCAAGTTGCTGTCGCAGGCGGATGCCTGGGAGATCGTGACCTTCGAAGGTCAGGAGGCCGATGCGCCGATCTCCTATCAGAAGCCAGTGCTGGCGGTCTGAACCAGCATGGGCATGCATTGAAAAAACCGAACCCCAGGGTTCGGTTTTTTTGTATTTCCCGCCATGTCCCCGCGCGGATATTGGGCGATGACCGGGGATTGCCACCGGTCGAGCAATTAATTCCGGCTTGAGATTCTATTCCTTGCCCCAATATGGGTAGAATGTTGAATCGAAAGATTACCCGTGCCATGGGAATGGCTTTATATTCAATAGGTTGATAGACGTAGACATGCTGGGCTCACTGTTAAAGAAGGTCTTCGGAAGTAAGAACGATCGCGAACTCAAGCGAATGGGTCGGATCGTCAAACAGATTAACGCGCTGGAAGCGGAACTGGCGTCGCTTAGCGACGACCAGCTGAAAGCCAAGACCGTCGAGTTCCGGGAGCGCCTGGCTGGCGGTGCCACCCTCGACCAGATCTTGCCGGAAGCCTTCGCGGTGGTACGCGAAGCCTCCAAGCGGGTGATGCAGATGCGCCATTTCGACGTCCAGCTGATCGGTGGTATCACGCTGCACGAGGGCAAGGTAGCCGAGATGCGCACAGGTGAGGGTAAGACGCTGGTGGCGACCCTGCCGGCCTACCTGAATGCGCTGGGCGGTGACGGGGTGCATGTGGTGACCGTCAACGACTACCTGGCGAGTCGAGACGCCGAGTGGATGCGTCCGCTGTACGAATTCCTTGGCCTGAGCGTTGGCGTGGTGCTCTCCCAGCAGCACCCGGAAACCAAGCGGGCGGCCTATGCGTCTGATATCACCTACGGTACCAACAACGAATTCGGCTTCGACTACCTGCGCGACAACATGGCGTTCAGCCTGGCCGAGAAGGTCCAGCGGGAGTTCAATTTTGCCGTCGTCGACGAGGTGGACTCGATCCTGATCGACGAGGCGCGTACCCCGTTGATTATCTCCGGTCCGGCGGAAGACAGCTCGGCGATGTACCAGAAGATCAACACGCTGATTCCGCAGCTGAAGCGCTACGAAGGCGAGATCGATCCGAAGGATGATCAGCAGCAAATCGAAGAACACTTCGTGGTCGACGAGAAGAACCGCACGGTGGAGCTGACCGAAGCCGGTCACCAACTGGTCGAGGAACTGCTCAGCCAGCACGGTTTGCTGTCCAACGGCGACAGCCTCTACGCACCGCAGAACCTCAACCTGCTGCACCATGTACTGGCCGCCTTGCGGGCTCACCAGCTGTTCCAGCGCGACCGTGACTATATCGTGCAGGACAACCAGGTGGTGATCGTCGACGAACACACCGGTCGTATCATGCCGGGCCGCCGTTGGTCGGAAGGTCTGCACCAGGCGGTGGAAGCCAAGGAGGGGGTCAAGATCCAGCTGGAGAGCCAGACCCTGGCCTCGACCACCTTCCAGAACTACTTCCGCCTCTACGACAAGCTGTCCGGGATGACCGGCACCGCCGATACCGAAGCCTTCGAGCTGCGCCAGATCTACGGCCTGGACGTGGTGGTGATCCCGACCAACCGGCCGATCGCCCGTAAGGATGGCAACGATGCGGTGTTCCTGACCATGGAGGAGAAGTACGAGGCGATCGTCGACGAGATCCGTCAGTTGCAGGACAAGCAGGCGCCGGTGCTGGTCGGTACCGCCTCGGTCGAGTCCTCTGAATTGCTGTCGGCCTTGCTGAACAAGGAGAAGATTCAGCACGAGGTACTGAACGCCAAGAACCACGCCCGCGAAGCCAGCATCATTGCCGATGCCGGTCGTCCGGGCGCGGTGACCATCGCTACCAACATGGCCGGTCGTGGTACCGATATCGTGCTGGGCGGCAAGCTGGAAGTCGAACTGGCGGCGCTGGGAGAGGACGCCGACGAAGCCACCATTGCCGAAGCGAAAGCGGCTTGGCAGAAGCGCCATGAACAGGTGCTGGCCGCCGGTGGTCTGCATATCATCGGTACCGAGCGTCACGAGTCACGTCGTATCGACAACCAGCTGCGCGGCCGTGCCGGCCGTCAGGGCGATCCGGGTTACTCGCGTTTCTTCCTGTCGCTGGAAGATGACCTGATGCGGATCTTCGCCTCCGAACGGGTGCGCCAGTTCATGCAGGCGCTGGGGATGGAGCGCGGTGAAGCGATCGAGCACAAGATGGTCACCAACGCCATCGAGAAGGCGCAGCGCAAGGTGGAAGGACGCAACTTCGATATCCGTAAAGCGCTGCTGGAATACGATGATGTGGCCAACGATCAGCGTACCGTGATCTACGGTCAGCGTAACGAGCTGATGGCCAGCGACGATATCTCCGAGACCGTCGACGCGGTGCGTGCCGAGGTGGTCGACAACGCCATCAGCGAGTACATCCCGCCGCAGAGCCTGGAGGAGCAGTGGGACGTGGCCGGCCTGGAGAAGGCGCTGGATACCGAGTTCGCCATCAAGGCGCCGCTGCGGCAGTGGCTCGACAGCGACGACTCGCTGCATGAGGAGTCCCTGCGCGAGAAGATTCAGCAGGAAGTGGTCAACGCTTACCGCCAGAAAGAGGAGCAGGTCGGTGTCGAGACCATGCGGCTGTTCGAGAAGCAGGTGATGCTGCAGGTTCTCGATACCCTGTGGAAGGAGCATCTGCAGACCATGGATCACCTGCGCCAGGGCATTCATCTGCGCGGCTACGCGCAGAAGAACCCGAAGCAGGAGTATAAGCGCGAAGCCTTCCAGCTGTTCCAGGAGCTGCTGGAAAACATCAAGCGTGACGTGATCCGGATCCTGAGCCATGTTCAGGTGCGCCAGCCGGAAGATGTCGAGGAGATGGAGCAACAGCGCCGCGAGCAGGCCGAGCGCCAACAGATGAATTATCAGCACGAGCAGGCCGGTGCGATGGCTGCCGCCGAATCGAGTGACGAGGGCGAGGCAGAGGCTGATACCGCCGTGGCCACTTACGTACGTTCCGAAGCCAAGGTGGGCCGTAACGATCCCTGCCCCTGCGGTTCCGGTAAGAAATACAAACAGTGCCACGGTAAGCTGAGCTGAGACCTGCTGTAGGGCGTCTTCCGGGGCGCCGGTAGAACGCCTGTCGGCGTTTGGCTGGCCGGGTCCAGCCCTGCCTTGTAGCTGCGGGTTGCTACGGAGCTCTAGGGTGGGCGCGCTTTTGGCGCCCACACGAATATTGACGATTTCATCCGGAAAGCAGCTTTTTAGCTGCTTTCCTACGTTTACGGAGAATTAAAAATGGCTGTAGGTCCTGATACTCTTCCGACATTGCACCCGGTGGCCGGCTTCAAGCTGGGTATCGCATCAGCTGGAATCAAGAAGCCGGGCCGCCGTGACCTGGTGCTGATGGAGCTGAACCCGGAGGCGGCGGTGGCCGGCGTGTTCACCCGCAACGCGTTTTGTGCCGCGCCGGTGCTGATCTGCAAGGATCACCTGGCCCGCTCCAGTGCGCGCTATCTGCTGACCAACACCGGTAACGCCAATGCCGGCAACGGTGAGCAGGGGATGGTCGATGCCAAGCGTTGTGTCGATGCGGTGGCGCAATTGTGCAATGTGGCGACCGAGCAGGTATTGCCGTTCTCCACCGGCGTAATCGGTGAAGCGCTGCCGGTCGACAAGATCCTGGCGGCGCTGCCGGCGGCCAAAGAGGCGCTGGCCGAGGACAACTGGGCCGAGGCGGCGGTGGCTATCATGACCACCGATACCCGGCCGAAGGGGGCCTGCGAGCAGTTGGAGATTGCCGGCCGTACGGTGACCATCACCGGTATCTCGAAAGGCTCCGGCATGATCAAGCCGAACATGGCCACCATGCTTGGTTATGTGGCGACCGATGCCAAGGTGGACCAGCCGTTGCTGCAGCAGTTGCTGAGCGAGGCGACCGAGCGCTCCTTCAACCGCATCACCGTCGACAGCGATACCTCCACCAACGATTCCTGCATCCTGGCGGCGACCGGCACCAGCGGCGTAGAGATCAGCAGTGGCGATGAAGTGGCGGCGTTCGCGGCGGCGCTGAACCGGGTGATGCTGACGCTGGCCCACGCCATCGTGCGAGACGGCGAGGGTGCGACCAAGTTCATCGCCGTGCAGGTCGAGAAGGCGGCCAGTCAGCAGGAGGCGCTGGATGTCGCCTACACCATCGCTCACTCGCCGCTGGTCAAGACAGCACTGTTCGCCTGCGACCCGAACTGGGGCCGGATCCTGGCCTGCGTCGGCCGTGCCGGCGTGGAAAATCTGGATCTCGAAGCGTTGCAGATCTGGTTGAACGACGTCTGCATCGTCGAGCACGGCGGTCGTGCCAAGAGCTACACCGAAGAAGCCGGCCAGGCGGTGATGAACCTTGAGGAGATCTGTATCCGGGTGGTGCTGAACCGGGGTGAGCTGGCCGAAACCGTCTGGACCACCGATCTGTCGCACGACTACGTCAGCATCAACGCCGACTACCGTAGCTGAGGATCCGAGGTTCGATGGCTAAGCTGATCCATGTCGCGGCGGCGGTGATCGTCGATGGCGCCGGCAGGGTATTGCTGGCGCAGCGGCCGCAGGACAAGCACCAGGGCGGCCTGTGGGAGTTTCCCGGCGGCAAGGTGGAGCCGGGCGAGCCGGTGGTGCAGGCGCTGGGCCGCGAGCTGGACGAGGAGCTGGGTATCCAGCTGCGCTCGGCCCGACCGTTGATCCAGGTGCCGCACCACTATCCCGACAAGTCGGTACTGCTGGATGTTTACCGGGTCGACACCTTCGACGGCGAGCCCTATGGCCGGGAAGGCCAGCCGGTGCGCTGGGTGCCGGTCGACCAGTTGGCCGAATACCCGTTCCCGGCCGCCAACCGGCCGATCGTCACGGCAGCCCAGCTGCCATCGCGGCTGCCGATCACCGGCCCGCTGGCGGATCCGAACCAGTACCCGGAGCGGATCGCCGCAGCGGTCGATCACCATCGCCTGGAGGTGGTGATGCTGCGGGCACCGGAGCTGGCCGAACCTGAGCTGGAAGCGCTGGCGCAAAAAGTACAGCTGCTGGCCGAACGGCAAGGTTTCCAGCTGATCCTGAATGGTAGCGTAGAGCTGGCCAATGCGGTCGGCTGTGCCGGTCTGCACCTCAATCATCATCGGCTGATGGCGTTGACCGAGCGGCCGGTATTTTCCGGCCGCTGGCTGGGAGCGTCCTGCCACAACGCTCAGGAACTGGCGCGGGCGGTGGAACTGGAGCTGGATTACATCTGCCTGTCGCCGGTGCAGCCGACCGGCTCCCATCCCGATGTCGAGCCGCTTGGCTGGCAAGCTTTCCAGCAATTGGTTGCGGAGCTGCCGATGCCGGTGTTCGCGTTAGGTGGGGTGGGCGAGCAGGAGCTGGCGCGCGCCTGGCAGGCGGGCGCCCAGGGGGTGGCCGGGATCAGTGCCTGGTGGGGGTGAACGGCTGTTCCCCCTCGTCCATGCCGGTGCTGTAGTCGTCGTATTCGTCCTGGGTGCTCTTGGCCGGGATCTTGTAACCCTCGCTGGCCCATTCGCCCAGGTCGATCAGTCGGCAACGCTCGCTGCAGAACGGGCGGGCCTTGTTTTCCGGATTGAACAGTGCGGGTTTGCCGCAGTGCGGGCATTTTACGGTTCGGCTCATAAGGGATCGGCTTGTCTTGCTGTTCGTTACTTTTAGTTCGGATCTCTTATCCGTACCTACTATTCGGATTCGCTCTCGCGTGAGGCGGCCTGCAGTAGCTGCTGATGCAGCTTGTCTACCTGGGCCTCCAGCTGAACCAGGTCGCCACTGTTATCCAGTATAGTGTCCGCCTTGCTGCGCCGTTCCTCGCGTGACATCTGCGCCGCCAGGATCGCCCTGATCTGCTCTTCGCTGCTGTTGTCGCGCAGCCGGGTACGGCTCAGTTGCTGGCTCTCGTCGGCATCCACCACCACGATATGGTTGACCAGCAGGTGCTGGTCGGTCTCCAGCAGCAGCGGTGACACCAGCAGGGTGTAGCTCGACTGGGATTCCTCCAGCTGCTGCAGGATGCGGTCGCGGATCAGCGGATGCAGCAGCTGCTCAAGCCAGGTGCGCTGCTTCTCGCTGGCGAAGACGATGCTGCGCAATTTGCTGCGGTTCAGCTCGCCGGAGTCGGTCAGCACTTCGTCGCCGAAATGCTGCTGGATGCGCGCCAGCGCCGGTTGGCCGGGTTCAACGACCTGCCGGGCCACCATATCGGCATCGATTACCCGGATTCCCTTGGCTTGCAGGCGGTTGGAAACGGCGGTCTTGCCGCTGCCGATACCGCCGGTGAGTCCTACAACGTACATGGGTCTGCCTACAGTAACTGAAGGTATGCGTTAGTGATCTGGTCCCCCCAGAGTACCGCGATCCAGCCGGCGATGGCGAGGAACGGACCGAAGGGAATTGGATTGTCTTTGTTCTGCCGGCCGGTTGCAATCATCAGGATGCCGATCACCGCGCCGACCAGCGCCGACAGGGTGACGATCAGCGGCAGCATCGGTGCGCCGGCCCAGGCGCCCAGCGCGGCCAGCAGCTTGAAGTCGCCGTAGCCCATCCCCTCCTTGCCGGTCAGTAGCTTGAAGCCCCAGTAGACCGACCACAGCAGCAGGTAGCCGGCAACGGCACCGAACACCGCCAGGTGCAGGCTGGTGAACAGGCTGTAGCTGTTGACCAGCAGTCCGGCCCAGAGCAGCGGCAGGGTCAGCCGGTCGGGCAGCAGCTGATGATCCAGGTCGATCATCAGCAGGCTGATCAGGAACCAGGTCAGCAGCGCGAAGGCGATACCGATCTCGTTGAAACCGAAGTGATAGATGCCGTAGGTGGAGGCGATCGCGGTGAACAGCTCGACCACTGGATAACGCAGCGGGATAGACCAACTGCAGCTGGCGCAGCGGCCACGCAGCAGCGCGTAGCTCAGCAGCGGGATGTTGTGGTACCAGTGGATCACCTGCTGGCAGCTGGGACAGCTGGAGGCCGGCTTGGCCAGGTTGTAGGTCTCCGGTTCAATCTCTTCCCCGTTGGCCTCCCGCACTTGCGTCTGCCACTCCAGTTCCATCATCCGCGGCACCCGGTGGATCACCACGTTCAGGAAACTGCCGATGCAGAGTGAAACGATAAAGCTGACCGCCAGCCCTGTGATCGGCTGGTCGGCAAATAGATCGAAATACATGGGTATTCTCTAATTTAAAAATTATCAGACCACCTGGCCCAGCTGGAAGATCGGCAGGTACATGGCGATCACCAGGCCGCCCACCAGCACCCCGAGGATCGCCATGATCAGCGGTTCCAGCAAGCTGGACAGGTTGTCCACCGCATTGTCCACCTCCTCCTCGTAGAAGGACGCGATCTTGTCCAGCATCAGCTCCAGCGAGCCGGCCTCCTCGCCGATGGCGATCATCTGCACCGTCATATTGGGGAACACCCCGGTCATATTGACCGCGTTCTGCAGCGATTGGCCGGTGGAGACGCCATTGCGGATCTGGATGATCGCATTGCGGTAGACCACGTTGCCGGAAGCGCCGGCGGCCGAATCCAGTGCGCTGACCAGCGGTACCCCGGCGGCGAAAGTGGTGGACAGAGTGCGGGCGAAACGGGCGATCGCCGCCTTGTGCAGAATCGGACCGAGTACCGGAATCTTCAGTACTGCCCGGTCGATAGCCTCGGCAAACTTGCGTGACCTTCTCTTCAGTCTCACAAGGAAGTAGCCGCCCGCCAGCATTGCCCCCAGGGCAACGTACCACCATTTCTGGGCAAATTCGGACAGACCGATCACCAGCAGCGTGAAGGCGGGCAGGTCGGCGCCGAAGCTCTTGAAGATATCCTGGAACTGCGGCACCACCTTGACCAGCAGGATCGCCGATACCACGATACCGACCACCACCACCGCGGCCGGGTAGGTCATCGCCTTCTTGATCTTGCCCTTCAGGCTCTCGGTCTTCTCCTTGTAACTGGCGATCCGTTCCAGCATGGTCTCCAGCGCGCCGGACTGTTCGCCGGCCTGCACCAGGTTGCAAAACAGGTCGTCGAAATAGAGCGGAAAACCGCGCAGGGCGGTGGACAGGTCGGTACCGCTGTTGACGTCGCTGCGGATCTTCTGGATCACCTCGCGCAGCTTGTCCTTCTCCACCCCGTTGGCGACGATATCGAGCCCCTGCAGCAGCGGTACCCCCGCTTTCATCATCGTGGCGACCTGGCGGGTGAAGATAGCGATATCCAGCGCGCTGATCTTCTTGTTCTTCTTGCTGAGAAAGCCGATCGAGCGCTCGGCGGACACCTTGGTCGGCGTAATTCCCTGCTTGCGCAGCTGCGCCTTGGCCATCGACAGATTTTCGGCTTCGATACGGCCTTCGCTACGGTTGCCGCTCTTGTCCTTGCCCTGCCATTGAAAGGGTTTCAGCTTGAGGGTTTTGGTTGCCATTCAATCCTGTCCGTCAGGTTTTGATTACCCGGTTGAGTTCTTCCAGGCTGGTAATGCCGCGGGCCACTTTCAGCAGGCCGTTTTCGCGCAGGGTCTGGAACCCCTGCTGGCGGGCGACGCGCTGTAGATCCAGCGCATTGGCGTTTTCCATGATCGCTTCGGAGATCGGTTCGGTTACCGCCAGCATCTCGTAGACGCCCACCCGGCCTTTATACCCCTTGTTGCATTTATCGCAACCCTCGGGATTGGCTTCGAACAGCATGGCGGTTTGCAGTTGCGCTTCGCTGAAGCCCTCCTCGAGCAGGGTGGATTCCGGCAGTGAGGCGGGGCGCTTGCAGCTTTCGCACAACCGGCGCGCAAGCCGCTGGGCGATGATCAGGCTGACCGAGGTGGCGATATTGAAGCCCGGCACCCCCATATTACGCAAGCGGGTCAGGGTTTCCGGCGCGCTGTTGGTGTGCAGTGTGGACAACACCATATGGCCGGTCTGAGCCGCCTTGATGGCGATCTCGGCGGTTTCCAGGTCACGGATCTCGCCGACCATCACTACGTCCGGGTCCTGGCGCAGGAAGGCACGCAGCGCCTCGGCGAAGGTCAGCCCCACCTTGGAATTCACATGAACCTGGTTGATCCCCTCCAGCTGGATCTCGACCGGATCCTCCGCCGTGGAGATGTTGCGCTCGTCGGTATTGAGGATATTCAGCCCGGTATACAGGGTCACCGTCTTACCGCTACCGGTGGGGCCGGTCACCAGGATCATCCCCTGCGGCTTGTGCAGGGCCTTCAGCAGGGTTTCCCGCTGTTGCTCCTCGAAGCCGAGCGCCTCGATGCCCATCTTGGCGCTGCTGGCATCCAGCAGACGCAGTACGATCTTCTCGCCCCACAGGGTTGGCAGGGTGTTGACGCGGAAATCGATCGAGCGCTTCTGGGAGATCTTCAGCTTGATGCGGCCATCCTGCGGCACCCGCCTTTCTGAGATATCCATCTGCGACATCACCTTCAGCCGGGCGGCCAGCCGGGGGGACAGGTTGCTGGGCGGTTTGGCGACCTCCTGCAATACCCCGTCGATACGGCTGCGGATACGGTAGCTCTTCTCGTAGGGCTCGAAATGGATATCGGAGGCACCGCTGTTGACCGCATCCAGCAGGATTTTGTTGATAAAGCGCACGATCGGCGCATCGTTGGCGCTTTCCTCGGCATCGTCCGCCGCTTGCTCCGGCTTACCCTCGTCGATCTCCAGGTTGTCCAGGTCGGCGTCATCCAGCTCGCCGAGGGCTTGGCCGCCATGGTCGGCCAGCGTTTCGATCGCCTGCTTGAGTTTGTCCTCCTCCACCAGGATCGCCTCGGTGGCGACGCCGGCCTGGAACTTGAACTCGTCCAGTGCCTGGATATTGGTCGGGTCGGACAGCGCCACGAACAGCCGGTTATTGCGCTTGACCAGCGGCAGGGCGTTATGGCGGTGGATCAGCTCCTCGGTGATCAGGCCAGACGGTATCGCATCCATGCTGAAGGCCGACAGGTCCAGCAACGGGATGCCGAACTCGTCGGAGGCGGCCGACGCGGCGGTGTAGGCACTGACCAGCCGCTGTTCGATCATGTAGCTGATCAGCGAGCTGTGATTTTCGCGCGCTTTTTTTACCGCATCGCGGGCCACCTCTTCGGTGAACACGCCGTCCCTGACCAGGCGTTTGGCCAATCCGCTAAGTTGTTGAGCAGGCTGCACGGTTTCCCCTTGCTTGTGACCGGCTGGACCGAACTGTTTCAAATCTGAAAATAGCATCGAACGGTCATATTGGGGAAGTATTCGGAAAGTATTCTTTATTCATCGCTCAACTACTTGACTTAATAGGGAAACTGGGCGAAAACATAGGTGGGCTGGTTGTGAAGTAAAACTTCATATAGAACGATTTCGACGCTGGAGAGGTAATCATGAAACGTCAACAAGGCTTTACACTTATCGAACTGATGATCGTCGTGGCGATCGTCGGTATCCTGGCTGCCATCGCGCTGCCGGCTTATCAGTCTTACACTGCCCGCGCTCGCTATGCCGAGGTTATCTCGGCGGCAAGCCCGGCCAAAACTGCGGTGGAAGTCTGCGTACAGACCGGTATCCCGGCTGACTGTTCTACCATCGTTGAACCGGCAGGCTGGTCTGCAGGTGGTCAGGTGACTTCTGTAACTCTGGGTGGTGACGCTACTGCTTACACCATTACCGTTGTGCCGGTCGCATCCAATGGCATTGCAGCAGCAGATACTTATGTTTTGACCGGTACTCCCGGAGCCGGCACGGTCACCTGGGGGATAAGTGGTGGTTGTACAACGGCTGGTCTCTGCTGATCTAGCCGCAGTCTGTATCCAAAAAAAACCGGAGCACGGCTTGCCGTTCTCCGGTTTTTTATTGCCCGCGTAACCCGACCCTCCACTATCGCCGCAGTGGCAACCCCTCCTTGATCCGCTATGATGTGGCCTCGATTTTTTAGTTTTTTCATTTTTTAGTACCGGACCCGATCACTTATGAAACGGAACCTTATCATCCTGCTGATTGCCGCCTGTGTCGGTGTCACCTGGTATATCAACTCCACCCAGAAAGGATTGGATGCGGCCCTGAAGAGTGCCGTTGAACAGGATATCCTGGCCGACGAACGTTTCCCGGCCCGGCCGGTCTGGTGGGAGGGCGACAAGGTGCTGGCGGTGGGCGTGGTGCCACAGCAGGGCAGTGAGAATCATGATGCCGACGCAGAAAAGGTCTGCCGGATACTGCATAAGCACGGCATTGGCGAGCTGCTGGTGGAGGTCTACGACGTACTGAAGATCCAGAGCGAGGATGACTGGCAGCGGATCGGTTCGTCCCGTTGCCCGAGCCTGCCGTAACAGGATTCTCGAACCACACTTTTTGGAGGTCGCTGAAGCTGCCCGGCCGGGTAAGCTTATCCGTGCCCCACGGATTTGTTTGGAAATTCGCGGATGTCGCCCTCGGTACCCAACGGGCATGCCAAGCGGGCTGCTACGGCAGAACCTTCGTAGCAGCGGGCTCCGACCGCGATGGATCTGGCGGGGTCCGCGGATGTCGCCCTCGGTACCCAAGGGGCATGCCAAGCGGGCTGCTACGGCAGGACATTCGTAGCAGCGGGCTCTGACCGCGATGGATCTGGCAGGGTCCGTGGGTGTCGCCCTCAGTACCCAAAGGGCATGCCAAGCGGGCTGCTACGGCAGAACATTCGTAGCAGCGGGCTCTGACCGCGATGAATCTGGCGGGGTCTGCGGATGTCGCCCTCGGTACCCAAGGGGCATGCCAAGCGGGCTGCTTGTATCTCTCGTTGATGGGTGATTAGCTACCGCCCATCGCAAGGAGCCGGTGAGCCAGGCGGGCTGCGAAGTCGAAAAGACTGCCCTGTAGATGAGGCCCCGGCTCCTATT
>NZ_JAILYN010000013.1:50949-95120 GCF_019795155.1 Marinobacterium arenosum | reverse complement strand
GCGAGAGATGGCATCCACTGCCTGACTGAAATGCATAAAAAAATCCGGAACCCTTAACATGGATTCCGGATTTTCTCTTGCCTGATCAGCAAGTTAAAGAGCTTAACTGATCGGCATTACGCCGAAGCGGGTTTTAAAATTGGTCGGTGGAACCGGCGTTCAGCGATCACACATCCAGGTTGGCCACCCGCAGCGCGTTGCTTTCGATAAAGGCGCGGCGCGGTTCAACCTCGTCGCCCATCAGGGTGGTAAATAGCTGATCGGCGGCGATGGCGTCGTCGATGGTGACCTGCAGCATGCGGCGCGCTTCCGGGTCCATGGTGGTCTCCCACAGCTGGTCCGGATTCATCTCACCCAGTCCCTTATAACGCTGGATGCTATGGCCACGACGGGACAGATCGAGCAGCCATTGCAGGCCGGTTTCGAAGTCGGTCAGCTCATGGCGGCGCTCACCGCGCTGCAGGTAGGCGCCGTCCTCAATCAAGCTCGCCAGGGTTTCGCCCATGGCGCGCAGGGCAGCGTACTCCTTGGAACGGAAGAACTCGCCGTCGAGCAGGTAGTCCTGCGCCACACCGTGATGGACATAGCGCACCTGAGGCACGAACTGGGAGTGCTCCTTGTCTTCCACCAGGCTGCAGCTGAACTTCTCGGCGCTGTTCTCATAACCGGCCAGCTGGTCCTCCAGTACGTCGCACCACTCGGATACCTGTGCCTGATCCTGCAGCTGGTCAGCCGCCAGCGCGGGCATTTCCAGCATCGAACGCAGCGCCTGGGTCGGATAGAGCCGTGCCAGCCGATCGATAATACGCTGTACGTTGCGGAACTGCTGGACCACTTTCTCCAGCTGCTCACCACCGATCCCCGGCGCAGTCTCATTGACGTGCAGGGTGGCCCCCTCCAGCGCGCCCTGCAACAGGTAAGCCTCCAAGGCCTCGTCGTCCTTCAGGTACTGCTCCTGCTTGCCCTTCTTGATCTTGTACAGCGGCGGCTGGGCGATGTAGACGTAACCGCGCTCGATCAACTCCGGCATCTGACGGAAGAAGAAGGTCAGCAGCAGGGTACGGATATGGGAGCCGTCCACGTCGGCATCGGTCATGATAATGATGTAGTGGTAGCGCAGCTTGTCCGGGTTGTACTCCTCGCGGCCGATACCACAGCCCAACGCGGTGATCAGGGTGCCGACCTCGGCGGAGGTCAACATCTTGTCGAAGCGGGCCTTCTCGACGTTGAGGATCTTACCCTTCAGCGGCAGGATCGCCTGGGTACGGCGGTCACGGCCCTGCTTGGCGGAACCGCCTGCAGAGTCACCCTCCACCAGGTAGAGTTCAGACAGTGCCGGATCCTTCTCCTGGCAGTCGGCCAGCTTGCCCGGCAGACCGGCGATATCCAGCGCCCCTTTGCGGCGGGTCATCTCGCGCGCCTTACGGGCTGCTTCACGGGCCCGGGCGGCATCGATCATCTTGGAGACCACGGCCTTGGAGTCCTGCGGGTTCTCCTGCAGGAACTCGGACAATTTTTCACCCATCATCTGCTCGACCGCGGTCTTCACCTCGGAGGAGACCAGCTTGTCCTTGGTCTGGGAGGAAAATTTCGGATCCGGCACCTTGACGGAGATGATCGCTGTCAGGCCCTCGCGGCAGTCGTCACCGGTAGTGGCGGTCTTGCTACCCTTGTTCAGGTTTTCCGCTTCAATGTAGTTGTTCAGGCAGCGGGTCAGCGCGGTGCGGAAGCCGGACAGGTGGGTACCGCCATCGCGTTGCGGGATGTTGTTGGTAAAGCAGTGGATGCTTTCCTGGAAGCTGTCGTTCCACTGCATCGCCACCTCGACGCCGACGCCGTTCTCATGCTCGGCGGTGAAGTGGAACATCTTGTTGATCGGGCTCTTGTTGGTGTTCAGGAACTCGACGAAGGCGCTCAGCCCGCCGTCATAACCGAACAGCTCCTCACGGCCGCTGCGCTCGTCCTTCAGCATGATGCGCACGCCGGAGTTCAGGAACGACAGTTCACGAAGCCGCTTGGCCAGAATATCGTACTGGAACTGGATATTGCTGAAGGTATCCGGCGACGGGAAGAAACGGACGCTGGTACCGCTGGCCTCGGTTTCGCCGATCACCTTGAGCGGCTCGCGCGGCACGCCGTGCTCGTAGATCTGTTCATGTACCTGGCCGTTACGGCGAATGGTCAGCCGCAGTTCGGTCGACAGGGCGTTCACCACCGACACGCCGACCCCGTGCAGACCACCGGAGACCTTGTAGGAGTTGTCGTCGAACTTGCCGCCGGCATGCAGCACGGTCATGATCACCTCGGCGGCGGAGACCCCTTCCTCCTCGTGAATCTCGGTCGGGATACCGCGGCCGTTGTCGGAGACGCTGACGCTGTCATCGGGATGGATCACCACGTCGATCTGCGAGCAGTGGCCCGCCAACGCTTCGTCGATGGAGTTGTCGACGATCTCGAACACCATATGGTGAAGACCGGTACCGTCGTCGGTATCACCAATATACATACCGGGACGCTTACGTACCGCATCCAACCCCTTCAGGACCTTGATACTGGAGGAATCGTAATTCTGGTTCTCTTCACCGCTCATTCAGTCGGTCTCCTAATTAATCTGCTCTTCGCACACTGCCGTCCTCAACGACGAAGTGTGCCGTGTCGACCGCGGCTCCCCAGCTCTGCGGCAGCGAGCGCCGATCGACACAGGTGATAAAACACTGGTTGTTCGCACCTGCCAGGTATTCGCAGAATGTCTGGCTATGATGACTGTCCAGCTCGGACGGCAGGTCATCGATCAGGTAGATACAGGCCCGTTGGCTGAGCTGGTGAAACAGGCTGCCCTGAGCCAGCTTCAGTGCGCTGACCACCAGTTTCTTCTGGCCCCGCGACAGCCGCTCGGCGGCGTTGTAGCCATCCGCCTTGACCCGCAGGTCGGCTCGCTGGGGGCCGTAACTGGTAAAGCCCTGGCGCAGGTCGCGTTCAAAGCTTTCCGCCAGATGCTGATCGAGCGGACGCTTGCGATCCCAGCCGGGACGGAAGCCGATCTCGACCGAAACACCGCTCAGTAGCCGGGCCAGTATGGCTTCAAACGCCGGTTTCAACAGCTCGATATAGCGCGCCCGCTGGTCGGTCAGCTGTTCGGCATAGCGAACAAATTCCCGGTCCCAGACAGCGCGTAGCCGATAGTCGATTTTACCACATTTCAGCAGTGTATTTCGCTGCTTCAATACACGCCGAAAGCCGCGCCAGAGCTGGATAAAGCTACGCTCGGCATGGAACGAACCCCAGTCGATATATTGGCGCCGTGCCTGCGGGCTGCCTTCCAGCAATTCAAACGTGTCGGCATTGATCACCTGCAGCGGCACCAGCTCGGCCAGGGTCGACAGGTCGATATTATTGCCGGCATAGCGGTACAGGCTGTCGCCGTCCAGCTGTCGCTGTACGCCGAGCCGTTGCGGACGTCCCTGGCCGAGCGGATCGATCTCTGCGGCCACCAGGCAGTGGCTCTGCTGGTGCTGGATCAGGTGGCGGATATGCTGGGTTCGAAAAGAGCGCCCGAGGCCGAGCAAGTGAAGCGCTTCCAGTACGCTGGTCTTACCGCTGCCATTCAAGCCGGACAGGATGTTGACCTGTGCTGACGGCTCGATTTTGACCTGGCTAAGGTTGCGGAGGTGTTGGATTTCCAGACGGGAGATCGACATGAAGGCGAGGGCGGCTAATCAGGTACCGCCGGGATGTTTGAAACACCCCGGCGATAGCAACTGCTTACATGCGCATCGGCATGACAACGTAGAGGCTGTCCTCTTCGTCATAGCCCTGCAGCAGGGCACTGCTGTTGGAATCGGATACGGTGATACGTACCACATCAGAGTTGAGGATCGACAGTACGTCCAGCAGGTAGTTGACGTTGAAGCCGATCTCCAGCGTATCGCCCTGGTAATCGACCGCCACAGTCTCTTCCGCTTCCTCCTGCTCCGGGTTGTTAGCCATCACCTGCAGGTAACCGTTGGTCAGTGACAGCCGTACGCCACGGTATTTCTCGTTGGACAGGATCGCGATCCGGCTGAACACCTGGCGCAGTTCCTGGCGATCGCCGAGGATCTCCTTGTCGCCGTTCTTCGGAATGACCCGCTGGTAGTCCGGGAACTTGCCGTCGACCAGCTTGGAGGTGAAGATGAAGTCGCCGACATGGGCTCGGATATGGTTGGCACCGATCACCAGCCGAACCGGCTCTTCACCGTGTTGCAGCAGGCGGGCCAGCTCCAGGATCCCTTTGCGCGGTACGATGATCTGGCTCAGACCGTCGGTCGCCACTTCGGCATCGACCCGGCAGGTCGCCAGCCGGTGGCCGTCGGTGGACACCGAGCGTACGCCGCCGTCACCGATCTCCAGCAACATCCCGTTCAGGTAGTAACGCACGTCCTGCTGGGCCATCGAGAAGCCGGTCTTGTCAATCAGCCGGCGCAGCTGCTGCTGGGCCATGCTCAGCTCCAGCGCCTGCGGGCCGTCCTCGACGTTGGGGAAATCGGATGCCGGCAGGGTGGACAGGCTGAAGCGGCTGCGGCCGGCCTTGATCACCATCTTCTGACCATTCAGGGCCAGCTCGATGCGGGCGTCATCCGGCAATGACTTACAGATATCCATCAGCTTACGGGCCGGCACCGTCACCGAGCCGGCTTCGGCGGGCTCATCGAGGGTTACCCGGCCGACCAGTTCAACCTCAAGGTCGGTACCGGTCATCGACAGCTGATCACCTTCGGCTACCAGCAAAATGTTGGACAGCACCGGCAGCGTCTGGCGACGCTCGACGACGCCGGCAACCAGCTGCAGCGGTTTAATTAAGGCTTCTCTGGAAATGACAAATCTCATCGGTTACCCACCTTGCACCTTATTCCGTCGATCCATTACGCCGTCAGATGGCGCAGCAAATTCTGATAATCTTCGCGGATGTCCGTATCACTTTCACGCAGCTCCTTGATCTTGCGACAGGCGTGGAGCACGGTGGTGTGATCACGGCCACCGAACGCGTCGCCAATCTCCGGCAGGCTGTGATTGGTCAGCTCTTTGGCCAGACTCATCGCCACCTGACGCGGGCGCGCAACCGAGCGGCTGCGGCGCTTGGACAGCAGGTCGGACACCTTGATTTTAAAGTAGTCAGCGACAACGCGTTGAATGTTATCAATACTAACCTGTTTGTCCTGCAAAGCCAGCAGGTCTTTAAGAGATTCTTTGATAAATGGCGTAGTAATTGCACTTCCGGTGAAGTGAGCGTTGGCGATCACCCGCTTCAATGCTCCTTCCAGCTCTCGCACGTTGGAGCGGATCTTCTGCGCCAGGAAGAAGGCGGCGTCGTCCGGCAGCTGAATTTTCGCTTCCTCGGCCTTCTTCATCAGGATCGCTACCCGGGTCTCCAGCTCCGGCGGTTCAATCGCCACCGTCAACCCCCAGCCGAAGCGTGACTTGAGCCGCTCCTCGACGCCACTGATCTCCTTCGGATAACGGTCCGACGTCAGGATCATCTGCTGACCGCTCTCCAGCAAGGCATTGAAGGTATGGAAGAACTCCTCCTGGGATCGCTCCTTGCCGGCGAAGAACTGAATATCGTCGATCAACAACGCATCCACCGAACGATAGTAGCGCTTGAAATCGTTGATCGCATTGAGCTGCAGCGCCTTTACCATGTCGGCCACGAACCGCTCGGAATGCAGATAAACGATGCGGGCATTCGGGTTGCGCTTGCGCATCTCAATACCGACAGCGTGCATCAAGTGGGTTTTACCCAGGCCGACGCCGCCATAGATAAACAGCGGGTTGTAAGCGCTGCCGGGATTGTCCGCCACCTGCTGGGCCGCCGCCAGTGCCAGCTGGTTCGATTTACCCTGTACGAACGACTGGAAGGTAAATGCCGGGTTCAGATTCGACTGATGCTTGATGCCCCCTTCGACATCGATCTGCCGCTCCGGCATCGCGCCGATCATGCCCGGCATCAGCGACTGCTGCACCGGCTCTTGTACCGGGCTGGCAGGCGCCATTGTCGTAGCAGCGGCGCTGGTCGTTGCGGCATGCTCGGCCGTAACCGGGGTGTTGCTCTCCATGGCCGCTGCCGCCGGACTCTGCATGATCGGGGTCGCTTCGGCAGCCGGTGCCGGCGAAGGCCCGGGATGAAAACCGCTGGCCGGCGCCACCCGCGCGGCCGGACGCGGCCGAACCGGGGCGGTCGCCATCCGCCGCTGCATCAATGGCGATGAGCGCTGCGCGACCTCCAGCCGCACATCCAGGCTGATATCGCCACTCTGTTCGGCCACCACCTGGCGGATCCGAGACAGGTACTTGTCATTGACCCAATCGCGGACAAAACGGTTGGGCGCCAGCAGCACCAGTGCACCCTGAACATCCTCGGCCACCTTCAAAGGACGCACCCAGGTGTTGTATTGCTGGGCAGGAAACTCCGCCTGCAGGCTCAGCAAACAGCGATCCCATAGCTCCACCGACATGAATCCGCCCTCTCTCCTTCCGGCATTTCGGCTATACCGCGCCTGAATATTCTGAATAACCTCAAGAGGGCGATTTTAGCCTGTGTTTCGGCTGTTATCCACAGACAATCCCAAATATACCCGCCCCCTACACCCAGGGTTATACACATTGTGTAGAAGCCGACTCCGGCCGGGCCGGCTGGTCAAGCGTTGACCACAGCCTTGGAACAGCCTGTCCAAGCGTTTTTCCGTGCTTTATACCACAACCCATCTATATGTTTTAAATAGGTTAATTATAGATATCCACACTCACGCACAGGGTTAACCACAATAACAATCTGCCGTTTTCACCGTGCTATGGAGCCAGCAGACACGACTGGCACGACTGGCACGACTGGCACGACTGGCACGACTGGCACGACTGGCGCGACTGGCAAACAGTGGGCCCGCTCCGACAGGGGAAGGGCAGAGGCGTATAGAGAAAAAGAACCTGTACTTTCTTTAATCAGCACTTGAAGTCGGTCAGCGGATCCCCTAGAATTTCGCGTCTGATTTTTGACTCGTGGATAATCAGCCACCTAAACATTAGCTAGCGTTAGTAGGACTGCGGCAATGAAAAGAACTTTCCAACCCAGCGTACTGAAGCGCAAACGTACTCACGGTTTCCGTGCCCGTATGGCCACTAAAAACGGTCGTCAGGTCATTAACCGTCGTCGCGCTAAAGGCCGTAAGCGTCTGAGCGCTTAATCTCGGCTACCTCTGGTCTGGTTGCCTGAGATGGCCGAATTCGAATACCCCCGCCAGTTACGTATATTGACTGGCGGGGGTTTTAAATCCGTTTTCAATAATGTCACCTTAAAGGTGCCAGACCAGCACATCCTTCTTTTGGCCACCCCCAACGGCCTGTCTCACCCCCGCATCGGCTTCGTAATATCGAAAAAAAATGTCCGCCGTGCTGTCAAACGCAACCGCGTTCGGCGTATCATGCGCGAATCTTTTCGCCTGAATCAGCATCAGTTGCCGGCCGTGGATATTCTGGTGCTTGCCCGTCCGGGGCTGGGTGAACTAGAGAAGGACGAACTGCATCGACTGGCCAAGAAGTGCTGGTCGCGACTGCGTAAAAAAGCCCAAAAATCACTGAAATAACAAACCGGTTAATCACACCATGGATTTTCAGCGAGTCATCTTGGTTGCCGCCCTGGCAGTCATCTCCTATGTATTGGTTCTCCAGTGGAACGAAGACTACGGCCAGCCGGCGGTAGAACAACAACCGGTCGCCTCCAGCTCGGCCTACGGCACCAATGGCAGCGCCACTGAACTGCCTGCCGCCGATAGCGAAAACGGCGGCGCGGACCTTCCGGCCAGCACCGCGGGCGACACCCAACCCCAGCAACAGCTGATCCGGGTCAACACCGACGTGCTGAACCTGGTGATCGACCGCAAAGGCGGCGACATCATCGAGGTCTCTCTGCCGAAACAGAAAGCCAGCCTGGGCAGCGAGCAGCCGTTCGTGCTGATGGAGCAGACCCAGAACCGTACCTATGTCGCCCAGAGCGGCCTGGTCGGCGCCAACGGTCCGGATGCCAGCAAGGCCGGTCGCCCGCTCTATAACAGCAGCGCCAGCACCTACCGCCTGGCCGAGGGCGAGCAGCAACTGCAGGTCGACCTGACGCTGACCGACGCCAACGGCGTGCAGATCACCAAGCGGTTCAGCTTCCAGCAGGGCTCCTACACTGTCGGTGTCAGCTACATCATCGACAACCAATCCGAGCAGCCCTGGCAGGCCAACCTGTTCGGCCAGATCAAGCGCGATCGCAGCAGTGATCCGACCTCCACCACTGACATGGGCATGCAGTCCTATCTGGGCGCCGTGTTCTCCACCGCCGAAGACAACTACATCAAGATTGACTTCGACGACATGGATGACGAGGGCTTCAAGCAGAAGTCCGCCGACGGCTGGGTGGCTTTCGTCCAGCACTACTTCATCAGTGCCTGGATTCCGGCCAAGGGTGTCGACTACACCTACCAGACCCGCAAGCTGAACGGCAACTACATCGCCGGCTTTATCAGCCCGTCGCTGGACATCGCTCCGGGTGAAAGCAAGACCGTTGCGGCCGACTTCTACGCCGGTCCGAAAGATCAGGAGCAGATGGCCGCCGCCGACGAAGACCTGAAGCTGACCGTCGACTACGGCTGGCTCTGGTGGGTAGCGTCGCCGCTCTACATGCTGCTGAAGTGGATCCACAACGTGCTCGGCAACTGGGGCCTGGCGATCATCGGCATCACCGTACTGGTGAAAGCCGCGCTGTTCCAGCTGAACGCCAAGGCGTTCAAGTCGATGGCCAAGATGCGCAAGTTCGGCCCGGAGATGCAGCGTCTGAAGGAGATGTACGGCGACGACCGCCAGAAGATGTCCCAGGCGATGATGCAGCTGTACCAGAAAGAAAAGATCAATCCGCTGGGCGGCTGCCTGCCGATCCTGGCGCAGATGCCGATCTTCATCGCGCTGTACTGGGTGCTGATGGAGAGCGTGGAACTGCGTCACGCCGAGTTCCTGTACCTGGCCGACCTGTCAGTCAAGGACCCGTACTTCATTCTGCCGATCCTGATGGGCGCCAGCATGTTCATCCAGCAGATGCTGAACCCGACCCCGCCGGACCCGATGCAGGCCAAGGTGATGAAGCTGCTGCCGATCCTGTTCACCTTCTTCTTCCTGTGGTTCCCGGCCGGTCTGACACTGTACTGGGTGGTGAACAACGTCCTGTCGATCGCCCAGCAGTACGTGATCAACAAGCAGATCGAGGGTGGCGAGCCGGCTGATAAAAAAGCCTGATCGCGCTGTTAGACTAAAAAGGCTCCCTGATGGGGGCCTTTTTCGCTTTCTGGCATTTTTATTTCAGGTTCGTTCCCAGTCTTAACGAGCAACCGCTATGCAGAATCTCAATCAGGATACCATTGCCGCCCAGGCCACCCCGCCGGGGCGGGGCGGGGTCGGCATAGTCCGGGTTTCCGGCCCGGACGCCGGCCGAATCGCCGAGCAGGTGCTGGGGCTGACGCCCAAGCCGCGCTATGCCCATTACGGCCCGTTCCTGGCCGCCGACGGCCAGCAGATCGACCAGGGGATCGCACTGTTCTTCCCCGGCCCGAACTCCTTTACCGGTGAAGACGTGCTGGAACTGCAGGGCCACGGCGGCCCGGTGATCATCGACTTTATCCTCGACCGGGTAATTTCTCTCGGTGCCCGGGCGGCCCGGCCCGGCGAGTTCTCCGAGCGGGCCTTCCTGAACGACAAGCTCGACCTGGCCCAGGCCGAGGCGATCGCCGACCTGATCGACAGTGCCTCCGCCCAGGCCGCCCGCTGTGCGCTGCGCTCACTGCAGGGCGAGTTCTCGCGCCGGATCCACGAGCTGGTCGAGTCGTTGATCCAGCTGCGTATCTACGTCGAGGCGGCGATCGACTTCCCGGAGGAGGAGATCGACTTCCTGGCCGACGGCAAGGTGCTGACCGACCTGAAGACGATCATCGGCCAGCTCGGCGCGGTGCAGGCCGAGGCCCGCCAGGGCAGCCTGATGCGCGAAGGGATGAACGTGGTGATCGCCGGCCGACCCAACGCCGGTAAGTCCAGCCTGTTGAACGCCCTGGCCGGCCGCGACAGCGCCATCGTCACCGATATCGCCGGCACCACCCGCGACGTGCTGCGCGAACATATCCATATCGACGGTATGCCACTGCACATCATCGATACCGCTGGCCTGCGCGACGCCCCGGATGAGGTGGAGCGGATCGGCATCGACCGCGCCTGGCAGGAGATCGAACGCGCCGACCGGGTACTGCTGATGGTCGACGGCACCAGCACCGACGCCCGCGATCCGGAACAGATCTGGCCGGAGTTCATCCACCGGCTGCCGGAGCCGGACAAGGTCACCGTGATCCGCAACAAGGCCGACCTCAGCGGCGAGCAGGTCGGCCTGGAGCCGCACCCGCACTACACGCTGATCTCGCTGTCCGCCAAGGCCGGCGGGGGGATCGACCTGCTGCGCCAGCACCTGAAGGACTGCATGGGCTACGCCAGCACCACCGAAGGTGGCTTCATGGCCCGCCGTCGTCACCTGGACGCATTGCAGCGGGCCAGCGAGCTGCTGCACACCGGCCAGGCCCAGCTGGAGCTGAACGGCGCCGGCGAACTGCTGGCCGAAGACCTGCGTCAGGCCCAGCAGGCCCTGAACGAGATCACCGGCGAGTTCACCAGCGACGACCTGCTCGGCCGCATCTTCAGCTCGTTCTGCATTGGAAAATAAGCTCCCCCGGGACGCCTGAGCGATCGGGCGTCCCTTTCAAGCCCTCTTGGGCAATCAGGCTACCGGCCGCGCAATTCACTGATGTTTCCGCTCAGCCGATCTCTGTCATGGTGTCGCATTTAGCTGGACAAATGGCGCCGGCACGCTCAAGGCGTATCGGTCGGCTTACAGTTGCTGTCTACGGCAGCTTTACAGCTAGAAAGCTTTTCACTTTCCCCTTGGATTCTTGCTGCCAATCTCACTGTTTGAGCGAAACCGTCAACGAAAAGAGCCCCCACTCATCAATCCGTTCGATGCTGTTCAGCGCTTGATACAGTGCCTGTAAAGATCGTTATACATTTGCGCAAAATAGTACCAAACCCCGCCTGTGCGCTGCTTAAACTGCCTGCGAGCTTTTCGGAACCGATGCCCGAAAGGATACGAATTCCGTGCAGCAGTACCCGGCTAATAGCCCTTCTCTCGAATTACGCACCCTTTACGAGATAAACCAACAGACCAGTACCGGTTAACCCCCTGAGAGGAATCTCTGATGAATAAGCTTACCCAAGTCGTATTGGCCACCGCTTTCAGCACTCTGTTACTCTCGCCGGCCTATGGCGCATCGGCCAAGTTCGCCGCGCATGCCAAGGATATGAGCAACCTGCAACTGATCTCGACCACCGAGCAGAATGCGGGCTTTGCCAACGCCCCCGTTTACACCACCTTGATGAGTGCCGGTATCCGTACTGCCAACAAGAAGGATCTGCTGATCGGCGTCTCGCTGGAACTGGGCCTGCACACCGAAACCAATGTGAAAGGCAAAAACGGTACCGCAGAAAAAGCCGGCGCCAAGGGCGGCGTGGCAATCCGGGTATTGGTTGACGGCGTGGAAGCCGCGCCGGGTCAGGTGATCTTTACCGAGCGCTATCAGGAGCTGTCCGCGGTGATGGGCGGCGTCATCGAAAGCTGTGACGTCAGTGTGGATCCACTGACCGGCGACGGCACCATCACCATCGCCGATGATTGTGAAGTAACCGCCGAGGAGATCGGTCTGATCCTGGAAACCACTGCGGCTCACCATTTCAACTTCATCATGCCAAATATGGAGCCGGGTGATCACTTTATCGAGGTGAAAGCGGATTTGTACTCCAGCACCGAGCTATCCGGCGAGTACGATATCGATGGTGATAACAGCGCCAAGGCCTGGGCCACCGTCGGGGTCGGCTCGCTGACCGTGCAGGAGGTGCAGGCGGTCAATATCAAGGATTCAGACGGCAGCGGTACGGATCTACAGCTATAATCCCTGCGATCTCAGCCTCCAAGCGGGGCTGACACCAACGGCGGCGGCTGAGCCGCCGTTTTTTTGTTGCATGCTAGCCGGCACAGTAGAAGCGATCGTTGAGCAGCCCCGGCCACAACCGCAACCAGTCGGCCTGGCTGTGGACATCGCTGACCACCCGAAGACGCACACAGTTATCCCCAGGAAAGGCTTTTTTATAAGCCTGCGCCATCGCCTCCTGAGAGCTGGCCAGCTGGCCGGCGATCCAGTGAGTCTGTGCCAGCGCCGCCAACCGACGGTGGTAGATCAACGGATCGGAGCTGGGCGGCGGCTCACGACCGGTCTGGCGCGCCCAGATCGTCGGCGACAGCGTTCCATTGATGGTGTGCAGATGGTCGATCTGACCGCTCACTGCGGCGACCTTCAGCATCAACGCGGCGGCATCGCCGATCGCCACCACCTCCAAACTCTGGCCGCCGGTCTGCTGCTTCAGCTGCGCCAGCATCCGACCGACCGCTTCGGCCAGCTCGGTGGAAAAGCGCTGTTCACCGCGAAACGAGCTGTCACAGCCGGTCGCCCAGCGGCTGGCACAGGGGTAGACCGCATAGTAGGCGGCGCGATCGGCTCGGAACAGCCAGTATCCCAGCTCTTTACGCGGCTGGTAGCGGCCATTGAACCAGCCGCTCAGGTCCGCTTCGATATAGAGACGCAGGTGCTTGGTCGCGGCGGTCGGCTGGCGTAGCAGATCCATATCGAACTGGCCGGCCTGCAGCCGAAGCCGGTCAAGCTCCAACGACGCCTGGCCATCCTCATATCGCTGCTGGGCACAGCCGAGCAACCCCACCATCAGTACAGTGACCACTATCCAGCGCATGGCAGCCGATTCTCCCTGGTCCGCATCATAAAGCCCGATCATACCGAAGCCGCTGGCCAACGCCCATTTTCTTATCCACAATAGGCTGTGTGTTGACTGTTGGCCGGGGGCGTATAGATTGCCAAAATGGCTGTTGGTAACTTAGCCTGTGCATAACCACCACTTTTATACACAGTTTTGGGAGGGGGTTGTGAGCAACTTCATCCCAGCAACAAGACAGGGTTTCAGCTCCCGTATCCGCATGTTTTTATTAACATTTTTAGAGTTAGCCACAGAATGGGCCGCCACTAAAAACAATACATAAAAACAAACCTCTCTTTATATATTCATATTCTTCTATATTTTTGATTTACAAACCAAGCAAACGATCTGGCTATTTTTTGATCATTCCTTCGCCTCTCCGGCCGTTGTATACTTGCAGCCCTTCCTGCCAACCGTCCGTCGTTGGTCTCGCGTACCTAATCTAAAAGAGTTTGAGGATTGCATAAGTGGATTATCCCACCCGCTTTGATGTCATTGTGATCGGTGGAGGCCATGCCGGCACCGAAGCGGCACTGGCCGCCGCCCGAATGGGCGCCCAGACCCTGCTGCTGACGCATAACATAGAGACGCTGGGTCAGATGTCCTGTAATCCGGCGATCGGCGGCATCGGCAAGAGCCATCTGGTCAAGGAGATCGATGCGCTGGACGGGGCCATGGCGCGGGCGACCGACCGTGGTGGTATCCAGTTCCGGGTGCTTAATTCCCGCAAGGGCCCGGCCGTACGTGCCACCCGCGCCCAGGCTGATAGGGTGCTGTACAAGGCGGCGATCCGCCAGATCCTGGAAAACCAGCACAACCTGCTGATCTTCCAGCAAGCGGCCGACGACCTGATCGTCGAAGGGGAGACCGTCAAGGGGGTGGTAACTCAGACCGGCATCCGTTTCCACGCCGAGTCGGTAGTGCTGACCGCCGGCACCTTCCTGGGCGGCAAGATCCATATCGGGCTGGAGAACCACTCCGGTGGTCGCGCCGGTGATCCGCCGTCGATCACCCTGGCCGACCGGCTGCGCGAGCTGCCGCTGCGGGTCGACCGGCTGAAGACCGGTACGCCGCCGCGCATCGATGCCCGTACGGTCGACTTCAGCCTGATGCAGGAGCAACCGGGCGACACTCCGACACCGGTGATGTCGTTTATCGGTTCAGCGGCGGAACAGCCGCGCCAGATCAGCTGCTACATCACCCACACCAACGCCCGCACCCACGAGATCCTGCGCAGCGGGCTGGATCGCTCGCCGATGTACACCGGGGTGATCGACGGCGTCGGGCCGCGTTACTGCCCGTCGGTGGAAGACAAGATCATGCGCTTTGCCGACAAGGAAGCGCATCAGGTATTCGTCGAGCCGGAAGGGCTGACCACCCATGAGCTGTATCCCAACGGTATCTCGACCAGTCTGCCGTTCGATATCCAGCTGGCGGCGGTGCGCTCGATCCGCGGTTTCGAGAACGCCCATATCACCCGGCCGGGCTACGCCATCGAGTACGATTTCTTCAATCCGCAGGATCTCAAGCACAGCCTGGAGACCAAGGTATTGGCCGGGCTGTACTTCGCCGGCCAGATCAACGGCACCACCGGTTACGAAGAGGCCGGCGCCCAGGGGCTGCTGGCCGGCGCCAATGCGGCGCTGCGGGCACAGGGCAAGGAGCCCTGGTATCCGCGCCGCGACGAGGCCTATATCGGGGTGCTGGTCGACGACCTGATCACCCTCGGCACCTCGGAACCCTACCGGATGTTCACCAGCCGGGCGGAATACCGGCTGATCCTGCGCGAGGACAATGCCGACCTGCGACTGACCGAGACCGGTTACCGGCTCGGCCTGGTTGGCGAGGAACGCTGGCGCCGTTTCTGCGACAAGCGCGAGGCGATCGAGCGGGAGCAGCAGCGGCTGCGTGACAGCTGGGTGCAGGCCGGTTCATCGGAAGCTCAGCAACTGGCCGATAAACTGAGCACACCGCTGAGCCGCGAATACAGCCTGGCGGACCTGATCAAGCGGCCGGAGCTTGGCTATGCCGACGTGGCCGGCCTGAAGGGCGAGCCGGTCAGCGACCGCCAGGTCGCCGAGCAGGTCGAGATCCAGTTCAAGTACGCCGGCTACATTGATCGCCAGAAGGAGGAGATCGAGCAGATGCGCCGGCAGGAAAACACGCCGTTGCCGGCGGTCTTGGACTACGACCAGGTCGGCGGCCTGTCCAACGAGCTGAAGAGCAAACTGAAGGAGATCCGTCCGGAAACTATCGCCCAGGCCAGTCGGATCCAGGGCATGACGCCGGCGGCGATCTCGCTGTTGTTGGTTTATCTGAAAAAACACCAGCTGGCCGAGCGCCAGCAGAAGGCGAACGGTTAATGGAACAACAACTGAAACAGCGTCTGGAACGCGGCATCGACAAACTCGGCCTGACGCTGGGCAAATCCCAGGTTGAGCAACTGCTGGCCTACCTGCAATTGCTGATCAAATGGAACCAGGCCTACAACCTGACCGCGGTGCGGGATCCGTTGGAGATGGTCGACCGTCATCTGATCGACAGTCTCAGCGTGTTGCCGTACATCCAGGATGAGCCGCTGATCGACGTCGGCAGCGGCCCCGGCCTGCCGGGTATTCCGGTGGCGATCTGTAAACCGGATATCGCCGTCACTACGTTGGACAGCAATGGCAAGAAGACCCGCTTCCAGCTGCAGGTCAAGGCGCAGCTGGGGCTCGACAACCTGACGGTGATCCAGAGCCGGGTCGAACAGGCCGATATCGCACCGGCCCGCCAGGTGATCTCGCGGGCCTTCGCCTCGCTGGCCGACATGATCAACTGGTGCCAGGCGCTGTGCAGCGAAGATGGTATTTTTATCGCCATGAAAGGACTGTATCCTGACGACGAACTGGCGCAGCTGCCGCCGGGCTACCGGTTGCAGGCCAGCCATCGGCTGCAGGTGCCGGGCACCGAGGGCGAGCGTCATCTGCTGATTGTCGGGAGAAGCTGAGCGTGGCCAAGATTCTGACCATTACCAACCAGAAAGGCGGGGTCGGCAAGACCACCACCTGCGTCAACCTGGCGGCATCGCTGGTGGCGACCAAGAAGCGGGTGCTGCTGATCGACCTGGATCCGCAGGGCAACGCCACCATGGGCAGCGGGGTCGACAAGCATGAGCTGGAACATTCGGTTTACGAACTGCTGACCGATCAGGCCAAGATCGAGCAGGCGATCGTACGCAACAGCCCGGCCGGCTACGACCTGATCGGTGCCAACGGCGACCTGACCGCGGCCGAGGTGGAGCTGTTGCAACTGCCACGGCGCGAATTCCGCCTGAAGATGGCGTTGATGGAGCTGGCCGACGAGTATGATTTCGTGCTGATCGACAACCCGCCGTCGTTGAACCTGCTGACCGTCAACGCGCTGTCCGCCTCCTGCGGGGTGATCATCCCGATGCAGTGCGAATACTACGCGCTTGAGGGGATCTCGGCGCTGATCGGCACCATCGACAAGATCAACCAGCGGCTCAACCCGAAGCTGAAGATCGAGGGGATTCTGCGCACCATGTTCGATCCGCGCATGAGCCTGACCAAGGATGTTTCCAGCCATTTGGTCGAGTATTTCGGCGACAAGGTCTACCGCACCGTGATCCCGCGCAACGTGCGCTTGGCCGAGGCACCCAGCCACGGCCTGCCGGCACTGCTGTATGACAAGAACTCCCGCGGCGCGATGGCCTACCTGTCACTGGCCGGCGAACTGATCCGCCGCACCGAACAGGAACAGGCGCAAGCCCGCGAAACGGTACAGGAAGCTGATTGATGGCGGCAAAGAAACGAGGACTGGGCCGCGGCCTGGAAGCGCTGTTGTCCAACGTGAGCCCGGCGGCGGAGCAGGCTGGCGATGTCACCGAGGTGGCGATCGACCAGGCCGGCGACGGCTACCGGTTGCTGCCGGTACACCTGATCCAGCGCGGCAAATATCAGCCGCGTCGTGACCTGGAACCGCAGGCGCTGGAGGAGCTGGCGGCGTCGATCCGGGCCCAGGGGGTGATGCAGCCGATCGTGGTGCGGCCGATTGGCGGCGAGCGCTACGAGATCATTGCCGGTGAACGGCGCTGGCGCGCCAGCCAGATGGCGGAACTGGAGGAGATTCCGGCGATCGTGCGCGATGTGCCCGATGAGGCGGCGATCGCCATGGCGCTGATCGAAAACATCCAGCGCGAGAACCTGAACCCGATCGAAGAGGCGGTGGCGCTGGCCCGGCTGCAGGAAGAGTTCGAACTGACCCAGCAGGAGGTGGCCGAGGCGGTCGGCAAGTCGCGCTCGGCGGTCACCAACCTGTTGCGGCTGATCAACCTCGGCGACGAGGTCAAGAAGATGCTGGAGTACGGCGATCTGGAGATGGGCCATGCCCGGGCACTGCTGAGCTTGAGCGGCGACAACCAGCTGGCGGCGGCCAACGAGGTGGTCGGCAAGGGGCTGTCGGTACGCCAGACCGAAGCGCTGGTGCGCAAACTGCAGGAGGGCGGCGAACTGCCGCCGCGCAAGCCGGCCAAGGCGGCGGCCGACCCGCAGCTGGAACACTGGGCCGGCGAACTGTCCCGCAAGCTGGCTACCAAGGTGCAGATCTCCGGCAACAGCCGTGGCAAGGGCAAGATCACCATCGCCTATGACTCGCCCGATGCGCTGGAGTCGATCCTCGCCAGCCTCAACTGAACATTCACCGCCCGCCGGCCGGCGGACGGTAACCTCTCCTTAACCTTGCCGCGTTAGCGTGGAAATCCGGTCTGCGGCAAGGGCTACTACATTAGTGCAAATACCTATTTCGCTGGTTGATGCCGGGTTGGGAACTCCATATAATCTGCACGCTGATCTAAGACGCATGCTTGGCATTTAGAGTTTCGACCGGGGAAAGCGCGCAAACGAATGGGCAAGGGGAACCGTAAACAGGGGGTCCATAGTGAGCGGATGCGCGGCAGGATTTACCGAATTCTCCTGGTCCAGGCGGGATTAACGCTGCTGATAGCGCTGCTGCTGGCCGGTTTTGACCGGACGGCAGGCTACTCTGCGCTGCTCGGGGGCGCGATCTACCTCATCCCCAACCTCTATTTCGCCCGGCGCGCGTTACGCCATAAACCCGGCGCATCGGCGGGCCAAGTGTTGGCTGAGATGTATGCAAGTGAAATATGGAAAATGGGGATGACCGCGCTGCTGTTCGCCGCCGCGTTCATCCTGGTTCGACCATTGAGCCCATTTTCCCTATTTGCCACTTTTATCCTGCTGCATCTCGTGAATTTTGCGGCACTGGTATGGCTGAATAAAAGGTTCCAAAAACTTTGACTGAGAGAAACTGAGAATGGCTAGCGGAACTGTCACATCCTCAGAGTACATATCGCACCACTTGACCAACTTGACGTTTGGCTATCATGAAAAAACCGATAGCTGGCGTTTTGTCAATACTGATCCGGCTCATGGTGAGCTGGCGTTGCCCCAGGAATTCGGTTTCTGGGCGATCAACGTCGACACCCTGCTGTGGTCTGTCGGTCTGGGTGTTTTCTTCCTGTGGTTCTTCAGCAAGATCGCCAAGCGCGTCACTGCCGGGGTGCCGGGTAATACCCAGAACTTCATCGAGACGGTCATCGAGTTCGTCGATGACAACGTGAAGGGGATCTTCCACTACAAGAACCCGCTGGTTGCGCCGCTGTCGCTGACCGTCTTCGTGTGGATCTTCCTGATGAACGCCATGGACCTGGTTCCGGTTGACTGGCTGCCGTACATTGCCGGTCAGATGGGGCTCGGCTACATGAAAGTGGTGCCGACGACCGATGTGAACGCGACCGGTGGTATGGCCATCAGTGTCTTCGGGCTGATCGTCTACTACAGCATCAAGCAGAAAGGTTTGGGCGGCTTCCTGAAAGAGCTTTCATTCCAGCCGCTGCCGAAGATTTTTCTGCCGTTCAACCTGTTCCTGGAAGTCGTTGGCCTGCTGGCCAAGCCGGTCTCCCTGGCACTGCGACTGTTCGGTAACATGTATGCCGGCGAGATGATCTTTATCCTGATTGCGCTGTTGCCGTTCTGGATGCAGTGGGTGCTGTCCGTGCCTTGGGCGATCTTCCACATTCTGATTATTACGCTGCAGGCATTCATCTTCATGGTGCTGACAATCGTCTACTTGGCGATGGCTCACGATGAGCATTGAGTTAGTGATCGCGAAAAACAGTTTGCTTTAAAACTTGAACTTAACCTTTAGATATAGAACTTTGGAGAAATCAAATGGCTGAATTGCTGTATATCGCTGCTGCGCTGATGCTGGGTCTGGGTGCAATTGGTGCTGCTATCGGCATCGGTATCCTGGGTGGCAAATTCATCGAGGGTGCTGCGCGTCAGCCGGAACTGGTCCCGCTGCTGCGTACCCAGTTCTTCATCGTAATGGGTCTGGTTGACGCTATTCCGATGATCGGTGTAGGCCTTGGTCTGTACGTCCTGTTCGCTGTTGCCGGCTAATAAGTAGACCGTTTTTGGACCCGTCTTGGGTAACTACTTTTTAGGACAACCGCGAGAGGTAATGGCGTGAATATCAATCTCACCATCATTGGTCAGGCCATCGCGTTCGCTATCTTTGTTGTCTTCTGCATGAAGTATGTGTGGCCGCCGATTACGGCTGCACTGGCAGAGCGCAAGAAAAAGATCGCCGAAGGCCTGGACGCTGCCGAGCGCGCTGCGCGCGATCTGCATCTGGCCCAGCAAAAGGCCGCTGCAGACATGCGTGAAAGCAAAGAGCAGGCTGCCGCCATCATTGAACAAGCCAATAAGCGGGCTAACCAGATCATCGATGAAGCCAAAGAGCAGGCGCGTGAAGAAGCTGAACGCGTAAAAGCTGCTGCCCAGGCTGAAATCGAACAGGAAGCAAACCGCGCCAAAGAAGCCCTGCGTGCGCAGGTTGCAGTTCTGGCCGTGGCAGGCGCTGAAAAGATCCTGGAAGCCTCTATTGACGAGCAAGCCCACGCACAGCTGGTTGAGAAGCTGGCTGCTGAGCTTTAAGCGAGGTTTATGATGGCTGAACTCAATACAGTCGCACGGCCCTACACGAAAGCTGCGTTTGAATATGCGCTGGAAAAGGGCAGCCTCGATCAGTGGTCATCGATGCTGGTCACCGCTGCTGCGGTGACTCAGGACGATCGGATGACCCTCGTACTGGGTAACCCTGCTCTGACAAGCGAGCAGAAAGCCGAGGTCGTGATCTCCGTCTGCGAAGAACAGATGGATGAAGCCGGCAGGAACTTCGTGTTCCTGCTGGCGGAAAATCGACGCCTGGCTCTGCTTCCGGAAATCTTTGCGCAGTTCGAACGGCTGAAGGCGAACCACAACAAGTCCGTCGATATCGACGTGACCACCGCCTTCGAGCTGACCGAGCAGCAGCAACAGAAACTAACTCAGGCGCTCGGCACCAAGTTGGGACGTGAAGTGAACCTGACCGCACAGGTGGACAAGTCCATTCTGGGCGGCGTGGTGATCCGCACCGAAGACCTGGTGATCGATGGCTCAGTTCGCGCGCGAATCGCGAAACTGGCCGAAGCGATGAATTCCTGAGTGTGAGGAATAAACATGCAGCAACTGAATCCATCTGAGATCAGCGAGATTCTCAAGAAGCGCATCGAAAAGCTGGATGTGTCTTCTGAAGCCCGTAATGAGGGCACTATCGTCAGCGTATCCGATGGCATCATCCTGATCCACGGTCTGGCTGACGTGATGTACGGGGAGATGATCGAATTCCCTGGCGGTATCTATGGTATGGCGCTCAACCTGGAGCGCGACTCCGTGGGTGCCGTAGTACTGGGTGAATACCAGGGCCTGGTAGAAGGCATGACTGCCCGTTGTACCGGCCGCATCCTGGAAGTACCGGTCGGTCCGGAACTGCTGGGTCGCGTGGTAGACGGCCTGGGTAACCCGATCGACGGCAAAGGCCCGATCGATACCAAACTGACCGACGCTGTCGAGAAAGTGGCGCCGGGCGTAATCGCCCGTCAGTCCGTTGACCAGCCGGTGCAGACCGGTCTGAAGTCCATCGACGCGATGGTGCCGATCGGCCGTGGCCAGCGTGAGCTGATCATCGGTGACCGTCAGATCGGTAAATCCGCGATCGCTATCGACGCGATCATCAACCAGAAAGGTACCGGCGTTAAGTGTATCTACGTTGCCGTGGGCCAGAAACAGTCCACTATCGCCAACGTGGTTCGCAAGCTGGAAGAGCACGGTGCGATGGATCACACCATCGTGGTTGCTGCCGGCGCGGCCGATCCGGCTGCGATGCAGTTCCTGGCGCCGTACGCTGGTTGCTCCATGGGTGAATACTTCCGCGATCGCGGTGAAGACGCGCTGATCGTATACGATGACCTGACCAAACAGGCCTGGGCATACCGTCAGATCTCCCTGCTGCTGCGTCGTCCGCCGGGCCGTGAAGCTTACCCGGGTGACGTGTTCTACCTGCACTCCCGTCTGCTGGAGCGTGCTGCACGCGTTAACGCCGACTACGTTGAGAAGTTCACCAACGGTGAAGTTAAGGGCCAGACCGGTTCCCTGACCGCACTGCCGGTAATCGAAACTCAGGGTGGCGACGTATCCGCGTTCGTACCGACCAACGTTATCTCCATCACCGATGGTCAGATCTTCCTGGAAAGTGACCTGTTCAACTCAGGTATCCGTCCGGCGATCAACGCCGGTCTGTCTGTATCCCGTGTAGGTGGTGCAGCCCAGACCAAGATCATCAAGAAGCTGGGTGGTGGTGTGCGTCTGGCACTGGCACAGTATCGTGAATTGGCTGCGTTCGCACAGTTCGCATCCGACCTTGACGATGCCACCCGTGCTCAGCTGGAGCACGGTCAGCGCGTAACCGAACTGATGAAGCAGAAACAGTACTCGCCGATGTCCGTCGCGGACATGGGTCTGAGCCTGTACGCTGCCAACGAAGGTTACCTGAACGACGTAGAACTGAACAAAATCCTGGACTTCGAATCTGCCCTGATCGCTTACTTCAACAGCGAATACGCTGACCTGATGAAGCAGATCAACGAATCCGGCGCATACAGCGACGAGATTGCAGCGCAGTTCAAAGCCGGCATTGAGAAGTTCAAGTCTACCCAAACTTGGTAATTACTCATCGGAGTAGGTGATCTGCGCGGCAGCGCCGTGCAGATCAAACGCTAAGTTAAGGTTTTATAGGCGGAACTATGGCAGTCGGAAAAGAGATTAAAACGCAGATTGCGAGCATTGGCAGCACGCGCAAAATTACCAGCGCCATGGAAATGGTGGCTGCGTCTAAGATGCGCAAAGCCCAGGATCGCATGCAGTCGTCTCGCCCGTACGCCCGGAGTATCCGTGGCGTAATTCAGCACCTGGCCAAGTCCAACCCTGAATACAAGCACCTGTACCTGCAGGAACGTGAGGTCAAGCGCGTCGGCTTCATCGTGGTGTCGACCGATCGTGGCCTTTGCGGCGGTCTGAACATCAACGCGTTCAAAGCTGCGCTGACCGAAATGAAAGCCAACAGCGACAAGAGCATCGAAGTCGATGTTTGCGCGCTGGGCTCCAAGGCGGTCACGTTCTTCAGGAACTTTGGCGGTAATGTCGTTGCGGCGAAAACCCACCTGGGTGATGCGCCGGAAGTGGCTGAACTGATCGGTGCCGTCAAGGTGATGCTGGATGCCTATGACGAAGGCAAACTGGATCGTGTGTACATCGTCTCCAACGAGTTCGTGAACACCATGACCCAGAAGCCGGTCGTCGAGCAGGTGCTGCCGCTGAAGGCAGAAGACGATGATGAACGTCTCAACCATCACTGGGATTACATCTACGAACCGGAGGCAAAAGAGCTGCTTAACGGCCTGCTCGTGCGCTACGTAGAGTCCCTGGTCTATCAGGCCGTGGTTGAGAACAATGCCTGTGAACAGGCAGCCCGTATGCTGGCGATGAAGAACGCAACAGACAACGCCGGCAACCTTATTGATGAGCTGCAGATGGTTTACAACAAAGCTCGTCAGGCCGCGATCACTCAGGAAATCTCTGAGATCGTCGGCGGTGCTGCTGCTGTTTAACGCAGTGAACAGGTAAAAAATTAAGAGGATCCGAACATGAGTAGCGGACGTATTGTTCAGATTATCGGTGCGGTAGTCGACGTGGAATTCCCGCGTGACAACGTACCGAAGGTTTATGACGCATTGACCGTCAGCAAGACCGGCCTGACACTGGAAGTTCAGCAGCAGCTGGGCGACGGTGTTGTACGTGCGATCGCCATGGGTCAGACCGAAGGTGTGAGCCGTGGTTGGGATGTAGAAAATACTGGTGCGCCGGTGTCTGTACCTGTAGGTACTGCGACCCTGGGCCGCATCATGGACGTACTGGGTAACCCGATCGACGAATGTGGCGATATCGGGGAAGAAGAGCGCATGCCGATCCACCGTAAGGCACCGTCTTACGCGGAGCAGGCAGCGTCCAACGAACTGCTGGAAACCGGTATCAAGGTTATCGACCTGGTATGCCCGTTCGCGAAAGGCGGTAAGGTTGGTCTGTTCGGTGGTGCCGGTGTAGGTAAAACCGTAAACATGATGGAGCTGATCCGTAACATCGCGATCGAGCACTCCGGTTACTCCGTATTCGCCGGCGTGGGTGAGCGTACCCGTGAAGGTAACGACTTCTACTACGAGATGAAAGAGTCCAACGTATTGGACAAAGTATCTCTGGTATACGGTCAGATGAACGAGCCGCCGGGTAACCGTCTGCGTGTAGCGCTGACCGGCCTGACCATGGCTGAGAAGTTCCGTGACGAAGGTCGCGACGTACTGCTGTTCGTCGACAACATCTACCGTTACACCCTGGCGGGTACCGAAGTATCGGCACTGCTGGGTCGTATGCCGTCTGCGGTAGGTTACCAGCCGACCCTGGCGGAAGAGATGGGCGTTCTGCAGGAGCGTATCACCTCCACCAAGACCGGTTCCATCACCTCAATCCAGGCGGTATACGTACCGGCGGATGACTTGACCGACCCGTCTCCGGCAACCACCTTCTCCCACCTGGACGCGACCGTGGTACTGTCCCGTCAGATCGCCGAGCTGGGTATCTACCCGGCGGTAGATCCGCTGGACTCCACGTCCCGTCAGCTGGACCCGCTGGTAATCGGCCAGGAACACTACGACATCGCTCGTAACGTTCAGGGCGTACTGCAGCGCTACAAGGAACTGAAGGACATCATCGCGATCCTGGGTATGGACGAGCTGTCTGAAGAAGACAAGCAGATCGTAGCCCGTGCGCGTAAGATCCAGCGCTTCCTGTCCCAGCCGTTCTTCGTGGCAGAAGTATTCACCGGTGCACCGGGTAAATACGTGCCGCTGAAAGAAACCATCCGTGGTTTCAAAGGCATCCTGGAAGGCGAATTCGATTCGCTGCCGGAGCAGGCGTTCTACATGGTCGGCGGTATCGACGAAGCGGTAGAGAAAGCCAAGAACATGTAAGTGTTCCTGGCGGACACCTTTAAGAGGTAATTGACATGGCTATGACTGTTCATTGCGATATCGTAAGTGCCGAAGAGGAGATCTTCTCCGGTCTTATCGAATTCGTATCGGTAACAGGTAGCCTGGGTGACCTGGGTATCTACCCGGGTCACGCTCCGCTTCTGACGGAACTGAAACCAGGCCCTGTCGAGCTGCGCAAACAGGGCGGCGAGCAGGATATCTTCTACGTATCCGGTGGCTTCTTCGAAGTTCAGCCGCACAAGATCTCGATCTTGGCAGACACCGCGCTGCGTGCGAAGGACCTCAGCGAAGCCGCTGCTCAGGAAGCGCAGAAGCATGCTGAGCAGGCGATGGCTGACAAGAGCAGCGAGCTGGATTACTCCCGCGCTGCCGCTCAGCTGGCCGAAGCAACCGCTCAGCTGCGCACCCTGCAGCAGATTCGCAAGAAGCTTGGTCGCTGATTGCGAACTCGACTTACGACTAAAAAGGCAGCCTCAGGGCTGCCTTTTTTCTTAGTAGCCAGTGTTAAGTTGCTAGTTAACAGTGGCCATTAGCGAGCCTACCTGGCTAACATTCACCGATGCGCACCACTGTAGGGTTGGCTCCGGCCGGGCAGGTTCAGCCGACCAGGAGCCTGTAGGGCTCCATTTGGATTTAGTTCCCGACTGTACAGAAAACGGCGCCTACCACCTTGCTGCGGCCCGCACAGAGCTTCTGTAATCTCAAAACTGTTCACTCAATACTCTTAACGGTTAACTCAACCCTCATAACAACCCCCAGAGCGTATCGAACACGATCTGCTGGGCGGCGGCCACTTCGGCCGAATCGATCACCACCGCGGTGGGGTAGTTCTCCGATGCCAGCGAGATGATCGCCACTTTCGGCGGATAGATGGCGATATAGGCGGCGTCCACCGGCCCGTCGGTGCGGATCCACTTACGCTGCGACAGCTTGGCTTCCTCGCCGCCTTCGCCGATGGCGATCACCCTGACCTGGATGCCGCGCTGAACCCGCTGCACGGTGTAGTTCGGGAAGGGGCGGTACAGGTGCGGGCGGATCGGTTTGGACGAAAATACGCTGTATTCGAGCTGTTCGCCGGCCGCCACCGTATTGAGCAGGTCACGCAGTACCCACTCGATGCCGTCATCACCCTCGTAAAACTGCACATTGGCGGCGCTGAAGTCCGGCTTCAGGTGGTGCAGCTCGGGAATCACCCGGCTGCGCAGCTGCTCCATGGCATGGTCCAGGTTGCGGCGCCGTTCCTCGGCCAGGTCCAGCAAGACCTCCGGCTCGCGGGCCGAGAAGTAGCGCCGCTTGCCCTTCGGCAGGTAGGCGACGATCCCTTTCTGCTGCATTCCCTTCAGGCAGTCGTAGGTGGTGCCGCGGTTGATATCCGCTTTGTCGGCAATGGCGCGGATCGCGCTGGGGCCCAGTTCCAGCAATGCTCGGTAGATGCGGATCTCGCGCTCGCTGAGATCCAGCTGAGCCAGTATTTGCTCGTGCATTTTGTCAATTTTTCTCTGACAAACCCTGTTCGTTTCGAGTCTAGCTTAGGGTAAAGTGCAGGCCAATATCGCCGGCTTACAACCGTTCACTTTGGCCGGCACCGAAGAATTGGAGATACGATGTCTGTCGATGTGGTCATCCTCGCTGCCGGTCAGGGCAGCCGTATGAAATCCGCGCTGCCGAAGGTGCTGCACCGGGTCGGCGGCAAGCCGATGGTTCAGCATGTGATCGACCGGGCCAGCCAGCTGGACAATGCCAAACTGCACGTGGTGATCGGCCATGGCGCCGACCAGCTGCGTGAGGCATTGGCCGGTCAGCCGCTGACATTTGCCCTGCAGCAGCAGCAACTGGGGACCGGTCACGCGGTGGCCCAGGCGATGCCGGCAGTAGGTGAGGGGGTGGTACTGGTGTTGTACGGTGATGTGCCGCTGACCGAACAGCAGACCATGCAGCAGCTGGTCAATATCGCCGCCCAGGGCAAATTGGGCCTGCTGACCGTCGAACTGGCCGATCCGACCGGCTACGGCCGCATCATCCGCAATGAACGGCAGCAGGTGGTGGCGATCATCGAGCAGAAGGATGCCAGCGAGGCGCAGCGCGCGGTCCGTGAAGTGAACACCGGCATCCTGGCGCTGCCGGCCAAAGCGCTGGCCGAGTGGCTGCCGCAGTTGTCGGCGGAGAATGCCCAGGGCGAGTACTACCTGACCGATATCATCGCCATGGCGGCCGGCCAGGGGATGCCGATCGAGGCGATCCAGCCGGGCTGTGAGCAGGAGGTGCAGGGGGTCAACAACCGGCTGCAACTGGCCACCCTGGAACGCTGGTACCAGCAGCAGCAGGCTGAACAGCTGATGCTTGGTGGCGTCACCCTGGCCGATCCGGCCCGCATCGACCTGCGTGGCGAGATCGAGCACGGCCAGGATATCTGCATCGATATCAACGTGGTGCTGGAAGGGCGGGTGAAGATCGGCAACAACGTGCTAATCGAGTCGAACTGCGTGATCCGTGACTCCGAGATCGCCGACGGCGCCCATATCAAGGCCAACTCCCACCTTGAGCAGGCACAGGTCGGCGCCGGCTGCGAAGTGGGCCCTTACGCGCGCTTGCGGCCCGGTACCGAACTGGCCGACAAGGCCAAGATCGGCAACTTCGTCGAAACCAAGAAAGCCCGGATCGGCCCGGGTTCCAAGGTCAACCACCTGAGCTATGTCGGCGACAGCCTGATCGGCCAGGGGGTTAACATCGGTGCCGGCACCATCACCTGCAACTACGATGGCGTCAACAAGTTCCGCACCGAGATCGGCGACGGCGCCTTCATCGGCTCCAACAGTTCGCTGGTCGCGCCCGTGCAGATCGGCGCCGGTGCCACCGTGGCGGCCGGCTCGACGGTCACCAAAGCGGTGGCCGACGACGAACTGGCGGTCGCCCGTGGCAAACAGCGCAATATCAGCAGCTGGCAGAAGCCGCGTAAGGCCTGATTCAGCAAGGTTTTTTCAATATTTACGACGGTTACAGCCGCTGCGCTTGATGCAGGCGGCCCTGACAACGGTAGCAGACTATGTGTGGAATTGTAGGTGCGGTCGGCCAACGGCCGGTGATGGAGATCCTGCTGGAAGGCCTGCGTCGGCTGGAGTATCGCGGCTACGACTCGGCCGGGGTGGCGCTCTGGAATGGTGAGCAACTGCAGCGGCTGCGTCGCGCCGGCAAGGTGCAGGCGTTGAGCGATGCCGCCGCCGAACAGCCGCTCGCTGGCGGTCTGGGTATCGCCCACACCCGCTGGGCGACCCACGGCAAGCCGACCGAAGGCAATGCCCATCCGCATATGTCCGGCGAGCGGCTGGCGGTGGTGCATAACGGCATCATCGAGAACTTCGAGCCGCTGAAAGCGCAGTTGCAGGCGGAAGGTTATCCGTTCAGCTCCGACACCGATACCGAGGTGATCGCCCACCTGCTGGCCCGCGAACTGGCCCGTCAGCCGCAGCATGACCTGGTGGCGGCGGTCGCCGCGGTAACCGGCCAGCTGGAAGGGGCGTTCGCGCTGGGCGTGATCAGCGCCGACCAGCCGGATCAATTGGTGGCGGCACGTAAAGGCAGCCCGCTGGTGATCGGCGTCGGCCTGGGCGGCGAAAACTTCATCGCCTCGGACCAGCTGGCACTGCTGCAGGTCACCGACCGCTTCATGTTCCTGGCGGAGGGCGATATCGCCCGGCTGACCTGTGACGCGATCCAGGTCTGGAACGCTGCTGGTGAGCCGGTTGAACATCCGGTGGTGCAGTACGAGCACGGTACCAGCGCGGCCGACAAAGGCACCTTCAAGCACTACATGCTGAAGGAGATCTACGAGCAGCCGGAGGTGGTCAAGGCCACGTTGGCTGGCCGAACCAGCAACGGTCGGTTGCTGGAGCAGGCATTCGGTGCTGAAGCCGGTGCGATCTTCGATCAGGTGCGCCAGGTCCAGATCGTCGCCTGCGGTACCAGCTACCATGCCGGCTTGATCGCCAAATACTGGCTCGAGGAGCTGGTCGGCATCCCCTGTATGGTCGAGGTGGCCAGCGAATTCCGCTACCGCAAGGTGGTGCTGCCGCAGGGAACCCTGCTGCTGACCATCTCCCAGTCCGGCGAAACCGCCGATACCTTGGCGGCGCTACGTGAAGTGAAGGAGCGGGTGCTGGCCAGCCTGGCGATCTGTAACGTACCGGGCAGCTCGCTGGTGCGCGAATCCGACCTGAGCCTGATGACCAATGCCGGTCCGGAGATCGGTGTCGCCTCCACCAAGGCGTTCACCACCCAGTTGGTGGCACTGCTGCTGACCACCCTGGCACTGGGCCGCCGCCACGGCCTGGCCGAGGCCGATGAACAGCGTATCGTCACCGACCTGCAGCAGCTGCCGCAACTGTTGCAGCAGGCGCTGGAGCTGGACCCGGCGATCCGGCAGATGGCGCAGGCGTTTGCCGAGAAGCAGCACGCGTTGTTCCTCGGCCGCGGCACCCTCTACCCGGTGGCGATGGAGGGGGCGCTGAAGCTGAAGGAGATCTCCTATATCCACGCCGAGTCCTACCCGGCCGGCGAGCTGAAACATGGCCCGCTGGCGTTGGTCGACAAGGAGATGCCGGTGGTCACCGTGGCGCCGCGCAACGACATGCTCGACAAGCTGAAGGCCAACCTGCAGGAGGTGCGCGCCCGCGGCGGCGAACTGTTCGTATTTGCCGGTTGCGCCCAGGAGGTCAAGCCGGAGAGCGGCGTGCAGGTACTGGAAGTGCCGCAGGTCAGCAGCGAACTGGAACCGATCCTCTATACCTTGCCGCTGCAATTGCTGTCCTACCATGTGGCAGTACTGAAAGGCACCGACGTCGACCAGCCGCGTAACCTGGCCAAGTCGGTTACCGTCGAGTAAGCGCTTCTTTTGTCAATCACGCCCCGCTGGAGTGAAGGCCTGCTTTCATGCCAGTGAGGTTGTGGAATGAAAATATAGTCTCATCCTGAAATTAGAAGAAAGCCGCCAAGATTGGCGGCTTTTTATTCAACTGGGCGCGAACTCAACTCCGAGGTGCGACATTCTCCTGTGCTGCCTGACGGTATTCTTTAAATGCCACTTTGGGCTGCCTGAACCCGAGACCTTTACGAGGACTCAGGTTTAATCGCTTCTCCTCCACCGGCGGCGGTTTTTCGTAGCTCTGACCACTTCTCAGTCCAGAATTCTATTCCTGTCACCGACCTGCTCGGGCGATAGTCTGCAGCCGTCCACACGGCTGACGCATCAGGTCATAGATACACCTTACCAAGACCGTATTAGCCTGATACGGAGCCTTTTTGTTATGGATATCCGGGTATTGTAAGCGGCGTGAGAAGCGTTCATGGGGGGCTATTGGTGATAATAAGTGATCCGCTGCATTGCACATCTTGCCTTGTCTATTAGTTTTAGGGACCGGAAAACACTCTTGGCGGCTTCTATACGTCCCTAGACGTCGAAGGGGAATGTACGTTTTTTGTGCGGCACTATTGACTGTCTGCGCCGCTAAATTCGGGTCCCCTTCGCTATCTGCACGGAATAGCGAGTATTTGATGACTAAAAAGCCCAAGATCCTGGCGGTGGATGATGAACCGGAAAATCTGAAGCTGCTGCACAGTATCCTGGACGGCAACCGCTACGAGGTGAGCTTTGCGCGGGGTGGTCAGGAGGCGATCCAGCGCCTCGAGCAGCAAACCTTCGACTTGGTACTGCTCGATATCATGATGCCCCAGGTAGACGGATTTAAGGTCTTGAAGCGCTTGCGGATGTGGGATTGCGGCTGGCGAACCCGGGTGGTGATGCTGTCGGCTTTGGACGGGATGGAAGACAAACTGCGGGCGTTCGAGCTGGGTGCGGTGGGCTTCATCGGTAAGCCGTTCCACCGCGAGGAGTTACTGGCCCGGATCGAAGCGCGCCTGTCGCAGCCGACCCCGCTGGGAACGGTGGCGGTCGGAGCCCCAAATGTCGCTGATCGATGAGGCGATCCAGGTGGTCTAGGGCCATCCGGACAACGCCCGCCGCAAGCTTGGCCGGTCGACCGCCAGCTGCGTCAGCTGTTGCTCTATTCCCGGCCGAAGGGAGTTGTCACTGCGCCGGACATGTATAGAAAACATGAATATTTATATGTATCTATCGAGACATGCATAGTTTTTCGGAAAATATATACATGTTCCATCGATATGTATAGATTTTCCCTGAATCTAGACAGGAATCGAGACCGGACATGACCACCCATCCTATCCCCAGACTGCCGCTTGGCAACATTGCTGAACTGGAGACGCGCTCTGTTCTGAAGAAGACGGCAGAGGCACACCGTTATCTGGCCGAGCTGAAAGGCGTTGCGGCCACCATCCCGAATGAAGCCATACTGATCAATACCCTGAGTTTGCAGGAGGCAAAGGACAGCTCCGAGATTGAGAACATCGTGACCACCCACGATGCGCTCTATAAGGCCAACCTATTGACGGAAGCGGCAGTCGAACCCGCTGCGAAGGAGGTGCAGGACTATGCCTATGCCCTGCGGCAGGGATTTGCTGTGGTGCGTCAGCAGAAACTGATCCGCCTGAACGACATTCTGACCGTACAGCAGCACCTTGAACACAACCGGGCCGGCCTGCGTCGACTCCCGGGTACAGATCTGAAAAATGCCCGTACCGGAGAGATCATCTACACACCGCCTCAGCATGCCAAAGAGATAGAGGAGCTGATGGACAATCTGGTGGGGTATATCAACGACGATCGCCTCTGTGATGCAGACCCGCTGGTCAAGATGGCGATTATTCACCACCAGTTCGAGAGCATTCATCCGTTCTATGACGGCAACGGCCGTACCGGACGCATACTGAACCTGCTCTATCTGGTGGCGCAGGGGCTGCTCAACCTGCCGGTGCTCTACCTCAGCCGCTACTTCATCCGCAACAAGGCCGAGTACTACCGCCAGCTACAGCGGGTGCGCGAAACCGGTGAGTGGGAACCCTGGTTCCTTTACATGCTGGATGGGGTGAGCGAAACCGCACAGGCAACCATCACGCTGATCCAGAACATGAAGGCACTCATGCGCCAGTACAAACATCGCATGCGTGAAGAACTGCCGAAAATCTACCGTCAGGAGCTGCTGAACAACCTGTTCAACCACCCCTACACCAAAATCGAGTTTGTCATGGATGATCTGGGCGTCTCGCGTATCACCGCCACCAAGTACCTGGATCAACTGGTCGAACATGGCTTTCTGCTGAAAGCGAAGATCGGTCGCAGCAACTACTACATCAATGAGCCCCTGTGTGCGCTGCTTAGCGAGCAGGCCTGATATAGGTCGGCTCGTTCGTCGAACGAGCCAGGTCCGTATGCTGACGATTTGGATTGGTGGAAACGCACGGCGCAAACCAGGGACCGCATAGGGTTTCAAATCATCGGCCACTAACCGCAATGGGGTGAAGGATCATCTGTTGCCTGACTGTTAATAATGTCCCTGATCCTGGCCGAGCTGCCGTCCTCGCCCCTCGTGCTTTTACCTCGCAATACGCTCAGCATCAGGGGGACGCCTGAGCGGCGCGTCCAGACCGGCAGCTTCTGCCGGTTGATGCTATTCATAAGAGTACCCCCGGTTTCTTCGCTGAGTTGTCTCGGAGCGTACGGATCTCTGTTTGCCGATCGATCCGAGCAGCGTAACGGGGCGGGTCAAAGGCCGTCGAGGAACTGACAATGCCCGATCTGCATATCCTGACCGCCCTCAACATGGGTATCGATACCCATGACGAGCCGGTGGTGTATATGCGCGAAGACTGTGATATCTGCCGCGCCGAAGGGTTCGAGTCGAGCTCGCGGCTGACCGTCGGTTACCAGGGCCGGCGCCTGATCGCCACACTGAACGTGGTCGCCCCGTCCGTGCTGCCGCCCGGCCATATCGGCCTGTCGCGCATCGCCTGGCGCAGCCTGCACCTGCTGGACAGTGACCGGGTCAGCGTCGGTCACGCGCCGCTGGTGGCGTCGATGAGCGCGGTGCGCAAGAAACTCTACGGGCATCGGCTCGATGCCGTTGAAATCCACGCCATCATCGCCGATATCAGCAGCTACCAATACAGCGATATCGAGATTGCCAGCTTTATCAGCGCCTGTGTCGGCGAACGGCTGAGCCTGGTTGAGATCATCTCGCTGACCCGGGCGATGGTGGAGTGCGGCGAACGGCTGCAATGGCCCGGCCACGAACGCATCTACGACAAGCATTGCATCGGCGGGGTGCCGGGCAACCGGACCACCCCGCTGGTGGTGGCGATCGCCAGCGCCGCCGGCCTGGTGATGCCGAAAACCTCCTCCCGCGCGATCACCTCGCCGGCCGGTACCGCCGATACCCTGGAAACCCTGACCCGGGTCGATCTGAGCCTGGCGGAGATGCAGCAGGTGGTCAACCAGGCCGGCGCCTGCCTGGCCTGGGGCGGGCGGGTCAACCTGAGTCCGGCCGATGATCTGATGATCCGTATCGAGCGGGCGCTGGACCTGGATGGCGAAGGTCAGCTGATCGCCTCGGTGATCTCCAAGAAGGTCGCCGCCGGCTCAACTCATGTGCTGATCGATATCCCGGTCGGACAGACCGCCAAGGTGCGCAGTCAGGCCGATGGCGAGTGGTTGGCCGAGCAGTTCCGCGAGGTGGGTCAGGCGCTGGGGATCGAGCTGCGCTGCCTGCTGACCAATGGCAGTCAGCCGGTCGGTCGCGGTATCGGTCCGGTGGAGGAGGCGCGTGATGTGCTGGCGGTGCTGCGCGGAAACCTGCAGGCGCCGCAGGACCTGCGCGAACGGGCACTGCTGCTGGCGGCCGAGTTGATCGACATGGCCGATGGCCAGGGGGTGGCAACGGCCTACCGGCAGGCGGCGGAGATTCTGGATTCGGGCCGCGCCTGGGGGCAGTTCCAGCGGATCGCCGAGGCCCAGGGCGGCTTGAAGCCGTTGCCGCAGGCCAGCTACCAGGAAACTGTCAATGCGTGCCGTAGTGGGATCCTGCAGGCGATCGACAACCGCCGGCTGGCCCGGCTGGCGAAACTGGCCGGGGCGCCGGGCGATACCGTTGCCGGCCTGCGGCTGCATCTCAAGGTTGGCGATGTCGCCCGGGCCGGGGCACCACTGTTCACCCTGTTTGCCGAAAGCCCCGGTGAACGGGACTACGCATTGGATTACTACCGTAACAATCGCGATATCTTTACCGTCGGTGAGGCGAGTTTATGAGCGTGCATCGTGCCGGACCGTTATGGCCGAGGAGGTAGCAATGAAAATAATCTTCCTGGGCGGCACCCAGACGGTGACCGGTTCCAAGTACCTGGTGCATAGCGGCGATACCCGGGTGTTGGTGGATTGCGGTCTGTTCCAGGGCTATAAGTGGCTGCGCGAACGTAACTGGCAGCCGCTGCCGTTGGATATCGATCAGCTGGATGCGGTGGTACTGACCCATGCCCACCTGGACCATTCCGGTTATATCCCGCTGCTGTACAGCAAAGGCTATCGGGGGCCGGTGTACTGCCACCCCGCCACCGAGGCGCTCTGTGGCATCCTGCTGCCGGACAGCGGTCACCTGCAGGAGGAGGATGCCCGTTTCTACGCCCGTCATCGACTCGGCAAGCATGCCCACCCGGAGCCTCTGTACGATCGGCAGACGGCGGAGCGTTGCCTGGAGCTGTTCCAGCCGATCCGTTTCGAGCAGCCGGTCGAAGTTGGCAGTCTGCGCTTCCACCTGCAGCCTGCCGGCCATATTCTTGGCGCCGGCAGCGTGATTCTGCAGGGTGAGGGTAAAACAGTCGGTTTCTCCGGCGATGTCGGCCGGCCCGATGATCTGTTTATGCACCCACCGCAGCCGCTGCCGGCACTGGACCTGCTGTTGCTGGAATCGACCTACGGCGATCGCCGTCACACCGACACCGATCCCTTTGAGCAGCTGGCCGGGGTGGTTAGCGAAACGGTCGCCAAGGGCGGCATCGTGCTGATACCCAGTTTCGCCGTCGGTCGCGCTCAGTTGTTGCAGCATATGCTGGCGACGCTGATGGAGCAGGGGCGGATACCGCAACTGCCTGTCTATCTCGACAGCCCGATGGCGATCGATGTATCCGATATCTACTGCCGGTATAACAAATACCTGCGGCTGAACCGGGAGCAGAGCCGCCGGATGTACCAGGCGGTCAGCTACGTCGACAGTGTCGACCAGTCCAAGGCGCTCGAGCAGCTGAACTATCCGCATATCATCATCGCCGGCAGTGGCATGGTGACCGGCGGGCGGATCCTGCACCATATGAAGCGGCTGTTGCCGGATCACCGCACCACGGTATTGCTGACCGGCTACCAGGCCGGTGGTACCCGGGGGGCGAAGATGCTGCAGGGGGTAGAAAGCGTCAGGATCCATGGTGAGTGGGTGGAGTGCCGTGCCCGGGTCGAGATGCTGGATGGCTTGTCCGGCCATGCGGATCACCTGCAGATCGGGCAGTGGCTGCAGGGCTCGGCGCTGCCGGATGACTGTGCCATCCAGCTGATCCATGGTGACCCCGATGCGCTGGAGGCACAGCGCGACTTTCTGCGCCGGACGACCCGCTACCGGGTAGAGGTGGCCGGCTATCGCCATATCCTGACCCTGTAAGGAGCCGATGTGATGAAATTAGAAACCCTGAGCGATGTGCTTCAGTGGACCGGCGAGTTTCACCGCCAGCTGGCGCAGCACCTGATGTCGGGTGCCAAGGTGCGGCAGGATATCAAGGTGCAGTGGCTGCTGGAGTACCTGGCGGCGCATGAACGCCTGCTGCAACACATGTTGCTTGGTTTCCAGCAGCAGGCCAGTACCAATGCGTTGAATACCTGGTGCTGCGAATACCTGGACAAGCAGCCGATCCAGCTGATCCTGGCGCTGGAGTTCAGCAAAATGAGCAGTGACCAGATCGTTGCCGAGGTGCTGACCCAGCATGAGCGGCTGATCGGCCTGTATCGCTACCTGCTGGGCAAGGCGGATACCGAATCGACGCGTGAACTGCTCGGCCAGCTGCTGGAGTTGGAGCGGCACGAGGCGATGCGGATGGCGCGCGATGCCGGCCGGCTGGATGAGCTCTGAGCTGCCTTTGTTATGGTTCTTCGCCGATTAGCGGGAAACATCTACCTCAGCTGAACAAGCGCCGCGTGGTCCGGCAATCCGGCGATAAAATCCGGCAATGAGTATGGGGTTTATATCCCGGACATGCTTCACAACCGTGCGGCTAATCGTTTCGGACCCTGTTTAGCGCTAGGATAGAGACTCTATTCAGCCGTAAAGGGGCCGGGAATGAACGCTTCGGTGAACAGTTTTGCCATAAACTTCATCGCTGCATTTGGTGGTGTGGTTTTGTTGCTGGTGGTATCGCTGCTGGTGGTGGCTGTTGTGCTCTATCAGGCCGACAAGCACCAGACGGTACATACCATCCGCCGTAACTACCCGCTGATCGGACGTTTTCGTTATCTTTTCGAGCATATTGGCGAGTTCTTCCGGCAGTATTTTTTCGCGATGGACCGCGAAGAGATGCCGTTCAACCGTGCTCAGCGCAGCTGGGTGTACCGGGCCTGCAAGAATATCGACAACACCGTCGCGTTCGGCTCCAGCCGCGATCTGCGCATACCCGGTACCTACTACTTCCTGAACTGCCCGTTCCCAACCCTCGAGGAGGATGCCGCCAGCAGCCAGCCGATGCGGATCGGCCCCTACTGCCGTGAGCCCTATGATGCGCCCTCTTTCTTCAATATTTCCGGTATGAGCTACGGCGCACTGTCCCGGCCGGCGGTCCAGGCGCTGTCCCGCGGTGCCCGCAAGGCGGGCTGCTGGATGAATACCGGTGAGGGCGGGCTGTCGCCCCATCACCTGGAGGGCGGCTGTGACATCGTCTACCAGATCGGCACCGCCAAGTACGGTGTACGTGACGAGCATGGGCTGCTCAGTGACGAAAAGTTGCGTGAAAAAGCGGCCATCCCGCAGGTCAGGATGTTCGAACTGAAGCTCAGCCAGGGGGCGAAGCCGGGCAAGGGCGGGATCCTGCCGGCCGGCAAGGTCACCGAAGAGATTGCGCTGATCCGGAGTATTCCGGTGGGCCAGGCGTCGATCAGCCCGAACCGCCACCCCGATATCGGCTCAATCGATGATCTGCTCGACCGGCTCAATCATATCCGCGAAGTGACCGGCAAGCCGGTCGGCTTCAAGCTGGTACTGGGCTCGGTGGCTTGGCTGGACGAGTTCTGTCGGGCGGTGGACGCCCGCGGCCGGGAGCAGGCACCGGACTTTATCACCCTGGACAGTTCCGATGGCGGAACCGGCGCGGCACCGATGCCGCTGATTGACAGTGTCGGCCTGCCGCTGCGCGAAAGCCTGCCGCTGCTGGTCAACAAGCTGGTGGAGCACGAGCTGCGCGACCGGATCCGGGTGATCGCGTCCGGCAAGCTGATCAACCCGACCGATGTGGCGGCGGCGATCTGTCTGGGGGCGGACTTCGTCGTGACGGCGCGTGGCTTCATGTTCTCGCTCGGCTGCATCCAGGCGATGCAGTGCAACCGCAATACCTGCCCGACCGGGGTGACCACTCATAATCCGGAACTGCAGCGTGGCCTGGTGCCGGAGGTCAAGGCCGACCGGGTGGCCCACTATCACCACAACCTGGTGCATGAAGTGGAGATGATCGCCCACGCCTGCGGTGTGGCCGAACCCCGACAGCTGCGCCGCCAGCATGCGGCAATGGTGGTCGAAGGGGGCCGAGCGATACCGCTGGATATCCTCTATCCGGAGATGTAGCGGGGCGGGCATGCCGGTAGCCGACGACCGGCTTTGCCGTAGTAGTTCAGTGCCAAGCCCGGCAGGCTGCTAGATATCGTCGAACCAGAGATCGTCGTTGACGTTGCGGGCCAGTTCCTTCTCCTCGCGATGGCGCTCAATGGCACGGCGGGCTTCCAGGGAACGGCGGGTAGCACGTTTTTTCTGTTCGATCTTCTCCTGATCCTCATAGCCGATCAGTACGTCGAAGACTTCATTCGGCAGGGTGCCGGTGGTGTCTGTCAGGGTTTTCCGTATCTGCATAATACTAGCTCCTTTACAGCCGCGTCGACGGGACCTGCTGAGCCAGTAGCGGTCTCAGCGGGGCTTGAGAGACAGCGTTATTAAGCTTTTATCGTATTGTTGGTCAATATTCAACCAGATTTGAACCTGCCGATAGAGTACGGGCGGGCCATTGCAGAACGGTGAAGCCGTTGCTTCAGAGGGATGACAATCGTTGCCGGTGGGTGAAACGGTTATTTGCCGGCCGGCGGCATGCGGCGTACCGGCAGGCGCTTGTCGTTCTGGCGCAACGAGCGCAGGCTGCGCTTGATGGTCTTGAGGTGGTCCAGCAGGCCCGGCCCCAGACGCATCGCCACGCCGACCGCCAGCACGTCGATCACCACCAGGTGCAGTACCCGCGAGGACATCAGGGTGCTGAGGTCTTTATCCTCCTCGACATCGATATGGATCGGGATGGTGGCCAGCTCGGCCAGCGGGGTGTTGCTTGGACAGAGCGAAATCACTGCGGCGCCGGTATCGCGGACCAGCTTGACGGTATGCAGCAGATCCTTGGTGCGGCCGGTCTGCGAGATCGCGACCACCACATCGCCCTCACCCAGGGTGACTGCCGAGATGGTCTGCATATGGGGGTCGGAATAAGCGGTGGCGGAGACCTTGAGACGGAAGAACTTGTGCTGGGCGTCATCGCAGACCGGCGCGGAGGCGCCGAAGCCGTAGAATTCCACCCGGTTGGCGATCGCCAGCGCGCTGATGGCGTCTTCCAGCGAGTTGGCATCCAGCTGGTCGCGGATCGTGATCAGGTTGCCGATCATCGAGTCGAAGATCTTCTGCTTGAACTCGGTGACGGTATCCTGGCTGTTCAGCGAGAACTGCTCGAAGTTGGCGTTGCTGGCCAGCCCCTGTGCCAGGGTCAGCTTGAAATCCTGGAAACCGTCGTAGTGCAGCGCGCGACAGAAGCGCACCACGGTCGGTTCGCTGACGTTGGCTTCCGATGCCAGGTCGACGATCCGCATATGGATCACCTCGTCAGGTTTCGACAGCACGTAATCGGCGACCTTCTGCTCCGACTTACGCAGCTTGGGGCGTGCGTCAGCGATGGACTTCAGCAAATTGAAGGAATTCAAGACGGCTCTCTCACCTGACCGGGTTGACCGCATAAAGTATACCAATGTTATGTAGCCAAACTACAGCCACAGCCTGAAATCCCGTCATGCCAGCGGTAATCGGTCGGCAAATGGTGGAAAAACCTGCCCTGACCGATATTGAACATGCAATACATTTACCTCTAAATGGCAAATTGCGGCCCCGATAGGGCCATGCTATTTTCTGTCATTCATTGCCATGATCAAGGGAGCGAACACGTGAAACGTCGTCAATTTCTACAGGGCGCAGGTGCGGCTACGCTGGCAGCGGGTGCGCTGGCGTCCGGCACCGCTCAGGCGGCCCCGGAATTCAAATGGAAGATGGTTACCACCTGGCCGAAGAATTTCCCCGGCCTGGGAACTGGTGCGAACAACCTGGCCAAGCTGATCAATGAGATGAGCGGTGGCCGCATTCAGGTGAAAGTGTACGGCGCCAAAGAACTGGTGGGTGCCCTGGAGATCTTCGATGCTGTTTCACGCGGTACCGCGGAAATGGGTCATGGCGCGTCCTACTACTGGAAGGGCAAGAGCCGCGCGGCTCAGTTCTTCGCGGCGGTGCCGTTCGGTCTGACCGCCCAGGAGATGAACTCCTGGCTGTACCACGGCGGTGGTATGGAGCTGTGGGAAGAGGTCTATGCAGAGTTCGGCCTGGTGCCGGGCGCAGCCGGCAACACCGGCGTGCAGATGGGCGGCTGGTTCAACAAAGAGATCAACAGCGTGGCCGACCTGGAAGGCCTGAAAATGCGTATCCCGGGCCTCGGCGGTGAAGTGCTGAAGCGTGCCGGCGGTACCCCGGTGCTGCTGCCGGGCGGTGAGATCTTCCCGTCGCTGCAGTCCGGTGCGATCGACGCCACCGAGTGGGTGGGTCCGTACAACGACCTGGCGTTCGGCCTGCACAAGGCGGCCAAGTACTACTACTATCCGGGCTGGCACGAGCCGGGCACTACGCTGGAGTGCTTCATGAACAAGGAAGCTTTCGAAGCGCTGCCGAAAGACCTGCAGGTAGTGGTACGCAACGCGATCCGCGTCGCCAACCAGGATATGCTGGCCGACTTCACCGCCAAGAACAACCAGGCGCTGGAACAGCTGGTCAACGAGCACGGCGTCGAGCTGCGCCAGTTCCCGGACGAGGTACTGAAGAAGATCAAGGTATTGTCCGACGCGGTGGTCCGTGAAGAAGCGGACAAGGATCCGATGACCAAGAAGGTGTTCGACTCCTTCGTCAAGTTCCGCGACCAGGCGGTTAAGTGGCACGGAGTCTCCGAGCAGGCCTACCTGAACGCCCGTACCCTGTCCTGATCTCAATAACGGGAAACAATAAAAAAGCAGGCTTGATGCCTAGTGCCGATCAATTAAGCTCATTGAGCCGTTGACTATGCGAAAGAAAATCCGGAATCCTCGGTCGAGATTCCGGATTTTTTATGTCCTTTCGGGAGCTTTTCGATAGCTGCAGGCTATAAACGGCGCCACTGGCAGGGTCCGCAGGTGTCGCCCTCGGAGCGGGCTGCTACGGCAGGGCCCTGTAGGGCGCCACCCGGGGCGCCACCGCCGCAGGCGGTTGAAAATGCCTGTCGGCGTTTGGCCGGCCAGACCTGCCCGGCCGGGTCCGGCCCTACATGGCGTGGTGAAGAACCCGCAGGAGCGCCAGCCACAAGGGCTATAAAAGGCTGTTGTGGCACGAAACCCGCTACTTGTAGCAGCGGGCTCCGACCGCGACAGGGTTGGCGCAATCCGCGGGTGTCACCTCCGGTTTAGCCGTAAACCAGGGTCGGTAGCCAGGTGGCCATTGCCGGCCAGTAGGCCAGCGCGGCCAGTGCCAGCAACTGGATGAAGATGAACGGCATTACCCCGCGGTAGATCTGGCCGGTGGTGACGGTGGCCGGTGCCACGCCGCGCAGGTAGAACAGCGCGAAGCCGAACGGCGGCGTCAGGAACGAGGTCTGCAGGTTCAATGCGAACATGATCCCCAGCCAGATCGGATCCAGCCCCATCGACAGCAGAATCGGCGCAACGATCGGTACCACCACGAAGGTGATCTCGATAAAGTCGAGGAAGAAGCCGAGCAGGAAGATCACCAGCATCACCAGCGCCATGGCGCCGAACACCCCGCCGGGCAGGCCGGTCAGGAACTCACGTACCAGGTCGTCGCCGCCGTAACCACGGAACACCAACGAGAAGATCGACGCGCCGACCAGGATGATGAATACCATCGAGCTGACCTGGGTGGTGGAGCGCATCACTTCGCGCAGGATGGTCAGGTTCAGGCTACGTTTAAACAGCGCCAGTACCATCGCGCCGACGGCGCCCACCGAGGCCGCTTCGGTCGGTGTGGCCAGGCCGGCCAGGATCGAACCCAGTACCAGCACGATCAGCAGTACCGGTGGCAGCAACGCCTTCATGATGCGGCCCGGCAGGTTGTCCATCGCCGCGCGCTCTTCGGCCGGAATCGCCGGTACGCTGTCCGGCGAGGCGATCGCTTTGTACACCAGGTAGAACACGTAGGCCAGTACCAGCAGCAGGCCGGGCAGCAATGCGCCGAGGAACAGGTCGCCGACGGTCACGGTATCCGGCGAGAAGATGCCACGGTCCAGCTGGCTTTGCTGATAGGCGGAGGAGATCACGTCGCCTAGCAGTACCAGTACGATCGACGGCGGGATGATCTGGCCCAGGGTGCCGGAGGCGCAGATGGTGCCGGCGGCGACCCTGGCATCGTAGCCGCGTCGCAGCATGGTCGGCAGCGACAGCAGCCCCATGGTCACCACGGTGGCGCCGACGATACCGGTACTGGCGGCCAGCAGCATGCCGACCAGGGTCACCGAGATACCCAGGCCACCCCGCATCGGGCCGAATAGCACCGCCATGGTGTCGAGCAACTCCTCGGCGATCTTCGACTTCTCCAGCATCACCCCCATGAACACGAACAAAGGTACTGCGATCAGCACCTCGTTGTTCATGATGCCGAACAGCCGGTTGGGGATCGCTTCCAGGAATACCGGCTCGAAGGTGCCGGTCAGCGTGCCGATGGCGGCGAACAGCAGGCCGGTACCGGCCAGCGAGAAGGCGACCGAATAGCCCAGCAGCAGCACGAAAACCGCTACAACGAACAACAGTAGTGGCAGCAGCTCGATCATAGTGCGTGTTCCTCATCCGGTTTGAGCAGGTGACCCTGGCCGGTCAGTACCAGGAAATTGCGAATCAGTTCCGCAATCCCCTGCAGGATCATCAGTGCCGGCATCAGCAGCAGGCTGGTTTTCAGCAGGTAACGGTACTCCAGGCCGCCGGCTTCCTGTGAACCCTCCAGCAGCGACCAGGAGGTGGCTACGTACTCCCAGGAGATATAGAAGATGAAGCCGGTCACCGGCAGCAACAGCCCCAGGGTGCCGATAATATTGATGATTGCTTGGTTTCGCTCGGTCATCGGCCGGTAGAAGATATCCACCCGCACGTGGCCGTCATGTTTCAGGGTGTAGGCTGCGCCTAACAGGAACACGAAACTGTGCATATAGATGACCGATTCCTGCAACGCGATATTGCCGACGTTGAACAGGTAGCGCATCACCACGATGGTGAAGGTGACTAGCACCATCAACAGGGTAAGCCATGAGATCGCATAGCCGCTCCACTCGCTGAGCAGATCCAGCTTATGCATCAGGCTGGAGAGAAAGGTTTGTTGACGCATCCAATGCCTCGCCAATCTGTCTGATATATAAGTTCTTGTTTAGTTTTTTGTTATCGCAAAAAAGTATATCAACATGTCTGATATATAAGTTGGGTTATCGTTATCGCAAAAAAGTATATCAACATTACCCTGACAATAATCGCCTGGCGGGGCAGGTGCTGCAATAACGGCGAAAATGCTTACAATAAGAGCCGATTTCCATTCCTCCCGGAGAACCTTATGTCTGAACTGCCGCAGATCGATCGCCAGCTGAAAGAGCTGAAAGACTGGCAGCTGTGTGCTTTTTGTGCCGCTTTGACCGAGCGCATGTTTCCGAACTATGCCTTGTTCTCCCGGCTGGTGGAATTTGGTGATGCCGCCCGGCTGCGGCTGATTCTCGATGGTGTCTGGGACCACCTGGCCAATACCGGCGCCAAGATGAATTTCGAGGTGCAGTTGGATCACGTCGAGGACAATATGCCGGACCTGGAAGAGTTCCCGATGTACGGCGCTTCACCGGCGTTGGATGCCGCGGTGGCTCTGTTCGAGACGCTGAACTGCATGATCTCCGCCGACCTGGAAGAGGCCAGCGGGATTGCCAACCTGTCGCGTGAATGCGTGGCGACCTTCATCGAGGTCACCGAAAGCGACGACCAGCTGTCCGACGAGGAGCTGATCAAGCTGATCAACACCCATGAGTTGATGGAGATCGAGGACGCTTTCCAGCAGGCGGTGCTTGATCAGCTCAAGGCGCTGAAGAACCCGAATCGGGCGGCGATCACTGCGTTGCGCGAACTGGCGGCCAACGGCGGGATTTCCAACATCGGCATCAGCGACGACAACTGATGCTGCGTATTGGCCTTCTGCTACTGATCGTGCCCGGCCTGCTGATGATGGCCGGCTACCTGTACGAGCAGTCGCTGGTGGACGCCTGTCTCGACAGCGGCGGCTCGTTCGATTTCCACCAGGGGGAATGCGACCTGCAACAGCAGCACGAATTCGTACCCTATATGATTCGTCACCCGCTGTTGGTCAACGGTGGCATGTTGCTGTCGGTGGTCGGTCTGTTCTGCTGTCTGTACGGGCTTTACGTCCGTGCGCCGCGCTAAAAGGATATTGCGATGAAAGCCTGGAAACTGATACTGGCAGCATTGCTGCTGCTGGCCCTGTTGATCGGCTGGCAGGGGCCGAAATGGCTGCAGGCATGGAACGCCGAGCGTGCCGAGGAAGCGCAGTTGTTCATCAAGCAGGGGAGTGAGTACGGCAGCCAGCATAATCAGCAGGCCTGTCTCGACCGGGCGCTGACCAAGCTGACCCAGCAAGATTGTGACGGCAATACCTGCACCATCAACCAGGGGCTGTTCCTGAAAGCCTGCCTGGCGGTCGCCGAGCCCAGCGCCACGTTCTGCGAAGGGGTGCCGCCCTATCGGCTGAAGCCGTTGGAGGACGAGAGCGAGTGGGCGCGGTTCTTCTGCAGCGATCGCGAGATCAGCCACGATGGCTGCCGCTTCCTGTTGCGCCGCCAGCAGTATTTCTGCAGCGACGGCGTGGCGGCCGATGCGGCAAGCGCCGAAGGTAAATGACCTTTTGAGACGTGGCGACTGCCTGTAGGGCCGGACCTGGCCGGCCAAACTTTCAACCGCCTGCGGCGGTGGCGCCCCGGGTGGCACCCTACAGGAGCTTGCCGTAGCAGCCCACTCCGTGGGCGACTGGAACCTTGCCACGAAGCCTGAAACTGTCGCGGTCGGAGCCCGCTGCTGCGGGGCTCCGGCGTGGCCGCTCGCTTTTTATGTCCTTGGATGCCCTGGTTCCGAAGCCGGTGTTGGGGGATGGTCGCGGATGAATCGCCTACAAGGGGCAGATGCTTGGTAGCAGCCCACTCCGTGGGCGACCGGAACCTTGCCTGAAGCCTGAAA